>JALZAT010000007.1 GCA_030948185.1 Acidobacteriota bacterium
GTCTACGGCGGCCCATCCCACTACCGCCCGTTCCGCGACACCTGGATCATTTCGTGGGGCGCGGTCTACTACAAGGTTTTCGAAACCGATTGAGTTCTGGCCGAAAGGGTTCATCAGCTCGCCGCGTGAGTAGTCTCCCGACCGAAGGGAGGGAGGAGGCTCACGCGGCGGGAGCCGGAGCGAAGCGCTAGCGCAGCGCAGGCGACGTTCGTGTCTGCGAGAACGCGGCGGAGTTGGCCTCGGCGTAGTCCTCCGTCCGCCCCTCCGGCGCCGCCGCGACCGGGACGCTCTGCCGGGCTCGCTCGTACTCCTCGAGGATCCGACGCTCCATCCGTTCCCGCGTCTCGCGGTTCAGGGGGTGCGCGATGTCCTTGAACTCCCCGTTCTTCTTGCGCTTCGAGGGCATGGAGATGAACAGGCCGTTCGGACCATGGATGACCTTGAGATCCGAGACGAGAAAGCAGTCATCGAGGACGATCGAGACGTACGCCTTGAGCTTTTCCTCGTCGACCGGAAAGACCTTTACCTGGGTGATGTCCATTGCGAACCTCCGGGTGGCGAGGTCCGAGCGCGGTACTCCTCCCGTCCGAGAGTCCGGGTCGGAACGACGCTCGCCTCAGGGTGCCGTTCGGTGAGCCAACTCGCCGCCCAATCCCGCGCGCCGAAGAGCACGACCGACGATCCGGAGCCGGACATGGCCGACTCCGCGGCCGCTTCCGCGGCGGATTCGAGATAGGGCTTCATCGGGCTGATCTCTAGCACGGCCAATGCCAGCCCATTGGGTCCCAGGAACGCGCCGGATCTTTCGATCTCGAGACTCTCGGGGAGGCGCGCCCGCCTGCTCGTCCTTCTCGCGTGCGCCTCGAACGCCTCGCGGGTCGAGACGGGAAACGGCGGGATCAAAAGCAGGAGCTCCGCGGGCGGAGCATCTTCGCGCGGAGAGACCCTCTCTCCCCTTCCGGAGACGTCCGCCTCCCCGCCCCAGAGAAAATACGGCACGTCGCTGCCGAGCGCGGGGGCGAGCGCGGCGAGGTCGGTGTCGGAAAGACCCGCGCGCCAGAGAGTTCCCAGCAGCCGAAGCGCCTCCGCCGCGTCGGAGCTTCCGCCGCCAAGCCCCGCTCCGACTGGAATCCGTTTCACGAGCCGGATCCGCGCGCGCGGCTCGATGCCGATCTCTGCGGCAAGAGCGCGGGCGGCCCGGAGAACGAGGTTGGTCTCGTCGGCGACCACCGGTCTGCCCTCGCAGACCAGCTCGAGCGTGCTCGCGTCCTCCACTTCGATCTCGTCGGTGAGATCGATCGAGGAGAATCGGGAGAGGATCTCGTGGAATCCGTCGGGGCGTCGTCCTCCGACCTGGAGCTCGCGGTTGATCTTGGCGGGGGCCTCGCCGCGAAGCTTCAGAGAGGCTCCCGCGCCTGCAGGTTCAGCTGGAGGCGGTTGGAGGTCGCGAGATCCTCGAGGTCGACCCGCACGGGCCACGGATCCGCTCCCCACGAGTACGCGGCCTCGTAGGAGTGGTCGTCCCGGACGATCCGCAGCGACCGGAAGCGGCGTCCCGCGACGTCGAGCACTCCTTCCGCCTCGGACGGCGCCGGCCACACGAGGAGCGCGTCGCCGCCGTCGATGCCGCGCACCTGCGCTCCCGGAGCGTTCCACACCCCGGCGAGGAGCGAGAGAAGCGGCGCGGCCTCGATGACGACCGGCGGAAAGCTGTCTCCCTGAAGGGCACCGTTTTCGTACACGGCGAGCGTCGAACCGAACGGTCCGGTTAGTGTCCCGCGAACGGGCTCGCGCGTCGACAGCGCGAGAGTCCCGGAAAGAGACGCGATCCCGCGGCGGATCTTCGCGTCGTAGAGCAGCCGTGAGGCAGGAAGGCTCTCGCCTCTCTCGACCGCGGCGCGCCAGGCCGCGAGGGCCCGCGCGGCCTCGTCCGGCCCCGCCGGGGAAAAGCTCCGGCTGGCGGCGCGCTGCGTCGCGCAACCGACGAGGGCCGCGAGGAACGTGGCGAGAAGAGCGGGGACGGTTCCGCGCGCCGCACGTTTTATCGCGGGCCGGGCAACGAGCGGCGAGCCTCGCTCTAGCGAGTGGCCGCCGACTTCTGACGCGCCCGTTTCACTTTCTCCCGGATCTTCTCGGGCTCGTCGGGCTTCAAGGTGAGCGCCCGTTCCCAGTGCTGGAGGGCCTGCTCGACGCGGCCCTGCCGGTCCGCGAGGTCGCCGAGATGCTCCTCGATCGTCGGGTCGTCGGGTTCACGCCGCTGCGCTTCGTGCAGGTTCTTTTCTGCCGCCGGAAGATTTCCCATGCGGAAATCCGCCCAACCGAGAGAATCCCGATAGGCGCCGTTGCGGGGCTCCCGGGCCACCGCCCGCTGGAGGAAGTCGCGGGCCTTCTCGAGGTGCTCTCCCCGATCCGCCCACATGTACCCGAGGTAGTTCAGAGTGGCCGCGTCGTTCGGCTTCCGGTCGAGGAGGCGCAGGAAAAGCTTCTCCGCCTCGGCGGGAGATCCGGCCCGCTCGAGGCTCGACGCGAGCCGGAACAGGACCTCCGTGCTCTCCGGAAATCGCCTGGAGGCGTCTCGCGCGATCCGTGCCGCCGCCGGGTAGTCTTTCAGGCGGGCCGTCGCGTCGGCGGCCGCCATGACGCGCTCGAGCTCGGGCGAAGCCGCCATCCTGTCGAACGCCGCGATCGCGCCGGCCTTGTCTCCGGAGCGGTACTGGAACTCGGCGGACGTCGCCTCCCACTCGGGGCTCGCCGGGTCCGCCGCCGCGGCGGCGCGCGTCCTTGCGGCTCCCGCCGCCCAGTCTTCGGAATCGCGAAGCACCGCGATCAGGAGGCGCATCGCGCGCGGCTCGATCTTGCCCCCCGGCATGGCGAGCGGCTCGAGAGCCTTGCGCGCGATCGGATAGTCCTTCTCCAGATAGGAGGTGTATGCGAGCTCCCGGGACGCCCACGTCCGCTGTTCGGCGGTCTTCGGGTCGGTTCCCGCGCGCTTGAGGCTCTCTTCGAAGAGCGCGCGGGCTTCGGGATACCTGCGGTCGCGCACGAGCTCGCCGGCGAGCGCGCGCCTCGAGCCCTCGTCCTCCGGGTCCGTCTTGATGAGGTCTCTCAGGATCTTCTCGCCGCCGGCGACGTCCCCCTTTTCGAAGAGGACCTGCGCGAGCAAGCGGCGGATGTCGCGATTCTCCGGCCGCTTGGTGGCGAGATCCCGAGCGCGTTTCTCCGCTTCGTCGAAACGGCCGGCCCGAGCGAGGTCGAGCGTGACGCGCTCGGACACCGCCTGGTTCTCGGGGTCCTTCGCCGACAGCTCTGCCAGGACCTTCAACGCTTCGTCGTAGCGGTCATCCTCTTCGTAGACGTCGATGAGGGCCGCGGCCACTTCCCGATCGCTCGGGTCGTTCTCGAGGAGCTGCCGATAGAGATCGACGGCGTCCTTTGCGCGTCCGCTCTTGGCGCGGGCCTCGGCGGCGAGGCGCAGGAGAGCGGGTTGCATGCGGGTATCGGGAAGCTCGTCGAGAAGGCTCGCGGCCTCTCCCGGCTTGCCGCGCGCGAGAAGGGCCCTCGCCAGTGCCGCGGCCGCCGGGATGTCGCCCGGCGCGAGCCGCCGCGCCTCCTTGAGCTCCGCGATTCCGCGATCGAGTCGTGCCGGGTCCTTCTCGCCCGCCGCGATCTCGAGTGTGCCGAGTAGCCGGTGCGCCTCGGACATCTTCGGATCGATGCGCACCGCCTCCGCCGCCTGTTTGATTGCTTCATCCTGGACGTTCAAGTCCCGCAGCAACTGCGCATACTCGTAGCGCACGACGGCGTCGGCGGGCATCTTCTCGATGACTTTCCGGTAGAGCTCGAGGCCTTCCCGGTACTGGCCGTCCGCCACGGCGTTCCGGGCGCGCAGGTAGAGCTTGCGGGACTCCCGTTCCGCGGTTTCGGTGGCCGGGGGATGGGCCGGGGCCGGCGTCGGAGCGGGAGACGCCGCCAGGGCGGCGAGAAAAAGCGGGATCAGCACGGGCATGCGTTCGAATCTAGCACGCGAGGTGCCACCGCCCGCTGCTGCTCCGCCATGCTGACCGAGGAGAACGGAAGGCCAGAGACCGGACATTCCCCCGTACGGGATAATTGAGGAAATGCCCCGGCTCGGTCAGCTCCTCCTCCGTTCCGACTTCGTCACGGAGAACAACCTCGCGCGGGCGCTCGGCGTTCAGCAATTCGCCGGCGGAAGGCTCGGAACGCTCCTTCTCGAGCGCGGCTCGGTGAACGAGGACGACCTCGGAAAAACGCTCGCCCTGCAGCACGGGTGCGAGGCGGTCGCCTGGCGCCTGCTTGCGGACGTCCCCGCCACGACGATCGCGGCCCTCCCGGCCAAGTTCGCGATCAAACACTCCGCCGTTCCGTACGACCGGACCGAAAGCGCCATCCGGCTCGCGCTGCGCGATCCGGCCGATCTGAGGATTTTAGACGAGCTCTTTTTCGTGACGGGGCGAAAGATCATTCCGGGAGTCGCGCCGGAAGCCCGCATCTACCAGGCTCTCGAGAAGTATTACGGAGAGCGGCGAACGCCCCGGTACGCCATTCTGGCGGAGAAGCTCTCGCGGCCCGCCCGGCCGGGTCGAAGCTCCGCCAGCGCACCGCCGCCGCCACCGACCTTCTATCCGGACCCCTCGCGCGCGGCGGCCGACGCGCCGGAGCCGGCAGAGATCTGGGGCGATTCGTCGGACCACGATCTCGCCAGCGGCCCGGCGATCGTCCAGTCGTGGAGCGCTCCCGAGCCGCGGGGCGGCTGGGCCGGCGGGGCCTCGTCCCCGGCGCCGGTGCGCCCGACCCAGGAGGTCGATGCGATCTCCTGGGAAGAGATGCCGCCTGGCCCCTCCCTGTGGTCGCAGGATTCCGCGATGGCGCCGCCTCCCGCGCCGGCGCCTCCTCCCTCGTCCGCCCCTCCGGCCGCCGTGCCCGCTCCGCCGGCCCCGCCCGCCGTCGTCGGGGTGCCGGCGGCGCGGGATTTCACCGCCGTGGCGGCGGCGAAGGACCGGGACTCGATCGCGGTCTCGGCGATCGCGGCTCTTTCAACGCGGTTCGAGAAAGCGGCGCTTTTCGCCGTGCGTCCCAGCGGAGTCGCGGGGTGGGCCGCAGGCGGCAAGGTGGATGCTCGCGCCGTGCGTGCGATTGCCCTGCCGTGGACGGACCCGTCGGTCTTTCTGAACGTCCGGCTGTCGCGTTCCTTCTACCTGGGCCCGCTGCTCCGGCTGCCCCGCCACGAGGCGCTCGCGGAGGCGGTCGGCGGCTGGCCGGAGGAGTGCGTCCTCGTGCCGGTCCTGATCCGCGACAAACCAGTGGCTTTCCTCTATGCCGAGGCTGCGCCGGATCGGGGCGTGACCCCGATGGATCTCGTGTACCTCCGCGAGCTCGCCGAGGCGGTCGCTGCTTCGTTCGCCGAGTCCATCCGTTTGAAGAAGAAAGAGATATAATCGGCCGAGACCCCGACCGGAGGAACAAATGATCAAAGCGGACATCGTCGATCTCGTGGTCGACCTCGCCGACATCCCCCGCGCCAAGGCCGCGACGGCCGTGGAAACCGTCATCGAGTCGATGCGTTCCGCGCTCGGCGCGGGTGACCGCATCGAGCTGCGAGGGTTCGGGGTGTTCCAGGTCAAACGGCGCAAGCGCGGAATCGGCCGAAATCCGAAGACCGGCGTCGAGGTGACGATTCCGCCCGGAAACACGATCCGCTTCAAGCCAGGCAAGGACTTGCGCGATCTTCCCTGATCTCAAACCGGTGCCTTTTCAGGCGGCCCCGAACGTGTCCTACAATGAGGCCCTAACGTGACAAGGCAGCGGATCGGCGAGCTCCTCGTTGAGGAAGGTTTGCTCTCCGAGCAGGCCGTGAACCGCGCCCTCGGCTTCCAGAGGATGGGCGGCTCGCGCGCGAAGCTGGGCACGATCCTCCTCACGTGGGACCTTCTCGGCGAAGAAGGGCTCCTGGCCGCACTCGCGAAGCACCACGGATGCCCCGCCGCGATGTGGCCTGTCCTCTCGTCCGCTCCGATGGAGATCGTCCGTCTCCTTCCCGCGGCGCATGCGATCCGCCTCGGCGCGATCCCCTTCGACGCCCAGCAGGGCCTCGTTCGCGTGGCGTTCATCGACCCCTCCAACCTCGGGGCGGTCGACGAGGTGACGGCGATCACGGGCCGCCGCGTCCTTCCCTCGGTCACGAGCGAGGTCCGGCTTCTCCAGGCGCATCAGATGTTTTACGGGCGCCACCTCCCCATGGAGGTGCGCACCATCGTTCAGAGACTCGACCGCCGCACCTCCCGCTCGTCGCCGACCAGCCGGGACTTCCGCTCTCCGGACCTCGTTGCCGCGGAAAGGTTGTCCAATCCGCCGACAATCGTGCCGGCCGAGCCGGCGAATGAGCCCGTCGCGATCCCGATCCGTTCGTCCCAGCCGCAGCTTCCCGGGCAGGCGCAGGGTGACTTCGAGCTCGCCGAGATGCCCCCGCTTCCCGAGCTCGCCGTTCCCGCGCCGGACGTGGTGCGGCCGATCGAGTTCCCGGGACCCGAGCCCGGGGCCGCCTCTTCCGCTCCCGCCCTCGCCGAAAGCGTTCCGGACGACTCCTCCGGGGATTCCCTGTCGGAGTGGGTGGGAGAAGCGCTTGCCGCGTTCACGGGCGACACTTCCCCGAGGGCTCCGGCGGCCGCTCCTCCCGCGATCGGCGCGTCGCCCGCGGGCGTCGAGGAGCCCGCTCTCTACGGGCGGGAGGACAGCGACGGCATCTCGGATCCGTGGGCCTACGCCGCGGAGGGGGAAGGGCTCGACCTCGCAAGCGCGGAGAAGTTCGAAAAAGAGACGGATCCGCTTACGGACGCGCACCGCCGCGGCGTTCCCCAGTCGATTCCTCCGTTCCGGCGCGCCGGCGATCCCGTGGAGGCCTTCACGACGACGTCTTCGGTTTCGCCGCTCGACCGCGACGCGGACGTGGTCGCGGGGATGTGGCAGCCGGCGCCGGAGGTGCCCGTGCCGATGGATCCCTGGTGGGAGGGGCGGGCGGAGAGTCCAGCCGCCGAGGCGCGGACTCGCGATGAGATCGCGGAGTCGGTCCTCGGCCGATCTCTCGCTTCGGTGCCTCGAGTCATTCTCCTCGGCGCGGGTCGAACCGGAATCACGGGCTGGCGGGGGCGCGGTCCCGGCCTGACTCCCGACGTCGTCGCGTCGATCCGTGTCTCTCACGCGGAGATCTCCATCTTCTCGGCCGTTCAGGAATCCGGAGTGCCCCACTTCGGCGCGACCGATCGATCGGAATGGCCGCGCGGGTTTGCCCAGCGGTTCGGTGGGACTCCCCTCGACTGCGCGATCTTTCCGATCCGGGTCCTCGATGGCACCGCGGCGTTTCTCTACGCGGACCGGCTCGGCAGCCCCATGAAGTACGAAGACTTCGCGCTCATCGCGAGAGCGTCGGCGACCGCCGCCGGAATGCTCTCGCGTTTCCTCCTCGATCCCCAGCGGCCCGGATACTCCGTCCACACCTGACGTCTCCGGCGGGCTGCGCCGGCGTGAGATAAAGGGCGGGCGATGGCTGACGCTTCCCCGCCCGGCCCGACCGGTCCGCCACCTCCGGTTCCCGGCACGCCGCGGCGGCGGTGGACGGGATGGCGATTTCGTCACGCGGAGCACCCGGCTTTTCATCTCGCGCTCTTCGTTCTGACGTTCGCCACGACGACCTTCGCGGGCGCGCTCTTCTTCAGCGGAGCGTCTTCGCTGTCCGCCGGGCTGCTCCGCGGGATGCGCTTCTCGATTCCCGCGCTGCTCATCCTGGGAGTCCACGAGACGGGGCATTACCTCATGTGCCGGCGCTACGGGCTCGCGGCGACGCTTCCCTACTTCATCCCCGCGCCGACGATGTTCGGCACGCTCGGCGCGGTGATCCGGATCAAGGAGCCCATCCGGCGAAAGGCCATGCTCTTGGACGTCGGCGCTGCCGGGCCGCTGGCCGGGTTCGTGATGACCCTTCCCTTTCTCTTCTACGGCGTCGTGCACGCGACCGCCGTCCCGACACCCTCGGGCCCCGACACTCAGGTCTTCGGCTATCCCCTCGCCGTCCGCATCGCGCAGGACTGGACCGGGATCGGCCGGTACACGAGCGCGACGGTGCACGAAGACCCCACGTTCATGGCCGCGTGGCTCGGGCTCCTCGTGACCGCCCTGAACCTCCTCCCGATCGGGCAGCTCGACGGAGGGCACGTGCTTCGGTCCGTCCTCGGCCGGCGCCAGCCCCGGGCGTCGCTCGCCGTCCTGGTCCTCGCCCTCGCGGCGGCCCTGAAGGGCGGCTACAGCTGGGCGATCTTCGCCGCGATCGTTTCGGGTCTCTTCGGAATCGGGCACCCGCCCGTCGAGGACGACGACGAGCCGGTCGGAACGGGGCGGCTGACGATAGCGCTCGTGTGTCTGGCGGTGTTCATGCTCTGTTTCACGCTCGTGCCGCTCGGAGAGCTCGGGGACCTGGTCGGCCGCTAGTCGGCAGCCAGAAGTCGGTTTCAGACACCGGCGGCGGGTGGAACCTCCACAACGAACGTCGCGGGACCGTCGTTGACGAGCGAGACCTTCATGTCCGCGCCGAACACGCCGCGCGCGACCGGCACTCCCGCGAGCTCGAGCGCGGCGCAGAAATGTTCGTAGAGCGGCTCGGCGTCGGCGCCCGGGAGCGCTCGCTCGAAGCCCGGCCTTCGTCCGCGCGACAGATCGGCGACGAGCGTGAACTGCGAGACCGCGAGCACGGCGCCCGCGACGTCCTCGAGCGACCGGTTCATCCTGCCCTGCTCGTCCGGGAAGATCCTCAATCCCGCGACCTTCCGCGCGCTCTCTTCCGCCTGCGCCGCACCGTCCCCCTTCTCGGCCGCGACGAGGACCAGAAAGCCCCGACCGATCCGCGACACGACGCTCCCGCCGACGGAGACAGCCGCCTCCGAGACGCGTTGGACCACGAGCCTCACGGGACGATCCTCACGGCACGATCCTCACGGTGCCCGGGACTTGACGCGCCGCCGCGCCACGTTGGAGAGCTCGGCAGGCTCCGGGGCGCCGAGCCCCGCTGCGACGAACCAGTAGAGGAGCGCCGCGGCGAGAATCGTGGCGGCGAGCCGGGTCGCTCCGATGAGCCCCCGCCAGGAGTCGTAGTCGAGGAACGACCGGCCGGCGACCAGAGCGGCCCCCATCGCGCCGCCGGCGAGGATGATCCGCACCGTCGAGATCGCGACCTCTCGGCCACGAAGGCGGCCCTGGCGCACGCGCAGCACGATGAAGAGGATCAGGGCATTGACCGCGCCCGCGGCGGAAGCCGCGAAACCGATGCCCGGCAGCCCGAATCTCCGGGTCAGGAGGACGCAGAAGAGGATGAACGTCGCGCAGTCGGCGACCGCTGCGTAGACGGGCAGCCTCGTCTCCTTCAGCGCATAGAAGGCCGGCACGAGCACCCGGCCGGCGGCGAAGAAAACGAGGCCCGCCGCGAGAGACGCGAGCACGTCGGCCGTCGGATAAGTGTCCGCCCGCCGGAACCGCCCCCCCTCGAAGAGGATCCCGACGATCGGCACCCGCAGGAGAACGAGGCCGACCGTCGCGGGAACCGTCACGAACGTGATGAGCCGCAGCGCGAACGCGACGTTCCCCTTGAACGGACCGCGGTCGCTCGAGAGAGCCTGGCGCGCGAGAAGGGGCAGGATCGCCGTCGCGAGCGAAACGGCGAACCCGCCGAGCACGAGCTCCTTGAGGCGGTTGGCGTAGTAGAAGCGCGAGACGCCCGCCTCCCCGAGGCTCGAGGCGAACCGCGTCGCGATGACGCTGTTGATGGTGTTGATGCCGTAGGCGAATAGCCGGGGCGCCATCAGAGAGAGCACCGTGCGTACCGCGGGGTCGCGCCAGCCGAACGCCGGGCGTCCGACCGCGCGCAGCCGCCGGAGCTGCGGCACCTGCACCGCGATCTGGAGAACGCCGCCGATCAGCACTCCGGCCGCGAGGCCGTACGTCGGCTCAGCCAGACGTGGCGACAGGACGACCGCGCCGAAGATCACGGCGAGGTTCAGGAAAATGGGCGCGGCGGCGGCGGCGGCAAAACGGTGCTGCGCGTTCAGGATGGCCTGACAGAATGCGGCGAGCGACACGAAAAGCACATAGGGCCAGATCCACCGGTTCAGGATGACGGCGAGTTCGAACTGGCCAGGCCTCGCGCGGAAGCTGTGTGCGAGAAGGTCGACGAGCCACGGCGAGGCGGCGATTCCGAGCACCGTCAGCAACGAAAGAATGACGGCGAACGTGCCGAGCGCTCGCCCGACGAACGCGCGCGCCTCATCCTCCGAGCGGCTCTCCGACACCTCCGCGTAGACGGGGATGAACGCAGAGGACATGGCTCCCTCGCCGACGATCTCGCGGAGCATGTTGGGGATCCGCCAGGCGACGAAGAAGGCGTCCGACTTCGCGCTCGCGCCGAGGAGAACGGCGATGACCTTGTCACGGGCGTATCCGGTGATCCGGGAGACGAGCGTCAGAGGGGTGATCACGGACGCGGAACGGACCATCCGCCCGCGGGCGTCCTGCTGAGATTCCGGCATCAGTTGCACACGATTCTAAAGGGTTCGAGCGGAGGGATCTGACGCGCGGCTCCGCCGCCCGTCTATCGAGTCATCGTCGGCAGATCTCGCCATCGGGTCATCTAACCATCTGACCATCGGGCGTCCGCTCTCGGCGGAGTCCCCGCCGGTCAGAACACCGGGGCGGGCGGGGACAAGCCCCGCCCCGACACCTCCGGTGGACCCACGCGTGAGCGTGTAGGGGCGACCCTTGTGGTCGCCCGCCCGGCGACGGATGGGACGTCATTTGTCCAACGCGACTTGAAATAGTCTGACGATTACCTGAGAAGGAGAGGAACACATGGCAAGCGTCAACAAAGTCATCCTGATCGGCAACCTCGGCAAGGATCCGGAGATTCGAACCACCCCGCAGGGAACCTCGCTCGCGCGGTTCTCGGTCGCCACGACGACGAACTGGAAGGACAGCTCCGGCGCGAGGCAGGAGAAAACGGAGTGGCACGACGTGGTTGCCTGGGAGAAGCTCGCGCAGATCTGCGGCGAGTACCTCCACAAGGGCAAGATGGTCTACGTCGAAGGCAGCCTCCAGACGCGGAGCTGGGAAGACCAGAACGGCCAGAAGCGGTACAAGACGGAGGTCAAGGCGAACAACGTCGTGATGCTGTCGCCGCGTGTCGAAGGCGCGGCACGCGCCGGAACGCCCGGGCCCCGTCCGGTCGATTCGAGCGAAGTCGCGGAGGGGCCGGTCGAAGACGACGACGTCCCGTTCTAGGGCCCGCGTCCTGCTCCTGGTCGGCGCGTGAGAAGTCTCCCGACCGAAGGGAGGGAGGAGGCTCACGCGGCGGGAGCCGGAGCGGAGCGAGGGATCAGGCGCACGGTCGAGCGCGCATCCGCGCGAGCCGGGCGCCGGCGGCCGCAGGCCGCGATCCCTCGCGGAGCGCAGGCGACGTTGGAAGACGACGACGTCTTCTAGCGGGCGAAGAGGTCTCGAACCTTCGGGTCAGGCGGTTGTCGCCTCCTCACGGAGCGCGCGGATTTCTGCGCGCAACGCGTCGAGGCCGTCCGATCCTCCACCCTGTTCCGGCGTGAGAGGGTCGGGGTGAGGGGCGCGTTCGCGAAACTCGGCGAGCCTGTCGCGATAGTCCGCGAGACGCGAGGCCGCCTCGTCGAGACGCGTACCCGCCACGTCGCGCTCGACCGCGTCGACGCAGTCGGCGTACTCGTCGATCCGGCTGCAGACGTTCAAGAGATCGCAACCCGCGCGCATCGCCTCGACGCAACGGTCGGGCAGGTCTCCGAACGCGGAGAGAGCTCCCATCTCGAGATCGTCGGAGAAGACCGCTCCGCGGAAGCCGAGCGAGCGGCGAAGCAGGTGCTGGATCCTCAGCGGGGAGAGCGACGCGGGCAACCCCTCGGGTCCGGCCGCATGCGAGACCATGACGGCGCCGGCGAGCTCCATCGTCGCCGCAAAGGGCGCGAGGTCGCGGGCCTCCTCCTCGGGATCGTCCGGCAGGAGCGGCAGCGTCTGGTGCGTGTCGAGATCGGCGCGGCCGAGCCCCGGGAAGTGCTTGACGCATCCTCCGACGCCCTCCGCGTGGAGGCCCAGGAGGAATTCGAGGGCAGCCTCGACGACCTGGCCGGGATCGGACGCGGCGCAGCGGCCCGCGAGGACGCGGTCGGAAGCCCCGGGCAGCTCGCGGTCGACGACAGGCGCGAAATCCACGTCGAAGCCCAGGTGCCGGCAGGCGCGTCCGGCGAGCTCTCCGGCGCGCCGGGCGAGGCCCGCGCGGGACACGTCGCGGAACGAGGCCGTCGAGCCGAGAATCCCGCGGAAGCGATCGACGGGCCCTCCCTCCTGGTCCACGCACAGAACGGGAGGTCCGGGGAGCCGCTTCAGTTCCTCCACGAGTCGGACGACGCTTTCTGCGGAAGGAAGGTTGCGCCGGAAGAGCACGATGGCCCAGGGTGGATTCCGCTCGAGAATTCGCCGCTCTTCGTCCGCGAGGGCCGGTCCGCCGATGCCGACCCCGAAGACGCGTCCCGCCGACGGCATCAGGACGGCGCCTTCAGCCGGTCCTGGAGGGATGCGAGCAGGGACAGCGCGGCGATCGGCGTCAGCCGGTTCACGTCCACTTCGCGCAGCTTCTCGAGCACGAGGCCTTCATCCGAGGAAAAGAGCAGGATCTGCCCGTCACCGGCGCTCTCGCCGCCGCGCCGGGCGAGAACCGGGGCGCCCTGAACGTCGAGCTCCTGCTTCTCGAGGTTCGAAAGGACTTCCCGCGCGCGCGCGATCAACGCTTCGGGCATCCCGGCGAGCTGTGCGACGTGGATTCCGTAACTCCGGTCCGCGGCTCCGGGGACGACCTTCCGCAGGAACACCACCCTTCCTTCGATCTCTTTCACCGCCATGGTGGCGTTCGCGACGCCCGTGCGCACGAGCGCGATCTCGGTCAGCTCGTGGTAGTGGGTGGCGAAAAGCACGAATGCGCCGCGCTCCGGCGCGTCGTGGAGATGCTCGACGAGCGCCCACGCGATCGAGAGGCCGTCGAAGGTGGACGTCCCGCGCCCAACCTCGTCCAGGATGATGAGGCTCCGCGCCGTGGCTCCTCGCAGGATCGCCGCCGCCTCGAGCATTTCCACCATGAAGGTCGACTCGCCCCGGGAAAGATGGTCGGCGGCGCCGACCCTCGTGAAGATGCGGTCGAACACGGACATTTCCGCCTTCGAGGCGGGCACGAAGGATCCCGCCTGGGCGAGCAGGACCGCTGTGGCCACCTGCCGCAGATAGGTCGACTTCCCTCCCATGTTCGGCCCCGTCACGACGAGGATCCGCTTCTCCGGAGAGAGGTCGCAGTCGTTTGGGATGAACGGCTCCTCCCGGCGCACCGCCTCGACGATCGGGTGTCGTGCGTCCGTCAGGCAAAGGCGGGGGCGGGACACCAGACGGGGCCGGACCCACCGGCCGGACTCGGCGGTCTCGGCGAAGCTCGCGGTGACGTCGATCGCCGCGGCGGCGGCCGCAACCGCCGCGACACGCGCCGCCGCTCCGGAGAGCTCGGCGAGAAGGACGCCGTAGATCCTGCCCTCGATCTCGCCGATCCGGTCCTCGGCTCCCAGGATCTTTTCCTCGAGCTCCTTCAACCCGGTCGTGACGAAGCGTTCCGCGTTCGCCAGCGACTGCCGGCGGATCCAGTCCGCGGGGACGCGCTCGCGGTGCGCGTGGCCGACCTCGAAGGAATAGCCGAACACCCGGTTGTAGCGGACGCGCAGCGTGGAGATGCCGGAACGCTTGCGCTCTTCCGCCTCGATGCCGAGGAGGGCTCCCTGGGCGTCTTTCCGGAGCGCGCGCAGGGAGTCGAGCTCGGCATCCGCGCCGTCGCGGATCGCTCCACCCGCGGAGAGAAGGATCGGCGGCTCTGGAGCGATCGTCCCCTCCACGCGGCGCACCAGGTCGTCGACGGCGGGCATTCCGTCCAGGAGAGAGCGCAGCCGAGGCGACGCGAGCGCTTCGCCGGCGCGCATCAGGTCGGGCGCCGCGGCGAGGCCGGCGGCCCATGCGGCGACGTCGCGGGGTCCCGCGGTCCCGATCGAGATGCGCGCGAACCTCCGCTCGAGATCTCCGATTCCCTTCAGGACCCTCTGGAGCTCGTGCCTCGCGTCCGGGCGGCGAACGAGCTCGTCGACCGCGTCCCAGCGCGCCTCGATCTCGATCGGGTCCGTCGACGGACGCGCGAGCGCATCCCGCAGGGCGCGCGCACCGAGAGGCGAGCGGGTCCGGTCGAGGAGGCCGCAGAGGCTCCGTTCCGGGGAGCCGTCGGACGACTCGAAGAGCTCGAGCGTCGCCATCGCGGCTGCATCGAGCCCCATGCGCTCCCCGAAGCGGAGCGGTTCCGGATCGCCAATGTGCGCCGCCCCCCCGGGGCGCACCTCCGCGGCGTACGCCCGGGCCGCCGCGGCGGCTGAGGTCCCGCGGTGGGGCTCGATGGCGGACCCCCCGAGTCGTTCGAACCACTCCCTCGGCCGGCGGCTCTGCGACGTTCCCGGGCGAACCGGCGCCGTTGCTCCCTCCGGAAGGAGGATCTCCCGCGGTCGGAAGAGCGCCAGGGCGTCGCCCAGCCGCTCGTCCGGGATCGCACCCGCCGCGAAATGCCCCGTCGAGAGGTCGAGAAACGCGGCCTCCCACTGCGCGCCGCGGGGCACCAGGGCGGCGAGATACGAGGCGGTCTCCGGGACGAGCGATTCGGGATCGAGGACCGTCCCCGGGGTCACGATCCGGGTGATGTCCCGCCGAACGAGCCCCTTTGCGGCCCGCGCGTCTTCCATCTGGTCGCACACGGCGACCTTGCGGCCCGAGGCGATCAGCTTGGCGATGTGGTGGTCCACGCTGTGGTACGGCACCCCGCACATCGGCGCCTCGATGTCCGAGTCGCGGTTGCGGGCCGTCAGCGCGATCCCGAGGATGGGCGCCGCCTCCTTGGCATCTTCGAAGAACATCTCGTAGAAGTCGCCCATCCGGTAGAACAGGATGGCATCGGGTGCCCGGCTCTTCATTTCGAAGTACTGCCGCAGCATCGGGGTGGCCCGGGAGGACGCGGGGGTGGTGCTCAACTGCGCGACATTATCGCGCCGTTCCGGAACCCCCGTTTCCGATACCCGGAGCGGAGTGCCGGCCGCCTCATCAGTTACCATACCGTCTCGGAAACGGGCACGCCATTGCGGACGAAATCCATCCTCGCCCTCGACACCGCGAGCCCGGCGCCCGCGGTGACACTCGTCTCCGGCTCGCGACGGCGTGACGTCGAGATTCCGCCCGACCGGCAGGCGTCCGAGCGCCTCCTCGCGGCGATCGAGTCCTGCTTCGCCGAGCTCGGGGAATCCCTGGCCGACTGCGGGCGGATCGCCGTATGCGCCGGGCCCGGCTCCTTCACCGGCGTGCGCGTCGGACTCGCCACCGCGTGGGGCCTCGGACGCGCGCTCGGCTGCCCCGTCGAGCCGGTGCCGACGCTCGAGGCGATCGCCGAGGCGGCGCGGATCTCGGGGCTCGCGGCGGTTGCGACGGCGCTCGACGCCGGCCGCGGCGAGATCGTCTGGCAGCCGTTCGATCTCTCGGGACCGCGGGCCCGCCCTCTCGGTCCGCCCTCGCGGCAGAAGCCGGAAGACGCGCGGGATCGGGCCGCGGGCCTCCCGTTCGCCACGATCCCGCGGGACCTGATTCAGTTCGCGATCGTTCCCCTCGAGACGCCTCTTTCGAGAGCGCTCGCCGACGCGGTCGCGCGGCAACCTGGCGCCGCGCCGGCTTCCCTCGCCGCCATCTATTCGCGGCCGAGCGCCGCCGAGGAAAAACTTGGCACTTCGTGAGCCGCGGCCGGCGGACTACGAAGTGGTCTCCGCGCGTCCGGCGGACCTCGACGAGATCGCGCGGATCGAGGCCGAGTCGTTTCTCGTTCCCTGGAAGCGGGAGTTCTTCGCGACCGAACTCGAGGAACCCTACCGCTACGCCCGGGTGCTCGCCTCCGCCGGCGGAGACCGCGGGCCTCGGGTGGGCGGATACCTCTTCGCCGTCTCCCTCTACGAAGAGTTTCACATCAACAAGATCGCGACGGACCCCACCATTCGTCATCGGGGCCACGGACGCCAGCTCCTGGAAGACGCGCTCACGCGCGCGCGAAGCGTTGGCGCGAGCGCGGTGACCCTCGAGGTGCGCGTCTCGAACCTGCCCGCGCGCGAGTTCTACCGCTCGTACGGGTTTCGAGAGGCCTACCGGCGCAAGGGCTACTACCAGGACGGCGAGGACGCGTTCGCGATGGTCCTCGCCCTCGACCCGAAGCACGGCAACCTCTGACAGCCGCCATCCGCAAGTCTAACGCTGCCCACCAGTTGCGTCGACCGGCTTTCTCTGAAGCATATTCGACCGCGCGTGGGACGCGCGCGGCCGAATATGACGCGGCGCCTTTCCGCGCTTCGCGCGGGACGCCGCGTCTTGAACGGCCGCGTTGGGCTCGCTACACTCGGACCTGTGGCCTTCCTTTTTCCCCCGCCGTACAAAAAAGGAGGTTCGTGCCGATGTCAAACTCGATGACGGAGTCTTTGTCGGATGTCGATGCAGAATACCGCCGCCTCCATGACGCCCACCACGATCACGAAATAAGACTCCAGACCCTCGCGGGCAAGCAACGGCTCTCGGAAGACGAAGAGGTCGAGGAGAAGCGCCTGAAGAAGGAGAAGCTCGCATTGAAGGATCGCATGGAGGCGATCGCCCGGCATCACCGCGAAGGGGTCACCCACTGAGATTTCCGCTGGCGAAGGAGGGGTGGAAATTCATCCTTCCGCCCTTCCTTCTGTCGGTCGTCGCCGCCGCGACGGGCCACCCGGTCTGGTCGCTCATCTTCGCCGCGCCGACCGTGTTCCTGATCTCGTTCTTCCGCGATCCCGATCGCGTTCCCGTCGGCGGTCCCGAGACGATCGTCTCCCCCGCCGACGGCACCGTTCTCTCGATCGGTCCGGCGGAGGAGGCTCCGGCGGGAGCAAAGAGGCGCGTCACGATCTTCATGTCGGTGTTCAACTGCCACGTCAATCGCGCGCCCGTTTCCGGCGTCCTGACCGACTACGCTTACACGCCCGGCAAGAAGCTCGCGGCCTTCGCGGAAAAAGCCTCGTTCGAGAACGAGCAGAACCTCGTGACCCTTTCGGCGGGAGGCGCCCGCGTCGCCTTCAAGCAGATCGCCGGCGCGCTCGCGCGGCGGATCATCTTCTATCTTTCCCCCGGCGACTCCGTTCTCCGCGGTCAGCGCGTGGGCATCATCCTGTTCGGCTCCCGGGTGGACCTCTTCGTCCCGGACGACGCGGACATCCTCGTCGTCAAGGGACAGAAGGTGAAAGCGTCGCTGACCGGTCTGGCGCGCTGGAGCGTCGGTGGCGCATCCGGACCGCCCGGACCGCTTTCCGCTCCGCGGATCTGACTCCCGTTCGACGATGAGCGACGCACCCCGGCCCCCTGCACCCGCACCCGCACCCGCGAACCCGGTATCCGCTGGAGTGCGTCCCCGGATGCGGTTGCGCCGTCTCTCGCGCGAGCGGCTCTCGCGCGGGCTGTTCCTCCTGCCGACGCTTTTCACCGTCGGGAACCTGTTCTGCGGATACCTGTCCCTGTGGTGCTCGATCAACGGGACGTTCGAGAGGGCGGCGCTGCTCATCATCCTCGCTGCCGTCCTCGACATGCTGGACGGGCGCATCGCCCGGCTGACGAACTCGGCGTCCGAATTCGGCGAGGAGTACGACTCTCTGGCCGACCTGGTCTCGTTCGGCGTGGCCCCGGCAATCCTCGTCTATTCCTGGGGTCTCGCCGACTTCCACCGGCTGGGGCTCGCCGTTTCCTTCTTCTTCGTCGTCTGCGGTTCCATGCGGCTCGCGCGCTTCAACATCCAGACCCACATCGCGGACAAGAAGTACTTCGTCGGGCTGCCGATCCCGGCCGCCGCGGGCACGATCTGCACGCTCGTGCTCGCGACTCCCGATCCGCTCGTCGACCGCGTCTGGATGACGGGCGTGCTCGTCGTCACCTTCGTGCTGTCGTATCTGATGATCTCGACGATCCGCTACCGCTCCTTCAAGGACCTGGACTTGAGGCGGCGCAGGCCGGCATGGATCCTCCCCGCGATCGCGCTCTTCTTCATGGCGATTGCCTACCGGCCGATCGTGACGCTGCTCGCCCTCGCGGTCATCTTCGCGAGCTCGGGACCGATCGCGAAGATCGTCGGGTTCTTCCGGCGGCGCAAAGCCTAGCCGGCGTCAGCGCGCCGTCGCCGACGGGGACGGCGTCCCCGACAGGTCGCCCTCTCGCGTGACCTCCGCTCCCGCCGAGGAAAGCACGTGGATGCGGTGGACGCAGCAGTCCTTCCGCGGCGGCCTGCGAACGAGGATCCGTGCGGCCTCGATCTTCTCCCACGGGCTCACGAGCGTCTCGAAAAAACGCAGGCGCGTCGCGCGGCCCAGGGTGACGGCTCCGCCCTCCGGGCCGAACACCTCGAACCGGTCGAAGCCTCCCGGCTTCACGTCGGAAATCCCTCCCTGGGGCACTTCGACCTCGATCCAGTTGGAGGTCCGTGAGACCAGCGAGGCGTGCGGGGTCGGGTTTTCGGCGGCGAGCGTCACCACGGCCTTCGTCGTCTCGATTGAGACGCGCAGGTCCGTGTTGAGTGGGCGTCCGAGAAGGATGTCCGACATCGCGGCGGCCGTAAAGATGCGCTGCTGCTCGGAACGGCCCGAGAGGAGCACGACCCGGCCGCGCACGAAGCGCTTGCCCGCGAGGTCGGCTCCGAAGCGGTAGACCATGTCGGACAGGGACGGCTGCCGGAAGCGCACACGGTCGCCCGGCCTGAAGGAGAAGCCTCTGGCGGAGACGGGAGCGTGCGGCGTCAGCAGGAATGCGGACGCCGACTCCTCCTTGAGCGTCAGGTCGTGCGAAAACTCGACGTGCGGATCGTCGGTCAGGACGGCGAGCACGGATTCCGGAACGATGCGCTCCTCGGCGCCGGATCCCACGCGCCCGACCGCCGCCGGCGAGTAGGCTGCGAGCCACGGGCGCTCGAGCCCGTCTGCCGCGGCGGCGTCCGCCACGCCGCCCTCGCCGAAAAGAAACGCGACCCAGCCGTCGGACGCGGTCGCGGCCTTTCGCATCGCTTCCTGCTGCTCCGGAGTCGGGGAGACGCGAAGCGTCTGTGTCAGGAGAATCTCGGGAGGGAGCTTGGAACGGAGCCCGCGGAGAAGGGATCCGAACGCCTCCGCGTTCGCCGCGGCGAACGGCACGTCCAGGTGAATCCCGCGGACGCGGCCGAATCGAGCCCCGTCCCGCAAGGCGGCTTTCGCGGCCAGCCACGCGGCGTCGCCGAGGGGCGCGGAGCCCTGGGGAGCGGCGAGCGCGGCGGCGGCCTCCTCGCCCGCTGAGATCACGAGCGTCACCGGGAGCTTTGAGAACCGAGTCGCCGGAGGGGCGATGGCAACCGCATTCCAGCGGTCGCCCTCCCGCACGAGGCGGGTGACCGGAACGAACACGGAGCCGAAGCCGCCACGCACGATCGCCGCTTCGGTCTCCCCTGCTCCGTCGTCGGTTCCGTCCGAGAGCCAGACGGCATCGCCGGTCGGAAGGCGCCCGGAGGCCGCGGACGGCGCTTCCTTGCAGGCCTCTGCCCCGAGAAACGCCGCAGCGAGGCAGAGGAGACGAAACGTAGTCCTGCCGCGCCTCGCCTTCAGGAGCGCGACGGGTGTCACGACGCGACCACCGGGTCTTCGGCGAGGGGAAGGTCGAACGTCACGCGAAATCCTCCTTCGGGCCGGTTCTCCGCCGCGATCCGGCCGCGATGCTCTTCGATGATCTTCTTGGCGATCGCGAGCCCGAGACCGGTTCCCCCGCTCTTGGCGGAGAAGTACGGATCGAAGAGCCGCGGAAGGATCTCAAGAACGACGCCCGGCCCGTTGTCCTCGACGGCGATCCGAAGGCGTTTGCCGTCGGGGCGGGCGATGACCCGGATCTCCCCCGGGCGGCCCCCAAGGGCCTCGACGGCGTTGCCGAGTAGGTTCGAGAAGACGCGCGAAAGCAGGCGGGGGTCGGCCGGCGCGACCATCCCGTCGTCGATCCGGAGATCCCACCGGATTCCTGGCGCGCCGGCGTATGCCGCCGCGGATTCCCGCGCGAGGCGTGAAACGTCGGTGGGTTGAACCTCCGGCGCGGGCATGCGGGCGTAGTCGGAGAACTCGGAGGCCGCCCGCCGCAGCTCGTCCGTCTGGCGCAGCACGTTCGTCACGCATTCCTCGAGCACGGCCTCGAAATCGCCGGACCCCCGCCGCCACACCTCGCGCAGATGCTCGACGGAGAGCCGGATCGGCGTCAGCGGGTTCTTGATTTCGTGCGCGATGATGCGCGCCATCTCTGCCCACGCGGCGAGGCGGTTCGAGCGGACGACGTCGGAAACGTCCTCGATGACGGCCATCCGCGTGCCCTCTCCCCCGAGGGGCAGGCCGACGGCGACGACGCGCCAGCGCTCGCCCGGTCTCGGTTCGATTTCCACGGGAGACAACGATACCGAATCGTCCGCCAGGACGCTGCGGAGAGCCGCCATCTCGCGCCCCGGGAAGACGTCTTCGAGTTGCGCGCCCGACGGGCTTCCGCCCCCGAGCTGCGCGGCGGCCGGGTTCGCCAGCAACACTTCACCGTTCTCTCGATAGGCGACGACTCCCGCCGTCATGTGGGCGAGCAACGTCGCGAGCCGCTCTTTCTCCGCGGAGAGTGCCTCCGTGTGCTCCTGCAGGCTGCGCGACATCGACAGGAACGCGCGGACGAGCTCCCGCAGCTCCTCGTCGGGCGGTTCCGCCAGATGCGGCGAGAAATCTCCCGCGGCGACCGCGCGGGTTCCCTGGACCAGGTCTGCGACGGGCCGCGCCACACGGACGGCGAGCCGCCCGGCCACGACGGCGGAGAAGAGGAAGACGAGCAGGCTGAACGCGGAGACCGCGGCGGTGAACTGCGCGGCCTCCGCTTCGGCGACCCGCCGCTGGGGAAGGAGCAGCAGCGAGAGCAGCGCGGGGCTCCGCACGCCGGGCGTGCCCGGCACGGACGTGAGGTCGGTCGTGATCTCTTCGAGCCGGCTGCCCGAGACGACCCGCGCTCCGATCTGCTGGCCGGAGCCCGACAGCCCGATCGCAATGTAGGCGGGCGCGGGCACGCGGTCGGGGACGAGACCCGCCGAGTAGAGGTCGCGGCGCGAGGTCGCGAGCAGCGAGGAGTCGGGCGCGTACACCGACAGGTCGTAGCCGATCGCGTTCGCGAGCCAAGCGAGGATGTCGTCATCCAGCCCGACCAGCCTGCTGCGGCCGTTCGACGTCGAAGGGAGGTAATCGTCGAGAACCTTCCGCGCGGTGTCGAGCCCCGTGCGCGCGAGCTCGAGTGTGTTGCGTTGCGAGCGGGTCAGGATCGCCGACCGGAGGAAGAAAGTCACGGCCAGGAGCGGGATCATGACGACGATGACGAAGAGCGCGATCAGCCGCCCGCGGAACGTGCGGATTCCGCGCCCGAGCGCGTGCCCCGCAGACCCCGGAGCGCGGCGGCCCATCGCAATCCGCCACATGTAGATCAGCCCGGCGGCCGCGGCGAGCGCCGCGATCCCGGGAATGAGGAGAGCCGCGGTCAGCAGGCGGCCGAGAAAGTCCGGCCCCGGGATCGCGACCAGCCTGTACCCGTCGGAGATCGGGCGCACCTCGCCCCAGAGCTCCTGGCCGGAGAAATGGAGGTGGACGGGAACCGGGCGGTCCGCGCGGCGGAGCGTCTCGCGCAGCGAGGGCGCAAGCGCGGGACCTTCGTCGCGCCTTTCTCCGTCCGGCGCGTAGCTCGCGAGAAAGGCGCGCGGCGGCGGCCGGTCCTCGTACTCCTCCGTCTCTCCCGGGGTATTTCCGAGGACGAGCCGCCGGTAGAACTCGATTCGGGGCGGCGGGGGGTCCCACTTGGGCCAGTCCGCGACCCGCACGGACGCGGATCCCCAGCGGGTGCCGCCGGCGAGAAGGTCGACCGTCCGGCGCACGAGCGCAACGTCGTACCGGTCGATGCGGACGGGGCCGTTGCGCGCCGGGCGGCCAATCTCCGGCTCCGGAATCACGGAGAAAGCGCTGCGGAGGCGTCCGGCGGAATCGGTGACTTCATACGAGCTGATCGTCGGATGGCCGCTGGCGCGCTCGCCGATCTTCCAGATGCGGTACGCGAGATCGGAGAGGTCCGTGGACGCGATCGGGGCGGGCAGCTCGGCGGCGAGGTCGAACGCGTGGACCCGGTCGACGGCGCTTTCCGCGGCGAAGACCGCGTCGGCGGAGGCGTGGGACGGGTCGGGAAGCCGGATCGCGCTCGCCTCCCGCACCGCCTGTTCTGCCCGCCCGTGCTCGGACAGGGTCGAGGCCGAAAGCACCACGAGCAGCGCGGTCCCTGCGATGAGGCGCGTTCCGACGAAGAGATCCTGGGCTCGGGACTCGGAGAGAACGCGCGTCCAGAGATCGAACGCGACGATCGCCGCCGCGATCACGAGCACCGCATACGCCGGCGAGGGCGAGACGAGCGCCACCCCCCCTGCGATCGCTGCCGCAGATACGGTGAGAGCGGGCGCCAGTCCCCGTCCAAATCGGGGCCGCGAGGCCGAGCCTCCGATCGCGAGAGCCGCCGCGGCGAGCGCGGTCAGGCCGGCGACGCGCAGCAGCGTCTCCGGAGAGCCGCCCAGCCTCGACCCCAGGTCCGGAGGGTGCGCGACGGAGGCGGCGAGGATCGCGATCACGAAGAGCGCAAAGCCGCCGGCGATGCGAAACCGCACGGGCGCTTCCCGCCGGCTCTGGCGCAGGAGACCGAGACCGAACGGAAGGAGCGCCGGACCGATCGCGAAGAGCCAGACACGGGACGCGAGCACGTGCGGCACGGGGGCGACCCCGACCCGGGCGGCGAGGAAGAACAGGAGCAGCGCAACGCCCACGCGAAGTGGCTGCTCCCCCCTTCCGACGAGATAGAACCCGGCGAGCAGGACGATCGCGACGAAGAGGCCCTTCACGCGGGGACGCCGTGGCGCATCGATCCGGGCCGCGCGGCGCAGCGACACGAGAGGGCGCCCCGCTCCGTCGGCGAGAGCGGCGGCACCCGTTCCGATTGCCGCCGCCGCCGGAGTCCACGCGTACCCCTCGCGGCCCACGTTGAGCTCTTCCGCAAAATCCGGAGCTTCGGCGGGGAGCGTGCGCGCGACGTAAACGATCCCCGTCTGGGGATGCCCGGGAAGCGTCTTGCGCACGATCAAGGTCATCGTCGTCGCCGACCAGCGCGCGCCGAGCCCGTCGGAGCTCTGGAGATCCGCGAGCGAAGCGGGTGCGTCCCCCCACCAGGCGTGGGCCGTTCCGCTCGCGTCGGCCAGGGCGATCCAGCTCCCGGCGGGAGCGTCTCCGAGCACCTGCCTCGCCGCGGAAAAGAGCGTGAGCCGGTTGATCGCGACGCCGCCGCCCTGGAGCGATCGGGTGACGTCGGCTCGGTCGCCGAACGTGCGCGCGCGGTCCGCCAGCGTGGCCGCTTCTCGGCGGAGTGCCTCGGCCACCGACTTCGGCGGAATCGCTCCGCTGTTGCCCTCCGGAAGGGAGAGCCACCCGTCGGCGAAGAGGACCGCGAGAGCACCGACCGCGGCGGCAGCAAGCGGCCCGCGCCGGATGAGCCTCACCGCCTCACGGCCTCACGTCTGCTTCGCCGCCTGGGGAGATTCCAGAGACGGGAGGTCGACTCCCCGTTCCCTCGCCGCCGCGATCGCCTCCGGGTAGCCGGCGTCGGCGTGCCGCATCACTCCCGTGCCCGGGTCCGCCTTGAGCACACGGGCGAGGCGCCGCGCCGCATCGGGAGTGCCGTCGGCCACGACCACCATTCCCGCATGGATCGAGTACCCGATTCCCACGCCGCCGCCGTGGTGCACGGAGACCCAGCTTGCGCCGCAGGCGGTATTCAGAAGGGCGTTCAAGATCGGCCAGTCCGCGATCGCGTCCGAGCCGTCGCGCATCCCCTCGGTCTCACGGTTGGGAGACGCAACGGAGCCCGCGTCGAGGTGGTCGCGTCCGATCACGATCGGCGCCTTGACCCGGCCCGAGCGTACGAGCTCGTTGAACGCGAGGCCGGCCCGGTCGCGTTCGCCGTACCCGAGCCAGCAGATCCGCGCCGGCAGTCCCTGGAAGGCGACGCGTTCCTCCGCCATCGCGAGCCATCGCGCGAGCGGCCGGTTCTCCGGGAAGAGCTCGAGAAGCGCGCGGTCCGTTTCGAGGATGTCCGCCGGATCGCCCGACAACGCCGCCCACCGAAACGGCCCGCGCCCCTCGCAGAAGAGCGGGCGGATGTAGAGCGGCACGAAGCCGCCGATCGAAAACGCGTCCTCGACGCCCGCTTTCTTCGCCTGGCCGCGCAGGTTGTTGCCATAGTCGAACACGACCGACCCGCGCGCCGCGAGCTCCAGGAGCGCGCGGACGTGCCGCGCCATCGTCTCGTAGGACCGGCGAACGTATTCGTCGGGATCGCGGCGCCGCAGGAGCTCGAGGTCCTCGTCGGGAAGCCCGGCGGGGACGTAGCCCGTCAGCTCGTCGTGCGCCGACGTCTGGTCCGTCACCAGGTCGGGAACGATTCCGCGCGCGAGGAGCCGCTCGAGGAGATCGACCGCGTTGGCGCGCACGCCGATGGATATCGCCTCGCGATTCCCCTTCGCGGCGAGCGCCCGGTCGATGGCGGCGTCGAGGTTCGTTTCCCGAACGTCGAGGTATCGCGTCCGAAGACGGCGGTCGATGCGCTCGGAATCGACTTCCGCGACGAGCGCCGTGCCCCCGTTCATCGTCGCGGCGAGCGGCTGGGCGCCTCCCATCCCGCCGAGACCCGCCGTGACGACGAGGCGCCCCTCGAGGCTCCCGCCGAATTCCCGAACGGCCGCCGCGGCGAACGTCTCGTAGGTGCCCTGAAGGATTCCCTGCGTGCCGATGTAGATCCACGAGCCCGCCGTCATCTGCCCGTACATCGTCAGTCCCATTCCCTCGAGGCGGCGGAACTCCGGCCCCGTCGCCCATGCGGGCACGAGCAGCGAGTTGGCGATCAGAACCCGCGGCGCGTCGGCGTGGGTCTCGAAGACTCCGACCGGCTTGCCCGACTGGACGAGGAGCGTCTCGTCGTTCCGGAGGCGCTTCAAAGTCTCGACGATCCGCTCGAAGGCGGGCCAGTCGCGCGCGGCCTTTCCGCGGCCTCCGTAGACGATGAGCTCTTCCGGTTTCTCCGCCACCTCGGGATCGAGGTTGTTCTCGAGCATCCGAAGGGCCCCCTCCTGCGCCCATCCGAGGCAACGGAGGGAGGGCCCCCGCGCGGCGCGGACGACTCGGGAACCGGCGGGGGCGGGCACGGGCGAATGATAGCGGCGAAATCAGACGAGCCGCGCGACCGCTTTCTGGACGTGAGGGCCCGAGAGGAATTTCCTCGCCGTTTCGAGATCGGGAGCGAGCACCCGGTCGCGGTCCCATGGACGGATGACTTTGCGAAACCCGGCGCGCACCTCCTCGATGGGACGCGAGGAGCGCAGGGGCTTTGCGAACTCCATCGCCTGGAATCCCGTCATCATCTCGATCGCGAGTACGCGCTCGAGGTTGGCGACGATCCGCGCGAGCTTGCGCGCGGCGATGGGCGACATGGAGACGTGGTCCTCCTTGTCCGCGGAGGTGGGAATGGAGTCCACGGAGGCGGGGTGCGAGAGCGCTTTGCACTCCGAGACGAGAGCGGCCGCTGTCACCTGCGCCATCATCAGCCCGGAGTTCAGGCCTCCGTCGGCGACGAGGAACGCGGGGAGATCGGAAAGGGCAGGGTTCAGGAGTTTTTCGATCCTGCGCTCCGAGATCGAGGCGAGGTCCGTCGCCGCGATCGCGGCGTAGTCGAGCACGAGGCCTACCGGCGCTCCATGGAAGTTTCCATTCGAGACGATCTCGCCCTCTGCAGCGAACACGAGGGGGTTGTCCGTGGCGCTGTTCATCTCCCGTTCGATCACGGCGGCGGCATGGGCGAAGGCGTCACGCGCCGCTCCGTGGACCTGCGGCATGCAGCGCAGCGCGTAGTTGTCCTGGACTCGCCCGCACCCCCGATGCGACTCACGAATCGCGCTTCCGGCGAGCAGGGCCCGCAGATTCGCCGCGGAGGCCACGGCGCCGGGATGGGGACGCGCCGCGACGACCCGCGCATCGAACGCCGCGTCCGAGCCGCGCGCGGCGTCGAGAGAGATCGCCCCCGCGAGGTCCGCGACGCGGGAGAGAAAGATGGCGCCCCCGAGCGCGAGGCCCCCGACCGCGACGCTCATCTGCACGCCGTTCACGAGCGCCAGACCCTCTTTCGCCCCGAGCGTCACGGGAGTCAAGCCGGCCCCGGAGAGCGCCCGGGAGGCCGGCATCTCCCTGCCTCGCCAGCGGGCCCTTCCCTCCCCGATCAGCCCGAGTGCCAGATGGGCGAGCGGCGCGAGGTCTCCCGAGGCGCCGACGGAGCCCTGGGACGGGATCACGGGAAGCACGTCGGCTTCGAGCATGGCGAGAAGCGACTCGACGGTCGAGACGCGGATCCCCGAGCAGCCCTTCGCGACGGCATTGACGCGCAGCGCGATCATCACCCGGACGACCGTGTCGTCCAGGGCCTGCCCCACTCCGGCCGAATGGCTCCGAACGAGGTTTCTCTGGAGCGTCTCGAGCTCGTCTCCGGAGACCGCGACGTCGGCGAACTTCCCGAATCCGGTCGTCAGCCCGTAGATGCGCTCGTTGCGCGAGACGGCATCGTCGACGATCCGCCGTGACGCGGCCATCGCCTTCTTCGCAGAGGAAGCGACCGTGACGCGGAGCCGCCGCTCTGCGATCGCGCGCAGATCGGCGAGCGTCAACCGGTCGCCCGTCAGCGCGAGGGTTTTCATCGAGAGCGCGATTCTACAGAACGGTCGATGGTAGCCTCACTCGTTCCATTTCCGACAAATCCGAGCTTCGCGCGGGAGGAGAACGCTTGAAGGTCGTCGCCGTTCTCGGCGGGCAGTGGGGAGACGAAGGCAAGGGAAAGGTCATCGACCTTCTCTCCGACCGATTCGAGGTCGTCGCGCGCTACCACGGCGGCCACAACGCCGGGCACACGGTCAAGTTCGGAGACCGGCATTTCGCACTTCACCTGCTGCCCGCGGGAGTCGTGCGCGGGCGGATCGGCGTCATCGGGCCGGGGGTGGTCGTCGATCCGGATGCGCTGCTCGCGGAGATCGAAGACGTGCGCCGGCAGGGCGTCGAGATCGGCGAGAACCTGCTTCTCTCCGACCGCGCCCATCTGATCCTTCCCTGGCACCGCCTGCTCGACGCCGCTCGCGAGAGCGCCGCCGGAGAGGCGAAGATCGGGACCACCCTGCGGGGAATCGGCCCCGCCTACGAGTGCGCCGCGGCCCGGAAGGGAATTCGCGTGGCCGACCTCCTTCGCCCGGAGATCCTCGAGCCGCGTGTGCGCTCGATGGGGGCCGAGATGGGCCCGCTCCTGCGCGCCCTGGGCGCCACGAATGTTCCCGACGCCGGCCCCGTGATCGAGGGCCTTCTCGGGACGGCGGACGCGATCCGCCCCCACGTATGCGACACGGGACGTTATCTGCGCGATCACCTGGCGCGCGGCGGAACGCTTCTCGCCGAAGGCGCCCACGGCGCGATGCTCGATCTTTCCGCCGGTACCTATCCGTTCGTCACCTCCTCGACGTGCACGTCCGCGGGGGTCGCGGCGGGGCTCCAGATCTCCCCGCGCGCGCTCGACGGTTCGCTCGTCGTGCTCAAGGCCTACTCGACGCGCGTCGGCGCGGGGCCGTTCCCGACGGAGCTTCTCAATGAGACGGGCGAGTACCTTCGCGTGCGCGGCAACGAATACGGGACGTCGACGGGCCGGCCGAGACGGACGGGATGGTTCGACGCGGTCGTGGCGCGGCTCGCCGTGGAGCTCTCCGGCGCGCAGGCGGTGGCGATCACGAAGCTCGACATCCTGGACGAGCTCGCGGAAATTCCGGTGTGTGTCGGCTACCGCCTCGACGGCCGCGTTATCGACGACGTCCCCGCGCTCGTCGAAGACGTGGCGCGGCTCGAGCCGGTGCTCGAGAATCAGCCGGGATGGCGGTCGCGCACCACTGCAGTGACGCGCGAGGAGGACCTTCCGCCGGCGGCTCGCCGCTATCTCGACTTCCTCGAGAAGCAGATCGGCGCCCCGGCGGCGCTCGTCGCGACGGGGCCCCGGCGTGAGGAGACAGTGTGGCGAGCGGGCTCGGAATTCCTGAGGGCGCTGCCTTCGCCCTGACCGTTGGACGTCGCTCCGGAACGGGGATTGCACTCGCGAGCTCCCGGAGGTCACCCATGCCCGCTGGAAGGAATCGCCCCATGCCCGTCACGGCGTGCCTCTTCGTCCTCGTGCTCCTCGCAACGGCGCTGGGCCTCGGAGCCGGTTGCACCGGCCGAACGGCTCCCGTGACGGGCGGCCCCACCTCGAGCGGCGGATCGACCGCTCCCCCGCCAGCGCCCGTCGTGCCCGCTCCGGCGGCGTCGCCCGGGCCATCGACGACGCGCGGCCCCGCGCTCGATTTCGCCAGGACCCCGCCGATCACTTTCTTCTCCAAACGAATGCGCTAGAGTTTTTCTGGTCGACCGCTACGTGGTGCGGGGCGGTGAACTATTTGAGGGCGATTAAGAGTTGTTAGTAATCGCGACGACATCAAGCGGCAGCTTGCGGATTCTCACATGACCAATCGCCTTCATGATCGCGATTGGTAGATTGATATTACCCTCGCTATCTAATACTTGGTAACACAATATCGGAACCCTTCCCACTGATGTCCGGCGAAATCATCGTTTACCACATCGACCACTCGTGCGCCATTGTCCTTCAGGAAACTTTCCACTTCAGCCCTCTCGACACCGTACATCTCCAATATCGGCTGGCGCCCCGAATACTTAAGATCCACATACCATCTCCAGAGCCATTCCGGCACGTGACGCTTGATAAACCCCTTGATCCCTCCAAACCGCACGGCCGGAGGTGGGTTGTACACGGATTCGCTCGACGCTTCAACGCGGGGAGGTGCCACCAGCTGTCTACTTGGTAACTGAAAAACCAGAACACCGTCAGGCTTGAGCACACGGAGGAATTCCTTGATGTAGGATTTCGCGTAGTCGGGCCTCATGTGCTGAAGTACGATATTGGTGTATATGAAGTCAAACTGCTGATCTGCAAAGCTTCGCAAATTGTCTTCGGCATTGACACGGTACGTGCAGCGCGCTCCAAATCGGTTATATTGGTCGGCAAGCTTTACCATCGAGGGCGCGATGTCTATTCCAAGCACCGTTTCAAAGTAGTTGGCCAGCGCCTGCGTAAGCCGTCCCACGCCGCAACCAAAATCGAGCGCCCGACCACGTTGCCGAAGCAGACCCAATTTCTCAACGTACTGCATCACCTCCCTGATTTCTTGCTCACCTGTTTCAAAGAATTCATTTGGATCCCATTTGTTGCCTTTCTTGTCGTCCCAAGTAATAATGGCCCAGAGTGGATCCTGTTTGCCAAATTGGTTCCAGTTCTTTTGCAGTTCTTTCAGCTCCATTTCCGACCGCCTTTCCTGGTATGTGCAAACCTCCCCGCGATCCAAGATCACGTGGTTCAAGCTCGGATACAAAATACTCACAGTCATCTCGTAATCATCGACGCTCTGCTCCCGATGACATAGCGCCTAGTTCAGAAAAGCTCCCCCAGCGTCCAAACCCAGCGAACACAAGCGCCACAAGCGCCCAAGCTGGTGATCCGGTCAGGCGATAGGGTAATATACCCACCAGTTCGTGGCCACGAAATTGGACGCCGCCAACCCATAAATCATCAACGATGTCGGCACAGGCAGCGAGTTCGTCCTCAGGATCCCTGCATCGGGCCGAACGAACCTGAATGGCGCGGTTCGATCTCACGTTCGCTATAGCGTTCTTTTGATGCGCGCGGTCCGGGCATGCGAGCCCGACGCACCGGCCTCGCGGATGCTCAAGCATCGCCTCGCGACAAAGAAGCCACCGGAGGAACTCCGCAAGTTGGATCAGCGATCAGACCCGAGCAAGGTCCGGGTGGAGTTGATCCGGTTTCGTGGACACCTTCAGAATTGGGAGGGTGCAGGATTGGTGCAGAGTGCCCAACCTTTGCGGCCCTGCCGCCGCTGCCGCGTTGGGGCGTCTCGCGGCGCACGGCCGATCGGCTCGCCGAGTCGGGGCTGGTTCGCGTCTCGCGCTTCGGTCGGCGCGTGACAATCCGCCTGAGGAAGTCGAGCGTATGCGTCTCGAAATCGGTGCTATCTTCTTTCGTCGCTAACGCTTGGGCCGTTAGCTCAGTCGGTTAGAGCATCGGCCTTTTAAGCCGGTGGTCCTGGGTTCGAGTCCCAGACGGCCCACCACTCTTCGCCGCTGTCTCGCTAGCGCCTCCTCAACGGCGCCTCGTTGGAGAACCCGTCAGCCCTCTTCAACTCCAGCCGAAGACAAGACCAGGCGTGCCATCGAGTTCCCATGAAGCCAGTTCCCGACCAGAAAAAGATCGCGATGGGCTGAATTTTGCATATATTCCGCCCATGGCGCGGGCTTGGGCTGTCTATCTGTTGCTCTCGATCTCCTTGGCTTCATCGGGATTGAGCCAGGTCTGCGGTCTGAAATGCGACGCGTCGAAGTCGAGGCAAGCCGGGCGGTCGATGGAAGTTCAAGGCGATTGCCCCATGCACCCGGCGACGGGAGTATCTTCCGAACGACCTTCGTCGCATAGCAAGCGCTGCTTCCCCGCTCGGGACGGGGGCTGCGCCGGGCCGATCCGGGTGTCCTCAGCAGCCGAAGATTCGAAGATCTCGAACCCTCACATGCACGTCGCGAGCTTTCCGTCTAGTTCGTCGTTGAATGTATTGAACTCAGCAGCCCAGCCTTCGACGCCGAGTCCCCTTTCTTCGCTCGCTCCTCGAAAACCTCCCGTCCTGAGAATCTAGCTCCTCCTCTTCCGACTTCATCGCAGCACGGCGCCCGCGCCGTGTGTGTCTCTTGAGGGACAGGAGGGGTCATGAATCAACTCGGCGCCACCGATATTCGCGTGGCTGTGCGTCGCGTGAAAGACGCACTGCCATTCGCAGCGCTTTTCCGCGGATCATTAGTTACTCGATTTTTGAACCGGCTGGGATCGTGGGCTCTGAACGCCAAACAGAAAATGTTCAACGCGGGCAGGGGCGAAAGGCCTTCTTCTCCCACGCTGGCTTCTCCCACGCTGGCACTGAGATGGATCTGTGACCGGGAAGCGGGGGGCGTTTCAGTGGAAGCGGGCGCCCTCGCTCCAAGGTCCGTCTCGGGCGACGCGATCGGGACGTTGCTCGATTATGGTGAAGGGGGCACGGCGGATGTCATTCGCGTGCGGCTGCTTCGCGAGCAGCGAGTCGATGGTTCATTCCGAGCGTCAAAAGGGGAAAGCTCGGCGGAGTTGGACACCGCTCAGGCGCTTCGCGGTCTTCTGCATTTTTCGGAAGATCCCCCGAGCAGGCTTGCGGCTGAACGGAGTCTCGGATATCTGCGATCAAGGCTGGAAACTGTTCTCAGGGAGGGTTCCGGAGAGTTTCATTTCTGCACGATCTCGACCTTTTCTCGCGCGGCTGAAGTGCTCCATCAACCAGATTTTGCCGGATTAGCCGGCGAGGCTCTCGACTTGGAGTTGGATGAGGCAAATCCTCGGCACAAGGCGAGTGCGGTGAAGCGCACCCTCCCTTGTGAGTTGCACGCGCTCTTGCAACTGAACAGACCGGCCGATGCGAAGTCGAGACTCAGGAGTCTGGCAAGTCTCCAGAAAACGGGGGGAGAAGTCTCCGCCGGGCGGGGCCGCAATCTGATGCTCACCAGCGCCATGGCTGAGCTTGCGATTTGCTGGTACAAGACGGGTGACCCTGAGAATGGAGACCGAGTCCTCGACTGGATGGAGAAGCATCAAGAGCCGTCCGGCGGATTTCGTTCACGCTACGGTCGGCAAGTCGGCACCCAGGATCACTCGGAAGACGCTGAGGCGGCAAGACTTTATCTGGATGCCAACCGTCTCCGGGTTGTTGCATTCATGGATCGCCACGATGAGATCATTCCGGCGTCCGTGGCGTCCGACGACGGTCGATTGCTATCGCTCCTGAAGCTGACCCATTCCGGCGATCGTATTGTCGAGGTGGGATGCGGCAAGGGTCGATTTCTGAAGGGTATCCTTGACGCGCATCCAGGCACCCATTGCACCGGCGTGGACATATCGACACGATTCCTGCGGCAACTTCCTCCACCCATTCAGCCGATCGAGGGTTCGCTAGAACGGATTCCTTGTTCCGAGGGTTCTTTCGACTTCGTTTTCTCCGTCGAAGCCATTGAACACTCCGCGAACATCTCCGCCTGCGTTCGTGAGCTCACGCGCATAGCACACGTGGGCGGCCTGATTGCAATCATAGACAAACAGCAGAATCAGTGGGGAAAGCTTATCTGCCCTCCGTGGGAGAGATGGCCGAGAGCCGAGTACGTCAAAGACCTTCTAGAAAGAGGTTGCGACGACGTGACCGTCGAACCCGTCGGATACGACGGACACCCCGCGGACGGTTTGATGCTCCTCTGGACAGGCCGCAAACGGTAACTTTCCCCGTTATCGGGGGAAAGAGGTACTGCTTCAGAACTGGTAGTAGAGAAAGACCGTCTCGCTGCCATTCATCGACATGTAAAGAAAGACGAAAACCAGCGCGTAGGCGATGGCCCACCGAACTCGGACCGGAAACCGAACGTCGTAACCTTCAGGGAGGAACGCCACTCCCGCGAGTCCAATACCTGTCCAGAGTAGCGCCGGAAGGGACGCGTTGAAATTCGCCGTCGGCGTCACCATGGTCTTTAGCCAGTGAAACGCCATCGGGAAGCTGGTCGACCTGAAAAATACCCAGCCGACGACAACAAGCAAGAACGTTTGCCCAAGGTAGATCCACTTTGGAAGCTTCTGATACACGGGCTGGCCGACTCGGTCAACGATGAGCAGCAGGCCGTGGTATGCACCCCAAACGACAAACGTCCAGCTGCTCCCGTGCCAAAGGCCTCCGAGGACCATGACGATCATCAGATTCCTGTAGGTCCGGGCTGCTCCCTTCCGATTTCCACCCAGGGGAAAGTACAGATAATCGCGCAGCCAGGTCGACAGGCTTATGTGCCAGCGCCGCCAGAAGTCCATGATGCCCAAGGCACGGTACGGCGAGTTGAAGTTCTGCGGAATTCGAAGGCCGAATAGCAATCCTAGCCCGACCGCCATGTCGGAGTACCCGCTGAAATCGAAATAGAGCTGCGCGGTGTAGCCGAGAGCGGCGATCCAAGCTTGCGAAAAAGACATCCCCGTCCATGAGCTCAGTATCGGGTCGATATGTCGCGCTATACGATCCGCGATGAGCACTTTCTTGGCCAACCCAAATAGAAACATGGCCACGCCGCGCGCGACCCACGCCTCCTTCGGTGGACCGTCGATGTTGGCGAGATCCCCCTCGATTTGCCGAAATCTCACGATCGGCCCGGCGACGAGTTGCGAAAACAGATTGACGTATGTGAGGTACTCCCAGACGTTGTGCGTCGCCCTCACCCGATCATGAGAAACGTCGATAACGTATGAAATCGTGTGGAACGTGTAGAAACTGATTCCGATCGGAAGGACAACGTCCAGGAGCGGCAGGGGCGCACCAGGAAACAGGGCGCGGACGCTCGACGATAGAAAATTGAAATACTTGAAGAACCCCAACAGGGTCAGATCGATCGCGACCGTAGTTGTCACGATCAGTTTCTGCCGTCGTGGACTGGGCGATCGGTCGAGGAGTAGCCCCGCCGTGAAGCTGATCAGGCTGGAAAACAGAAGCAGGAAACAATAACGCCAGTTCCACCATCCGTAGAAGACGTAGCCCGAGATGGCGAGCAACACATAACGAGCCTGCTTGCCGCGCAACGTCCAAAAAAGGCTGAATACGATCGGTAGGAAACCGAAAAGAAAGACGTCGGAATTGAAAATCACGATGGGCGACTAGAACGACGCGGCAATCCTGGTAACGTTCTGGCGAACAATCGACGCACGATCTTGGTCGCGTCTTCCTTGTGATAATGCACGCAGTCGTACCATCTGACCGGATCCCCGTTGAAGCTCGCGGGATCGGACAAGTCGATAACTTCGGCGCCACTGGAACGCGCCAGCGCTTCGATGCGTTTCCGCACCAGGTCCAGACGGTACGGCGAGACATGATCAGCGGACAGTTGCTCGAAGAGAGCGGGGTGATTGGGAGTCAACCATATGATCACACGCACGCCATCACGATGAGCTTCCTCCAACAGAGCGCGGAGGTAGCCTATTCGCTTCTGGGACTCCGACCCGCTCTTGATCTCGTGCGTAACACGCGAAATGCAGGCAGAATCGGTCACCTCTTTCTGAAACGTTCCATTGACGATCTGTTGGTCCCATCGGGTGTACTGGATTGACCCATCTGGCCGGAACTCGGTCAGCGGTGTTTCCGGCCTCATTCTCAATTCAATGGACCTGAGAATCTCCTTTGCGTAAACCACGCTGAAAGTGTTCTTGTAAAGATTCACGCGGTGAAGAAACCCCAAGAGAGGGGCGCGAAGAGTGGGGTCGATCTGCTCTGCGAGCTCGACCGTGTCGCGCAGTTGTTCCGTTGTTCCTGTTTCCGATCCGAGAGAACCGGGATCCAGACCGATCACGAGCAGACGGGGAGCCGCGCCACGCGCCCGCGCCCACCGATACACGGCGAGACAGTCCTCGGGAAATGCGCTCGATACTCCAAAGTTGAATGATCGCAGGCCGGTCAGCGAGTCGACTTCTCGCGGCTCAATCATCATCGTTCGGCTGGAGCCGAGAAGGAGTACCTGCACGGATGCCTCTCGAGCATAGCTGCCGAACAGGTGAAGCTTGACTTTGCGGGAATTCTGTACAACCCAGGGAAACCGGCGGCCGCCGAATTGGCCTCGAGGATTGACAAAAACAACGGCAGCGACGTACGCGCCGCCGGCTGCCAGAACAGACAACACGAAATACTTGATAAACCGCATTTGAAGCCGATTTGGACCTTCCAGAATGCTGTTCGGTTGTCTCGGGAAATCAAACCCGGATTGAAATCCGAATCAAACCCCAGCCGTTCGTGGAGGCGATCCTACCCGAGGTACCGGACCCTCCGTCAACCTCCAAATGAGGAGCCGCGCGGTGCCCGCCCCCGCCGACGTTTGTTTTCTGATTAGGGAATGATCCTGCAGCCGATCGCGATGAGGAGGGACCGCTCGGCTCTGCGATCGGTTCGAGCGCGATCGCGTTCGCGGCCGTTTTCCTGCACGAGCGGCTCACGTGGCAGAACTGAGTCGGCGGAGCGCTCATCGTGGGAGGGTCGCCAGGAGCTAGCGTCTCGGTCGCCCGGCTACGCCGGATCCGCCGTCGTTCTGCCGTTCGATCCGCCGGCCCCCGGGCGGAGCGGCGAGGTAGAGTCATACTCTCCAGAGACAACGGGATCGCGGTGAGGTGCGCGGGCGTGAGAAACCTCTCGAAGGACGAGCCATGAAGTGGGTCAAGTGGCCGTGTGGCGGCTGCGGGCGGATGAACTACTCCCGGTCACCCTCGCTCCCTCCCCCGAGCGAGGTCATGGATCGCTGCGTCTCCTGCGACGCATCCGGTGACGGAACCTGGGAGGAGACCCGGCCTCCCGACATGACCGTCATGGCCGAGGAGGGATTCTGGACCTGTCCTGCGTGCTCCCTCGAGAACGAGGTGCCGACGTTGCGCGCCGGCTCGACGCTGGAGTGCGCCGGGTGCAAGCGCGAGTCCGGGGTCCTCTGGATCGGGACCTGGGACGGTCCTCTCGGCGCCTTCGAAGTTTAGAGGCCGCTCAGAACGCCGACGTGGCGGCGATGCTCGCCTGCGTCGGGAGTACCGCCCGTTGAACGCCCGCCCATCCGCGAGCTTGACGGAAAGAACGAAGGTTGCGGAGCGGAGAAATCCTCCGCCCCCCGCGGCCCGATCGAGCATCCGATCACTTGTTCGTGAACACCGCGAAACAGAACGCGTATCCCGCGGCGCCGGTCAACGTCACGCTGTGGTTTCCCGGATCGAAACCGGTAAGGGCGATGGGGATGTTTGGCGGTCCCTGCGTGTAGAACGGGACGCCGACCGACTTCGTCCCGATTCGCGGGTCTGTCAGCGTGATGCTGGTCGCGCCGGAACCCGAAGGGAACACGCCTTCGATGAGGAAGAACGGGATGCAGCACTCAGGGCAAGTGCCGGCCGGGCCGGCGGGTCCCTGCGGGCCTGGGGGGCCCTGTGGGCCGGCGGGACCATTCAAACCATTCGCGCCTGCGGGCCCGGTCGCTCCGGGAGGGCCGGCAGGTCCGGCAGGTCCGGCAGCGCCGGGCTGTCCCGCAGCGCCCTGCGGCCCAGCGGGTCCCTGCGGTCCGGTCGCTCCGGCGTCTCCCTTCGGTCCCGCGGGTCCCGGTAATCCATTCGCGCCCGCGTCGCCCTTCGGCCCCGCGGGACCCGTCTGCCCCGGAGGCCCGGTCGGTCCGGCGGGTCCCGTCGCCCCGACGGCACCGGGAACCACCACGCCACCCGAGACGAGCGCCTGGATGTCTCCGGCGCCGATCGGATCCGGAAGGAAGTATCCGAGCACATCGACGAGGATGTCCACGTTCGCGTCGCCCGCCAGCGAGAGCGAGAACCGGTCCCCGGTAGTCTTCACGAGGCCGTCCTGCGCGAACTCGACGTTCGGCCCGTAGAAACCGACCCAGAAGGAGAAGCCGCCGATCCCCGTCACCGGATCCGGGGTTCCCGCCGTCACGATCGACGCTCGCGGCGACGCGTCGCTGCGGTTGATCGCGACGACGCGGAGGGCGAGGCCGACCAGCCCTCCGGGGATCTCGGCCGCATCGGGATCGCCGGCCGCGACGCGCGACTTGACGGTGCACGGATTCGTCGCGGGCGGATTCTGAATCGGCCCGGACCCGGTGTAAGTGCGAGTCTCTCCGGGGTGGAAGGTCGGTCCGCCGTAGGGCGCGTCGAACTCGGCGACCGGGTGGCCCCCGTCCGAACGCGCGGGCCGCGTGTCGATCAACCGACACGGGACGATTTCCTGAAAGACCGGCCGATCGCCGGGTGCGGCGAACGGGATCCGGGTCTTCACCTTGAGGCCTTCGATCTGAAGCGGGTTGGGAATCTTTTCGAGATTCAGGTCTCCCGTGTCGCCGAGACTCTGCGCGCCGAGCGCCACCGCCGTTCCGAGAGCCAGGAACGTCAAGACACACGTCCGCCTCAGCATGACCGCCTCCATTTGTTTTTCGACAGTTTGCCGCGCCTGCAGCCAAGGAACGCCGTCCGGACCCCGCTCGCCGCCGGAACGCGGCGTTGAATCGGGCGCCGGCTATTGCAAGCGGCGTTCCAGCTCTCTGGCTCGCCCCGTGAAGGACCGGCTCCGCGGGGTCAGACGCGGGCCGCGAAGGAGAAGCCGGCGGCTTCGAGAGCGCTCTCGGCGCGCGCGGCGTCGGCGGTTTTCACGAGCACCACGTCCGTGTCGTATGTGGAGAGGACGAAGAGGCCGATGCCGGCCGCGGCGAGCGGCGCGGAAAGCGAAGAGAGAACGCCCGTCGTGGCGAACGGAATCGGCCCTTCGAGGCGGAACGCGCTCCACCCGCTCTCGCAAATCTCCGACGAGGGCGCGTGCGAAGCGGCGCACACGATCGAGGTCTCCGCATCCGTCGTCGTGACGGAGAAGAGAGAGCCCGAGGCCGGGACCGATACCTCGGAGCCGGGAGGCAGACGGCAGACGGCGTAGGAACCCGGAATCCAGGCGAGCGTCCGCCACCCCTGCCCGACGTTCCTCGTCAGCCGCGCGCCTGCCGTTCGAGCTCGAGGCGGTGGTACTCCGAAAGCGCCTTGCGCACGATGCGCCGCAGGTTCCTCAGCCGCTTGTTCGCGCGCTCCCGCTCGCGGTCGGCCAGCCGGGCGCGGCGGTAATAACGAATCTCGCGCCACAGGTTGTCGACGGCTTTGCGCCAGCGCGCCTGCGCCAGGCTCGTCTGGAGCTGAAGGGCTCGATCCAGCGGCGACCTCCCTGGAAAGAAAGAAATGTTAGCTGAATTCGGGCGGCGGAAACAGCGGGGCTATTCCGCCGTGCTCGCGCCGGGATCCGGTCACCCGCCGAGGTGCCGGGCGGCCACCTTCAAATCGCGGACAAGAGCGGCGTACTCGCGGCGGCGCGCGGCCTCATCGGGAGCGCGCAAAATCGAGGACGGGTGGACGGTCGCGAGCACGCGCGGCGCGAGCGGCGACGCCACGAGGACACCGCGACTTTTCGTCACGCGGAAGGTCTTGCCCAGAAGCGCCTGCGCGGCCGTCGCTCCGAGGCAGACGAGGACCTCCGGCTTCACGACCGCGAGCTCGGCCTCCAGCCAGGGACGGCAGGCGGCGATCTCGACGGCGTTGGGCTTCTGATGGATCCGCCTCTTTCCGCGGAGCTCCCACTTGAAGTGCTTCACGGCGTTGGTGACGTACGCGTCCCCTCGTGCGATCCCGGCGTCGTCCAGCGCCCGGTCGAGGAGCAGGCCCGCGGGGCCGACGAACGGGCGACCCTCGAGGTCCTCGCGGTCGCCCGGCTGCTCGCCGACGAGCAAGAGTCGCGCTGTGCGGCGGCCTTCCCCGAAGACGGTCTGTGTTCCCCGCCTCCAGAGATCGCACGCGCGGCAGCGGGCTGCCTCCGCGCGCAGCCGGGAAAGGGTCGGGTGGGGCGGGACGAGCGGGGCGGCCGTTTTCCGCTCCGGCGCTGAGCGAGCCATCGGCTTATTCCCCAAGCAGAAGATGAGCCATCGCTCCCCCTCCTCTGCTACTTTGGCCTCACGAACCGCGAAAAAGGGAACTCCCCGCCGCCGGCCGCCTTCGGCGGGGACCGGGCTGACCGGCTCGCCGATGGATCGGTCGTCCTGACCTGCCCCGTTTCGAAGGAGTGGCTCGCACGCCGCGGCGGCGGGCTCACACGCGCGGCGCACCCCGGGACGGCCGTGCGCTGGCACGACGAGCTCTGGGAAGTCGTCGAGGCGGAGCCGCTGGCCACCGGCGGGATCCGTTACCGCCTCGCTCCGTGGGAGGAGCGGCACGCGATCCGGACGATCGAGAACTACGACCCGCGGAGCGAGTCCACCCGGTCCGCGGTCCGCGCTTTCCGGAGAGACGCGGTCCTCCGGCGGCGGCTGGCGATCCTTTTCTCCCCGCTCCTCGGACATGCTCCAGGAAGCGTCCAGAAGGCCATGGAGTCGGAGTTTGGCGCGCCCGCCGCCGCCATGACGGTCGTTTCGGCCGCGCCGCTCCTGGTCTGGGGCTTTCTCGGCGTCGTGTCGTTCATTGCCGGGATGGCGGGAGCGGGCCCGATCTTCGCGCACCTTCCCTCGATTCCCATGGCGGCCTATTTCACGGCCGAGTCCGCGCTGCGCATCGGCTCCGCGATGCAGGGCGAGCCCATGGGCTCGGCCGCCGGGTGGGCGCTGCACGCGCTCTGGCGAACGGCCCGGTCCCGAATCCGGTAGCGCCCGTTTTCCGGCCCCCCGGACCGGGCCCGTTTCGTGCAACCGGGGCCCGCCCGAAGGAGGGCACACACCATGCGCCCGACCAGCGGGATCGGAATCGGCCGCCTCGGAATCGCCCTGCTCTCTCTCGGCCTGATCGCCAGCGCCGCTTCCGCCGATGAGCCTCCGAAGCCCCCTCCGGTCTGGTCGGGAAAGGCCGAAGCCTCCTACGTCGCGACGTCGGGCAACTCGGACGCCAAGACGCTCGGCGCCGCGGGAGAAGTCGCTTACGTTCCAGGAGTCTGGAACTTCAAGCTGTCGCTCGCGTTCATCCGCAGCGAATCGGAGGGAGTCGAGACGGCGCGCTCCTTCGACGGAATCGTCCGCGCCGCGAGAAAGCTCACCCCCCGGCTCGAGATCTACGTCCAGGGCGCCTACCGCGAGAACACGTTCGCAGGGATCGACCATCAGTGGTCAGGCGACGCCGGCGCCGCCTACCAGTTTCTCTCGGGCGACCCGCACTCGCTGAAGGTCCAGGCGGGGCTCGGTTATCTGACGGAAGAGAGGCTGCTCCCCCGGGTTCCACCCACCGCCCCGCAGCTCACCCAGACGCGAAGCTTCGCCATCGCCCGCGTCGGGCTCGAGTACAAGTGGAAATTCTCGAAGACGGGCGAGTTCACGGAGGAGGCGTCCTTCACGGAGGACCTGAAGGAGTCGAAGGACTGGCGGTTCGCCGACAAGGTCTCGCTCGGCGCGAGCGTCACGACGGTCTTCTCGGTGAAGCTCTCCTACGCGTGGCTGACGCTGAACGAGCCGGTCCTCGGAAAGAAGAAGACGGACACGATCACGTCGGCTGCCCTCGTGGCAAAATTCTGATCCGGAAAATTCAGAAGCCTCAAGCCTGAACGGCGCCTTCGCGCGTGGCGGGGGCGCCCGCGATCGGGGCGATTTCCTCCGCGTTGTCTTCCGCGCCGCCGACCAGGCGCCGGATCGGCTTCGCGAAGACGAGCAGCACGATCCCGGCGACCCCCGCCACCTTCGCGACCGCCGCGAAGAGCTGGGAAACGCTCATGCCTTCGAAGCCTCCCGCCGCGAGACCCGCGATGAGATTCCCGAGGGCCGTGCCCATGAACCACGTGCCCATGAGCTGCCCGCCGAGCTTGCGCGGCGCGAGCTTCGTGACGCTGGAGAGCCCGACCGGTGAAAGGCACAGCTCGCCGGCGGTATGGAGCAGGTAAGTCATGATCATCCACGTCATCCCGACCTTTACTCCGTTCACGGCGATCGTCGCCGCCCAGGCGAGCAGAAGGAATCCCGCGGCGAGGAACAGGAGGCCGAACCCCATCTTGGCGGCGGTGGACGGCTGCCGGCGGCCGAGCTTGATCCAGAGGGCGCCGAAGACCGGGGCCAGGACGATCAGGAACATCGAGTTGACGGACTGAAACCACGACGTAGGAATGGTCTTGCCGAAGAGGTCGCGGTTCATCAGGCGATCGGTGAACAGATTCATCGAGGATCCCGCTTGCTCGAAACCTGCCCAGAAGAGAACAGCCGCCATGAAGAAGACGAAGATCACCGCGATGCGCTTCTTCTCTGCTGCGGAGAGCTTCGCGAAGAGGAGAAGTGCCCCGAAGTAGACGATCGCGAGACCGAGCATGAAGTACCCGGTGCCCGTCGCTACCCCGTAGAGATCGAGCTTGACGACTCCCGCGGCCTGGAGCGCCAGGGCCAGGACCACCACGCCGACGACGACCCCGGATCCGACCAGGAGCTTCCGCACAGCGGCGCCGTCGGAGCTCGTCGACGTTTCCCGCGGGGCGCGCAATCCCGCGTTTCCGAGATACTTGCCGCCGAAACGGTACTGAATGAGGCCAAACACCATTCCGATTCCGGCGGCTGAGAACCCCAGGTGCCAGTTGACGCGTTCGCCGAGGAAGCCGCAGACGAGCGGGCCCACGAGGGCGCCCACATTGATTCCCGAATAGAAGACGGAAAAGCCGGCGTCGCGCCGGGGGCTGCCCGCCGGGTAGAGGTCACCCACCATGGAGCTGACGTTGGGCTTCAGAAGGCCGGTTCCGATCACGATGAGAATCAGCCCCGCGTAGAACGTCGGAACGGTGGGGATAGCCATCGAGAAGTGGCCGGCGGCGATGATGCAGCCGCCCAGGAATACGGCGTTGCGCTGTCCGAGGATCCGGTCCGCGACCCAGCCGCCCGGCAGCGCCATGAGATAGACGAAGCCGGTGTAGAGGCCGTAGATGGCGGCGGCTGTTTTATCTGTGAGTCCGAATCCGCCGGTCTGGACCGAAGCGACCAGAAAGAGAATCAGGATTCCGCGCATCCCGTAGTAGCTGAAGCGCTCCCACATCTCCGTGAAGAAGAGCGTCGAAAGCCCTCGAGGGTGCCCGAGCCACTGCTTCTGGGAAGCGTCGGAAAGCTGTGGGGCGCGGCTGTCGCTCATCGCGAGGTCTCCTTTGGGCAGGCCTGTCGTTGCAGAACAGGCTAACAGACACGGCGATTCCGGCCCGGGCGGCTAGGAAGTCGCGATTTCCCGGAGGCTCGCCTCCACGGCGCGAGCGGTCCGCTTCAAGTCGATCTCCTCGTGCGCCGTCGAAACGAACCAGGCTTCGAACTGCGCCGGCGGAAGGAACACTCCGCGGCGAAGCATCGCGTGGAAGAACCGCCCGTACGCGGCGGCGTCGGAGCGTTTGACCGAGGCGAAGTCGATCAGCTCCCCCGTGGCGAAAAAGAGGGTCGACAGCGATCCCTGGCGGACGTACGAGACACGATCCGCCCACCCGCTCGCCTCGATGGCCGCGCGCACACGCTCCTCGAGCAACGCGCCCTTGCGCTCGAGCTCGGCATAGGGAGGGCGGCGCGCGATCTCCGCGAGCATCGCGATCCCCGCCGACATTGCGAGCGGATTTCCCGACAGCGTGCCGGCCTGGTATACGGGACCCACGGGCGCCATCCGCTCCATCAGGTCCCGAGGACCCCCGTACGCGCCGACGGGCAGCCCGCCGCCGAGGATCTTCCCGAGCGCGGTCAGGTCGGGGAGAACTCCGAATCGTTCCTGCGCGCCGCCGGCCGCGACGCGAAAGCCGCTGATCACCTCGTCGAACACGAGGAGCGCCCCGTGACGCCGGGTCATGTCGCGAAGGCCGGAGAGGTAGCCCTCCCTGGGCGCGACGAGCCCCATGTTTGCCGCGAGCGGCTCGATGATGACCGCGGCGATGTCGGAGGGCGACCGCCGGAAGGCCTGCTCGACCGCGTCGAGGTCATTGTACGGGACCACGATCGTGAGCGACGCGATCTCGGAGGGAACGCCCGGGCTGCCGGCAATCCCGAACGTGGCCACTCCCGATCCCGCTGAGACGAGGAACCCGTCCGCATGGCCGTGGTAGCCACCCTCGACTTTGACCACCAGACGGCGCCCCGTCGCGCCGCGCGCGAGGCGTACGGCGCTCATCGCCGCCTCCGTCCCCGAGCTGACGAACCGGACCATTTCGATCGAGGGCACCATTGCGACGACGCGCTCGGCGAGGCGGACCTCGAGCTCGGTGGGAGCTCCGAACGACGTCCCGTTGCGCGCGGCCTTCGAGATCGCGCGGCGAACGAACGGCGCGCCGTGCCCGAAGAGGTGGGGGCCGTAGGACTGCACGTAGTCGATGTACGAGCGGCCGTCCGCGTCGCGCAGGCGCGCCCCGCGCCCCGACACCACGAAGAACGGCTCTCCCCCGACGGACGCGAAGGAGCGCACGGGCGAGCTCACGCCGCCGGGCATCAGGAGCCGGGCCCGCCGGAAGAGCGCCGAAGATCTCGATCCGGCCGTGCCCTGCGACTTCGACGGCGCCTTGCGCGGGCGGCGTCTCTTCCCGCTTCCGCTCTTTTTCGCCGGAGGCGCGGGAGAGCTCACGCGGGCAGTCCACCGTCCGCGATCCAGCGGGCGGCGTCGAGCGCGTGGTACGTCAGGACGAAATCGGCCCCGGCCCGCACGATGCCCGTCAGGATCTCGAGCGCGATCCGCCTCTCCTCGATCCAGCCGTTGGCCGCGGCCGCCTTGACCATCGCGTACTCGCCGGAGACGTTGTAGGCGGCGATCGGAGCGTCGAACCGCTGGCGGGCTTCGTGGATCACGTCGAGATACGCGAGCGCGGGCTTGACCATCACGGCGTCGGCGCCCTCCTCGAGATCGAGGGCGATCTCGCGCATCGCTTCCCGGCGGTTCGACGGGTCCATCTGGTAGCCGCGGCGGTCCCCGAACTTCGGCGCCGAGTCCGCGGCCTCGCGGAAAGGGCCGTAGAAGGCGGATGCCGACTTGGCGGAATACGCCAGGATGGCGATGTCGGCGAGGCCGTTCTCGTCGAGTGCCCGCCGGATCGCTGCGACGCGGCCGTCCATCATGTCGGAAGGGGCGACGACGTCCGCCCCCGCCTTCGCCTGAGACAGTGCGCACCTCGCGAGCAGCGGAAGCGTCGCGTCGTTGTCGACCTCGCCGTCCCGGATCACGCCGCAGTGGCCGTGCGACGTGTATTCGTCGAGGCAAACGTCCGTGATCACGAGGAGGCCGGGGACCTGCTTCTTGAGCAGCCGGACGGTGGACTGGACGGCGGCTTCGTCGTCCCAGCCTTCGCTGCCGGTTTCGTCTTTGCGCTCCGGAATTCCAAAAAGAATCACCGCGGGCACTCCGGCGGATACGAGCTCCTGGCCAGCGGCCACCGCCTCGTCGGGAGAGAGCCGGAAAACGCCCGGCAGCGACGAGATCTCCTCGCGCACGCGGCTTCCCTTCCGCACGAAGAGGGGCGCGACGAGCTGGTCCGCAGAGAGCCGGGTCTCCCGGACGAGACGCCGCAGAGCGGGGCTGCGCCGCAGGCGGCGGGGACGCGTGGTGGGGAACGAGGTCACGCGGGCGAATCTATTCCGCCGCTCGGAGTCTCCGCAAGGGCGAGCTCTCCCAGCCGCTCGAGGAGCGCCGCGAAGCTCGCCTCCCGCGCCACGTGGATGCGGACGACGTCGTGCGACTCGAGGTAGCGGCGGGTGAAGCGCCCCAGGACGACGGCCGGCGTGTCTCGAAGCCGCGCCCGGGACACCGCCGTGGAGGAGCCGAAGAGCCAGGCGGCCGCGGAGGGAGAGGTGGCAGCGAACGCGGAGAACTCGCCGCGCGCGACGCGCACGTCCAGAGCTCCGTCGGGCGGCAGCGGAACCTTGCGATAGAGAAGAAGGGGGACGACCGAGGCGCCCCGGCGGTGGAGCTCTTCGGGAACCTCGGCCGTTCCGTCCTCGCCCCGTGGAAGAAGGATCCGCCAGCCGGCGAGCGACTCGGGCAGCGACCGCAGGAGGGCTTCTCCGGATCCTCCTCCGACGAGGTCGGGGACGATGCCTCGCTCGCGAAGCGCGTCCGCCGTTCCCTCTCCCACGGCGGCGATCTTCCCCTTCTTCGAGGCGAGCGCCTCGCGCAGCCCTTCCTCGAGCGCGCTCTCCTCGAAGAACCGGCGCACGCCGACCCGGCTCGTGAAGACGGCGAGATCGGCGGGCAGGGCGAGGTCCGAGAGATCCGGGGAGACGGGGACGATCTCATGGGTGACCTTGTCTGTCAGTTCGAAACCCGCACCCGGGCCCGGCCGGGGAAAGGCGCCCGCGGCACCGGACCGGACGACGAGGACCTCCGAGGTCACCGGCGCGCCTCTTCGAGCAGCCTCGCGGCGCCGCGCTCGAGGAGCCGCCGCGCGAGCCTCTCACCGAGCTCTTCCGGATCGCCGGTCGCCGACTCGTCCTCCTCGCGCAGGCAGGCCGCGCCGTCCGCCGAGAAGACGGCGGCCGCGAGCCGCAGGGAACCGTTCGACGCCGTGGCGCGGCCTGCCATCGGGGCCCGGCACCCGCCCTCGAGGCTTCGCAGCAGGGCGCGCTCCGCGAGCACCTCGCGGTGGGATTCCGGGTGGTCGAGGCGCGCCAGCAGGGCGGCCGTCGCGACGTCGTCGCTGCGCGCGACGAGCGCAAGGGCGCCCTGCCCGATGGCGGGGAGCATCACGCCGTCGGAAAAAACGTCGCAGACCTCCTCGAGCCGGCCGAGGCGCGCGAGCCCCGCCCGGGCGAGCACGATCGCGTCCCACCTTCCTGCGTCGAGCCGGCGAATGCGGGTGTCGACGTTGCCCCGGGCATCCGTGACGGAGAGATCGGGCCGGGCGGCGAGGAGTTGCGCCTTGCGGCGCGGACTTCCCGTTCCGACGCGCGCACCCGCCGGCAGGTGTGCGAACGCGACGCGGGGGCGGGAGATCAGGATGTCGCTCGGGTCCTCCCGCAGCGGAACGGCCGCGAGGGCGAGGCCGGCGGGAAGCTCCGAGGGGAGGTCCTTCAGGCTGTGGACGCCGAGGTCCGCGCGGCCCTCGAGGAGCGCCTCGTCGATTTCTTTCGTGAACACGCCCTTCCCGACGATCGCGGCGTCGAGCTGGGAGAGCCGGTCGCCCGTGGTGCGGTACGTCGTGATCTCCGTCTCCGCGAACGGCGCCAGCATGCGCGCGACCGCCTCGACCTGAACGAGAGAAAGGACGCTGCCCCGGGCCGCGAGACGGATCTTCATCGGGAGGCGAGCCGCCGCGAGCTCACGACTCCCCGTCGTCGTCGCCTGGAAGGTCGAACAGGTGGCGAACCGCCTCGACGCGGTCCAGGCGCCGGCCGGGATCGGGCTCCGTCTTCAGCCGCCGCATCGGTTCGTGGAGGAGGCGGGACGCCAGCGAGTCCGCGAAGGGCCGAAGGCGTTCCCGGTCCTCGGGAGAGAGCCGGGAGAGCTCCTCGTCGCGGATCCGCTCGAGCTTGTGCTTGAGCAGCGCGACGGTCGGGGTGACGGCGAGGTTGTCCATCCAAACGAGAAACTTCGCGAGCTCTTCCTCGAGGATCTCCTCGGCTCGCGGGATCTCGCGCGCCCGGCGCTTTCGATTCTCTTCGCCGACGCTCTCGAGGTCGTTCACGCCGTAGACAAACGTGTTGTAGACCTCCCGGACGCCCGCGTCGATGTCGGGCGGCACGGCGAGATCGAGGAAGAACATCGGTCTGCCGCGCCGGTGCCGCATGGCGTTCTCGACGTCGTCGCGCCGGATGACGGGACGCGGGCTCGCCGTCGTGCCGACGACGACGTCCGCCTCCGCGAGCTCGCGGAGGTAGCCCTGCCACGGCACGGCGAAGGCGTGGACTCGAGTGGCGAGGGCTTCGGCCGTCCCATCCGTCCGGTTCGCGATGCGGAGATCGCGCACCCCGGCCTCGACCGCCTGGCGGGCGAACAGTGCTCCCGTCTCTCCCGCCCCGAGGAGCAGAACGGTGCGGGTCGACAGGTCGCCGAACACGCGCGAGGCGAGCTCGAATCCGATCGACACGACGGAGAGCGGATGGCGGGCGATCTCGGTCTCCGCCCGGACCCGCTTGCCCGCGGCGAGCGCGGACTCGAAGAGCCGGTGCAGCACCGACCGGGTCGTGCCCGATTCCCGGGCGAGGCGCAGCGCCTGCCGGACCTGACCCAGGACCTCGCTCTCCCCGACCGCCATGGAATCGAGCCCGGATGCGACGCGGAAGAGGTGCCGAGCCGCGTCGGGTCCCTCCCTCTGGAACCCCGCCCCGATCAGCGCGGCCGGCTCGAGTCCGCGCCACTCTCCGACGAATCGTCCGACGAGGTCTCCGGGCTCGCCGCCTTCGCCGAAGAGCCCGTAGATCTCGCTGCGGTGGCACGTCGATACGATGACGCTCTCGGACGCGATCCCCTGCCCGACGAGCGAGTGCAAGGCCTCCCGCACCTCGTCGGCGGTGAACGCGATCCGGTCGCGGAGGTTCCCGTCCGTGGCGCGAAAGTTCCACCCGAGGAGGACCAGGCGTGCGTCGGAGTCGGGGCTCACGGGGTCATCTTTCAGCGGAAGGTATGGGAGGTCGACAGGAACATGTTGACGATGGTGATCGAGAAGAGCACGAGACCGAACCCGATGATCGACAGCTTGGCAACGCGCGGGCCCTTCCAGCCGCGCCTCTCCATCCAGAGGAGGAAGCCGTAGAGGGCGAGCGTGGCGAGCGCCCAGACGATCTTGGGGTCTCGCATCGTCGTCCAGAAGCGATGCGCCCAGACGAGGCCGAAGACGACCGAGGCGGCGAGGGCGACCAGCCCGATGGAGACGCTGGTCCGGTTCATCCGGTTGATCGCCTCCAGGGCGGGAAGGCGCGAGAAGAGACGGCTCGAGCGGCCCCGGCGGATCTGACCGTTCTGGACGAGGTACAGGATCGACAGGACGAACGAGAAGGTGAACGCGGCGTACCCCAGCATCGCGAGGGTGACGTGGAGCGCGAACAGGCTTCCCCGCGTGTCCGGCGTCGACACGGTCCGCGAGACGGGCACGAGGATCCCGGCGAGGGAGAAGGCGATGACGAACGGGATCAGGAACGGACCGATCGACCGGTCACGGTGTCGAAAGAAAAGCGCGGCGTACGAAACGCCGAGCATCCATGCGAAGAGCGACATGGCCCCGCCGAAGGTTCGGTAGGGCACGGAGTTCAGGGCGCGGGCCGTCAGGTGGAGGTCCGCGAACTGCGCCAGCAGGCCCGCCCCGAGGAGGACGGCGACACCGGAACCGCGCAGGACGGCGCCCGTCGAGGCGCCGCCCGGCTTCAAGAGCGACAGAATCGAAAGGACTTCTGCGCCCGCGTACAGGGCGAGGGCGAGCCAGCCCAGAGCGTGCCATTCCATGGGCGCGGCCGAGTCTATCGAAGATCGGTCAGAGGTCAGAGGTGCAGGGTTAGGAGGCTCTCCCCTCTGTCCTCTCTGCTCTCACCTACCTCCTAGCTCCCCGGCTTGGCCGGCGCCGGCGCGGCCGGTTTCGCCTCGTCGGACTTCTTGTTCGCCTCGACCTGGATGTTGATCTCGACGTCGTCGCCGAGCATGACCGCGCCGGCGTCCAAGGTGCGGTTCCAGGTGATCCCGTAATCCTTCCGGTTGATCGTGAAGTTCAACGTCTCGAAGCCCGCCTTCTCACCCTGACCCGCCTTCATGAAGCCTCCACTGCGTACAGGAACCGTGATCGTCTTCGTCACGCCGTGCATCGTGAAGTCGCCCGTCACCTCGTAGTTGTCGCCGCCCTTCGGCGTGACCTTCGTGCTCTTGAAGGTGAGCGTCGGGTATTTCTCGACGTCGAAGAAGTTGGCGGACCGCAGGTCCTTGTCCCGGTTCTCGGAAGCGGTGTCGATGGACGCGGCCTGGATCGTGAGGTCGACCTTCGACGAGGCGGGATTCTGCCGGTCGAGAACGATGACCCCGTCGAAGTCCTTGAACCGGCCCTCCACCTTGGAGACGAAGTGCCGGATGCGGAAGCCGACCAGGGTGTGGCCTTTGTCGAACTGGAACGTTTCCGGGGCGCCGAGCACCGCCGACGCGGTGAAGAGGACGAGGGCGGCGAGAGCCCCGACCGACAGGGTGCGCTTTCTCATGAGTTCTCCTTATTGAGCCTGGATGCGCATGAAAATATGTCATCCGGGCGCCGAGGGATCTCTCTTCATCGAATCTTGCGGTCCCTTGACCTCTCCGGCAGGCCTCCATACACTCGGTTCCGCCTCGCAAACCGCCCCCCGGAGGGTTCTCTTCCCGCATGACTCACGACCCGTTCGGTGCCCGTCAGACGTTCAGTCCCGGTCCCGGGAAGACGGGCACCTACTACGCGATTTCGGCTCTGGAGAAGGCTGGTGGAGGGCCCATCTCGAGGCTGCCGGCGAGCCTGCGAATCGTTCTCGAGTCCGTGCTTCGGAACGTCGACGGCAAGAGGATCCGCGAGGAGGACGTCCGCGCGCTCGCCGGTTGGAAGCCTCGGGCGGAGCGCACCTCCGAGGTCCCCTTCGTCGTCGCGCGGATCCTCCTTCAGGACTTCACCGGCGTTCCCCTCCTCGTCGATCTCGCCGCCATGCGCTCGGCCGTCGAGCGCCTCGGAAAGGACCCGGCGATCATCGAGCCGCTGGTTCCCGTGGCGCTCGTCGTCGACCATTCCGTGCAGGTGGACGTCTGGTCCACGCCGGACGCTTACATCCGGAACATGGAAATCGAGTTTCGCCGCAATCGGGCGCGCTACGAGTTCCTGAAGTGGGGAACGCAGGCGTTCCACGGGTTCGACGTCGTTCCTCCGGGAATCGGAATCGTCCACCAGGTGAATCTCGAGTACCTGGCGCAGGGCGTGCTCGAGCGGGACGGCGTGTGGTTTCCCGACACGCTCGTCGGGACCGACTCGCATACCACGATGATCAACGGGCTCGGAATCGTGGGATGGGGCGTGGGCGGGATCGAGGCCGAGGCGGGGATGCTCGGGCAGCCGGTCTATTTTCTGGCGCCCGACGTCGTCGGTGTCCACATGACCGGGCGGCTCGCGGAAGGCGTGACCGCCACGGACCTCGCGCTCCACTGCACGCAGATGCTGCGCGCGGCCAAAGTCGTCGGCAAGTTCGTGGAGTTCCACGGCGACGGCGCCGCCACCCTGCCCCTCCCAGACCGGGCGACGATCGCGAACATGGCCCCGGAGTACGGCGCGACGATGGGCTACTTCCCCATCGACGAGGAATCCTGCAGCTATCTCCTCGCGACCGGGCGGACGCCGGAGCACGTGGACGCGTTCCGGGCCTATTACAAGGCGCAGAACCTCTTCGGGATGCCCCGGGGCGGCGAGTGCGACTACTCCGCCTTGCTCGAGCTCGACCTCGGAACCGTCCGGCCGAGCGTCGCGGGGCCGAAGCGCCCCCAGGACCGGATCGACCTGCCCGACCTGAAAGAGCGGTTTCGGAAGCTCCTGACGGCCCCCGTATCGGAGAACGGGTACGGGAAGACGGACGTCGAGATCTCGACCCGCCACCGGACCCAGATCGGTTTTCATGGGACCGTTCCCGAAGCGACGATGTCCGGCGGGGGCCACCAGGACACGACGGGGGCGATCAACGTGATGGCGCAGCGGAAAGACACCAATCCGTGGACCGAAACGGAAATGGTGAACAACCGCCCGAGCCCCGACCGCATCGAGGAGGTTCCCGAAGAGCACCTGCCGCCGGCCGTCGTCACGCTCGGGCACGGAGACGTCCTGATCGCGGCGATCACATCCTGCACGAATACCTCGAACCCGAGCGTGATGCTCGCTGCGGGGTTACTCGCGAAGAAGGCGGTCGCAAGGGGGCTCTCGGTGTCGCCGAAGGTCAAGGCGTCGCTCGCTCCCGGGTCGCGCGTGGTCACCGAATACCTCGCCCGCACCGGTCTTCAGGAGCCGCTCGATAAGCTCGGCTTCAATCTCGTCGGCTACGGCTGCACGACGTGCATCGGCAACTCCGGCCCCCTCGATCCGACGATCGAGGAGGTGGTGACCTCGAAGGACCTGATCGCGGCGAGCGTGCTCTCGGGCAACCGCAATTTCGAAGCCCGAGTTCAGCAGAACATCAAGGCGAACTTCCTCATGAGCCCGCCGCTCGTGGTCGCGTTCGCGCTCGCCGGCCGCGTCGACATCGACATGGCCCGCGAGCCGATCGGACGCGGAGACGGGGGCGACGTCTATCTCCGCGACATCTGGCCGAGCCTCGACGAAGTGCAGGAGGCGATTCGCATTTCCGTGGATCCGGGCACGTACCGGCGGCTCTATTCCGACTTCGTCAACGCGAACCCCCTCTGGAACGAGATCCCCACGACGGGGGGCATGGTGTACAAGTGGAACTCGGGCTCGACGTACATCCAGGAGCCGCCGTTCTTCGACCGCTTCTCGATGTCCGCCGGCAGCGTTTGCGACATCCACGGCGCCCGCGCTCTCGCCATCTTCGGCGATTCGGTCACGACGGATCACATCAGTCCGGCGGGCGCGATCAAGAAGACCTCGCCGGCCGGCCTCTACCTCCAGGAGAAGGGCGTCCCGCCGGAAGACTTCAACAGCTACGGCTCGCGCCGCGGAAACGACCGGGTGATGACGCGCGGGACCTTTGCCAACGTGCGGATCAAGAACCTGATGGTCCGGGGCGTCGAGGGCGGCGTGACGGTGTATCAACCACACGGCGAGCAGACGTCGATCTACGACGCGGCGATCCGGTACCAGGCGGGGAAGATCCCGCTCGTGATTTTCGCGGGGCAGGAGTACGGGTCCGGCAGTTCCCGCGACTGGGCGGCGAAGGGGACGCGCCTGCTCGGCGTCAAGGCGGTCATCGCTCAAAGCTTCGAGCGTATCCATCGTTCGAACCTCGTGTTCATGGGAGTCCTCCCCTGCCAGTTCCTCGAAGGCGCCAGCGCCCAGAGCCTCGGGATCGACGGGACCCAGACGTATGACATCAGCGGTCTCGAGGGGGGCATCCATCCGCGGCAGAAGCTGGACCTGACCGTGCACCGCGCGGACGGCACCAAACTGGTCGTCCCGATCCTCGTCCGAATCGATACGCCGATCGAGGTCGATTACTACGCGAACGGCGGGATCCTGCCTTACGTCCTGCGGCAGTTGCTCGGCTCCGTCGCGAGCTGACAAGGAGCCAAGTGCTCGGGGTCCCAGACAGTTTCCACGATGAGGGGTGTGTTCGGAGCGAAGCCCTCTCTCGGCCGCCGGTTCGCCAAGCGATCGCCGCGGCCGAAAGCATAGGATCGTTTCTCCGATGACGGATCCCGGGAACTCCTCCGCCGAGCGCCTGCTCGACGCCTGCTTCGGCCGGCCGGTCGACCGCCCGCCGGTCTGGATGATGCGGCAGGCGGGCCGCTATTTGCCCGAGTACCGCGACGTGCGGCGCGGTGTCTCCTTCTGGGATCTCTGCCGTTCGACGGAGCTCGCGACCGAGGTCTCTCTCCAGCCCTTTCGCCGTTTCCACCCGGACGGGGTGATCTTCTTTTCCGACATCCTGGTTCCCGTCGCCGCGATGGGCGTCACCGTCGAGTTCGGCGACGGCGGCCCGCACCTCCCGAAGCCCGTCCGCGCGGCGAGCGACGTCGCGCGGCTTCATGCCTTCGACCCCGCTCAGGAGATCGGCTTCACGGGAAAGATCCTCGGGAACCTGCGATCGGCGGTCGGCGGGCGCGCGGCGGTTCTCGGTTTCGCGGGCGCGCCCTGGACCCTCGCCTCCTACCTGGTCGAGGGCGGCGGCTCGAAATCGTTTGCCGCGATCAAGGAAGTGATGGGACGCGATCCGCGGACCCTCGAGCGGCTGACGGCCCTGCTCGCGGACGTCGTCGGAGAGGTGCTTTCCTTTCAGATCGAGTCGGGCGCCCAGGCGGTGCAACTCTTCGACACGTGGGCCGGCGAGCTGGCGGTCGAAGACTACCGGCGCTTCGCGCTGCCGGCGGTGCAGAGGGCGATCGCCGGCATCCGGCGGCAGGGCGCGCCCGTCATCCTCTACGCGAATGGATGCGGGCACCTGCTCGAAGCGATGGCGGAGAGCGGGGCCGACGTCCTCTCGATCGACTGGCGTGTTCCGATCGGGGAAGCGCGTCGACGGGTGCCCGGCAAGGCTCTCCAGGGCAACCTCGACCCGGGCCTCCTCCTCGGGATACCCGACGAAGTCTCGCGTCGCACGCGCGCGATCGTGGCCGCGACGAAGGGCAAGGCGCACATCGTCAACCTGGGGCACGGGATCCTGCCCTCGGCGAGGATCGAGTGCGTCGAGGCGTTCTTCGCCGCCGCGCGCGAGCCCGTCGGCGGGAGCGTGCCCGTGCAAGTGCAAACGCAAATGGAAGCCGAGCCGCAGGCATGAAGCTCGGCGCCGTCCCCCTGGAGCTTCTCCGGCGCTACAACGTCCAGGGCCCCCGGTACACGTCCTACCCCACCGCGCCCGTGTGGAAGGAGGGTTTCGGCCCGGCGGAGTACGAGGCGGCGCTCGCCGCGAGCGCGCGGGAGGCGAACCCGGCCCCGCTTTCGCTCTACCTGCACCTGCCCTTCTGCGAAAAGCTCTGCTTCTTCTGCGGCTGCACCGTCGTGATCACGGGCCAGGAGCATCGCCTGGAGGACTCCTACCTCGCGAGCCTGGAGCGCGAGATCGACTGGGTCGCCGGCCGGGCGGGCGCGGACAGAAGAGTCGTGCAGCTGCACCTGGGCGGCGGGACGCCCACGTATTTCGCTCCCGAGCGCCTGGAGCGCATCGCTTCGCGGCTCAAGGAGCGTTTCCGCTTCGAGCCCGACGCGGAGCTCGGCGTCGAAGTGGATCCGCGGGTCACCACGCCTTCGCACCTGGAGGCGCTCGCTCAGGCGGGGTTCAATCGGCTCTCGATGGGCGTGCAGGATTTCGACCCCGCGGTCCAGACCGCGATCAACCGGATTCAGCCGTACGACGCGACGCGGGCGCTGGTTGAGCAAGCGCGTAGCCTCGGCTTTCCGAGCATCAACATGGATCTCATCTTCGGCCTGCCGCACCAGACCGCCGGGACCTTCTCGAAGACCATCGATCAGGTGATCGAGATCGCGCCGGACCGGCTGGCCGTCTACTCCTATGCGAACGTGCCCTGGATGAAGAAGCACCAGACGGTCCTCGAGCCGCTCCTTCCCGACGAGACGACCAAGTTCGAGATCTTCAAGACCGCGCTCGAGCGCTTCGAGGACGCCGGGTTCGAATACATCGGCATGGACCACTTCGCGCGTCCCGGGGACGAGCTGGCCGTCGCGCGGCGTTCGCGGACGCTGCACCGGAACTTTCAGGGGTACACGACAAAGGCGGGTACGGACCTTCTCGGGATCGGGATGAGCGCGATCGGCTCCGTGGGCGACTCCTACGTCCAGAACCGGCGCGATCTCACGGAGTGGACGGCCGCGATCGGGCGAGACGGCGCCGCGACGTTTCGGGGATTCCGTCTCTCGGCCGACGATGATCTGCGGCGGACCGTGATCCAGAACCTGCTCTGCCACGGCGTCGTCGTGAAGGAAGAGGTCGAGGGCCGGTACGGGATCGACTTCGACGAGACCTTCGCCGACGCGCTCGAGGCGCTGCGTCCCTGCGAAGCGGACGGGCTCGTCGAGCTGCTGCCGGAGGAGATCCGCGCGACCTCGATCGGCCGCGTCTTCCTGCGTAACATCGCGATGCCCTTCGACGCTTACCTGAAGAAGGACTCGGAGAGACAGGTGTTTTCCAGGACGCTGTGACCTCCCGCGCGATCCTGTTCCTCCAGCTCGGCGGACCGGAGACCCTGGACGACGTCCCCGGGTTCCTCTACCGGCTGTTCTCCGATCCGGACGTGATCCGCGTCAAGCCGGCGCTGCTGCGCAAGGCGATCGCCGCGGCCATCGCCCTCGGGCGCAAGAAGGCGTCCCGCGAGCTCTATCGTTCGATCGGCGGGGGCTCGCCGATCCGCCGTTTGACCGAGGACCAGACGTGCGGAGTCGAGAAGCTCCTCGCCGCGCGGGGGACGTCCGTGCCCGTGCGCGCGGCGATGACGTGCTCCGCTCCCCTCGTCGAAGACGTCGTGCGGGAGCTCGGTGCTTCGGGCGTCCGCCGGTTCCTCGCCGTGCCGCTCTATCCGCAGTACTCGCTCACGACGACGAAAGGAGCGCTCGAGCGGTCGCGCGCCGCTGTCCGGCGATTCGTCCCCGGCGGCACGCTCTTCGAGACGGGCTCCTGGCCGACGCACCCCCTCTTCGTTCAGGCGCACGCCGACGCGATCCACGGGGAGATCGCGCGGTTTCCCGACCCTCGGCCGGAGGCTGTTCACCTCCTCTTTTCCGCTCACTCGATTCCGAAGAAGCTCGTGGACCGGAAGGGCGACCCGTACCAGCGCGAGATCGAAGCCTCCGTCGCCGCGATCGCGGAGCGGCTCGGCAACCGCTCGCCGCGGACCCTCGCCTACCAGTCCAAGCTCGGCCCCGTCGAATGGCTCGGCCCCGCAACGATCGACACGATCGCCAGGCTCGGCCGATCGGGCGCGTCGCAGGTCCTCGTGGTGCCGATCGCCTTCGTGACGGACCACGTCGAGACTCTCTACGAGGTCGACCAGCTCTTCGCCGACGCCGCGCGGCAGGCCGGGATCGAACACTTTCGCCGGACGCGCGGATTGAACGACGACCCGACGTTTCTCGCCTGCCTCGAAGAGATCGTTCTCGCCCAGAGGGAGTTCTGGGCGGATTCCCCCTCGCCGGCAGCGCCGCGCACGGAGCCGGCCTGACCACCGTCGTCATCGGAGCGGGCATCGGCGGGCTCGCCTGCGCACGCGCCCTCTCCGCGGCGGGAGAAGATGTTCAGGTCCTCGAGGCCTCGGGCCGCGCCGGAGGCGTCATCCGGACGATCGAGAAAGACGGTTTTCTTCTGGAGCTCGGGCCGAACACCGTTCGGGCGACCCCGGAGATCCTCGCGCTCGCGGCGGATCTCGGGCTTTCGGACCGGACGATCTTCTCCGACCCGGGCGCGCCGCGCTTCATCGCGATCGACGGGCACCTCCACAAGCTTCCGCAGTCCCCGGGCGAAGCGATCTCGACGGGGCTCCTCTCGACAGGCGGAAAGCTCCGGCTCCTCGCCGAGCCGCTGGTCCCGCGCCGGCGCGCTGCCGGCGAGGAATCCGTGCTCGGCTTCTTCTCGCGCCGGATCGGCCCCGAGGCGGCGGCGCGGCTGGTAACGCCCTTCGTCTCCGGGATTTTCGCCGGCGACCCGGAGCGCCTTTCCGCGGAGGCATGCTTTCCCGCGCTCGCGAAGGGCGAGCGGGAGCACGGAAGCCTCGCGGGCTCGGTCCTCGCCGCCCGGAAGAGGGCCCCGAAGACGCCCCATGCTCCCCGCCGGGGGCTGCTGTCGTTCCGCGAAGGGTTGGAGACGCTGCCCCGGGCACTCGCCGGCGCCCTCGGAAACCGCCTGGAGACCGCGCGGCCCGTCCTCGAGATCACCCCCTCTCCCGCCCGCGGCTCCTGGTCGATCCGAACGGAACGGGAGCGCCTCGCCGCGGACCGGGTCGTCCTCGCCTGCCCGGCAGACGCCGCCGCGCGGCTCGTGGCGGCGTTCTCGCCCGAAGCCGCGGAGGCCCTCTCCGCCATCCCGCAGCCTCCCCTCGCGGTGCTCCACCTCGCCTGGCCCCGCGCGGCCTTCCGCGAAAAGCTCCATGGGTTCGGGCACCTCGTCGTCCCTTCACCGGGGCGCCGCGTGCTGGGAGCGGTCTGGAGCTCGGCGCTCTTTGCGGGCCGCGCCCCGGAAGCCGAGGAGCTCCTGACCGTCTTCCTGGGGGGCGTTTGCGACCCCGGCGCGGCGGAGCTGCCGGACGGGACGCTCCTGGAGACGGCGGGCCGGGAGGTCGGAGAGTCGCTCGGCCTGTCCTCGCAGCCCCGGGCCATCTCGATCGAGCGGTGGAAGCACGCGATTCCGCAGTACGAGATCGGGCATCGCGGCCGGATGGAGACTCTCTCCCGCACGGAGGCGCGCTGGCCGGGCCTTCGTTTCCTCGGAAGCTACCGGGGAGGAGTCTCGGTCGGCGACGTCGTCCGGAACGGGCTGGCTGCCGCGGCGGCCATGCGACCCGCCGCCGATCCAAAATAGACTCCGCGCCAGGCCATGGCCATCGGAATTCGGACGGAGCAGCTGCGGAAGGTCTATACCTCGCCGCCGCCGTCGGCGACGCCGGGCCGCGGCTTCATGGGCGTTCCCTTCGCGCGCCGGACGGGATCCCACGGAAAGCAGAAGGTCGAGATCGTCGCGCTCGACGACCTGACCCTCGAGGTGCGCCCCGGCGAGGTCTTCGGTCTGCTCGGGCCCAACGGCGCCGGCAAGTCGACGACGGTCGGGGTGTTGACGACGCGCATTCGGCCGACGTCGGGCCGCGCCTGGGTGGGAGAGGACGAGGTCTGGGCGCGCCGCGTTCCGGTGAAGAGGCGCATCGGGGTCGTGCCGCAGCGCCCCAACCTCGACTTCTCGCTGACCGCCCGCGAAATCCTCCTCTTCCACGGCGCGTATTTCGGGATCGCTCCCGCGGAGCGCACGCGCCGCGCGCAGGGCCTGCTCGAGCGGTTTCAACTCGTGGACCGCGCGGACCAGCTCGTCTTCGGCTTCTCGGGCGGAATGATGCAGCGCCTCTCGATCGCGAGGGCGATGATGCATGACCCGCAGGTGCTCTTCCTGGACGAACCGTCGGCAGGGCTCGACCCGCAGACCCGGCTCCTCCTGTGGGAGATCGTCCGCGAGTACAACGCGACCGGAAACACGATTGTCCTGACCACGCACAACATGGATGAAGCGGACGATCTCTGCTCGCGGGTTGCGATCGTGGACCACGGGAAAGTGATCGCGCTCGGCACGCCGGCGGACCTCAAAGCGACGATCCCGGGCGGATACCTCATCCGCCTGCAGCTCTCGCCCCGCGCGCCAGAGCTGCTCGCGGCGCTCGCCGCCATGCCGGGTGTCACGGAGGTCAGACCCGTCGGACCGGCGGGAGCGGACGTATACGCGGACCGCGGCGGGCCACTCGTTCCCGCGCTGTTGAATCGCGCGCTCGAGTCCGGCGCGCACGTGTCGGACGTCCACATCTCGGAGCCGTCGCTCGAGAACCTCTTTCTGCACCACACGGGGCGGAGCCTCCGGGATTGAGAAAGACCTTTCTCGCGCTGCTCGCCCGGGACGCGCACGTGGCGCGGAGGAACTTCATCCCGCTGATCCTCCAGACGCTCCTTCAGCCGATGCTGCTCGTTTTTGTCTTCGGGCGCGTGATGACGACGAGCGGCTTCATGCCCATGGAGTACAAGAGCCTGTTGCTCCCCGGGATCATCGCGCTGTCGATGGTGCTCTCCGGAATCCAGGCGGTTGCGATGCCCGTGATTTCCGAGTTCCAGTTCACCAAGGAGATCGAGGACCGCCTGCTCGCCCCGATCGAGATCGAATGGGTCGCCGTGGAAAAGATCCTGGGCGGGATGATCCAGGCTCTCGTGGCGGGGCTCGTCGTGATCCCGCTGGCCTGGCTCGTCATGGGTCGGGGCGTCGCGCTCTCGATGGCGCATCCCCTTCAGTTCGGCCTGGTCTGCGTGCTCGTCGCGATCCTCTCCTCGGCGATCGGGCTGACGCTCGGCTGCTCGGTCGGCCAGACCCAGATCGGACTGATGTTCAGCCTGGTCCTGGCGCCGATGATCTTCTTCGGCTGCACCTACTACCCCTGGAGCGCCCTCGAGAGGTTCCCGATTCTTCAGAAAGCAGTGCTCGTCAACCCGATGGTCTACGCGAGCGAGGGCTTGCGCGGAACGCTCGTTCCCCAGTTCCCCCACCTCTCGAACGCGGTCGTTTTCGGCGGGCTGATCGGATTCAACGCCCTCTTCGTCACGCTCGGGTTACGGCAGTTCCGCAAGAAAGCGGTGCACTAGAACGTTCGGGGGGAGCTACTCGCTCATCACCGCGCCCTTGAGCGCCTTCTGCTCCTCGGCTGTCAATTCGGGCAGGTGGCGCAGCAGGGCCACGATCTTCCACACATCCTCCGGCTTGTGTGTCGGGCCGAAGGCCGGCATCCCGGTCGTGCGGATGCCGTTCGTTACGATCCAGAACAGCTCGCCGTCGGGGCGGGCCTGGACGCGCGGCAGGGTCAGATCCGGCGCGGGCGGATTCAGACCCTCGCCGATATCCGAAGCGTCCACTCCGGGCGCTCCGTGGCACGTGACGCACATTTCCCGGTAGTGCGGCAGGGCCGCGGCCCACGTCGCGGCGGACGCCGGCATCGGGTTCTTCGTTTTGGGAGCGCGTTTGGCCACGGACTTGTTCAGCGCGAAGACCGCCAGGCGCTCCTCCATCTTCGACGGCCGCTTCGCCACCGAGACGTCGTAGGACCCGCTCGCCAGGTACCCGGCGACGACGAGGCCCGTCAGAAAAAACCCCACGAGAATCCCCGTGAAAAATCTCATTCCCGCTCCCCCTTCTTCGACGGCTCCTGATCCACGATCACCTGGTTCAATTCCGGCGGATCACGCGTGTCCCCGGTTCGATGCATGGCACGACATCTCCGAGCCCCATTCGAGCTGAATCGTCGCGTGGTCCACTCCCGTGTCTTCCTTGAGGAGCTTCTGTACGGCGGCGAGGACCTCGGAGCGGTCCGCGTCCGCGCGCGCCCGTATGTGCACGGTCGCGGAGTGAACGCCGGAGGTGAGCGTCCAAAAGTGGAGGTCGTGGATCGCCTCGATGCCCGGGAGCCCGAGGATCCCCTCGCGGACCTTCCCCGCGTTGATGTCCCCCGGGGCGCCTTCCAGGAGAATGTGCGCCGACTGGCGGAGCAGGGAGACCGCCCGCGGCAGGATCGCCGCGGCGACGAGCGCGGAGACCGCGGCGTCGAGCCAGAGCCAGCCGGTCCTCGGTATGAGAAACGCGGCGGCCAGAACCGCGGCGGAGCCGAGCATGTCGGTGACGACCTCGAGGTACGCGGCGTGGATGTTCAGGCTGTCGCGGTGGGCGTGCCGGTGCGAAAGAAGGCGCATCGAGACGAAGTTGGCCGCGAGCGCGAACGAGGCCACTCCCAGCATTACACCCGTATGAACCGGTACCGGAGAGGCGAAGCGGGCGGCCGCCTCGACGAGGATCCCCACGCCCATCACGAGGAGGATCTGTGCGTTGACGAAGGCGGCGAGGATCTCCGCCCGGTAGAGGCCGAAGGTGTGCTTTCCCGTAGGCGCCCGTTCCGCGACCGTCATCGCCGCGTACGCAAGCGCCAGCGAGGCGAGGTCGGCGAAGAGATGCGCCGCGTCGGCGATCAGCGCGAGGCTGTGGGACGCGATGCCGCCCGCGATCTCCACCGCCAGAACCGCGATCGTGATCACGAGAGCGGCGCGCATGCGGCCTTTCAAGCCGCCGCGGAAGCTCTCCGGCGACTGGGAGCTCGCCTCGGGATGCGCCGCGGGCCAGCCCGCCGCGTTCATCGTGCCGCCGGAATCGGCTGCACCTCGACCCGCGCATCGTTGAAACAGGCGCCCCCGCCGAGATCGGTCAGCGAGTCGGGCGCCAGCGCGCTCGCTCCCGATGGCGTCATCGTGTGGCGGCTCCAGAGGCCCTTCGGCAACTGGACCACGCCCGGCCGCACCTCGTCCGTCACGCGAGCGAGGCAGCGGACCTCGCCGCCGGAATTGTGGATGCGCACTGCGGCGCCGTGCGCGACGCCGCGCGCCTCGGCGTCGGCGGGGTGGATGTCGAGGGAGGCGATGCCCGGCCATAGCTCTCCGAGGCTCGAGCTGATCGTCCTGTCGCTCGCGGGAGACACGAGCGCCAGCGGAAACGCGGCGGAGCCGGGGTCGCCGCGGTAGGCGTACAGGCCTCCGGGCGCTTCCCGGTCGAGGTCCTCCGGGACGAGGTGGATCCGGCGATCCGCGGTGCGCGGAAACGCGTCCACGAACTGGATGGGGGTGGCGCCGACCGCGGGCGTCGCGAGCGAACCGGCGTCGAGCGCGCCGCGCAGCTCTCCCCCTCGCGTCGAGCCGGCGAGGATCGCCGCCGTCAACTCTTCGGCCGTCTCCGGATCGCCCGGCCGCGCGACACCCGTGCGGCGGCAGAGCTCCCCGAAGACTTCATGGTTGGGACGCGACTCCCCGACCGGGGGAATCACGGGCGCCGTCTCCTGAAGCACGTAAGCCCCGTAGCCGCGGGAAAGCTCGGCACGCTCGAGAAAGGTCGTGGCCGGGAGCACGACGTCGGCGTACCGGGCCGTGTCGGTCATCACGGGATCGAACACCACCGTGAAGAGGTCTTCGCGCCGGAGACCCGCTCGCACCTTCTCCTGAGCGGGGAGCGTCACCAGCGGATTGCAGTTGTAGACGAACAGGAGCTTCACGGGGCGGGAGCGATCGAGAAGCGCCTCGCCCGTGAGGTTCATGTTGATCTCGCGCGCCGGCGAGGGCCTTGTCCGAGCGCCGCGCCACGAGTCGAGATCCCAGACCCCGGAGTTCGACAGCGTGTAGCCGCCGGCTCGCACTCCGAATTTTCCGCCGACGGCCGGAAGCGCCAGGATGGCGGCCGCGGCCGACCCCCCGTTTCGGTTTCGTTCGAGTCCCCAGCCGCACCGAATCGCGGCGGGGCTCGCCTCGGCATACCATTCGGCGAGCGTCGCGAGGTCTCGCGCATCGATTCCCGCCTCCGCCGCGGCCGACTCGATCGGCCAGGCGGACGCCCGGCGGCGCAGCTCTTCCGCGCCCGTCGCGTGCTCGGCGAGAAAGGCGAGGTCGGCCGCTTTAGTCTCGAAGAGGTGCCGGATCAGAGCGAGCGCGACGGGCAGGTCGGTTCCCGGCTTGACGGCCAGATGGAGGTCGCAGCTCGCGGCGACGCGCGTGCGGCGAGGGTCGATCACCACGACCCGGGCTCCGCGCTTCCGGGCGGCCTGGACGTGCGGGAGGATATGGATGCCCGACGCGGAGGGGTTCACGCCCCAAAGAAGGATCAGGTTCGCGTGGGCGTAGTCCTGCAGCGCGATTCCCGCCATCTTTCCGTAGAGCCCCGTCGCGGCCCGGCCCGTCGGGGCCGAGCAGACGGTGCGTGCGAGCCGCGACGCGCCGAGCCTCGAGAACAGCCGCGCGTCCGTCGTGTCCTGGGAGAGGTACCCGTTCGAGCCCCCGTAGGAAAGCGGCAGGATCGCGTCGGCCTGCCCCTTGTCGACCAGGTCCCGCATGCGGATCGCGACGTGAGAAAGGGCCTCGTCCCAGCTCGCACGCCGGAATCTCCCCTCCCCCTTCGTTCCTTGCCGGATCTGCGGATGGAGGACGCGATCCGGGCCGTGAACGTGCTCGGGAAACCGTCGAACCTTCGCGCAGATATAGCCGTCCGTCAGCGGGTTTGCGCGCGAGCCCCCGATCGAGACGACGCGGCCCTCCTCGACGCGCACGTCGAGGCTGCACGCGTCCGGGCAATCGAGCGGGCAGGCGGACGCCACGGTGGTCGCGGCGGCGGTTTCCGATCTCAGGGTGCTCATGAGGAGGGATTCTACCGACGGCGCCGCCAAAAAGCCCCGATTGTGAACAGTTTTCCTCCGTGCCGGTTCATGGTCCGTTCACGCCACAACTCCTACAGTTCGAGTTCGTAACGGGCGGTGCGCTGTGCACCGCGCCGAAAGGAGAAGAGAAATGAACAAGTCACTTGCCCGCATTCTTGCGATCGGCGTTGCGATCGCGCTCCCGACGGGCCTCATCGCCCAGTCGGCGGCTCCCAAGGCAACGGCGGTTCCGGCCCCGGCGGCCTCGTCCTCGTCCTCGACTTCGACTTCCATGGATTCGAAGACCTCGACGTCCGCTTCGGGCGCGACGACCTCGACCATGAAGAAAAAGTCGACCACCAGGAAAAAGAAGACCACCAGGAAGAAGGCGGCCCCTGCGGCCGGCGCGACGATGGAGCCGACGAAGGCCCCCGCGAAGTAAGAGGTTCTCGATTCGAGAACGGCGCGCCCGAAAGGGCGCGCTTTTTTTTGCGTTCCGACGTCAACGCGCCGCGGTATCGAACGCCTCCTGGATCCGCGGGCGGCGCAGGACGAGGATCATGGCCACGACGATTCCCCCGAGGACGAGAAAGATCGTGATCCCTCCCGCAAGCAGCGTGAGCCGGGAGTTCTCCGACAGCCGGGGCACGGAAGGATCGATCGGTTCGGCGCTCCATGCGCGGGCCCACACCGCGAGGAGCCCCGCGAAATAGAGCAGGCCGCATCCGCCCACCGCCTGCATGGCGACGCGAGCCCATGGGCGCAGGCGCAGAAGCGCGACCCCGATGGACGCGACGCCGATCCACAGCAGCGCCTGGGCGAGCTTGATCTCGGTCAGGTGCGCCAGGATCGTTCGAACGTAGGGTAGGTTCGCGGAAGGATCGCGCGATATTCGCATGAGCGCCGGCACGGCGGGCCCCATCGCTTTCCACACCGCGATGTCGATGAACGCCTTCGAGGCGAGGAGGACCGACAGCACGAGCGTCGTCCACCCGATGAGGGAGATCGACCGGGGACGCTCCGCGGGCTCGGGGAGTGTCTGCATTCGGATAGGAGGATAGCCCGTGTGCGTTTCCGTGAGTTTAAACGGCTGGCGAACTTTCCTCTTGACTCCCGAATCGATTCGGGGGTCTAGACTCGCGGCGCGATGAAGACAAGTGCGACGTCCGCGTCGATGACCTCCGGCCAGGTCGCGGCCGAGGCCGGAGTGAGCGTGGACACACTGCGGCACTACGAACGCCGCGGGATCCTCGTGCGTCCTCCCCGTGGACCAAACGGCTATCGGGCGTATCCGCCGGAGGCGCTCACCCGCGTCATGCTGATCCAGCGCGCTCTCTCTGTGGGCTTCAGCCTCGACGAGCTCGCGCGAATCCTGCGGGCTCGCGAACGCGGCATGGCCCCCTGTGTCGAGGTTCGCGCGCTGGCCGCTCGCAAGCTCGACGAGGTCGAGCGTCACATAGAAAGCCTGCTCGCTTTTCGCGACACGCTTCGGGACACGCTTGAAGACTGGGATTCGCGACTCGCGAAGCGGCGTTCCGGAGAGCCTGCAAAGCTCTTGGAATCCCTCGCCGATCCCGCGAGCGGGCGGGTGAGGGAACCCGCGCCCTGGAGAGGAGCCCGATTCGACCGGCGTCGAAACAAGAAGGAGAAAGCATGATCGCTTCACGGATCTCCGCGGCAGTTTGGAGTTTCGTTGCGCTCGCCTCAATCCCGGTGAGCGCCCAGCAGGGACAATCGTCCTGCGACGCCCATTCCGCCCACTCGAAGACCGCTTCCGATTCCCCTGCGGCGGGGGCGAATCACCACGCGAAGGTGAACGAACGGGGCGATGCGGTGATGGGGTTCGACCACGAAACGACGACCCACCATTTCCGCCTCGCTCCCGACGGCGGAGCGATCGAGATCACCGCGAACGCCCAGGCGGACGCCGAGAGTCGCACCGCGATTCGAAGTCATCTCTCACACATCGCGAAGATGTTCGCCGCCGGCAACTACCAGGCACCCATGCTCATTCACGATCAGGTTCCCCCCGGCGTGCCGGTGATGGTTGCGCGCAAGGCGAAGCTGCGCTGGAGCTACGAAGATCTGCCGGCGGGGGCGAAGCTCTCGGCCAGCACCAAAGATCCGGAAGCCCTCGCCGCGATCCACGAGTTCCTCCGCTTCCAGATCGAAGACCACCAGACGGGCGACCCCCGGGAGGTCCAGGCTTCCCCGGCGCAGCCCACCCCGCGATAGAGGTGGCTTCGCGTGCCATCGTTCGTCGCTTCCACCGCGGCCCCATCGTCTCGGGGTTAGGAACACGGCCGGCTCTTTGAAGCCGGGTACATGAGTGCCCCCCGAAACCCCCGCAGGGCGGTGAACGGGCAAGAAGGGGGCGGCTCGCGTGCTATCGTTCCTCGCTTCCACCGCGGCCCCATCGTCTAGGGGTTAGGACACGGCTCTTTCAAGGCCGGTGCACGGGTTCGAATCCCGTTGGGGCCGCCACTTTCCTCAGGGCTTCCAGCTCCCTCTACTCGCCGTGTCCGGACACGGCTGGCTTCCATGAGCGGGGGGCAAGTGTGCCCCCCGAACCCCCCGGAGGCCGGTGCACGGGTTCGAATCCCGTGGGGCCGCCACTTTCCTCAGGGCTTCCAGCTCCTCTACTCGCCGTGGCTGCACACGGCTAGCCTCCATGAGCGGGGGGCAAGTGTGCCCCCCGAGTCCCCCGGAGGCCGGTGCACAGGTTCGAAGGTGCACAGGTTCGAATCCGTGGGGGCGCCACTTCCCTCAAAATGAGTCGCTCACGCGCGAAGTAACGCGGTTACCTTCCGAGCCCGAGGAGACTCGAACGACCGGGTGCGTCGTCCGGCTCTTCGATCGCCTCCTTGGGGGCGCCGCCTTCGCTGCCTTCAACAGGGGCACCGGTGGGATTCGCGCTTTCGCCAGCCGCGTGCCCGGCGACCGCTCCCGCGACCGCCCCGATCGCGCCGCCGACAAGCACGCCCGCCGGCCCGCCGACGGCGCCGCCGACGGCCGCTCCCGCCGCTGCAGCTCCGGCCGAGCCGATCCCGGTCCCGACGGGGTGCGATCCCGGTTCGCCGGTCAGCGGGTCTCTGTTTGCGGAGCGCGAGTCTGGGTCAACGTCAACCGCGTCCGGACCTGTCGCAACAACATCGTCCTTGTTCATGAGAACCTCCCCGCTTCGTAGAGCAAGATACGTACCGTGACCTGCAACGGCGCCGCCGTAGAAGGTCTTGAAGGAGAAAGTGCCTTGCGGCAAGAGCCGGGGAAGGCCCCCACTTCCGTTCTGGGGAGAATGGACATCCCTGCTCCTCTCGCGACAACCTGGAGTCACACACTTCGAGCGAGGCCGCGATGAACGACTGGTTCAAGGCGATGTCCGGAGCGATCCGACGGGGCGTTCGGACTCTTCCGAATTCGCGGGCTGACCGCGGCGAGGGGATTCGGGCCGGCGCCGCGGGGTACCCCTCACGTCGGTCGGGGAGGTCCCGGACCGAGCGGATCACCCTCTCGATCGACCCGCGCCGCGCTCAGTCCTACCGTATCGCCGTCGGCGCTCCGTCCATCTGGAGCGACCGCCCGATGGAGCGCGGATGGGGCCGTCCCGGCGCTCTCTTCGAGCACCTCGTCACGAACATGGGGGTGCCTGCGGTCGTCGCCGCCGAGAAGATCGCCGATCTCGAGCGTACGGGAGGACCCATCTCGTTCGAGTCGAAGCGCCCGTGAGCTGCTCCCGCCGCGTCGAGGATCTAGAAGGCCGTGGTGTCGGCGACGCTCGATAGCTGTCCGTTGGGATTGCTGTAGGCCTTCGTCGCGCCGGTCTGCGTGTCGGTGACGGTCACGAAGTACTCCACGTTGGACAGCGCGCCGTAGAAGACCCAGAACTTTCCGTTCGCCGGCCGGCCGTCGACGACTTTGACGACGAGCTCGATGTTGTTCGGGGAGAAGAACCAGAAATACCCGGTGTCCGAAGTGAGGGGGACCGCGGAGGCGTCGCCGCCCGTTTCGTTGGACGGAACCTGCCAGGCGACCCGCACCTTGAACCGGCCCGAGTTCAGGCAGAGCGTCGAGGCGTTCGCCACGCACGGCGTCGGCGTGAAAGCCGTGTACGCGAATCCGGCCGCGAGCGTGCCTGCCCCCGTGTCGCCGCGCACCGTCACGTCGACCGAGCCGGGAGCGTGCGGCGGAGTGGTCGCCGAAAGCGTCGTGGGCCCGTAGATGACGACGTCTGTCGCCGGAACGCCGCCGAACTCGACGGTCATGCCGGGCGCGAACCCGCGCCCCGTGATCAGGACGGGTGTTCCGCCAGGTGCCGGGCCCTGGGGCGTGCTGATCCCAGCGATTCGCGGACCGGCCGTTCCGGTCGCGCGGACCGTGAGCGGGAAGGACCCCACGCTTCCGGCGTCGAATCCCGTTGCCTGAATGCGGAGCGTCTGCCCCGCCGTCGCCGTGACCGTCACCACGGAGGCCTGGGCTCCGCACCCCCCCAGCGTCGTGTCGTCGTTGCACCCGCTCGCCACGGCCGCGTAGGGCCCGCAGGCGTTGCCCGTGTAGACCGCGAGAACCGTGTCGGCCAGCGCGCCGCACGTCGAGAACTCCCACGAGCCCGCCGTGGGAGGAGTGAACTCGAACCATATGGACCCGGCGGTGCCGGTTCCGACGCCGACGCACGCCGGGGCGGGATCGCTGGCCTCGCTCGTCGCCGACTCGTTGTTGACCGTGACGGAGTACGGGAACGGGCCGGCCGCCGGGATCACGATGGGGGACGCGCAGGCGTCGCCGGATTCGGCGATCGTGATGAGGACCGAGGTCGAGCCGAGCGCTCCCCGGGTGTCGCGCGCTGTGAGGGTCACCGGGAAGACACCCGCGTTGCGGAAGGTGTGCGACACCGTGCCGGGTACACCAGGAAGGGGCAGGGCCTCCGCGGTGTCGGGAAAGAACCAGGTGCCGGTCGCGGAGTCTCCGGCGTCGGGATCGGAGACGGTCCCCGCGAAGGTGATCGTCGTTCCGCGGGAGAGGTTCGAGGTGGCCGCGGCGGGTGCCGTGATCGTCGCGACGGGCTGCGAGTTGCCGATCGGGGGCACCTGGAGCTCCCAGATTCCGCGGCCGTGCGTCGCAACACGCAGCATCGATCCATCCGGAAGCAACGCGAGGTCGTGTACCGAGGTCGCGGGGAGACCGTTTCCGAAGCGCGACCAGGTCGCACCGCGGTCGGTGGACCGGAAGACGCCGACGTCCGTTCCGCAGTAGACGACGCTCGAATCGGTGGGATCCACGCGGACCGCCTGCGCGGCGAAGCCGGGAAGTCCCGTCGCGCTCGGCGACCAGGCGACTCCCCCGGAATCGCTGCGGTACACGCTCGGCCCCGTCGTCGTCGCGATCGCCGCGTAGGCCACGTTCGCGTCGTGCGAGTCGATTTCCACGTTGTTCACGATCGAGTTGGGAAGCCCGCTGCCTGCGATCCATGTGGACCCGCCGTCTCCCGACCGGAAGATCGCCCGGCCTTTTCCGACGAGGATCATGAGGGGATCCGTCCGCGCGAGCGCAACGGACGTGACGTTCGACGTCGAAAGCCACCCGGAGCTATCGGTCGTCGTCGTGGGGAGGGGGACCCAGGTCGTCCCGCCGTCGCGGGAGCGCCAGAGCCGGTACGAGCCCGTATAGATCGTGTTGGGCGACCAGGGATCCACCTTCAGCACCGAGAGAAACGGCGTCTGCTCGCCGTCGTCGTAGGGAGGTGTCACGTTCTCGAAGGGCGGCGCGGCCGTATTCCCGGCTCCTCGCGTCCGGAACACGTTGCCGAACTGGGTGGTTGCCCAGGCGATCGTGGGAGCGATCGGGTTCACTCCGCACTCGAAACCGTCCGATCCGAACACGCCGCGCCATTCGGTCCCGCCGGCATCCGTGCGCTGCCCGGTGCCGTTGTCCTGGGCGCCGCCGAGGATTCTGTTGCGGTTCACCGGGTCGATCGCGAGCGAGTAGTACTGCCGGGTGACGAGGCCCGCGTTGCGGGCCGTGGCCGAAAGCGCGTCGTCGGTGCTCGACCAGATTCCGCCGTCGTTGGCGATCCAGAGCTTCGAGCCCTGGTAGCGCAGATCGTGCGCGTCCACGTGGACGCCCGACCCCGACAGCGTGCCCTGGAAGCTGATCCCGCCGTCCGTCGAGCGGACGTAGGTCGTTCCCGCGCCGATGACGACGTTCGCGTCCGCCGGCGATACGACGAGGACGTTGTTGTACCAGCCTTGCTGCGCGAGATAGGCCGACCTGCTGCTGCTGCCGGAAATGGACGTGAGCTCGGTCCAGGTGTCGCCGGCGTTCGTCGATTTGTACATGTGGGAGACGAGGTTGCCCGAGGTCGCGTTTTTCAGCGAACGGGCCGCGTAGAGCACGGAGGAGTTCGAAGGCGCCAGAGCGAGCGACATCCGCTCGTCGATCCCGCTCGCGACGCCCACCGGGAGTCCCGAGCTCTTGTCCGCCCACGTGAGGCCACCGTCCGTGGACTTCAGCACCCTGGCCGTCGTGTTCGTGCACGCGTTCGAGCGGCACCAGGTCGTGGCGTAGAGGATCCTGGGATCGCTTGCGTCCCGCGCGAGATCGGGGACGTCCCCGTACGCCGCCCGGGTGATCACGTTGCTCCACGTGTTTCCGCCGTCCGTCGAACGAAACGCTCCCCCGTTCGTACCCGCCACGAGCTCGTTCGGGTTCGTCGGGTGAACGCTGATCCGGTAAAACGTTGTCGCGATGATGCTCGAGGGCAGGTTCCAGGTCACGCCGCCGTCGGTCGACTTCAGGAAACCGATGCCGGGAATGAAGTCGATCGCGTAACCGCCCTCCCCCGTGCCGAGGTAGATCGTGTCCGGCGACGAGGGCGCCAGCGCGAGCGCGCCGACGGAAAGATCGGAAAGGCCTTCCGTGAGCGGCGTCCAGGTCGCGCCCGCATCCGTGCTCTTCCAGACGCCTCCGCCCGCCGCTCCGGCGTAGATCCGGTTCGAGTCCGTGGGATGGGGCGCCGCGGCGGTCATGCGTCCGGCGCCGTTGGTCGGCCCGAGAGAGGTCCAGTCGGAACCGCCGATCCCCTGCGCCGACTTGCCGGTCCCCTTGCCGTCTCGCTCCCGCCAGCGGGCGTACTCCGCGGCGATTTTTTCGCGCCGGCGTTCCGGGTCGATTCGCCCCTGATCTCCGTGCCGCTGCAGGTAGAACAGGATGCGCTGCTGGACGAGATCCGGGCCGTCCCCCTCCGCTTCGGGCCCGGCAGGGGGCGCCGTGGTCCGCTTCGCGTCCTCGCCCGCGGGGAGCGCAAGGGCGCCAAGGAAAAGCGCGAGGAAGAGCAGAACGGCGGGACGTCCTGAAAAAAGGCGACGGATCAAGGTGGCCGGGATTCTAGCTCTGGTGCGAGCCAAGGGGGTCTCGCCGTGAAAAAAAAGCGGGGCGGATTCACCGCCCCGCAGGAAATGAGCGAAAAAAAGTTACATCTTTTTCATTTCGCCGACGTGGACCCAGGTCGCCCACATCTTTCCGTCCTTCTCCATGCCCTTCCAGTGGACGAGGGAGCCTTCCTTCAGCTCGTCGCCCGCGACCTTGGTCTTGTCGGTCCAGTACACGGTGCTCTCTTTGCCGGCGCTGTCCTTGACCATCATCATCTTCCCGGCCATGTCGACCTTCGAGATCGTTCCTTCCATCGTGGCGCCGGCCTTGTCCTTGCCGGCCATCTTGTCGTCGCCCGCAACGGCAACGACCGCGAGACAGAGAACCGCCACCAGGGAAAGAGCAAAAACCTTCTTCATTCGTCCTCCTCCCCGTCCACGCACAATCGCGGGACGGATACCAAATGCATTGACCCTGGACGTGCGACGGAAAACCAGGGGTTTCCGGATTTGCCTGTCGCCGCAATTCCGTCGCCGGTCCCGCTCATGGGGATATCCTCGGCGGCTGGCAGGGCAACCCAAAGCCTATCACGAGCGGTTTGACTCGACCGGGGAGCCACCCGATAATCCGCTCCCGGCGGCCCTCCCGGCCGCCGCACCTTGCCAAATACCCTCAAGACGATCCTCGTCGGGAAGGCCCGGGATCCCATGGATCCGAGGATCTTCCACCACGTCACTCTGGTCGCCTTCCTCGCCTGGGTCGGGCTGGGCGCCGACGGCCTCTCGTCCTCCGCCTACGGCCCGGAAGAGGCGTTCAAGGCGCTCGGGTCCCATGCCTACCTCGCCGTGCTCCTCGCCGTGATGATCGCCGGCACCGTCATGATCATCTCGGCCTGTTACACGAAGGTCATCGAGCTCTTCCCGGGCGGGGGCGGCGGCTATCTCGTCGCGACCAAGCTCCTGGGCCCCCGGTTCGGCGTCGTTTCCGGCTGCGCTCTGATCGTCGACTACGTCCTCACGATTTCGACGTCCGCGGCTTCCGGGGTGGACCAGATCTTCAGTTTCCTGCCCATGCACCTCCACCGGTACCAGTTCGGTTCCAAGCTCGTGATTCTGGCGCTGCTGGTGCTTCTGAATCTCCGGGGGATCAAGGAGAGCGTGACGATCCTCGTCCCGATCTTCCTGCTCTTCATCGCGACACACGCACTGCTGATCACAGCAGCCCTCGCTCAACACTTCTTCGCATTGCCGGCCGTGTTCAAGGGAGCGATCGGCGAAGCTCGAAACACCTCGAGCGCGATCGGCTTCCTGCCCATGTTCCTGATCATTCTGCGCGCGTACTCCCTTGGGGGCGGTGCTTATACCGGCATCGAAGCCGTCTCCAACGGCGTTCAAATCCTCCGAGAGCCCAAGGTCCACAACGCGAAGAAAACGATGCTGTACATGGCGGTCTCCCTCGCCTTCACCGCCAGCGGGATCATCCTCGCCTATCTCCTGACCGGCTCCCGACCGCACCCGATGAAGGTCATGAACGCCGTCCTCGCGGAGCGGGTGTTCGGGGCGTGGTCGCTCGGCGGGTTCCACGCCGGGTCCGTGCTGGTGATTGTGACCCTCGTCTCCGCGGGCTGTCTGCTCTTCGTCGCGGCGCAGACCGGGTTCCTCGACGGCCCGCGGATCCTCGCCAATATGGCCACGGACTCCTGGGTTCCCCGGCGGTTCGCGCAGCTCTCCGACCGGCTCGTCACGAACAACGGGATCTGGTTGATGGGTCTGGCGGCTTTCGCGACACTCGTGTACACGAAAGGATCGGTCTCCGCGCTGCTCGTCATGTACGCCATCAACGTGTTCCTGACCTTCAGTCTCACGCTGCTCGGCATGACCCGCCACTGGTGGCTCGAGCGGGGAAAACCCGGGTGGATGGGAAACTTTCTTCTCCAGTTCGTCGGGCTCGTTCTCTGCGGATCGATCCTCGTGGTCACCGTGTACGAGAAGTTCGGAGAGGGCGGCTGGGTCACCGTCGTCGTGACGGCGACGGTCGTGGCGGCGGCGTTCGCCGTCAAGCGGCACTACCTGAGCGTGCGCGAGCAGCTTCGAAGCCTCGACGACACGCTCCTAAGCGTCCCGCTGCGCCCGCACACGGAGGTCCTCGAGCCCATTCCCCAAGGCGAGGCCGTCGCGGTCATGCTCGTCAATGGGTTCTCGGGATTGGGCGTCCACACCGTTCTTTCGGTGCAGAGCCTCTTTCCCCGGCTCTACAAGAACTACGTGTTTGCGTCCGTCGGCGTGGTGGACTCTTCCCACTTCAAGGGCGTGGACGAGATCGAAGCGCTCAAGGCGCAGACGATCGAGGACCTCGAGAAATACGTCTCGTTCGCGCGGCGGCTCGGATTTCGGGCGGAGTACCGGTACGGAATCGGCACCGAGGCCGTCGACCAGGTCGTCGAGCTCTGCGAAAAAGTGCGCACCGAATTTCCCCGCTCGATCTTCTACCTGGGGCAGCTCGTCTTCGAAAGAGATCGCTTCTATTACCGGATCCTCCACAACGAGACGGCATTCGCGATCCAGCGCCGGCTTCAGTTCGCGGGGCTTCAGGCAATCGTCCTGCCGATTCGGGTCAGAGAAAGTCCGAAGAAGAAGTCGGCCGCGTAGGGGCGGCTCTTGCGGCCGCCTTCCCCTACTCTTCCCTCAGGGTTCGGGTCATCAACTTCTCCACGGCAACCCCTGCCGGCACCCCTTCGTAGAGCACCGAGACCACGGCGTCTGCGATCGGGGCTTCGATCCCGGCCGCTGCGGCCATCCTCGGGACGGCCAGGCACGTCCGGGCGCCCTCCGCGACCTCCGGCATCTCGACGAGGACGTCCGGAAGGCGCCGCCCCCGTCCGATCGCCTCCCCGACCCGGCGGTTGCGCGATTCCCTGCCCGTGCACGTCAGCATCAGGTCTCCGATGCCCGCGAGGCCCGCCACGGTGCGCGCCTGACCCCCGCCTGCCTTGACGATCCGCCCCACCTCGGCGAGCCCCCGGGTGACGAGCGCCGCGATGGTGTTCGCGCCGAAGCCGAGCCCGGCGACGATCCCCGCGGCGATCGCGACGACGTTCTTGAGCGCGCCCGCGAGCTCGACGCCCTGCAGGTCGTCCGACCGATAGAGGCGCAACTGCGTGTTCGAGAATTCCCCCTGGACGTCCCGCGCGAGCGTTCCGCCAGCGTCCGCGATGACGGCCGCGGACGGGTCGCCGCGCGCGACCCCCTCGGCAAACGTCGGGCCGGACAGCGCCGCGACCTCGGCGCCCGGCTGGTACTCGAGGATGATCTGCGACATCCGCCGCAGCGTCTCCGGCTCGATCCCCTTCGCGGTGGACACGAAGCGCCGCGCCTCCGTGCCGGGAATGCTCTCGAGCAGGGGACGGTAGGAGGCGCACGGCACCGCGACGAGAATCGTGTCCGAGTGCGAGAGCGCCTCGCGGATGTCGGAGCTCGCGCGGATCCCGGGAGGGAATTGGACGTCGGGAAAGCGCCGAGGGTGACGCCCCGTCTCCCGGATCGCACCAGAGACCGCCGGGTCGCGGCTCCAGAGCAGGACGTCATGCCCGCCTCTGCCGAGATGCATGGCGAGCGCCGTTCCCCACGAACCCGCGCCGAGCACAGACACCTTCATTTCTGTCCCAGCTTTCTCTCCCGCCCGGCGGCAAGGCGCTTCAGGTTTTCGATGTGCTTGAACACGATCAGCACGGCCGCCCCCGCCGCCGCGACGATGACGGGCAGGGGCTCGTGGAAGAGCCCCATCGCGGCCGGAAGCAGCGACATGGCCACCATCGACCCGACGGAGACATAGCGTGTCAGGGCGACGGCGGCGACGAACACGCCGATGCAGACCAGCGTCGGCAGGGGCGCGAGCGCCAGGAATGCTCCGACCGCGGTGGCGACGCCCTTTCCGCCCCGGAAGCCGTAATAGATCGGAAAGACGTGGCCGAGGATCGACGCGAAGGCCGCCGCCCCGGCGGCGCGCGGGTCGGCGGTGACGAGGCGCACGAGAAGCACGGCGGCCGCTCCCTTGGCGACGTCGAGAAGCGCTACGAGCAGAGCGAGCGCCTTTCCGTGTGACCGGAGGACGTTCGTCGCGCCGGCGTTGCCGGACCCCTCCGTCCGGATGTCCTTTCCCGTTCGCCACCGCACGAGCAGGACGGCGAAGGAGATCGAGCCGAGGAGGTAACCGACCACGACCATCAGGAGCGCGCGGGAACTCATTCGCTCACGCTCCGTCGCGGGTGGACGAAGAGCGCAACGGCCACGCGGCGAGCTCCGTGTGCACGGCGCCCGAGGGCCCGGGCCGGCTGGCGTACAGGACGCACCGGCGCGCTTTCCACGCCGGCAGGGGCCAGGACGCGGCGGTCTTCCGGAAGCGCTCGACCGCGGCGTCCGGCCACCGCTCGCGAAGGCGCGCCAGCGTGACGTGCGGACGGAAGGGGCGGTCTTCCCGTTCGAGGCCGAGTCGGCGCGACGTCGCCTCGGCGGTCGCGGCGAGCCGCTCGAGGCCGGAGAGGGCCGGCGTGGGCGCGAAACCCACCGCGAGAACGCGCGCCGGGCCGCCGGCGGGGAACACGGCGCCTCCAGCCGAAGGCAGATCGCCCGCCTCCGTCTCGCACGCCGGGCGGGCGACGGCTTCCGCGAAGGACGCGAGCGCCTCGCGCGTCGCCTGTCCCAGGAACTTCAGCGTCAGGCGCCACGACGCCGGCCTCGCCCACGAGGCGGGCGGGGACACGGGGCGGAGGTCTTCCACGAGCGCGAGCGCGCCCTCTCCCCACTCCGGGTCCGGCGGTAGCGCGAGAAAGGCGCGGACGGTGTCCGCGTCCGTCATCCGTCCACCGTCCACCCCACGACGTGGCGCCGGACGAGCTCGAGCGCGTGCACGGAGGCCGACCGGCGCACGTGGCCGCGGTCCCCCAGGAACGCGCGTCGTTTTGCGATGTCGCGCCCCCCGCGGTTCGCGATCGCGAACCAGACGGTCCCGACCGGCTTCTCTTCCGTGCCCCCGTCCGGTCCCGCGATCCCCGTCACCGCGGCCGCGACGTCGGCGCCGAACCTTTCGACCGCCCCGCGCGCCATCTCGAGCGCCGCCTCCGCCGAGACCGCTCCGTGCGAGCGAAGCGTCTCCTCACGCACCCCCAGGAAGTTTTCCTTCGCCCCGTTGCCGTACGAGACCACGCCGCCGAGGAAGTACGCGCTCGAGCCCGGCACGTCCGTCACGAGCGTCGAGATCATTCCTCCCGTGCAGGACTCCGCGAGTGCCAGTGTGAGCCCCCGCTCGCGCAGCGCCCGGCCGAGAGCGGCCGCCAGCTCCTCGCCATCCTCGCCGAAGACGCGGCCGCCCAGGACCGTTCGAAAGTCCTTCTCCATGCGGCCGAGGATCTCTTCCGCGCGGTCCGGAGTGGCGCGGACCGCCAGGTGGAGCTGGACCTCGCCCGGGGACGCGAGGATCGTGACGGGATGCTCCTTCCACCGCTCGTAGACCGGCATCACGAGCTCCTCGATCGCTGATTCGCCGACGCCGGCGATCCGCAGGACGCGCCGGCGAAGAACCTCGCCGCCCGACCGCGACGCCAGCTCCGGAAGCACGGAGCGCTCCATGATCTCCCGCATCTCGGAGGGGACTCCGGGAAGGATGACGATCTCGCATTCTCCCCTCTTCGCCCAGAATCCGGGCGCAGTGCCCCGAGGGTTCTCGAGGAGGCGGGCTCCGTCGATGAAGTCGGCCTGCTTCTCGTTCACGGCCGGCATGCGGAAGCCGCGCGACTCGAAGCGGCGACGCATCTGCTCCACGAATTCGGCGTTGCGGGTCGTCCCGACGCCGAGCCACCGCGACACCGCCGCGACGGTGACGTCGTCGGCCGTGGGGCCCAAACCGCCCGTCGTCACGATGAGCGGCGCCTCCGCGCAGGCCCGGGCGAGCTCGCGCACGATCGCGTCGGGATCGTCTCCCACGACCGACTTGCGCACGACGGAAATCCCGATCTCCTCGAGCCGCGCGGCGAGCCAGAGCGAGTTGGTGTCCTGCCGGAATGGCCCCAGCATCTCCGAACCGATGGCGACGATCGCCGCGCCCTGGTCCCGCCTCACGCGCGGGAGCCTGCCTTCTCCGATTCCTCCTGGGTCCGGGAAAGGTTCGCCCACTCCTCCACGAGCGCGTCGAGCTCCTCCTTTCGGGCGGACTTTTCGGCCGCGAGGTTGCGGGACTCGACGGGGCCGAGCGTGAGCGCTTCCTCCCAGAGCCGCGCCTCCAGGCGATCGATGTCCGCCTCGAGCGCCGCGATCCGCTCCTCGAGGCCCTTGATCTTCCGCCGCCGCTTCTGGGTATGCTCCCTCTCCCTCTGGGAGAGGGCCGGGGTGAGGGCCGTCTCTTCGCCATGATGTCGCTTGGGTGCCTCGCCTCGCGGCGCCGGGGTGAGGGGGGCGCCGTCGCCATGATGTTGCCTGGGTGCCTCGCCACGCCGTTGCTCGGCGGGCTCCGGCAGCTTCCGCCGTTCCGCGCGCCCCTCGGCGGTGTCGGAATAGTTCCCGTCCATCGCGACCGCGCGCCCGGAACGCAGGTCGACGACGCGGGTCGCCAGCCGGTCGATGAACGCGCGGTCGTGCGAGACGAAGACGATCGACCCGGCAAACCCGTCAAGCGACTCCTCGAGCGCCTCGCGAGAGTCGAGGTCGAGGTGATTCGTCGGCTCGTCCAGAAGGAGGAGGTTGTGGCGCTGCATCATGACGACGGCCAGCGTGAGTCGCCCCTTCTCGCCTCCCGAGAGTCCGGAAATCGGCGCGAAAACCTCGTCGCCGCGAAACGCGAATCGCGCCAGGTAGGAGCGCATCGCCTCCTCTGTGGCGTCCGGGTTCTGGTCCCAGACGGCGTCGATGGCGCGTTTCTTCGGATCGAGGTCCTTCAGCTCCTGGTCGTAGTAGCCGATCGAGACGTCGTGCCCCGTCTGCACGGTTCCGTGCAGCGCCGGCAGCCGGCCCGCCAGCGTCTTCAAGACCGTCGTCTTGCCCGTTCCATTCTCGCCCAGTATCGCGAGGCGCTCTCCACGGAGCAGCTCGAAGGAGACATCTCGCACGATCGGATCTCCGGCGGCATACCCGACGTCGAGATGCCGGGACCGCAGGAACGAGCGGCCGCCGATGCGCGCCGCGTCGAAGCGAAAAGCCACCGAAGTCGTGTCCTCGATCGGCTTGTCGAGAACGTCCACGCGCGCGAGCTTGGTGCGGCGTCCCTTGGCCTGGCGGGAGTTCTGGCCGGCGATGTTCCGCCGGATGTACTCCTTCTCCTTTTCTATGAACTCCTGCTGCTTTTCAAATGCGCGCGTGGCCGTCAGCACGCGCTCGGCTTTCTGCCGCCGGTAGGAGGTGTAGCCGCCGCCGTAGGAGGAGAGGCGGCCGTTCTCGAGATCGATGATCTCTTCCGCGACCCGGTCGAGAAACCGCCGGTCGTGGGTGACGACGAGGTATGCGCGGCGTGACCGGGAGAGGTACTCCTCGAGGAACTCGACGGCGTTGAAGTCAAGGTGGTTCGTCGGCTCGTCCAGGAGCAAGACGTCCGGCGAGGCGAGGATCGCCCGGGCGAGCATGGCCCGGTTCTTCTGGCCGCCCGAGAGCTCCGAGAGCGGGCGGCCGAAATCGGCGCGCTCGAACCCGAGCCCCGAGAGCGCCTTCTCGACCTCAGCCACCATGTCGTACCCGCCCTCGTTCTCGAACCGGTGCGAGATCGCGTCGTAGCGGTCGTGGATGGCCGGCGAGTTGTCGCCGTCGGCCATCGCGTGCTCGAGCCGGCGCATCTCCGATTCGAGGCGGTGCAGGTCCGCGAAGGCGCCCGCCGTGTAGTCGTGCAGCGTCTCGCCCAGGTCGGCGCTCGCCAGCGACTGGTCGACGGTCTGGATCCGGATGGCGTTTGCGCGCACGAGCTCGCCCGCGTCGGGCTCCTCGCGCCCGAGCGCGATGCGCAGAAGCGTGGTCTTTCCCGCCCCGTTGCGGCCGACGAGGCCCACTTTCTGGCCGGGATTGTGCTGCCAGGTGACGTCCTTCAGCACCTCCTTGGGGCCGTAGGACTTGCGAACGCGGTCGAATCGATAGAGCACGAGGCGATTCTAAACGCTCGCTGCGGCCCTCACCTTCCCGCCCGCGGCGCCCTCCGAGACGATCGCGCGAAGCGTCTTGGGGTCGTCCGTCAGGATTCCATCGACGCCTCGATCGACCGTCTCGGAGAGCCGCCGCTCCTCGTTGACGGTCCAGACGATCAGCCCGTCGAGCTTTCCGCGGCGCCGGGCTCTCCCGACGGAGGCGACCTCCGCGCGGAACTCGTTCCAGAACCTCTGGCCCGCCCCCATGCTCACGTGCCGCGTACCGAGGCGCCGCGCCGTCCGGCGCACTCCCGGCAGCTCGAAATCGGCATGGAGCTGCAGCCCGGGCGGCAGAGGGTTGAGGCGCGCCTGCGGGACCAGAACCTCCAGGACCTCCCGGTGCGGACTGAGATAGTGGACCGTGAGGTCCGGGCGGGCCCCCGGCCGGGAGACCCAGGCGCGCGCACGCTCGAGGAGCTCCTTCGCGCGCTCCACGTCCGGAGGCTCGAGCTTGACGTCCAGAACGAGGTGCTGGACCCGCCGCTCGCGATCCGACCACGCGAAGAGGTCCTCGAGCGTCGCGATCGGGACATCCGGAGGGCCGCCGCGGGCGATCAGGTCCGAGAGTCCGCCGCGGCGCCGCGTGTACCCGTAGTGGCGCCGGAAGTCGTCGAACGCGAGCTCGCGGACGGCGCGCCGCCACGGCGAGCCGATGGCGGGAACGTCCGGAGTGAAGGCCAGCTCTTCGCGGCCGGCCTGCCGCGCGAGGGCGATGGCACCGCCGGGGTCCGCATCGTGCCACAGGATGAAACGGCCGTCCGACGTGGCGCAGATATCCGTCTCGATGCCGTTCGCGCCGAGTTCGGCCGCGCGGGCAAAAGACTCGATCGTGTTCTCCGGGGCCTCGCGGGCCGCCCCGCGGTGGCCGATCACCCAGACCGGGTGGTCTGCCCGCACGGGCTTGATCGGCCGCGGAGACGAGAAGAGCCCCGCGGCGGCGCGAAGGATCCGGACGACCGGATTGCGGGTGCCGATGAGCGTCATTCCGTGCTCCCGCCCGGCCACGGGAGTGCGAACTTTTCGAGAGCCGTGAACTGCTCGCCGCCCTTGGGCATGCCCTTCATCTCGATCTCCAGGCCGGCCGGGGTGATCTGTCCCATGAGGTAGTGAAAATCGCGGATCGACGGACCTCGGAACAGATCGTCCGTGTGCCGCCGCCGGCCCTCCGACGAGAGGCGAACACGCGGCCCTCCCCCGCCTCCCGTCACGACGTACGCCTTGCCGTTGCGCAGGTACCGCTCGTAGCTGTGGACGTGCCCCGAAACCATCGCGAGAGTCTTTACGGACCGCTCGAAGCCCGGGACGAAAGTCCTCTGCACGTGAATCTCGTCCCGGGTCACGCTGCTGTTCGTGTAGGGGGGATGGTGTACGAGGACGAGAGCGCCTCGGATGGCGGGATCCACGTCGGCCTCGGCGAGCTGCCCCTCGAACCAGAGACGCTGTTCCTCCCAGACCGACGGGGCCAGGAAGCGCAGGTTCGAATCGAGAGCGATGATCCTGAGCGGCCCGTAGGTGACGGCGTGCCACCGGCGGCCGTGAAGGTGCGGGAAACGCGCGAAGAAGTTCGTGAGTGCCGGTCCGCGCGCGACCCAGTACTCGTGGTTCCCGAGAACGGGAAGAACGGGAATGCGCGCGAGACGGATCGGCGACGCGAGCGCGTCGAAGCGCGCCCACTCCGCCGCGGAAGACCCGCGGAAGACGAGGTCCCCGAGAAGGGCCACGAAATCCGGCGCCTCCGCGGTGATGGCGGCGAGCACGCGTTCCCGCTCGCGGTCGTTCGATTCGCGCCACATTTCCGCGCGGGACGTCCGCTGGAGGTCCCCGACCGCGGCAAACCTCCCCGATCGCAGGACGATCTCGCCGCAGTGCGGTTCGGGAAAAAGAAAACGCTTCCGGGGAAGAAACTTTGCTCGCAGGCCCGGACGAGGCTTCCGATCCATCCCGCGATTCTAGGTCGGGGCTCCCCGGGCCCGCTCGCGCCCGAAGTTGGGCCCTTCCCCGGCTGGTAGAGTGTCCGCAAAAGCAGTTCCCGCTCCGGACACCAGAACTGCCTCCAGGAGGAATCTATGAAGAATCGGATACTTCTTTCCCTCGCGATCGCGCTCGTCGCAGCTGCCTGGATGTCTGCTCAGCAGGCGCCGCAGGCAACTTCGCCGGCCTCAGGCAACCGCACCGACCTCTACCACGTCCACTTCGTCAAGGCGGCGCCCGGGAAGGCGACCGAAATACTCAACAGCCTGCGAACTCCGCCTGCGAATGAGCCGATGCCGACTCACGCGTTGATCCTCCGGCACCTCGAAGGCGACGACTGGGACTTCGCGGTCATCCAGCACCTTGGACCGAAAGCCTCGGTCGAGCTGGCTTCACCCGCTCCCGCTGCGGAACGGGAACTTCGTGCGTGGCACAACGACACCTATGCGGCGGGTCCGTCATGGGCCGAGTTCTCGAAGGCGATGGGGATCGGTCAGCCGTCGGCGGGCGCTGCCCCGGCCGGCAGCGACGTTTACATCGTGGGCGCGTACCAGGGGGCCGCCGGACACCGCACCCAGCTCGAGGACACCTTGAAGCGCGTCATGGCCAGCAGTCCACGTCCCGGAGACTCCGTCCTGCTTCAGCACCGCGAGGGCTCGCCCTGGGACTACCTCCACATCACCCGGTACAACGGCTGGAAGGACCTGGCGGCGCAGCAGGAGGATCCGGACACCCAGGCGCGCCAACGCAAAGCCGGGCTGACACAGGACGCCGGCCTGGAGCTCCGCACACACATGGCGTCGCACCACGACACGATTGCCAATCGCGTCGCGGTCCAGGCAGCGAAGTAGCGAGCCCGGGGAAGCCGGCGGTCAGAGCCGCTCGATCGCGAGCGGCGGCGGGGCCGCCGGCGAATCTCCGATCTCGAACAATCCCGCAAGCTCCCCTTCGAAATCCGGCCGCGGAGCGGGGCGATCGCCGAGACACAGGATCGCCAGCGGCTCCCCCTTTTCGACCCGGTCTCCCACCGTTTTCTCGACGAGGAACCCCGCGGCGAAATCGATCTCGTCCTCGCGCTTGCGGCGGCCGCACCCGATGTCGATCGAGAGGAATCCCATCCTCTCCGTCTGGATGGATCGGACGAAGCCGGACCTCGGGGCGAGGGCGGGAACCTTCTTCTTCGGCTGCGGGAGGCGCGACAGGTCGTCCATGACTTTCGGGTCGCCGCCCTGGAACGCGATCAGGTCCCGGAACTTCTCGGCGGCCCGTCCGGACGCGAGCGCGTCCTCGAGCTTCTTGCGCGCCGCTTCCTCCGAGATTCCCGGCTCCGCGAATCGCAGCATCTCGGCGCCAAGGATGAGGCAGAGCTCCCGCACCGCCTCCGGGCCCTCGTTGCGGAGAACCAGAATCGACTCCTCCGCCTCAAGCGCGTTTCCGACGGCACGGCCCAGGGGTCGCGACATGTCCGTGATCCAGCCCGTGGCTTCGCGGCCGGCCGCCCTCGACGTGTCGACGAGCGCCCGCCCGAGCGCCCGCGATTCGTCCACGGTCTTCAAGAACGCGCCGTTGCCCGTCTTCACGTCGAAGACGATTCCCGTCGTTCCGGAGGCGAGCTTCTTCGACAGGATCGAGGCCACGATCAGTCCGAGCGATTCAACCGTCCCGGTGACGTCGCGCAGCGCGTAGAGCTTGCGGTCCGCGGGCGCCACGGTATCCGTCTGGGCAAAGAGGGCCGCGCCGACCTCCGTCAGCGCCTTGCGGACGCGGGGCAGGTCGAGGTCGGTGCGAAAACCGGGGATCGCCGCGAGCTTGTCGAGCGTGCCGCCCGTATGGCCGAGTCCCCGCCCCGACATCATCCCGACCCGGCCGCCCGCCGCCGCGACGAGCGGAGCGAGCACGAGTGTCGCCTTGTCGCCGACGCCGCCCGTCGAATGCTTGTCTACGACCGGCGCGAGGTCCGACAAGTCCCACGCCTCTCCGGAATCGCGCATGGCTCCGGTGAGAGCCGCCATCTCCGCCGTCGACAGGCCGCGAATGACGGCGGCCATCAGGAAGGCAGCGGCCTGGTAGTCCGGAACGTCCCCGGACACGATGCCGGCGACGAAAAACGCGATCTCATCCCCCGAGAGTTCGTGTCCGTCGCGTTTCGAGCGCAGGATCTCGTAGACGGTCTTCAAGGCTTCGCCTCCCGCTTCAGGGTTTGCTCGCCGCCGCCGCCGGGTGCGCGAGCGACTGATCGATCTTTCGCCGCCAGACGGCCGCCTTCTCGAGGATCGCGCGCGCGTCGAGCGTGGTCGGCTTCCGGTCCGCGAGAAGCCGCCGGCCGTCCACCCAGACGTCGGTCACGTCCGACGCCTTGATCGAGTAGACGAGCGCGGAGTAGGGGTCGTCGAAGGGCGTCGTGTGCGCGGTCCGCGACTGGACGGCGATGAAGTCCGCCTGCTTCCCCTTTTCGAGGGAGCCGATCTTCGACTCGAGGCCCAGAACCCTCGCTCCGCCGCGCGTCGCCGCCGCGACGAGATCGCGAGCCGGCAGCACGGTGGGATCCATCTTCGAGACCTTGGCGAGCTTGCCGGCGAAATCCATTGCCTCGAACATCGAGAGGTCGTTGTTCGAGCCCGCCGGTCCGTCCGTCCCGAGCCCCCAGGTGAGCCCTGCCTTCTGCCAGCCCGGAACGTCGGCGATCCCCGACGAAAGCTTCATGTTGGATTCCGGGTTGTGCGAGAGTGAAACCCCATACTGCTTTGCGATCGCGACGTCCCCCTCCTCCATCCACACGGCGTGAGCCGCCACGATGGGCAGGCGCTTGCCGCCGGGCGGCGGATCGAAGAAGCCGACGGAGGCGAGCCGCAGGAAAGGAGTCTGCTGCCACGTCTTGCGGGCGTCCTCCATCTCCTTTCGTGTCTCGGCGACGTGGATGAGCAGAGGGATGCCCTCGGCGTGCGCGAAGTCCCGCGCCGCGAGAAGCGTCTCCTTCGAGCAGGTGTAGGGAGCGTGCGGCGCCGCCGCGGGGATGATGCGCGGATGCCCCTTCCACTTCGCGACGAATCCCTTCATGTACGCGAGGGTCGAGGCCAGATCTTTGTGGTCCGGAACGGGAAAATCGATGAACGTCTCCCCCAGGACGGCGCGCAGCCCGGCGGTGTCCGCCGCGCGCGCCGCCTCCGACTCGAAGTAATACATGTCGGCGAAGGTGGTCGTGCCGCCCTCGATCATCTCGAGCGCGGCGAGCAGGGTTCCGTCGTAGACGTACTCGGGAGAGACGTTCTTCGCCTCGGCCGGGAAGATGTGCTCGGTCAGCCATCGTTCGAGCGTCAGGTCGTCCGCGATTCCGCGCAGCAGCGTCATGGCCGCGTGGCCGTGGGTGTTCACGAGCCCCGGCATCACGATCCGCCCCTCTGCGTCCCAGACGGTCTTCCCCGCGTATTTCGAGCGCAGGTCCGCCGCTTTCCCGACCTCGACGATCCGCCCGGCCGTGACGGCGAGCCCGCCGTCTTCGACGATCGAGTAGGCGTCGTCCATCGTCAAGACGCGCGCATTGACGACGAGGAGCTCGACGGAGGGCTTCGGGGCCTGCGCCGGGGCTCTCTTCGCAGGAGCGGGCGCGTTCGCGGGCCCAGCGCCGGCACCGAAAACTCCGAAGAGAAGCATGAGGAACGCGAAGGGCCGCATCAGAAATCGAAGGGCTCCGGAAAGATCTCCGACAGCCGGTACCGCTTGCGCGGGCCCTTCTCCGTCGCCGAAACGATCGGCACGTCCCCGGCGAATTCCCAGAGGATCTGCCGGCAGGCGCCGCAGGGCGGCGTCGGTTCGTCCGCTCCGGTGACGACCGCGACGGCGCGGAACGAGCGGACTCCTTCCGAGAGCGCCTTCCAGATCGCCACCCGTTCGGCGCACACCGTCAGCCCGTAGGTCGAGTTCTCGACGTTGCAGCCGCCCCAGATGCGGCCATCCCCGTCTTCGATGGCGGCTCCGACAGAAAAGCCGCTCCGCTTCGAGACGGCGTTGCCGCGGGATCGGGCGGCCTGCTCGATCAGCCGTTCTTCGCGCGCGGGATCGAGGTCGGGAGCCCGCGTCATGCGACGAGTGCGGCGATCTTCGGGACGGCGGCGCTGAGAAGGCGCACGAAACGATCGCCGACCCGCCGGGTCGTCTCCAGGACTTCCGTGTGCACGAGCGGCTTTTTCAGGATCCCCGCGGCCATGTTCGTGATCGTCGAAATTCCCGCCACGCGGACCCCGGCGTGCCGGAGCCCGATCGCCTCGGGAATCGTGGACATGCCTACGGCGTCCGCGCCGAGCTTTCGGAAGGACCGGATTTCCGCGGGCGTCTCGTACGAGGGGCCCGTCAACCCGAGGTACACGCCCCGCTTCAGCGGTATGCGCAGCTTCGTCGCGGCCGTCTGGAAGACCTTCCCCACCGCTGGATCGTAGACCGTGCTCATATCCGGAAACCGCGGGCCGAGCTCGTCGTCGTTGGCGCCGATCAGGGGGTTGGTCCCGAACAGGTTGATGTGGTCGGTCATCAGCATGAGGTCGCCCGGCTTGAACGAGAGACGGACGCCGCCCGCCGCATTTGTGAGCACGACGGCGCGGACTCCCAGCCGCGCGAGCACACGCGCGGGAAAAATGACGTCGGACATCGGACGGCCCTCGTAGAAGTGAACGCGCCCGGAGAGCACCGCCACGGGAGTGGAGCCGACGGTCCCGAGAACGAGCTCGCCGGCGTGGCCCACGACCCCCGTCGAGACCGGAAAATGGGGAATCTCGGCATACGGGATCGCCGTGCGGCCATCGAGGCTCTGTGCGAAACCGCCCAGACCCGACCCCAGGACGAGCCCGACCGCCGGCTGCCTCGAGCCGGACCGCTTCCGAATCGCGTCCACGGCGGCGTCGAGGCGCGCCCGGAGCGTTCCTCCTGTTCCGCGCGCGGAGCTCACTTGAGCGGCGCCCCGGCGATCTCCCAGATCAGCCCCGCGATCGACGCCGTCATGAAACTGACGAGCGATCCCGCGAGCAGCGCGCGGAATCCCAGCCGCGCGATGTCGGACTTGCGGCTGGGCGCGAGCCCCCCGATGCCGCCGATCTGGATGCCGATCGAAGAGAAGTTCGCGAACCCGCAGAGCGCGAACGTGGCGATGAGCTTTCCCTTTTCCGAGAGCTGACCGACGACGTCCTTCATCATCGAGAAGGCGAAGAACTCGTTGATGACGGTTTTGTTGGCGATCAGGTTGCCGACGGTCGTGATGTCTTCTTTTGGAGCGCCGAGGATGAACGCGAGCGGCGCGAGCACCCAACCGAAGATCGTCTGGAGCTCGAAGGCGGGGTTGCCCCAGAAATGCCCGATCCAGCCGAGGAACCCGTTCAACATCGCGATGAGGGCGACGAACGCGATCAGCATGGCGGAGATATTCAAGACGAGCGTCATCCCCTGCGCCGCGCCTGAGGCGGCCGCGTCGATGAAGTTCGCGCTGGTCTTCTCGACCTGCATCTTGACGGTTCCCATCGTGACGGGCGTCTCCGTCTCGGGCCACAGGATCTTCGCGATGAGGAAGGTTCCGGGCGCGGCCATCACGGACGCCGTGATGAGGTACTTGAGGGGCGCTCCCATCGTCACGTAGGCGAGCATGACCGCGCCGGACACGTGGGCCATGCCGCCCGTCATCATGGTCAGGAGCTCGGACGTCGTCATCGCGGGAATGTAGGGGGCGATCAGGACGGGCGCCTCCGTCTGGCCGATGAAGACGTTCGCCGCGACGCAGAGCGCCTCCGCGCCGGAGACTTTCATCGTCTTCTGCATCACCCAGGCCATTCCCTTGACGACCCACTGGATGATCCCGAAGTAGTACAGCACCGAGAAGAACGAGCAGATGAAAATGATGATCGGGAGCACCTTGAAGGCGAAGATGAAGCCCCCGATTCCGGGGATCCCGAGCTTCTGCCCCACGGTCGACTGCTCGCCGGCCAGCCAGCCGAAGAGGAAGCTCGATCCGCGGTCCGCGTACCCGATCGCGTTCGACACTTTGTTCGAGAACGCTTCGAGGGCGTCCTTGCCCCGATCCCAGTAGAGGACGAGGAAGGCGAACGCGAGCTGCAGGACGAAGGCCCATCCGACCGTGCGCCAGCGGATCGCGCGACGGTTCTTCGAGAACGCGAAGGCGATGCCGAGGACGACCAGCATGCCGACCAGGCCTATCCAGCGCATTCGGTCCTCCGAGATTTCGGTTTGTCCGGATCGTTGCGCGCGGATCGTATCCGAAACGCCGCGGACTCTAGAAGTCCGCCTTCGTCGCGTCGAAGGACCGTCCGCGCCATGCGACCGACCGCAGCACGAACCGGTGGTAGATCGAGCGCAGAAGAATGCCGGCCCAGACGACCGACATCAAGGGTTGGGTCAGAGCTGCCCAGATCGGTTCCTTCGTGGCGAGGGCGAGCGCCGCGCGAGCGGCGACCAGAACTCCCCAGGAAACGGCGGCGAGAGCGGCATCGCGAGCCGGGACGGGAGCGCCGAAAGCCGCCGCCAGGGCGACCGCGGGAGGCCCGACCGACACGAGGATCCACAGCAGGGTGAGGAAGAGGATGAACGCGCCCATCCATCCCCCGAGAGCGAACGCCGTGTTCTTGGTGAAGCCGTCGCAGACCTCGCGGAAGCCGTGGTACATGCGGACGGCGATCCGATCGGTGGCGACGAGAGCGCGAACGCGGAAGCCCGCTCGCTTCGCTTCGACCGCAAGCCTCACGTCGTCGATGACCGACGCACGGAGCGTCTCGTGTCCCCCGACAGCCTCGTAGACGGTGCGCCGGACGAGGTTCCCGGCGCCGCTTCCCACGGCGAGCCAGCGGGGGCGGTCCAGGTTCGCGAGGAATCCGGGGCCGAAGTAGATCGTGCAGGCGAGGTTCGCCATGAGGACCGGTTCCCAGAAGCCCTCCGTTTCCAGCCTCGGGAAGAACGCGACGAGATCCGCGCGGGTCCGGTCGAGGAACCCGACCGCCTGCGCCGCCGCCTGCGGGTGGTACCGCACATCCGCGTCCACGAAGAGGAAGAGCTCGCCGCGGGCGCGGCCGGCGCCCTGCCAGAGCGCGTGCGGCTTTCCGAGCCATCCCGGAGGGGGCTCGACCCCCGCGACGACCGTGAGCCGCGAGTCGGCGGCGGCGAGGGTGCGGAGGATCTCTCCCGTTCTGTCCGCCGATCGGTCCTCGACCGCGATGACCTCGAACCGCGGGTACTCCTGCGCGAGCAACGAGCGCATTGCCGCTTCGACCGACCGCGCCTCGTTTCTCGCGGGCACGACGATGGAGAGAAACGGAGCATCCGCGCCCGCGGGCGCTTCGCGGGAGAGGACGGGGAGAGCGGCGGAATTGACGACCATCATCAGGAGAGCGCACGCCGAGTAGGCCACGCAGATCCACAGGAGCGCGTGGAGCATGGGAACGCCGCGATCAGCGCGCCAGGAGCGCGAGAGCGCTCTCGCCGCGCGGAGCGGGAATTCCCATCCAGTCGCCCGCCGTCGCTGCGAGGTCGCAGAAGCCCTGCCGCACGCCGATCTCCGCGTTCTCCCGGATTCCGGGGCCTGCCGCGAGAAAGGGAACGAACTCGCGCGTGTGGTCCGTTGAGAGGTCGGTCGTCTCGCACCCGTGGTCCGCCGTCAGGATGAAGAGGTCGTCCGGCCCGAGCGCCTCGAGAGTCGCCGGGATCAACGCGTCGAGAGACGCGAGGTTCCGCGCGAACCCCGCCGGGTCGTTGCGATGGCCGTACTTGCTGTCGAAGTCGACGAGGTTCGTGAAAATGACGTCCGCCCGGCCGGCGCGCAACGCCTCGTTCGTGACGCGCATCCCCTCTGCATCCGAACCCGTGTGTACCGACTCCGAGATTCCCCGCCCCGAGAAGATGTCGACGATCTTCCCCACTCCGAAGACATTTCGTCCCGCCGCCACGACGAGGTCGAGCCACGTGTCGCCGGTGGGCTCTACCGTGAAATCGCGGCGGTTGGCGGTGCGGGTGAAGCCTCCCGGCCGGCCAGTGAAGGGGCGCGCGATCACCCGCCCGACGTTGTGGCGGCCGGTCAGGAGCCTGCGGGCGTACCGGCAGAGATCCCAGAGCTCCTCGGGCGGCCAGATCTCCTCGTGGCATGCGACCTGGAAGACGGAATCCCCCGAGGTGTACAGGATCGGCCGACGCGTCGTCAGGTGCTCGGCGCCAAGCTCCTGGATGATTTCCGTGCCGGAAGCCGCGCGGTTGCCCAGGACTTTCCGGCCGGCATGCTCCTCGAACGGGCGCACGATCTCGTCCGGGAATCCGTCCGGATAGAGCGGAAACGGCCGCTCCGTCACGAGGCCCATCATTTCCCAGTGCCCCGTCGTCGTGTCCTTCCCGGCGGAGAGCTCGAGAGACTTTCCCCGCGCGCCCCGGGCTTCGCTCCTGCGGGAGAGATTGCCAAGATCCAGCAAGCCGAGGCGTTCGAGGTTGGGAAGCGCCGTCGGATGCTTTTCGAGCACGTGGCCGAGAGTGTCGCTGCCCGAGTCCCCGTACGCCTCGGCGTCGGGCGCCGCCCCCACACCGAGTCCGTCGCAGACGACGATGACCGTTCGGCGATTAGCGGGACCGCGCATGATCCTTCAACGCCGGGCACGCGCCGGCAGGCGCGATCCCGAAGAGAGATCTGAGAGTGCAGTCCGGCGCAATCCCGGAGGGGCCCCCTACCCGGCGATCTTCTGGCGTGCGTCGGCCCTGTAGGGGGAGTTGGGATAGTCGCTGATCAGCCGCTGGTACGTGGCGCGGGCGTCCGCAGTCGCTCCCGCCTGCTCGTAGACCTGGGCGAGCGCGAACATCATCGCGTCTTTTGGCGCGGCGGCCTCCGGCGATTCGATGGCCCGCTTCAGGCGGTCGATGGCTTCCGTGGTTTTCCCCGATGCGGCGAGGAGGCGCGCCTGGTCGAGCTCGGCCGCAGCGGACACTTCCGCCCGGCCGGATCGCGCCGCCCGTGCGAGACGATCCGCGGACTCCGGCGCCTTCGGATCGCGCGCGGCGAGGATCACGCCGGCGGCGCGTCCCGCCACGGTGCCCGTGCTCGAAGCCGACCTGCGGAGATGGTCCAGCGCTTCCCTGTCGCGTTCCGTCGCCGTCGGAAAGGTCCGGGGGGCGGTCGCGGCGGCCGGGGTGCCCGCGAGCGGGGCGTCGAGAGCCGCGAGGCCGGCAGAAAGCTCCCGTCCCGCTTCGTTTTCGCGGAAGCTCCGAAAGAGGACGAACGCCGCCGCGAGAAGAACCACGCCGGCTCCGATCGCGATGATCTCCGTCACTCCCCTGCGGTGGATCGAGACGTAGTCGACGCCTCGATTCATCGTCTCGGCGAGCTCGTTGCGTTTCAGGTCCCTGCGGGAAAGTTTGGCCATGAAATCTCCAGCCGGCGATTATGTCCGACCGCAAAGGCCGGTTCAACCGCTCAGCAGGAGCTCGGGCGGGAGGTGAGAGGACGGAGGAGAGAGGTCAGAGGGACGCAGAAGACTTGCGGCCCTCTCTCCTCGCACCTCACTCCTCTGTCCCCGTCAGACGGGCCAGTTCCAGGGCGCCGGGACGTAGTTCGCTTCGCCGCCGTTGCCGCCCTCCGCGGTCGAGATCCACTTCAGGAGCGAAGCCTTCCCGGAGGAGCCGAAATCGTCGACGCTGATCCGGAACGTGTTGCGGTTCGGAGTGTCTCCGCCGAGGGGCTGGTCGGACATGTAGACGCCGCGGCAGCGGCCTCCTGCCGCGTTGCAGTCGATCGAGCCGGACGGGACTGTGGCTGTGAACGTCCCCGGCTTGAGCGGCCTCGCCGAGACTGCGCTCTGGGGCGGAAGGATCGTGCCGTCGCCGCGGAAGACGATCATGTCGACCAGGCCGGCGTTGCCGTTGTAGGTATCGAACGCCACGGCGCTCGGGCTGTCCACGCCCGCGCCGTTGGGCGCCTCGCGAAAGTAGATCCACGCCGGCACCTGGTAGATCGAAAGGGTGTCCTCACCGGCGTCGCGCGTGTAGTTGTACGGAAGGTTGTCGGCCCACGAGTACACGGTCCGGTTCGCGAGGTCGAACTTCACGATGACCTGCGCGTTGCGCTTCACGGCCTGCATGCGGGCCGCGAGCACGACCGAGTAGACCTCCCGGACGGCGCTGCGTAGCCGTTCGTGCCGGATGATGCGCTCGATGAAGGGCGCGCTGATCGCGGCGAGAAGGCCGGCGAGAACGAGGACCACCAGGAGTTCGATCATGGTGAAGCCCCGGGCATGGCGATATCTGTGTGTCGTCATCGTGCGTTCAAGGAGCGAATCGCGTGCCCGGCCCCCGCAGGCCGCAAGGCCCTGAAAACGTGGCGCCTTCGACCGTTGCGGCTCCTTCGCGCCGCCAACGAATGTCACCGACGCGACGCGCCGCTGCAAAAAAAAGACGAGGCCGGCCGGTATACTCGGACCGCATGGCCGACGAGATCAAGATCAGCGGTGAGCCGTCCCAGCAGGGAGACCGGTGCAAGTTCACGGTGGACCGGCCGGTCTTATCCGGCGAGTCGGGATTCTTCACGCGTCCCCTCGAGCGGGAAGTTTCTCCCCTCGCGGACGAGATCCTGGCGATCCCGAGCATCGAGTCCGTGCTGATCGCGGAAAACGTCGTCACGGTCTCGGCGGCTCACCCGGTCGACTGGCCCGCACTGGGGCTCGGCAACGTCATCCGCAAGCATCTGCGCAGCGGCGTCCCCTCCGTCGCGCCGAGCTTCTTCACGAACCTTCCCTCCGAGGGGGACCTGAAGTGGGCCATCGGCGACCTTCTCACGCGCGAGATCAACCCCGCTCTCGCGCAGCACGGCGGCTACGTCGAGCTGATCGACGTGAAGCGAAACAACGTCTACCTGCGCCTCGGCGGAGGCTGCCAGGGATGCGGAGCCGCCGACGTGACGTTGAAGCAGGGCATCGAGCGGGCGATCCGGGACCTCGTGCCCCGTGTCGGCGAGATCCTCGACACGACGGACCACGCGTCGGGGAGAAACCCCTACTACTCGCCCGGAAAGTAACGTCGCCTCCGCTTCGCTGACGCTCCGCTTCGGCTCCCGCGGATGAAAGAGCGAGGCCTCCTCCTCTCCCCCGGGCGCGGGGGAGAGGTTGGGTGAGGGGGTGCCCGAGAGTCGCCGAGTCGTCAGTCCTCGATCTCGAATCTCAGCTTTCCGTGCGCTTCGCGCAACGCTCTCTCCGCTTCCTCCGGTGTGTCCGCGCGGCTGAACAGGAACCCCAGGTAACGCCACCCTTCCGGGAGAGGGACGAGCTTCTGGCCCGGCCGGATCGTGATCGTCGCTTCGACGATTCCCGGGACGGAGGAGGCTTCGGCAAGGCCCTCGACGCGGGAGAGCGTCCCCGCTCGCGGAATGGGAATCATCATCACGCCGGCGGACGCGGATTCCCGCGCGGCCTCCGCCGGCATCCCGAGCGCGTGGCGCAGGATCAGCTCTTCGAGGGAGAGACCGGTGCCGAAACGCAGCGTCCGGGAGCAGAGGCCGCCGATCGACCGGGCCGCCGCCTCGATGACGAAGATCCCCGAAGGATTCACCCGGAGCTCGACGTGAATCGGTCCCTCCGTGAGTCCGAGGGCGCGCGCCGCGGATGCCGCCGCGGAGGCAACGTCCGCCTGCACGCCGGCCGGCAGCCGCGATGGGGTGACGTAGATCGTCTCCTCGAAGAACGGCCCGTCGAGGACGTCCGGCTTGTCGAAGATCGCGAGCACGCGCAGGGCGCCCGCCTCGAGAAGACCCTCGAGCGCGACCTCGGGTCCGGCGATGAAGTCCTCCACGAGGATCTCCCGCGCGTAGCCTCGTCCCCGCCGCGCGACGTCGGGGTCCCGCAGGATCGCCCCGATGCGCTCCCACGCCGCGACGAGCTCCTCCGGATCGTCGGCGCGGATCACGCCGCGGCTTGCGGCGAGGAACGTCGGCTTCAGGACGCAGGGATACGAGACGGCGAGCGCCACGGCCACGGGGTCCTGATCCGCCGAAAAGACGGCGAACCTCGGAACGGGGACTCCTGCCGACCGGAGGGCGGCCCGCATCGCCGGCTTGTGGCGCGCCGCCTCGGCGGAGAGGCGCGAATTGTGGCGCAAGCCGAGAGAGCGCGCGATCTCCGCGGCGGCGACCTCCGTCTCGTCATCCACTCCGAGGACGGCGTCGAACGGCGTTCTCCCGGCGAGGTCGAGAGCGAGCCGGGCCGCCCGCTCGGGGTCCCGGAAATCGATCGTCGCCAGCGCTTCGCCCGCCAGCCGCTCGGCGGCGCTCGTCTCCTCCGTCGCCACCGTCACGTCCACGCCGAGTTTGTTCGCGGCCGCGAGAAAGTCCGCCGACCGATAGGTCGTGGTCGGCAGCAGGAGCAGGACGCGCGGCACGCGTGTGAGAGTACCCTCCCCGGCACGCGTTACTGTGCGGCATCATGAGGGTTCTCCTGACCGGTGCGACGGGATACGTCGGAGGGCGGCTGCGGCCCGTTCTCCAGCAACGGGGCGTGTCGCTCCGCTGCCTCGTCCGGCGCCCCGGCGACCTTCTGGGCCGCGTTCCCACGTCGACGGAAGTGGTGCGGGGCGACCTCCTCGCTCTCGATACCCTCGCGCCCGCTCTCGAGGGCGTCGACGCCGCCTACTACCTCGTTCACTCGATGGGGTCCGGCGAAGACTTCGCGGAGCGCGACCGCCGCGCGGCCGACAACTTCGGGCGGGCAGCACGAGAGGCGGGCGTATCGAGGATCGTGTTCCTCGGCGGGCTCGGGGAAAGCGGGTCCGATCTCTCGCCTCATCTGGCGAGCCGGCAGGAAACCGGTGATCGGCTCCGGGCGTCGGGAGTTCCGGTCATCGAGTTCCGCGCCTCGGTCGTCATCGGCTCGGGAAGCCTGTCCTTCGAAATGATCCGCGCGCTCGTCGAGCGTCTCCCCGTCATGATCTGTCCGCGCTGGGTGAGCGCCGAGACGCAGCCCATCGCCGTCGAGGACGTCGTCGCGTACCTCGTTGCCGCGCTCGATCTGCCCGCGGGCGCAGGGGGAATCTACGAGATCGGAGGTCCGGACCGCGTGACGTACGGCGATCTCATGAAGGAGTACGCGCGTCAGCGCGGGCTCCGGCGAGCGCTCATCCCCGTGCCTCTGCTCACGCCGCGGCTCTCGAGCCTGTGGCTGGGGCTCGTCACCCCGCTCTACGCGAGGATCGGGAGGAAACTGATCGACAGCCTGCCCAACCGCACGGTCGTGGAAAACCCGGCCGCTGCCCGGGCCTTTTCGATCCGCCCCAGGGGCATCCGCGAGGCGATCTCCCGAGCGATCATCCGCGAGGACCGCGAGGTCGCGGAGACGCGATGGTCGGACGCATTCTCCTCGTCGGGACTCGCGGACGGCAAGGCCGGCGCCGCGAACGTGGGAACACGGCTGATCGACAGCCGGGCCGTCCTGGTTCCCGTTCCGCCGGACGCCGCTTTCTCCGCGGTGCGCCGGATCGGAGGATCCAACGGGTGGTACTACGGAAATCTTCTCTGGCGGGCCCGCGGATTCCTCGACCTCCTGGCGGGCGGCGTCGGGTTACGTCGCGGGCGGCGCGATCCGGAGCAGGTCTTGCCGGGAGACGCCCTCGACTTCTGGCGTGTCGAAGCCGTCGAACCGGGCCGTTTGCTGCGCCTCGTGGCCGAGATGAAGCTCCCGGGCCGTGCCTGGCTTCAGTTCGAGACGACCCCCGCCGCGGGCGGGACGGAGATCCGCCAGACGGCAATCTTCGATCCGCACGGCTTGCCGGGACTCTTGTACTGGTGGGCGCTCTACCCGTTCCACCGGCGGATCTTCGGGGGAATGCTGGAAGGCATCGCACGCCGCTCCGGGAAGAATCAGGAGCGCTGAGAGAGCTCTTCGAAGTACCCGTGGAGCTGCCGGAGCGCGGCGCGGTCGATCCGCTTCTGGCGGACGGACTCCTGGAGCAGTGAGAGCGCGGCGAACCCTTCGGGGACCATGCCCTCGGATTGAATGATGGGAAGGGCACTCAGGATTTCCCGGAGCGCTCCCGCTTCGTCGCCCCCCTCGAGCAGGACGTCTCCGAGGACGAGCGACAGCGCGGCGACTTCGGAAAGCATCTCGAGCTCGAGGAAAGCGTCCTTCGAGGTCCCGTAGGCCTCCAGGGCGGAGGCGAGATTGCCCTGCGTCCTCATCAGCGTTCCGATCCCCCACTGAAGCTTCGCGAGGCCGACGCGATGCCCGACCTTCTGGAAAAGGGAGAGCGTCTGCCGGGCGTTCTCGAGCGCTTCGTCCGAGTTGCCGAGGAGCGCATGGAGCTGGACGAGGTTGTTGCCGGCGACGGCGAGGAGATTGTCGTTCCCGAGGCGCCCCGCCTCCGCGGAGACCTCCCGGAAGAGAGACAGCGCCTCGTCGAACCTCTCGGTGTTGGTGTAGGCGATCCCCTCGAGAAAGCGGCATTTCAAGGCGTCGTCTCTCATCCCGAGCTTCCGGAAGGTCTCGGCAAGAGACGGGAGCAGCTCCAGCACTTCCTCGAACTCGCGATCCTCCAGACGGAGGGCGAGCCGCTGGTAGCTGACACGCGCCCAGTCGGCGACCGCGTTGACCGTGTGGCGAAACGCCGACTCGGACCGATCGAACCAGCGGGAAGCTTCCTCGCGCCGAAAAAGCATCCTCGACGCGGAGCCCGCGAGAAGCGCCATCTCGCCGAGGAAATAGTCCCTTTCGTCGAAGAGTCCGATCGGCTTGTCCGAGCCGAGCACGAATTCGTAGAAGAACTCCGCGTCGACTCTCGTTCGGGCGGGATTCGCTTCGAGCTGCTTTCTCAGGAGGCCGCAGAGGACGAGAAGCGTTTCCGCGTCATCTAAGTGCAGATCCGCGGCGTGAGAGCCGCGCGCCTCGGGCTCGAGCGAAAGGATCCGTGCGGCCTGCGCCTCCGCCTCGGGGGCGGTGGCGTAGGGGGCGCGAAACGGGATGACTCGGCCGGTCAAGAGTGTCCGCTCCCGCTGAAGCGAGTCGCATGTGGGGCGCCACGGGAACGCCCGTTTGAATTCCGCTTTGGATCTTCGCGCATCACGCTCCCGGAGGCTGGACGAATCGGCGCAGATTATACGTCGCGGGTCTCCGCGTCAAAGAGCCTGCCGCGCCTGCTGGAGCCCGCGCCTAGTTCGGAACGTGCCCCACGAGCTTGATGACGAACCGCGCAGGAAGCTCTTTCGAACGGATTCCCTGACTGGGTGCGGGCTTCGGCGCCGCCGGCGCAGGGACACGGGGGGCGGGAATGGGGATCGGGTTCGACGACATATGACGACTCCTCTTTTTCGCAAGCTCGCCCGGGCGAACCCGGGAGAAATAAAAGAAACGCGAACATTGGAACACAAAAACGGACCTCGGGTACCCCCCTGCGCGACCCCTTCTGCCGCCGCACCACCGGTTGCGGTCCGCCCCGCGCGCATCGCTACAGCAAGGGGCCGCAAACGGTAGAATCGCCGCCCACCTCGACCGCAAAAGGAGCTTCGACGATGTCGCGATTCCGCCCGCTTCCCTTTATCCTGCTAGCCCTCGTGGCCACGACCGGCGCCTCTCCGAAATGAGGACAGAGGAGAGAGGTGTCAGGAGAGAGGACCAGGCTTACGCTTATTCCCTCTGACCTGTCTCCTTTTCCCTCTCACCTGAAATGACGGTGCCCCGCGTCGTGATCCTCGGTGCGGGGTTCGCCGGCCTGACCGCCGCGCGGGCGCTCGCGGAAGCGCCCGTCCGCGTCATCGTCGTGGACCGGCGCAACCACCACCTCTTCCAGCCGCTGCTCTACCAGGTGGCGACGGCGGCGCTCTCTCCCGGCGACATCGCTTATCCGATCCGCGCGATTCTGGCGAAGCAGAAGAACGCGGAAGTGCTCCTGGCGGATGCCGTTGCGGTGGACCTCGACGCCCGCGAAGTCGTGCTCGCCGACGGGCGCGTCCCCTACGACCGCCTGCTCGTCGCGACGGGCGCCACGCACTCGTACTTCGGCCACCCGGAATGGGAGCCGTTCGCGCCGGGGCTGAAGTCGCTCGAGGACGCGCTCGAGATCCGCCGGCGCATCCTGCTCGCCTTCGAAAAGGCCGAGCGCGAGTGGGACTCCGCGAAGCGCCAGGCGTTCCTGACCTTCGTGGTGGTGGGCGCGGGTCCGACCGGCGTCGAGTTATCGGGCGCCATCGCAGAGATCTCGCGCGAGGTGCTCGTCGACGACTTCCGGGCCATCAACCCGCGAGAGGCCCGCGTCATGCTCCTGGAGGCGGGGCCGAGGGTGCTGTCCGGGTACTCGGAGCAATCCTCGGCGAACGCGGTTCGCGAGCTCGAGCGCAAGGGCGTCCTGGTGCGGACCGGAACGTCGGTATCTCGGATCGACGCCGGCGGCGTCGAAGCGGGCGGCGAACGAATCGAGGCGGCGACCGTGCTCTGGGCCGCAGGAGTCGCGGCGTCGCCGATCGCCCGGTCGCTTGGAGTCCCGCTCGACCGCGCCGGCCGGGTCCCCGTGGCGCCGGACCTCACGGTTCCCGGGCATCCCGAGATCTCGGTCGCCGGAGATCTCGCGGCTCTTTCGCAAGACGGAAGACTCCTTCCGGGGACCTCTCCCGTCGCGATCCAGCAGGGACGGCGCGCCGCGAAGAACATCCTGCGGCAGATCGGCAACGAGCCCGCCCTGCCCTTCCATTTTCGAGACAAGGGGACGATGGCCGTCATCGGCCGCGCGGCCGCCGTCGCGGAGATCGCGGGTTTGCGGCTCTCCGGAGTCTTCGCGTGGCTCGTGTGGTGCTTCGTCCACATCTTCTACCTGATCGGCTTCCGCAACCGTTTCGTCGTGATGTTCGAATGGGCATGGGCCTACACCACGGACCACCGGGGAGCGCGCCTCATCACGGGCCGCATCGACGAGCCCGGCGTTCGGCCGTAGGCATTCGCTCGCGAACGGGGCGGAGAAGCTGGGAACCTTCCGGTCGCTCCGGTGTCCCATCCCGCAGGAGGCCATGACGATGCGCTGGAAAACCGCTCTCCCCCTCGGAACCCTGCTCCTCGGAGCCGCTGCGACGCCCCTTGCCGCCGCGGGTACGGGTCCGTATTCGATGACCGTGCTCGTCGACGGCGTTCCCGCTCCCGAGTACGCCGCCCGCGGACGGATCTACCTCGAGGCGTTGAAGGGCCGCAACTTCTCGATCCTTCTCGGAAACCCCACCGGCGAACGAGTCGCCGTGGCCCTGTCCGTGGACGGGCGCAACGTCATCGACGCGAAGCGCACGTCCGCCGGCAGCGCGAGCAAGTGGATCCTCGGGCCGGGCCAGACGGCCGAAATCCCCGGCTGGCAGGTTTCCGGGGAGACGGCGCGCCGGTTCTTCTTCACGGAAACGAAGCGTTCCTACGCGAAGTGGCTCGGCGATACCGCCAACGTCGGGACGATCGAGGCCGTCTTCTACCGGGAGCGTTCCCGGCCCGTCTACCAGCCGCAACCGCCCGCGTGGCGGGAGGAAGCACAGGAGCCCGAGTCGCGTCAGGGAGGCATCGCGGGCGGCACGGGGCCGTCCCCGTCCGACGAGCCTTCATCCAATCTGCGCCGCGAGGCGAAGGCGCGTGCCCAGGCGGACGCGGCCGCTCCGGCTCCGGCGCCGAAGGAAGCCGACTCCTACGCGGCAACCGGGATCGGCTCGCGGACCCGTTTCGAGATCGAATGGGTGCGGTTCCTCGAGGACCCGACGCCCGCCGGCCGGGTGTCTCTGCGTTATGAGTTCCGCACCGAGCTCGTCGCTCTCGGTATCCTTCCTCGCGAGGACAACTTGTATGCCCGAGATCGGGGACGCGGTTTCGAGCGGGAATACGCTCCCGACCCGTACCGCCACCGCTGAGCCTCTGTCGGGACTGACCGACGAGCGGTTGATCCTCCTCGCCCAGGCGGGCGAGGAGGAGGCTTTCTCGGAGTTCGTCCGGCGGCATACGGCGACGGTCCATCGCTGGATGGCGCGCTCCGTGGGCGAGCAGGAAGCGGACGACATGACGCAGGAGGTGCTTCTGAAGGCGTACCGCGGGCTCGCCCGCTTCCGCAACGAAGCGCCCCCACGTGCCTGGCTCGCGTCGATCGCGGACAACGCCGTCAAGAACCGGTACCGGGCGCGCGGTCGATTCCGGCGCATCTTCTCGGGGAGCCCGGACGACGAGGCGGGTCCCGACGGGATCGAGCCGTCGGCGGATCCGGAGGAGAGCGCCCGCGCGAGCGAGTCGCGCACGTTCGTGACGGAGGCGCTGAAACGCCTGCCGGCGGACTTCCGGATGCCCGTGGTGCTCCGGGATCTCGAAGAGTGGAGTTACGAGGAGATCGCCGTGTCGCTTCGCCTGCCGGTTGGAACCGTCAAATCGAGGATCGCGCGGGGACGCGGGCAGCTCCGGGCGCTTCTCGCCCCACGCCTCGCCCCGGGAAACGAGACGCCATGAAGGAAACGCATCCCGCCCGAAACGCCGAGTTCCTGTCGCGCCTGCACGACGGGGAGCTCTCTGCCGCCGAACGGGCGCACTTCGAATCCCACCGGGCCCACTGCTCCGACTGCCGGCGCGCCGCGGCGGAGTTCGAATCGGCGCTCTCGCTCTACCGGTCGAGCCGCCCCACGCCGGCGTCTCCGGACCTCGCCGGGCGGATCCTCCGGAAGCTCCAGACGAGCACGCCGCGCCGGCCGAGGTTCGGTCCCTCGTTTGGAATCGACCTCCGCTGGGCCGGAGCGTTCGCCGCCGCGGTCGTCGCGGCGATCATCGGTTCGACGATCATCGGGCGTCACGAGGCGCGCGAAAGCCTCGCACGCTCGACCGCTCCCATTCCCATCGTCGTGCAGTCGCGACCCGTCACGGTCTCCGAACCCTCCTCTCCGGCGGCGGCGCCACCCTCGGATGCGCCGCAAGCCATCGCCAAGGCCCCGCGGCGTGCTGCCCCTTTTTCCGGGGCCCTCGCCAAAAAGAACGAGCCGGGCGAGCCGAGCTCTCTTCGCGCACCCAGGGAACAGCGCCGCGCGAAGCCGGAGGACGAGAAGGACGCCAACGGCAGGCTTTCCGCTTCTTCGCAGGATCGGCAGGAAAGCGGGAGCGTCGCCGGCATCCGGGAGCGGGAGAACGAGAAAAGGGACGTGAAGGAGGAGAGCGCGTTCGCCGCGCGGCGTCCGGGGACCAAGAGCGCACTCTCAGCCGCACCCGCACCAGAAGCCGCATCGGCACCCCAGCCTCCGGCGAACGCGGGCGCGGCGCCCGCGATGCCCGCCGCCCCTCGCGCCCAGTCCTCCGAGGTGGCCGCGGTCGCGCAGGCAGGCCGGGCGCGGCTGCGCGTCGAGGCGCTCGATGGAATGCCCGAC
>JALZAT010000042.1 GCA_030948185.1 Acidobacteriota bacterium
TTCGAATCCCGTCCTCTCCGCCATGAAGCGTTAGTGGCAAGCGGCTGATCGTCGAGGGAAAAGCCCTCCATCAGCTCGCCGCGTGAGTAGTCTCCCGACCGGAGGGAGGGAGGAGGCTCACGCGGCGGGAGCCGGAACGCAGCGGAGCGAAGTGAAGGCGACGTTCGGGTGTCCGCTTCGCGGAGTTCCTTCGTGGCTTTAGCTTCGTCGGGGCGCTGTTGACCCGAAAAGCCTTCCCCTCTCCCGGCGGGAGAGGGTTGGGGTGAGGGGCGTGTTCTCTCGCCGTGGATGTCGGCAGCTTCGCGAAAGCGGACACCCGATGGTCAGATGACCCGATGGTTAGATGGTCAGATTTGCCGTTGATGACCCGATAGCCGCGCGCATCCGCGCGCGGCAGATAGACTCCTCTGCATCAATAAGGAGGAGATATCTATGTTTCACCTCGTCGCCCTGCTGTCCACCTCGCTTCTCGCCGCTCCGCCGCCGCCTCCCCCCGCGAACGATCCCGCGATCATGGCCCTGGCGGACACGTACGTCGCCGCGGTTCTCAAGGGAGACCCGGCGGGATTGGCCGACCTCTACACGGAAGATGCGATGGAGGGGCCCCCCAACGCCGCGTCCATCAAGGGTCGCGCGGCGATCAACGAGTATTACAAAAAGCAGTTCGCGGGGGCGAAGGTCAGCTCGTTCACGCTCAACCACGTGGAGACCCGCGCCGCGGGAGACGTCGGGTACGACGTGGGAACGTATCGACAGACTCTGACGCCCACGGGCGCGACCGCTCCCGTGAACGACTCGGGCAAGTACATCGTCGTCGCCAAAAAGGGGGGCGGAAAGTGGCGGGTCGCCTACGTGGTCTACAACAGCGACAACCCAGCGCCTGCCCCCGCGGCCTCCGCGGAACACCACCACTGAAGAGGGAAGGTGAGAGGAGAGGGGAGAGAGGTCAGAGGGGCGAGGAAACCCCCTCGCCTCTCACCCCTCACCTCTGACCTCTGGCCGCGCGTCGTGAGACAATTGATCGGATGAGCAGCCGGAGCCCTTTCGCGTCCATCGACGAGGCCGTCTCGGACCTCAAGGAGGGCAAGTTCGTCGTCGTCGTCGATGACGAGGACCGCGAGAACGAGGGCGACCTCGTCATTGCCGCCGAAAAAGTCACTCCCCAGGCGATCAATTTCATGGCCCGGGAGGGAAGGGGGCTCATCTGCGTCGCTCTGACCGAAGAGCGGTGCGCCGCGCTCGGACTGCCGCTCATGGTCGAGGACAACACGTCGAACTTCGGCACCGCGTTCACGGTGTCGATCGAAGCGCGCGGCCGCACGACGACGGGCATCTCCGCGGCCGACCGCGCCGCGACCGTTCTCGCCGCGATCGACCCGCGCACGAAGCCCGCGGACCTGCAGCGGCCCGGCCACATGTTCCCGCTGCGAGCGCAGGCCGGAGGGGTCTTGAAGCGCGCCGGTCAGACCGAGGCGTCTGTGGACCTCGCGCGGATCGCGGGGCTCGATCCTTCCGCCGTCATCTGCGAGATCATGAACGAAGATGGGACGATGGCCCGCGTGAAGGATCTCGCGGCCTTCTGCCGCAAGCACGGGATCCGCATGGTGACGGTCGCGGAGCTGATCCGCCACCGAATGAAGAACGAGCGGCTCGTGCAGCGGATCGCCGCCCCGAACCTGCCGACGACCTTCGGCGACTTCCGGCTGATCGCTTATCGCAGCGACGTCACGCACGAGGAGCACGTCGCCCTCGTGCATGGAGAGATCGGCGAAGGCGAGCCCGTGCTCGTTCGGGTGCACTCGCAATGCCTGACGGGAGACGTGTTCGGTTCGGCCCGCTGCGACTGTGGGGCGCAGCTCTCGGCGGCGATGGAGAAGATCGTCGAGGCCGGCAAGGGAGTGTTCCTCTATCTCCTCCAGGAGGGACGCGGGATCGGACTGCTGAACAAGCTCAAGGCATACGAGCTCCAGGACCAGGGCCACGACACGGTTTCCGCCAACGAGAAGCTGGGTTTTCCCCCCGACATCCGCAACTACGGAGTCGGATCCCAGATCCTGCGGGACCTCGGCGTGCGAAAGATCCGCCTCATGACCAACAACCCCTCCAAGTACGTCGCCATCGGCGGCTACGGCCTCGAGATCGTCGAGCGCGTGCCGCTCGAGATCGATCCGACGGAGCGCACCCGGAAGTACCTCGAGGCGAAGAAGAACAAGATGGGGCACCTCCTCAAGATGGTCTGAGCCCCGATTCGAGCCTCCCGCCTCGCATAAGATTCCCCTCCCGCAGAACAATTTCGCTTCTTACCGAGGGAGGGCTTCCATGGCCACAAAACTCTTCGACGTCACGAATCCGTCCGGACCCCGGAGCGGACCCGGTCTCCGGACTCTTCTGATCGGGGTCGTCATCCTCGTGGCGATCCTCGCGGGCAATCCGTTCAAGGTGGTCCCGGCCGGGCACGTGGGCGTCAAGAACTTCTTCGGCAACGTGTCCCCTGACGTCCTCGCGCCCGGGTTCCACCTCGTCTTTCCGTTCACCCACGTGGTTCCGCTTTCGATCCAGACCCAGGAGATGAAAGAGACGACGGAGGTCCCCTCGCAGGAGGGGCTCACGATGGACCTCGAAGCGTCTCTCCTCTGGCGCCTCGATCCCGCGAAAGCGGCTCAGATCTACAAGACCGTGGGGACCGAGTATCCCCGGATCGTCGTCGAACCGCAGATCCGCTCCGCCCTGCGCGAGATCACCGCATCGTACGAAGCCAAAGCGCTCTATTCGGCGCAGCGCGAAAAGATCGCCACCGAGATCTTCAACCTCTTCAATCGGATGTCACGCGACCGCGGAATCATCGCGGACGCCGTCCTGCTGAGGAAGATCGGCCTGCCGCCCGTGGTCGCCAACGCCATTCAGGAGAAGCTGAAGCGCGAGCAGGAAGCCGAGCAGATGAAGTTCGTCCTCCAGAAAGAGTCGCAGGAGGCCGAGCGCAAGCGGATCGAGGCGCAAGGAATCTCGGACTTCCAGAAGATCGTGGCCAGCGGCATCAGCGCGCAGCTCCTAGAATGGAAGGGCATCGAAGCCACTGAAAAGCTGGCGATGTCCCAGAATACGAAAGTGGTGGTCATCGGAAACGCGAAATCCGGACTTCCCATCATTCTCGGGAATGACAAATGAACAACTTCGGTATTTTCCAAGCGAAGCGCTCTCTCGGTCGCCTGTTCGCGGAGCGAAGGCAGCGGCCGATAGTTTGATCTCGGTCATCGTGCCGGTAAGAGGAGAGATGCCCGAGGCGGCGGAACGATTCCGCTTCATCGCCCTCGACCCCGATGCGGAAATTCTCGTCGCGGCCGGCGGGGACTGCGCGGCCACCCGTGACGCCTTTCGAAAGATCGGTGCGAGGGTTCTTTCAAACTCCGGCTCCCGCGGCGGGCGACTCCATCGCGCGGCGGCCGAGGCCCGCGGAGAGGTCCTGCTCTTCGTCCATTCCGATTCGAGGGTCCCGGAGCGCGGCCTGGATCTCGTCCGGGAGGCGCTGGACGGAGGTGCGGTCGCCGGCGCCTTTTCACTCGGTTACGAAAACGCCGGTCCGGCCCTTCGCTGGATCGCGGCGTGGGCCAACCTTCGCAGCCGCTGGTTGAAGATGCCCTTTGGAGATCAGGGGATCTTCTGCCGCCGCGACGTGTACGAGCGCTCCGGAGGGTTCGCCGACCTCCCCATCTGTGACGACGTCGACTTCGTGCGGCGGTTGAAGCGGGTCGCGAATCTCCGGATCCTCGCGGAAAAGACGATGACCTCCGCCCGCCGTTATCGCGAGCAGGGTTCTCTGCGGCAGGTCCTCCGAAACTGGCGCGTCCTGGCGGGGTATTTCGCGGGCGTCACCCCGGAGAAACTGCAGCGCTGGTACAACGGAAGCTAGCCGATCGGGGTAGCATCGATTCATGCGCATCCCCTTCCCCGCGGCCGTGCTCGCCGGCGGCGCATCGCGCAGGATGGGGGTCCCGAAAGGATCGCTTCCCTACGGCGCCGGCACGCTCGCCGAGCACCAGACCCGCCGTCTCGAGCCGCTTTTCTCTGAGGTCTGGCTCGTGGTGCGGGACGAGCCCGGATATGCCTTCGGCGCCGCGCGCCTGCTCTTCGACAGCGATCCGGAGCGCTCCGTCCTTTCGGGCGTAACGCGCGCCCTCGAGGAAGCAACGGACCGGGTCTTCGTCCTGGCCGTCGACCTGCCGCTCGCCGGGGAGGACCTGCTCCTCGCGATCGCGCGGCGCTCGCTCGAGACCGAAGCGGCGGCGGTTCTCCCCGCCTCCGAAGAGGGGCTCGAGCCCCTCGCGGGAGTCTGGCGGCGGTCGGTGCTGCCCGAGGCGCACCGTCGGGCGGCAACGGGGGACCGTTCGCTGCGCCGACTGGCGGAAGCGGTGGGGGTGGAGATTCTTCCGCCGGATCAATGGCGGGCGGCGGATCCATCGGGAAACGCGTTTCGAAATCTGAATACGATCTCGGAGTGGGCCGTGGCCCGGGAACGCGCGTGAGACGCCGCGAATGAGCGACCCGAAGACTCCATCGGGCGAGGAGCCCAAGCGGCCCCGGCGGCCCCGCACCAGCGCGCCGCTGCGGCGCAGCCTTCTCCATCTCGACGCGCGGGGGCGCGCCCGGATGGTGGACGTCGGCGCGAAGCCGGCGACCCGCCGCATCGCGAAGGCGCGCGGAACCGTCCGCCTGAACGCGGCCGCGTTCGCGGCGCTCGCGGAAGGCAAACTGTCGAAGGGGGACGCGCTCGCCGTCGCGAGACTCGCGGGAATCCTGGCCGCCAAGAAGACCGCTGAGATCGTGCCCCTCGCCCACCCGATCGCTCTCGATTCCGTCAGCGTCGAATGCGAGCTCGACCGGGCTTCCCGTTCGGTGGTCGTGACCGCGACCACGTCCACGTCCGCCCGCACGGGCGTCGAGATGGAGGCCCTCACGGCGGCGGCCGGCGCCTGCCTGGCGATCTACGACATGGCGAAGTCCCTGGACCGCGCGATCGAAATTCGCGAGATCGTTCTTCTCGAGAAGCGGGGAGGCCGGTCGGGGGACTACCGCAGGCGCTGAGCCGGCGGGCTTTCCGCTACTCGAGGACTTTCGCGTCGCGCTCGGACACGATCTTCCACCCCTGGTCCGAGTGCACCCACTTGAGCTCCTGCAGGACCGCCCCGCGGCGGCGGCCCCGCGTGCTGCCCACGTCGTAGTCCTTGCGGAAGCGCGTCGTCGCGGCCCGCCGGTCTTTCGTCACCGTGATTTCCGGATCTCCCATCTGGATCGTCGCCGGGCCGAGCGCGAAGAGCTCCGATTTCACGCGCCGAACCAGGTCCCGGGAAACGTTGCGCTGCTGGTAGAAGACGGTGAGCCGCGGCATGTAGGAGCGCATCTGCTCCGACAGGTTCCGGGAGTTGGTCGAGGAGACCCATGCGTCGAGCGCCGCGCGCACCGCGCGCTGAGAGGGATCGGAAGGCGTCGGCCGGAGCCGGAGCGCCGCAGCAGGCGCCGCCGCGGTCGCCGTCGGGGTTGCTTCGGGGGGAACGGCAGTCGGTTCGGCGGCGGCGGCGGCAGTCGGCTCGGGAGCGCCCCGCGGCGTCATGACCGTCGGCGCCGGCGACCCCGCGGGCCGGTGCGCGGGCATTGTCTCGATGATGAACCAGACGGCCGCGGCCGTGGCAACCGCGAGCGCCGCGAGGAGCGTGGAAACGACCCCTCCCGGAAAGCGCCGGGGAGCGGAGGAGTCGTCCATTCCATCCAGATTTTCCTCGGGATCGAGCGGCATGTCGTCGAGCCGCGGGGGGACGCGCTCCCGTTTTTCGGAAACCGCTGCCGGAGCGGGAAGTTCCACGGAAGGCGGCGGGACGGCGCGAGCCCGGGACGAGGGCGGCGGGGGCGTGTTGCGGGACGGAGGCGCGGGCGGCGCGGACGTCGCCGGTTGAGAGGTCCGCGGCGGCGGCCCGGTCGGAATCGCGACGGTCTCCGGGCGCGCCGGTGCAGGAGGTTCCTCCGGAGCGGGGGGGAGCTCAGCTTCCCTCGAGGGCGGCGGAGGGAACGCCGCGGCCGGTCTGGTGCCGGAAGGGCCCGGCCGAAAAAAGGACTCCGGCCCGGGTTCGGAAGGAAACGCCGGCGCAGGGAGCGGCGCCGCCGGAGAAGGCGCCGAAGTTTCTTTGCCGAGCGAGGCCTCGATGTCGCGCAGACCGGCCGCCATCTCGGCGATCGACTTCGGCGCGGTTTTCGGGCTGCGGCTGACCGAGCGGTCCACGAGCGCCGCGAGTTCTTCCGGAAGATCGTGGCGCGCGAGAGAGATCGGCTCCGGGTTGCCGAATGCGCCCGCGGTGAAAGGCTTTCCGAGGAGCATCTCTGTGAGAAGGCCGCCGAGAGCCGGCACGAGCTGGGACGGATCGCCGCGGTCCCGATCGGGAAACGAAGTGACGGTCGCCAGAGGGGCCAGCGACTCGTCGCGGCCGATCCGAATCTCCTCCGCGAGGAGGGCTCTCGGAGTCGGTGCGATCGCCTTTGCCGCGAGGGCGGCGAGCCCCTCTGCGACCTGCCGGCCGATCCGCACCGCGTCGGCGGCGGGAAGCGGTCCCACGCGCTCGATTGCCTCGCGAACCGACTCGTCGCCAAAGCGCTCCACCGCGGCGTAAGCTCCGCCGGCCGGAATGGAGCCGAAGTCTTCGAGCCTTGCGACGTGCTCGTTCCGCACTCCCGCGAGCGACCGTGCGGCGAGACGCGCACGCTTCAGCCACACGTCCGGCGGGCCCTCCGCCGTCGAGACGCGGATCGAGACGGCCCGCCCGAGCTCGATGTGCCTGCCGACGAATTCAGCGGCCCAGTCCGTCCCGGAGACGAGCCGCTCGATTCGCCAGCGCCCGCCGAGCTCGAGCGGGACGCGGACTTCCTCGAGCGGCGGGGAGTGGGTGCTGTCGACGCAGCGGACCGCGTCGTCCTCGTAGCATCGGCGGCACGTTTGGCAGACTTTCATGTTCGTCGATCGGCCGCGTAGCCTCGGCGAGCCGAAGATATGCGGCGCGGCCCGCAAGTGCAAGAACCGCGCAAGCCGGCCCGACGGGCCCTGTGCGATTGCGGAATAATGCGCGAGATGCCTCGCGAGATTCGCGTCGCGGTCCTGACCGTTTCCGACGGTGTGGCCGCCGGCGCGCGCGAAGACCGGGGCGGTCCTGCCCTGGAGGGCGAGCTCGCCCGCTCCGGCGTTGGGCACGCCGTCGTCACGCGCGAGACGCTCCCGGACGAGCCGGACCGGGTCTCCGCCTGGATCCGGGCGCAGGCGGACGGAGGCGGCATCGACCTCGTTCTCCTGACGGGCGGAACGGGCGTCGCCCCGCGCGACCGCACTCCGGAGGCGGTCCGCGCCGCGGTCGACTTCGAAGTACCGGGACTCGCCGAAAAAATGCGCGCCGACACGGGCGGGGCGTTTCCAGCGGCGTATCTTTCGCGGCAGGTCGCCGGCGTCCGGGGCGCAACCCTCGTCGTCGCTCTTCCGGGGTCGCCGGGGGGCGCCGCGGACTGCCTGCGCGCGATCGCTCCGCTCCTGACCCACGCGATCGCTCTGGTCCGGGGCGACTTTTCCGCCCACCCGCGTCCGGACGGAACGATTCCCGCTTGAGATTGAGTCGGGCCGCACCGGGAATCGACGGGCTCCTCGCGGATCCCTCCCCGATCGCGGGGTTGCAAATCGGGCTGGTGACGAATCCGTCCGGAGTCACGTCCGCCGGCGTTCCCACGTGGAAGGCCCTTTTCGAGGCTCCCGACGCAAAGCTCGTTCGGCTCTTCGGACCCGAGCATGGCGTTGACGGAGGCGCCATCTACATGGAGGCTGTCGGCGGAGCGACGCACCGCCCGACGGGCCTTGCCGCGATCTCGCTCTACGGCGCCACGCGAGACAGCCTGAAGCCCCGGCGCGAAGACCTCGAGGGCCTCGACGCGCTCGTCTTCGACGTGGCGGACGTGGGCAGCCGTTATTACACCTACGTCTGGACGATGATGCTGGCGATGGAGGCTTGCGCCGAGGCGGGCCTGCGCCTCGTCGTCTGCGACCGCCCCAACCCGATCGGCGGGGCGGTCGAGGGAGCGGCGCAGGAGCCGGAGTTCCTTTCGTTCGTGGGGCTCCATCCGATCGCGGTGCGGCACGGGATGACCGCGGGCGAGCTCGCTCTCCTGCTGCGGGCCGAGAAGGGCCTCGACGTGGATCTGCGCATCGTTCCCGTCGAGGGCTGGTCTCGCGCGACGCCATTCGAGGAGACGCGCCTCCCGTGGGTGCCGCCGTCTCCCAACATCCCCTCTCCGCGGACGGCGCTCGTTTATCCGGGCATGTGCCTGCTCGAGGGAACGAACCTGTCCGAAGCGAGGGGCACGACCCGGCCGTTCGAAATGTTCGGCGCGCCGTGGCTTTCCGCCGTCGAGCTTGCCGGCGCGCTCAACCGTCATCAGCTGCCAGGAGTCTCCTTCGTTCCGGTGCATTTCCGGCCGATGTTCGACAAGCACGCGGGAGAGACCTGCGGGGGCGCGCTCTTCCGCGTCGAAGATCGTTCCGCGTTCCGTTCCTTCGAGACCGGGCTTCGAATCGTCGAGACCGCCCGCCGCATGGGCCCGGATCAGTTCCGGTGGCGCACGGAGCCGTACGAGTTCGATCCGCGCCCCGCGATCGACCTCCTGACCGGGTCGCCGTCGTTTCGCGAGCGTTTGGATCGGGGAGAAGACATCGCGCCGGAGCTCGCGCGGCACGAGGAGGGCGCGCGGGAGTTTCGCTCCCGCCGCGAGCCGTATCTCCTCTATCCGGACTCGCGGCCCGCCGCCATCGCGTTCGTCGGAGGGCACAACGCGGGGAAGACGGCCGTTGTGGTCGATCTGGTGCCGCGCCTCCAGGCACGCGGTTTCAAGGTCGGGTCCCTCAAGCACACCACGAAGGACGCCGACGACGACGTCGCAGGCAAGGATTCGCACCGGCACGCCGTCGCGGGATCGTCTCCCGCCGCGTTCGTCACCCCCTCGCGCACCACGGTCCGGCGTTTCGGGCCGGAGGAGCCCCTCGAAGCGCTGCTCGCGCGGGAATTTCGGGATTGCGACGTCGTGCTCGTCGAGGGGTACAAGTCGCTTCCGATTCCGCGGATCGAGGTCGTGCGCGCGGGAACGGCGAGGCCGCCGGTGCCGGGCGCCTCGGCGCGAATCTCCGACGGCTCGTCGGAAGGCCCGGACGAAATTCCCTCCTACCTCTTCGGAGACGGAGACGCGATCGCCGACAGGGTGATCGCCCTCGCCGGTCTGGATCGTCGCCGCCGGCTGCCATGAGCTCCGCCTCGTGACCGCCCCCGGCGGCCTCGTCGTGTTCGACCTCGACGGCACGCTCGTCGACGGATACGCCGCGATCCTGGACGCGCTCGGCTTCTCGATGCGCCGCCTGGGCTTTCTCCCTCCGACCCTGGGAGAAGTGCGCCGCATGGTCGGAGAGGGCCTCGAGAGGCTCCTGGAGAAAGCGGTCGGTCCCGCGCGCGCCGCTGAAGGCGTGAGGCTCTTCCGGGAGCGCTACCCGGAAGTCGCCATCCAGATGACGGAGCTCATGCCGGACGTGCCTGACGTGCTCGCCGCCCTCGAGGCGTCGGGCTGGCGGATGATCGTGACTTCCAACAAGCCCGCGCTCTTCTCGAAGATGATCCTCGACGCGAAGGGGATCTCGGGATTCTTCCAGAGCGTCGAAGGCCCGGACTCCGAAGCGCCTCCGAAGCCAGACCCCGCAATGCTGAACCGCGCCCTCCACCGGCTGGGCATGGGCCCTTCCGACGCCGTCGTCGTCGGCGACATGGACATCGACGCGAAGTTCGCCCGCGCCGCAGGTTGCCGCGTCGTCCTGGTGCCGGGCGGCTCGGCGACTCGAGAGGAGCTCGCGCGCGCCGGAGGCGACGTTGTGCTGGAGAACCTCCGGGCGCTTCCCGGATGGCTGGCGCGCACGTTGTCATCCTGAGGGGCGCAGCGACGAAGCAGCCCGCGAAGCGTGCCGAGGAAGAGGGCGGATCTTGGCCTTGCTCAGGATGACGAAGTGGCCGCAATCTAGAATGCCTCGATGAGCAAAGTCGTCGTCGCGGAGAAAGTCGCGTCCGCCGGTCTCGATCTTCTCCGCAACGCCGGCCATTCGGTCGTCGACGTCTCGGGCGCCCCGCGCGAGCGCCTCCTCGCCGAGCTCGCGGATGCGGATGCGCTCATCGTCCGAAGCGCGACGAAGGTGGACGCGGCGCTCCTGGCCGCGGCTCCCAAGCTCTGCGTCGTCGGCCGCGCCGGAGTCGGCGTGGACAACGTGGATGTCCCCGCGGCCACCGCTCGCGGCGTGCTCGTCATCAACGCTCCGACGGCCAACGTCGTCTCCGCGACGGAGCACACGTTTGCCCTGCTCTTCGCGCTGCTCCGGCGGGTCCCCGCCGCGTCTGCGACGATGGCGGAAGGGCGCTGGGAGAAGTCGAAGTTCGTCGGTTCGGAGCTGGCGGGCAAGACTCTCGGAATCGTCGGTCTCGGTCAGGTCGGCTCCCGCGTCGCGGCGCGCGCCCGCGCGTTCGAGGCGAGGGTGATCGGCTTCGACCCGTTTCTTCCGGCTGCCCGCGCGAAGGAGCTCGGCGTTCCGCTCGTCGGGCTCGACGAGCTCCTCGTGGCGTCCGACATCGTCACGCTGCACGCAACCGCGGGCGAGAAGGGAAAGCCGCTTCTCGGCGCTCAGGAGCTCGCGCGCATGAAGGCCGGCGCGATTCTCGTAAACGTGGCGCGCGGCAGCCTGGTCGACCGCGCCGCGCTGCTCGGCGCGCTTCAATCCGGCCGGCTCGCCGGCGCCGCTTTGGACGTCTTCGATCCCGAGCCTCCCGACCCGAACGATCCTCTGCCGAAACTGCCGAACGTCGTCGCGACCCCCCACCTCGGCGCGTCGACGGTCGAAGCCCAGGAGCGCGTGTCCCTCCAGACCGTCGAGGCGGTGGTCGAGGCGCTCTCGGGGGCGTCCTACGTGCCCGCCGTCAATCTTCCGTTCCGGGGACCCGCCGATCCGACGGGTGCCGCGGCGTGGATGCGGCTCGCGGAGCGCGCGTCGCGCTTTCTCGCGTCGCTTCGGGACGGCCCCCTTTCCTCGGTGGCGGTCGAGACGTGGGGACTGCCGGACGACCTCCTGCGTCCCATCGCCGTCGCGGCCGTGAAGGGCGCCCTGCAGGGACATGCGCCGGAGACCGTAAACTACGTCAACGCGTTCCACGTGGCGCAGGACCGCGGGCTGGCGGTTTCGGAGACCCGCCACGAGGGCCGGGGCGCGTACGCGCGCTCGATCCGTGTTTCGCTCTGCGGCGGCGGCGCCGACTCGAGCGCCGAGGGAACTCTCTTCTCCGAGACGGACGCCCGGGTGGTCGCCGTGGACGGGCTTCCGGTCGAGTTCCGGCCTGAGGGGACGGTCGTGTTCCTCCGGAACCGCGACGTGCCCGGCGTCGTCGGGAGCGTCGGCTCGATCCTCGGCGCGGGCGGCGTGAACATCGCGGACTTCTCACTGGCGCGCGGGGGCGATCGGGCGGCGGCGGTGATCGCCGTCGACTCGCCGCCACCCCCCACCGTCCTCGAGCAGCTTCGGCGCGCTCCGGCGGTCGAAGACGTCCGCGTGGTGACCTGGTGAATCGCACGCGCGTCGTGGTCCTCTTCGGGGGCAAGTCCGTCGAGCGCGAGGTGTCGCGGATCTCCGCGCGCACGATCGTCGCCGGACTCGACGCGCAGTTCTACGAAGTGGTCCCGATCGCCGTCGGACCCGATGGCAGGTTTCTGCCCTCCTCGGATTCCGCGCGGCTCCTCGCAGACGGCAGTGTCCCGGAGAAGTACCTCCGCGGAGAAGGAGAGCCCTCGCGCGGCGAATCCGCGGAACTCGTTCCCGCGGAGATCGGTCCGGGCCGGGCCGACGTCGTTTTCCCGATCATCCACGGAACGTCCGGGGAGGACGGCGCCCTTCAGGGATTCCTGGAGATTCTGGGGCTTCCCTACGTGGGCGGCGGCGTCACGGCGTCGGCGATCGGCATGGACAAGGGCGTGTTCAAAGCTCTGCTGCGCGACGCGGGCATTCCGTCTGCACGCGCGGTCGTCGTCCGCAGCTCCCTCGACCTCGCGAATCCGCCCTTTCCGCTGCCCCTGTTCGTCAAGCCCGCCAACGGGGGCTCGTCGGTCGGAGTCACGAAGGTGAAGCGGCCGGAGGACCTCGGGCTCGCGGTCGCGACCGCGCTGCGGTACGACGAGCGCGCTCTCGTCGAGGAGGCGATCGACGGGAGGGAAATCGAATGCGCGGTGCTCGGCAACGACGAACCGCGCGCGTCGGTTCCGGGTGAGATCGTGCCGGGCCGCGAGTTCTACGACTATGACGACAAGTACCGTGAGGATCGCGCGCGGCTCGTGATCCCGGCTGCTCTCTCACCGGCCGTGGCCGCCGAAGTCCAGCGGCTGGCCATCGAGGCGTTCCGCGTCGCGGGAGTGTCGGGGATGGCGCGCGTCGACTTTTTCGTGGAGCGCGGCACGGATCGCGTCCTCGTCAACGAGATCAACACGCTGCCCGGCTTCACGTCGATCTCCATGTACCCGAAGCTGTGGGAGGCGAGCGGCCTGCCCCTTCCGAAGCTGCTGGACGAACTGATCCGGCTCGCCCTGGAGCGCCACGAGAAGCGCAAGAGGCTGGAACACGAACCGCCGCCCCCCTTGTCATCCTGAGGCCCACGCGTGAGCGTGTAGGGGGCGACCCTTGCGGTCGCCCGCCCGGTGTGACGTTCTTCGGACGCTCATCGGTTGACGGGGGCACGACCGGGCGGGCGGGGACAAGCCCCGCCCCTACACCTCCGGTGTTTAACCGAAACCGGCGCTAGTTCCACCGGCGCTAGTTCCACAACCTCTCGTACCACCGCCGCGATTCGAGCTCCTCCGGGTCCGGACCCATCGCGCGGCGGACGATGGACTCGCTCCAGCCCGTCAGCCGCACGAGATTTTTCGCCTCCTGCTCGCGCCGTGTCTTGAGCGACGTCCGGTATCCGGCGGCATCGCACGAGATCGCGCCGGCATAGGGATGGTGCAGGACGTACCTCGCCTGGAAGTTCTGGCGGTCGGCGGTTTCCTGGAAGGACAGGTCTTCCGGAAAGTGGGCCGCGTCGTATCGGACGTGGAGCCGCGTCAGGAAGACGTCGGCTCCGCCCGACGAGGCGTCTGCGCCGTCGGCGAGCCAGAAGACCCCGAGCCCGCGCAGCTCGTCGCGCCGGAGCGGCTCGGCGGCGCAGGGATCGCACCATCCCATGTCCCACGCGTACTCGGTGAAGACAGTCTGCATTCCCTCGCGCCGGACCTGCGTGTCGAACAGGGCGCGGTAGAAGTCGGCGAACCGGTCCTTCACGTAGAGCGGGATGTCCTGATCGGACGGTAGCCGTACCGTCCGGTAATTCGTGATCTCGACCCGCCCCTTGCGCGTCAGGGCGTACACGAAGAGCTCCTGGGGACCGTTCGCGTTCGCCATCCCGAGGCGAAGGGGGAGCATGAACTTCGGCGATTCGTAGGCGACCTGGATCGGACGCAGGCTCGTGAAGCCGAGGCGAGCCTTCTCCTTGAGATTCACCTTCGCCACGAAGAAGCGCATGTTCTGCCGGACGTACGCGTCGAGGACTTCTGCGGCGCCCGCCGGGATCCGGTACTCGTTCTGGCGCAGCCACGTCGTCAGGCCATTCGAGTCCTTCGCCGAGAGGATCAGGATGTCGTACTCGCCGACCGTGTAGCGCGCTTCGATCCGGACGCCGAGCGCCTCGTCTTTCTCCTTCGCCGATGCCGGCATCGCCTGCATCGCGGCCCCGATGGCGGACATCTTTCGCATCTCGTCCATGCGCCGGCACGGATCCGGGTCGCGGTACTCGACGAGCCGCGGGGACGAGTACGCATCCAGATGCTCGAGAAGCTTCTGGTCACCGATGTGGATCTGCTCCTTCTGGATCGCCGTCGGCACGGGGATCACGACCGCGAACTCCTTCGGGTCGCCCTGGAAATCGCTCCCCATCGTCAGGACGGTGCGATCTCCGTCGCGGACGAGCGCGACCTGCGAGGAGCGGTTAAAGAGCTTCGTGTCGGCTTTCGCCACGTAGAAGCCGCAAAAGGCGCGTGCCCGAGGCGCGGGGACGAGACCGAACAGGCAGAGGACGCCTATGGAAGCCGAGATCGAGAAGCGGCGCATGGGTTTCTCCTTTTGGCGCAAAGACCGTGACTCCCGACGGGCGCCGGCCCGGCAGGACGAGATCGAGAAGCGGGACCAGGAGCGAAAACAGTGCGAGGGACCACAGCGCGCCGTTCGGCCGGAAGAGACGGAGCTGTACGTACGCGCCGCCGAAGCCGACGAGGGCGCCGAAAAGGAGCCGGCCGGCGCGCGAGTCGGGGGTCGTCTTCGGGTCCGAGATCATGAAGAACGCGAACAGGAGAAGAGCGCCGCTTTCCAGCCGGTGCAGGGGGATCGTCAGCGGGTCGTGCACGGCGAGCGCCCGCGCGAAGAGCGACGCGGCGTAGCAGGCGAGGAATGCGAGCGTCACATCCGCGCGCGAGGCGCGGTGCACGACGAACCGCCCCGCGCACGCGATCAGGAACGCGAAGAACACGGTGCTGCCCCACTGTCCGGAAGAGACCCAGATGTCCGCCCCCGCGGCGAGCAGCGCCACGATGCCGAAGTTGGTCGGGTTGAAGAGGTGCTTGCCGTTCCAGCGCAGGAGAAACTTGCTGCCGATCGTGACGGAGGCCGTCAGAGCGGCGAGCATGGGAGACGCCGTCCGCAGGAGGAGGCAGAGCGAAAGCCCCGAGATCAGGGCGCTCCACGGATCCCAGGCGGGCAGGCGGAAGATCCGGGTGAATGCCGCCTGCGCTGCAAGCACGGTCGAGAGCAGGAGGATCGCCCGGCCGGGCGTGATGTCGAACGAGAGCGCCGCCATGCCGTACGCGAGCAGGAGCGCGAGCGATCCGATCTGGTAGAGGCGCGGGTCGCTTCGCCGCAGGGGCGCTATCGGCAGCATGCTCCCTGGGACACCGGGTCCGCGGAACGGTTCCCACTAGAATCCCCGACGCATGCCCTCCACCGTCGTCATCCGCCCGATCTCCTCCGAGACCGAGGCGCAGGCGGCCGCGCGCATGATGGCGGCGACCGAACCCTGGGTTTCTCTGGGATTCGGGTACGAAGCGTGCCTCGCCCGGACGAGCGATCCGGAAAAGGAGAAGCTCGGCGCGTTCTTCGACGGGCAGCTCGTCGGTCTTCTGATCCTCGACATGCGCGGTCCCTTCGCGGGCTACATCCAGACGATCTGCGTCGACGGGCCGCGCCGGAGCCACGGAATCGGGACCGCCTTGATCGGCGTGGCGGAAAGGCGGGTCCGGCGCGACTCGCCCAACGTCTTCCTCTGCGTTTCGACGACGAACGAGCGAGCGCGAAAGCTGTACGAACATCTGGGCTACGAGCGCATCGGCGAGATCCCGAACTACCTGTCGCGGGGTCACACGGAAATCCTCATGCGCAAGTCGTCGGGACCGATCGTCGGCTTTCGCCCTCGTCGAGACGAAGAGTTCACGATCCGCGGAGCGGTTCGCGCCGACGTGGAGTCTCTCCGCGAGCTGATCCGCGAGTCGGTCGTCGGCCTCGGCGGCCGCGACTACTCGGTCGAGCAGATCGCGAGCGCGCTCAGGCACCTTTTCGGCGTCGACACGCGGCTGATCGACGACGGGACCTACTTCGTCGTGGAGCAGCCCGGCCGTTCCGGGCCGGTCGCATGCGGCGGATGGAGCCGCCGGCGGACTCTGTTCGGCGGAGACCAGTATGGCGAGCGTTCCGACGACCGGCTCGATCCAGCGACGGAAGCCGCACGGATCCGCGCCTTCTTCGTGCACCCGGACTCCGCCCGGCGGGGAATCGGCGCAAGCCTGATCGAGGCGTGCGAACGGGCCGCCCGTGCGGAAGGGTTCCGCCGGATGGAGCTCATGGCGACCCTCACGGGGATACCGCTCTACGAACGCGGCGGATTCGCCGCGAAGGAGCCGGTCGAGATCGTTCTCCCCGACGGGGTTCGGTTCCCGCTCGTGCGGATGGAGCGGCCGCTGTGAGGCACGCGCGTCAGGGCGCCTGAAGGCTCTGCAGCAGAGAGCCCTGATTCCAGGAGTCCCAGCCCTCGACGACCCGCCCGTTCGCGAACGTGAGCCACGTCATCCCGCGGAAGTTGACCCGGCGCGACGTCGGCGCGATTCCGAATCCCGGCCCGGCGTGCGTCCCGCGCGCGCTCCACCGGACCACGACATGGTCTCCGTCCGCCGCCGTCGCGTCCACGGTGACCCGGAAATCGGGGAACGCCGAGAGGATCGCCTGCCGCGCCTCCTTGTAAGGCCCCGTCCCCGTGAACTCCGCACCCTCCATGTGTCCGGAAATCGCAGGATGCAGGACCTCGTCGATCGTCTGGTCGAGGCGGCCGTTCCAGACTTCCTCGAAGAAGCGCATCGCGGTCCGGCGGTTCTCGTCGGAAGACGGCGGATCGGACCGGGAAAGCGGGGTGGAGTCGCTCATGACGCCTCCTGTCGGGAAGAGGAGACCACAGGTTCACGCGGCGGCGGGGTTATTGTGCAACGAATCGTCGGGCGAGCGTGTTCCGAGATGGAGTTCACCCGGGAGCCGGCGAAGAGGAGACTTTCATGAAGACCGTTCTGACGCTCTGCATTCTGGCGGCGGCCATTCCCGGAATTGCGGCCCCGTCGACCGCCGGCCACGAGAAGACCGTCGCGGATCTGGACACCCGCTACCAGGCCGCAGTCGCGAAGAACGACGCCGCCGCGATGGACCGAATCCTCGCCGACGATTTCGTTCTCGTGACCGGCCGCGGAAAGACCTTCACGAAGGCGGACCTGCTCGCCGACGCGCGGGGCGGCAGCAGCGTGTACGAGCGTCAGGAAGAGGAGGCGGGAACGCAGAAGGTCCGCGTCTGGGGCGACACCGCGGTCGTTACCGCGCTCCTCTGGATCAAGGCGACGCGGGAAGGGAAGCCCGTCGACTACAAGCTCTGGTTCAGCGACACGTACGTCCGCACGAAGTCGGGTTGGAAGTACGTCTTCGGCCAGGCCTCGATTCCGCTTCCCGCCGCGAACTGAACCGAAACAGGAGGCTGCCGTGGCCGTCGATCGCCGTCAAATCTTGACACTTGCCGCCGGCACGTTCTTCCCGGCGGCGAAGAAGGCCGCCGCGGACCCCGTCCCCGCGATTCTGCAGGCGCAAACGCAGGAGCTGATGGACGCGGTCGGAAGGGGGGACGCCGCCCCCTGGAGGAAGTACCTCCATGCGGACTGCGTCTACACGAGCGAGGACGGCGAAGTGTCCGACCGGCGGAAGCTGCTCGACGACTTGAAGCCGCTCCTCGCCGGAGTGTCGGGGAAGATCGTGGTGATCGACTTCCACGCGCGCGTCGAAGGGGGGACCGCGATCACGACCTACGTCAGCGACGAGAACGAAGACTTCCACGGGCACAAGCTTCATTGCCAGTACCGGTCAACCGACACATGGCTCGAGACGCCGGCCGGCTGGCGCCTCCTTTCGTCTCAGGTCCTCGCGTTGCGCACCGACCCTCCCGCGATCCCGCTCGATACCGCGAAGGCGGACGAGTACTGCGGCCGCTATGCGCTGACGCCCGAGATCGCTTTCGAGATCCGGCGCAAGAGCCAGCCGGCCGCCGGCCCCGCGAGCGGGGTCTCTCTCGAGGGACAGCAGACGGGCCGCCCGGTGCGAGAGCTCCGTGCCGAGGCCGCCGACGTTCTCTTTTCCCCGGGACGAGTCCGGTATCGATATGTCTTCGGGCGCGACGGGGCCGGGAAAATCACGGGGTTCGCCGAGCGGCGTGAGGCCTGGGACCTCGTGTGGCGGCGGATCGCCTAGCTCGATCCGCGATCCCGCCGGCCGCCCGATGGGAATGCCGCCCTGGCCGGCAAGGTTCGGAAGCCCGAGCCGACAAGGAGCGCCGATGAACTCGAGGAAACTCCTGCCCGCGGTCTTCGCCTGTCTCCTTCCCGCCGCGCTGTTCGGCCAGACGCCGGCGCCGGCGCCGTCCCCCACCCCCGCGCCGAACATCGATCTGCGCATAATCCGGATGAAGATTTCCGCCGGAGATCTGCCGAGCGCCGAATCGATCCTCGAGTACCACCGCGCGGAAACGGGGGAGGACGGTGACTATGTTCTCGGTCTCGCATGGTGCGCGCGCGGCGCGGCGCTCCTCGGCGACTGGAAAGCGGCCTCCTCGTGGGCGAGGTCGGCGCGCGCCGCCGCGGAAGCGCGGCTGAAGACCCCCACGGACTGGAGCGCGCAGCCCGAGGCCGTTTACGCACTGGGCACCGCCATCGAGGTCGATGCACAGGAACTCGCGGCCTCGGGAAAAAGGAACGACGCGATCCGGTTCCTGGATGAGAGCTCCCGATCGCTCGACACGAAAGGCGCGCCGTACAACATCCGCGCGCGCGTCTGGAAGCGGCGCAACATGATCGAGCTCGAAGGCAAGGCCGCTCCGGCCATCCGGGCGGAGGACCGCCTCGGGGCAGAGGCTCCGACCCTCGAGTCGCTCCGCGGCAAGCCCGTCGTTCTCTTTTTCTGGTGGGAGGCGTGCGGCGACTGCAAGATGCAGGCGGACGCGTTCCGCAAGATCGTCGAGAAGTACGGACCCCGGGGAGTCGCGTTCGTGGCGCCGACGCGCTACTACCATCCCGGAGACCACGCGGAGGAGAAGGGGAAAATCGAGAAGTCCTGGACGGAGCTGTACAAGCTGGGGGGATCCGTTCCGGTGCCGATCTCGGACGAATCGATGCTTCGCTACGGGATCTCGGCGACGCCGACCTTCGTGTTCGTGAACCGCAAGGGCATCGTCACACACTACGCGCCAACGCGGATGACGGAAGGCCGCCTCTCCGCCGCGATCGAAGAACTGCTGAAGTAGTCGAGAGTGGCTTACACCTCTCCCCCGTGCGCGGGGGAGAGGCAGGGTGAGGGGGCGGGACTTGCGGGAACGAGGTTCGTGAGGACTACTTCTGCGGTTCCCGTGTCGGGCCGATCTCGATCTTGCCGCTCCGCACGCGCGTCGGCATGCTCGGCTGGGGAAACGCCGAGGGGCCGGAAAAGACCTCGCCGGTCGAGAGGTCGAACGTCGATCCATGCCAGGGGCACACGATGCATCCGCTCTCGATCTTGCCCTCCGAGAGCGGCCCGCCGAGGTGCGCGCATGTCTCCGCCAGCGCGTGGATTTTCCCGTTCAACCGGACGAGGAGGATCGGCGTCCCCTCGAAATCGGCCCGCTTCGGCTTGCCTTCCTTCAGGGCATCGTCGTCCAGCACGGCGGTGTACTTGTCCGGGTAGGGCTTCGCGGCGGAATGGTCCACGCCGATCTGTTCGTGCGACACGAGTTCGCCGCCGATGTACGCCGAAGCGGAGGCGATCGCGAAGCCTGCGAGCGCGAGCGCCTTGCCGGCGGTCCGGTTCCCACGGCGCCGGGAGAAGAAGGAGCCGGTGAAGAGAAGCGTCGCGCCGACATTCAGGAGCGCGTGGGCCATCCCGGTGCGCCGCGGCCGGGCATCCGTGTCCGACCAGTCCGTCAGGCCGGTCACGGCGGCCCCCGCGGCTCCCGCCAGGCCGAGAAGGAGGCTCGCGTCGGCTGCGCGCCGAAGCCCTCTGGCGACGCCTCGGTTCCCGTTGTCCATGGAGTCGAGGAGGACGGTGACTGTCCAGGCTCCGATCGGGATGTCGGTCAGGACGGGATGCAGAGGATGGCCGAGCCACGTCCCGTTCAGGGCGTTCTTCACCGGCCGGCCGGTCGGGCCGAGCCCTTCGAAGGCCGACTTGACCGCCGGCTGGACGACGTCGGCAATTCCGTCGAGCCACTTCTGTTCGGTGAGCAGTTGGTAGAAATCTCGAAGGTTCAACATTTGGATCTCCGCGCAAGCAACCCCGATGCCGCTGGGCTGAATCGAACGAAATCTCTTGCGACTACTCCGCCCACCGCGCCACGAACAAATTCGTCTCATGGCTCGCCGGGTCCGCCCGGTTGCTCGCCCACACGATCCACTTCCCGTCCGGGGAGAAGTGCGGGAACCCGTCGAAGCCGGGCGCCGTCGTGACGCGCTCCGGCGCTCCGCCCCGCTTGTCCACCATCCAGAGGTCGAACTTCCGCCCCTCGGGGTCCCCCACGTTCGACGACCACATGACCTTCTTTCCGTCCGCGGTGAAGAGCGGGCAGAAGTTCGCCGCCTTGTTGTCGGTCAGCCGCCGGACGTTCGTTCCGTCCGTCTTCATCACGTAGATGTCGAGCTTCGTCGGGCGGATCAGGCCCTGCTTGAGCAACGTCCGGTACTCCTCGAGCTCTGCGCCCTCCGGCCGGCTCGCGCGCCAGACGATCTCCGTGCCGTCCGGGCTGTAGAACGCGCCGCCGTCGTAGCCGGGCGTCGACGTCAGGCGCTTGACGTTCTTCCCGTCCTCGTCCATCTCGTAGAGGTCGAGGTCGCCGTCGCGCGTCGAGGTGAAGACGATCTTGCCGCCCTTCGGGTTCCACGTCGCTTCCGCGTCGTAGCCCGGTGACTTCATGAGGATTCGCGGCTGCGAGCCGTCGGGCAGCGCCGTCCAGATGTCGTAGGTGTCATAGATCGGCCAGACGTAGCCCTTCGAGCGGTCGGGGGTCGGTGGGCACGATTCGCCTCCTCCCTCCGTCGACGCCCAGACGATCCGGTCGCCCTGCGGGTAGCGGAAGTAGCCGCATGTCGTGCGGCCCTTGCCGGAGGAGACGAGCTTCGATTCGCCGGTCGTCAGGTCCATCACGAATTCCTGGTCGCACTGGGCGCCGCGCGGGGTGGACTGGTAGATGACCTTGCGGCCGTCGGGGGACCAGTACGCTTCGGCGTTCTCTCCGCCGAAGGTGAGCTGGCGGATGTCCTGGAGATGGCGCTCGCCGTCGAACGTCTTGTCGAAGGGCTTTCCGGCTTTGGGGGACCATGCGCCCCCCTCACCTGCGCCTCTCCCCCCGTTCGGGGGGAGAGGTAGAGCCGTGGGGGCCCCTGCGTGCGGGGCTGCACTCGTCCCCTCTGGAGGCGCGCGGCGTTCTCCGAGAGTCGCCTTCAGCGTCTTCTTCTCGCCGCCGCGCTCGACGACAACGTCGATCGTCTCGCCCGGTTTGTGGTCCTCGAGCGCGTACGTCATGTCGTAGAGGTTCGCGATCTTCGTTCCGGCCATCGCGAGGATGCGGTCGCCGCCCTTGATCCCCGCGAGGTCGGCGGGGCCGCCGGTGCGGACGTCCGAGAGAAGGACGCCGCCTTCCGTCGCCTCCATCGCCTTGAAGTCGGGCACCGTGCCGAGGTACGAGCCGTAGCCGCGGCGGTCGCCCTCCATCGGCGGCGCCGCGTTGCTCCGCGCGTACACGGGCGTTACCCGGCCGAGCGCCAGCGCCTCGCCGACGCGCGCCGTGAAGTCGATCACCTTCGCTCCACCCTCCGCGTTGATCGCGTCGGCCGTGTCCTCCGGCGTGTGGTAGCGGCTGTGCGTGCCCGTGAAGAGGTGCAGCACGGGGATCTTCTTCGCGTAGAACGAAGTCTGGTCCGAGGGACCATAGCCGTCTCCGCGCCCTATCACCTTCAGCCCCGCCTTCTCGCCGAGCGGCGCGATCGCCGCCGTCCACTCCTTCGCGGACTCGGTGCCGAGGACGATCAGCTCGTCGTTCGTGAGCGCGCCGACCATGTCGAGGTTGACCATCGCCTTGACGTTCTCGAGGGCGAACGGGGGGTGCGCGACGAGCCACGACGAGCCCGCGAGGCCGACCTCCTCGCCGGAGAAGAGCGCGAAGACGACCGTGCGGCGGTTGTCCTGTTTCGAGAGGTCCGCCGAAAGCTTCTCGGCCGCGAGAAGCACCGCGGCCGTGCCGGACGCGTTGTCATCCGCGCCGTGGTGGATCGCGCGGGTATTCGGTTTCATCGAGCCCGCGCCTCCATACCCGAGGTGGTCGTAGTGCGCGCCGAGGATGACGACCTCCTTCGCGAGCGCCCCCTTCCCGGGCAGCACGCCGGCGAGGTTCGCCGCCTTGGCATACGAGGCCCTGAGCGCAACGCGGCCCTCGACGCGCACGCCCGTCGATCCGGCGGAGCGTGGCTTCAAGTCCGCGTCGACGGACTTCTGGAAATCGGCCAGCGAGATGCCGGCGGAGGAGAGCCACTTCTGCGCGACGGAGAGGCGGACCTGGACGACGGGGATTCCGGCGGAGCTCTCGGGGCCGTCGTTGCGCAGAGCGGGGAGCTTGTCCTTGCCCTCGTCCTGAATGGGGCCGTCGACGAAGATGACGGCGACGGCGCCGCGCTCGCGCGCCTGGAGGACTTTGTAGCGCGGGGCGGACCAGCGGCTCGGCCGGCGGCCGTCGAACTTCGACGCTTCGTCCTTCTCCTGCGGCTCGTACCGCAGCATCAGGGCGATCTTGCCCTTCAGGTCCACGCCCGAGAGCTCCCGGTAGTCGAGCGGCGCCGCCTCGATGCCGTACCCGACGAACGCGATCTCGCCCGAGAACGCGCCGGGGGAGGAGAAGCCGAGCGGGGACCAGTCGCCGTCGGAGACGCCGGAGAGCGTGTTGCCGGGCTCGAGCGTCACGCCGGTCTTCACGTCGAAGGGCTGGCGGTAGGAGCCCGCGAAGGCGGGCTGGAGTTTCAGGCTTTTGAGCCGGCCCTCGATCCAGTCCGCCGCCCTGTCGAGTCCCTTCGTGCCGAGCCCCCGCCCCTCCATGTCGTCCGCGGCGAGCGTTCCGACGTCGCGGGCGAACCGAGCCGAGAGCGACGTGTCTGGCGAGGCAGCCGGTGCGGCCCCGGGATCGACGACCAGAGAAATGGCGCACAAGGCGGCGCCGAGCGCCACGAAACACGTCGGGTTTTTCATCGACCGCGATTGTATCGGGCGCCGCCGAGGGTCAGTTCGCGATGGCTGCCAGATGCTTTCGATAGACCTCGGCGTTCGCGTCGCCGGCTTTCTGCGCGATCTCCACCGCTTTCTCGATCTCGCGCCGTGCGTCCGACGGCCGGCCGGCCTGCGCCAGCGCTGCGCCGAGGTCGTCGTGCGCGTTCGCGGAGGAAGGATGGTCCTCGCTGATCGCCCCGAACAGGCCGACGGCTTCATCGACGCGCTTCGCCCGCAGCCATTGATAGGCCAGACGCGAGAGCTCGCGCTCCTGAACCCGAACCCGGTAGCCGTACAGGCGCGAAATCCTCGAGTAGTGCTCGCGGATCCCGACCAGGCCGCCTTCGCTCAAATACCCGGGGACTCGCCAGCTCGGAAAACTGAACTGGAGCCCCGCCTGCAACGCCGGAATCGCCACCGTCCCGTGATCCTCGTCCGGCAGGATCTGGTTGCGCCATCGGGCCGCGGGGACGACGCCGTTGAGCGTTTCGACGAGACGATGGAACGCGGGCAGCGTGTCCGCGGGATCGTTGCCGGCCGCCGCGAGAAACAGCCGAGCCGCCGAGCCGGCGAAGGTTTCGGAGCGCAGCCCCCGGATCACCTCGTCGTTGTTCCATGCGGCCGGCGGAGAGATCGCGATGACGCTCGCGAAGGACGAGGGCTCTTTCGCGATCGTGTCCAGGGCGAAGAGCCCTCCGAGGGAATGCCCCGCGAGGATCCGAAAGGGCGCCGTCAAGTATCGCCGGTCGATTTCCGGAATGAGCTCCTTCGTCAGGAAACCGCGGAACGCGTCGGCGCCGCCCGCCGCGGGGATCATCCAGCGCAGCGAATCGGGCGCATCGCCGGGCGCGGTCCAGCGCGTCGTGAAATCCCGCGTCCGTTGCGTGTTCGGTATCCCGACGACGATCAGACCGGGTGTACGCGTCACGTACTCGAGCCATCGCGCGAGCGCCGCCGCGGGCGCGAAAAGAGACTCGCCGTCGAGAACGTACAGAACGGGATACTGCTCGCCGGCGCGATAGTCGGTGGGCACCTGCACCTCCACCTTCCGGTCGGCGCCGAGGCTCTTCGAGTGGATCACGAGCGGCTCGGCCTCCGCCTTCCCGGCGACGAGCGCGGCCAGCCCCATGGAGAAGCGCATTTCGGAGCGTCATGGCCCGGATACGAAGGGCCTCGTACAAAGTTACGCTCCGTGTTTCAAGGAGCCGTCTTCGCCGGCATTCCGGGGTACCCGCCGATCGGAGTTCCACCCTTCTTCCCGGACTCCTTCATGAGCACGGGCGAGGCGGGCAGGCGATCCAGCACGGGGAGGTTGCCGGCGCCGTAGCGGCCGAACTGGAGCACTCCCGTCGGGCACGACTGCACGCACGCGGAGCACCGCACGCACTCGGGGTCCTCCATCGGAAGCCCCTTGTTCGCGAAGTTCATGATGTCGATGCCCTGGTGGCAGACCGACGTGCACACGTTGCACGAGATGCACTTGCTCTTCTCCGGGAAGATGCGGAACTTCGAGAAGCGCGTGTAGATGTGCATCAGCGCGGCGAGCGGGCACGCGAACCGGCACCACACGCGCCCGGAGAACCAGAAATAGAAGCCGACGCCGACGATCCCCGCCAGGAAGATGTCGACGACGTGGTAGTAGTTGAGTTCGATTCCGGCGACGGACCAGTTTGAGAGCAGGCCCGAGAAGAACTTTCCCGCCGCGCCCCCGACTCTCGTGTTCGGCCACGTCCACGAGACCACCCTGGCGATGAACAGCGCGAACGCGGCGGCGAGGATGACCTGGCCCGTCATGTTCACGCGGTTCCAGAGCGGACCGTGCGGCATCTTCTGCCGCTGCGTGTCTCCCATCGTCTCCGCGAGCGCGCCGCAGGAGCAGATCCACCCGCAGTACGCGCCCTTGCCCCAGCGCCGGATGATCAGCGGGATGATCACGAACGTCTGGATGAAGGAGATCGCCAGCCACCAGCTCATCGGCTGCGACGAGAAGACGTTCCAGATGAAGAGCGGCCACGCGAGGATGAACCCGAACGCGCGCCAGTACTCGCGCCCCTGGCCGTAGTTCGCGGCCGGAAAGAGGTGGTCGGCGAACGTCTTCCCGAAGCCGTGGTCGAACACTCCGTTGTGGCCAAGCCACGGCAGCAGCAGGTAGGGGAGGAGGAAGAGGGGGATCCACTGGATGAGGGTCAGCGTGATGGTCTGGCGCGTGACGTAGGGGGTCTTTCGACGCCGGATCCGCGCAATGCCGAAGAGCAGCACGCACAGGCAGTAGGCGAACGAGTAGTAGAAGCCGGGCTCCGTCAGGGAGAGGGTCAGCGTGCCGAGGAAGGTCGCCGGGTTCTTCGCCGCGGCCGCGACGCTTCCACCGGGACGCTCCAGCCAGGCCGGAACGTTGTAGGGGAAGAGGTGGTTCTTCTGGAACCACTGGTTGACGTGGCCGCCCGACTTCCAGTTGTAGAGGAAGAGGCACGCGAGCAGAAAGGCGACGAAGCCGGAGACGATCCCGGCGCGCCACTCGCCGCGGATCGGGATTCCCGAGCGCCGGAAGAACTCGAGCGGCGCCTCGCGGCCGAGCATCGTGAAGACAACGTCGTTCTCGAGAACGGTCTCCTTGCCCCCCTCGTCCTTGATCGCGACCTTCGTCGGTTCGACCCGGAGGACCTGAGTTCCGAGCGCGAGCCGGACGGATCCGGGCGGATGCTCGTCCCCCTTGACCCTCATGAAGGCGCCGGTCGCCGTCGTCACGCGCTCCGAAGATGGATGCTCGATCTGAACCGGAGCAGACGGATTCTTCTCGAGAATCTGGATCTTTTCGACGTTCTCCGGCTTGGGCCGGGAGAACTCCTTCTTCCGATACGAGAGCGTGACGTGGGCGCCGGCGGTCGCGAGGGCGATCGTGGTCTCGAGGGCGGAGTCGCCGCCGCCCACGACGAGCGCCTTCTTGCCAGCGAACTCCTTCGGGTCGTAGAGGCGGTTGAAGACCTTGTCGAGGTTCTCGCCGGGCACGCCGAGCCGGCGGTGGTTGCCGCTTCGCCCGATCGCGACGATCGCGCGGCGCGCCTTCGTCACGGTCTTGCCCTTGTCCCCGTGGTGGAGGAGAAGGGCGCCGCCCTTGCGCTCGATCCGTTCGATGCGCGCGAGCGTGACTTCGACGCCGGCTTCCTTCCGCTTCGCCTCGAGGTCCGCGAGGAGCTGCTCCTTCGGGTGGACCTCGGACCGGAACTGGATCTCTCCGGCCGGCGTCATGTCCGTCGGATAGGTGTAGATGGGCTTGCCCTTGGGAAAGTTGGCGACGGTCGAGAAGACCTCGGTCGCCTCGAAGACCTGGTAGGTGAGGCCGAGCTTGCGCGCGTGGACCGCCGCGGCGATCCCGGAAACCCCGCCCCCCACGATCGCCACGTCGACCGTGCCGGCCTCCTGCCCCCCTGGCGCCGCCCCGCCCTTCGCGAAGTCGGGCTCCGCCGCGATGGCGTCCACGGCCCGGGCCCCCGTGTCCGAGGAAAACTTCAGGAGGGGCACGCCCGTCAAGTCCCCGACGATGCGGACCCCGGGGACCGCCGTCGTCCCGTCCTCCCGCGTGTCGGGCAGCTTCTCGACCGTGCCGGCCGGCCAGCGCGTGTGCAGCCACAGGGTGTATCGGGCGATCGGGTTCGCCATGGCTCTCCTCGAAGTTCCGATGCGTTCCCGAGAGCTTACGTTAGGCGATACCCCATGGATCTTCCCCTTCCTCGTATTAGGCTTCGCAAAACTCGAGAAGGAGGAAAAGTGGTCAAGAAGACGTGCTTCGCGATTGCCTGCGTGATCATGGCTCTTTCGTTCGCCGCCGCCTCGTTCGCCTCTCCGGATGCTCCTGCCGCGACCCTCGACGGGAAGACCTTCGCCGGCGAATCCGCCGAGAAGGGGAAGACGAAGATGGACAAGGACACCGTCACGTTCGCCGGGGGACGGTTCCGCTCGCAGGCGTGCGACGCGTACGGCTTCGGCGATGCGCCCTACGTGGCCACGACCGCGCCCGACGGATCGATCTCCTGGAGCGCCGAGACCGCCAGCGCCAAGGAAGGCAAGATCCAGTGGAAGGGGAAGGTCAAGGGCGACAAGCTCGAGGGGACCTACGTCTGGATCAAGGCGGGACAGGCGCCGATCGAGTATTGGATGAAGGCGACCACGGCACCGCCGAAGTAGGGTCTGCCCGAACTTCCCGACATCTCCGCGTACCTCGCCGCGCTCGACGCTCGCGTGACGGGGCATGTCCTGCAGTCCATACGCGTCGGGAGCCCCTTTCTCGTCCGCTCCTTTGATCCGCCGGTCTCCCGCGCGGAGGGGCGGCGCGTGACGGGACTGCGGCGGATGGGAAAGCGAATCGTCTTCGAGCTCGAGGGTGGGCTCTTCCTCGTCCTGCATCTCATGATCTCGGGACGGCTCCACTGGAAGACGGGCACGGTGAACGTCCGAGGCAGGAGGGCCCTTGCGGCGTTCGAATTCGACTCGGGCACGCTGCTCCTGACCGAGGCGAGCTCCAAGAAGCGCGCTTCGCTGCACATCGTCGCCGGCGAGGCGGGGCTGGCGCCCTTCCAGCGCGGCGGCCTGGAGGTCCTCGACGCCGAACCGAGCGCGTTCGTCGCCGTTCTTCGCGGCGAGAACCACACCGTCAAGCGCGCGCTCACGGACCCGCGGCTCTTCTCGGGAATCGGGAACGCCTACTCGGACGAGATCCTGCACCGCGCGCGGCTCTCGCCCGCGAAATGGACGTCGAGGCTCACGGACGACGAAGCGGCGCGCCTCTACGCCGCGACACAGGCTGTGCTGAGCTTCTGGACGGACCGCTTCGTCGCGGAGGCGGGGAAGGCCTTTCCCGAAAAGGTGACCGCCTTCCGCGAGGGGATGGCTGTCCACGGCCGCTACGGCAAGCCGTGCCCCGACTGCGGGTCCCCCGTGCAGCGGATCGTGTACGCCGACAACGAATCGAACTACTGCGCGACGTGCCAGACCGGCGGAAAGCTGCTCGCCGACCGGGCTCTTTCGCAGCTCCTGAAGGGGGACTGGCCGAAGACGCTGGAGGAGCTGGAGGAAAGGAAGAGCCGGTAGCGAGCCTTACCTCTCCCCCGCGCACGGGGGAGATGCAGGGTGAGGGGGAGTTTTCTTACGGCGTTTCGCCGAGGAGAATCCGCGCGAGCTTGTCTGCGTCGATATTGCCGCCGGAAACGACGCACACGATTTTTCCGGCGGGGGCGCGATCCGAGAGGGCAGCGGCGACCGGGGTCGCGCCTGCACCTTCCGCGACGACCCGCGCGCGTTTCGCGAGAAGTCGTACGGCCGCCGCGACCGCGGAGATCGAGACCACGATCGATCCGGCGAGGAGCGAGTGCGCGAGGGGCCACATCTCGTCCAGGAGAGAGCGGGCGCCGATCCCGTCCACGAAGCTCGGCGCGTATTCCGTGGGAACCGGGCGGCCCGCCTCGAGGGACGGGGCGAGCGGGGCGGCCGTCTCGACCTCGCACGCGAAGACCTTCGCGGCGGACCCGCTTTCCGAGAGCGCCGACGCGATCCCGCAGGAGAGCCCGCCGCCGCCCCAGGGGACCAGCACCGCGTCGGCGTCCGGCAAGTCCTCCAGGATCTCGAGGCCGATCGTCCCGTTGCCGGCGATCACGGCGGGATCGGCGAAGGGGTGCACGAAGAAACCGGGCACGTCGGGGTGCCCGTGCTCCACCATCGTCTGCCACCACCGCTCGCGCGAGAGCGCCACCGCTTTCGCGCCCAGGCGTTCGATCGCCTGGAGCTTCGTCGCGGGTGCTCCCTCGGGGACGATCACCGTACACGGGATGCCCATCCGGCGCGCGTGCCATGCGACTCCCTGCGCCATGTTGCCGGCGCTCGCCGTGACGACGCCGTCGCGCAGATCGTCGGGCGAGGCGAGCCGCATCGCGTTGCCCGCTCCCCGGATCTTGAACGACCCGATCGGCTGGAGGCACTCGAGCTTCAGCCAGATCTCGCCGGGGAAGTCGGCGGTCGAGGGCTCGAGGCGGACGAGCGGGGTGCGCAGCGCGGACCCGGCGATGCGCTCGCGCGCGGCGCGGATGTCGTCGAGCGGGATTCGCCCGAGGGGTTTCATGCCTCGCTCGGGTCGCGCCAGCCACCAAGGTCCACGCGCAGGACCTCCGGGTCGTTCGCCGCCTTCCCCGCGATGTGTTCCGCGGAGGCGACGTCCTCGATCGCCAGGCCCAGCGACTTGAAGAGCGTGATCTCGTCCGGAGATTTTCGCCCGGGAGACGCGCCGGTGAACACGTCGCCGATCTCCGCCACGATGTGCTCGTCGCCGAAAGCGCCCTCTTTCTTCGGAATCAGGAAGTCACCCGCCTCGTTCAGCGCGGACTCGCGCCGGTCGACGAAGAGGCGGGACCGGAGCACCGCCGCCGTGTCGAGCTCGCGCGCAAACGGGACGCTCGACCCGACCGCGTTGACGTGCGCGCCCGGGGACAGCCACTCTCCGGCGACGACAGGCTCGCGCGAAGACGTCGCCGTGCAAACGAGTTCGGCGCCTTCGACCGCCTCCTTCACGGACGCGACCGGTTCGATCTCGATCTCGTGCCGCTCCGATTCGCGCCGCGCGAACCGCCGCGCGGCGGCCAGGTCCCGGCTCGCGACGCGGACGCGCCGGATCCGCCGGACGGCGACCATGGCGGCGAGGTGGGTGCGCGCCTGCACCCCTGATCCGACGAGTGCCAGGTCGCCCGCTTCCGGACGCGCGAGGGCGCGCGTCGCCGCGCCCGACACGGCCGCGGTGCGGATCGCCGTGATCGATGTAGCGTCCACGATCGCGCGAAGGCTGCCGTTCGTACCGTCGTAGAGGAGGACCGCCCCCTGGTGCGTGTCGAGCGCTGTCCCCTCGTTGCCGTGGAAGAACGAAACCGCCTTGACGCCGAGCGCGTTCTCTTTGGAAATGTAGCCGGGCATGAGGCCGAGGGCGCCGCGCTTGCCGTCCAGCCAAAGGATGGAGCGCAGCGGGAGGATCGCCCGGCCGCGGGCGAGGGCGGAGAGGGTCCGCTCCATCAGGTCGATGCACTCGTCCATCGGCAGAAGCCGCGCGACCTGCCGCTGGTCGACGATCAGTACGGGAATGTCGTCCCTCCGGTTGGCGCGGATTGTCCCACGCGGCGCCGGCGCTACGGAGGGACGGGCAGGCCGAGCGCGCGCAGAGGGATGCGGTAGATGTCGCCGAGCCCGTTGCCGGGCGCGCGGATGAGCCGCCGGAACTCGGCGAAATCGAGCGCGCGCTCGAGCGGCTTGTCCGCGAAGCCGCGGAAGGAGGCGTAGAGGAGCCACTCTCCCGAGGGGTCGATGACCGGCGTCAGGACCGCCGCCGCATCGTTGATCCTGTCCCCCAGGTTCTTCGGATCGGACCACTCGCTCCCCTGGCGGCGCGTCACGTAGAAGTCGCTCGCGCCGAATCCGCCCGGCCGGTCGGACGCGAAGATCATCCAGCTCTGGTCGGGCGCGATCCATTGGTTCGAGTCATCGGAATCCGTGTTGAGAGACGCGAGCGGCTGCGCGTCACCGTATCCTCCTCCGGCGGCCGGACGCGCCACGTACAGGTCGCGTTTTCCCTTGCCGCCGGGGCGATCGCTCGCGAGGTAGAGCGTCCCGTCGGAAGCAATCGACGTCGTGGTTTCGCTTCCCGCCGAGTTCACGGCGCCGAGGTGCCTGGGCTCGGCCCATCCCGACGCGGTCCGATCGACCGCCCAGAGGTCGTAGTCCTCGCGCGCCGGGTCGCGGCCGCCTCCGGGTCGCGAGGAGGCGAAGACGAGCAGGCGGCCGTCCGGCGAGACGGACGGATCGAGGTCCTTGTATCGGCCGGAGAACGGCGCCACCTTCGGCTCCGTCCAGGCGCCGCCGCGCTTCTCGGTGTAGAGGATGACCTGCGTCTGCGTGCGCGTCGGCCCCGTCCGGCAGAAGAAGAGCGTGTTGCCGTCCGGCGTGAACGCCGGACCGAATTCATTGTCCTCGGTCGAGACGACGCCGGGCGCGAAGAGCTCCGGTCCCCCGCCCGGAGCCGCCAGGAGCACCATCAACGCCGCCGCCGAGAAGCAGCGTCGTTTCATTTCGCGGAAGTCACGATTCCCTCGAAGCCTCTGGACTCGAGAGACACGAGCGTCTCCTCCGCTTTCGTCCGCGAGTCGAACGGCCCGACTTTCACGCGGGAAAGGCCGCCATAGGGTTGGAGGTACACGGTGAGGCCCGTCGCCCGCACCCGCTCGGCGTGTCGCAGCGCGCGGTCCGCCTCGCCGAACGAGCCCACCTGCACGGCCCATCCGCCCGGCGGAGAGACGGGCTCCCGGTCGGCCGCGCGCGTGATGAGGGCGATGCGGACACTCGCCGTGCCGGGGCCGAGCACGCCGATCTCACGCGCGGCCGCCTTCGACAGGTCGATCACCCGGCCCTTCACGAAGGGGCCGCGGTCGTTGATTCGAACGCGGACCGTGCGCGAGTTCTCCACGTTCTGGACGTCGACGATCGTGCCGAGCGGGAGCTGCCGGTGCGCGGCGGTCAGACGAGAGGAATCGTAGATCTCGCCCGAGGCGGTCGGCTTTCCTTCGAAGCCGTCGTTGCCCCCGTACCAGGACGCCACGCCCGTCTCGATCCACACCGGCTCGCCCAGCTGGCCCGGGCCCCCGGCGGGAGGCCGCGAGCTCGACGAGGCCGGCGGAGACGAAGGCCGCGAGAGCGCGGGAGAGCTCGTCGCGCAGCCGCCGGCCGTCACGGCCACCGCCGCGCAGAAGGCGGGGAAGAGGAGGACCGCGGGGCGGGGGAGGCGGGGGAGGAAACGAGCGCGCGCGGTACGCATCAGACCCGGACGGGGGAGGGAGCGGCGCTCTCGACGCCCGCGAGCGCGGGGTCGAGCTCCTCGCGGACGAAGCTCTCGACCTGTTCCGCGGCGCGGCCGACGAGGCGCGCCGGGCTCGCGGCCGCAGCCACCTCCGCGCCGCCGATTGGAAACGCCGGGTCGCTCACGATCCGCTCGAGGAGGTCCGCCGGGCCGCCGTCGCGCGCCCGCTTGTCCGCCGAGGCGCGCGCGTGGACGCGGAGCTTCTCGTGGAGCTCCTGGCGGTCCCCTCCGGCGCGGACGGCTTCCATGAGCACGTTCTCGGCCGCGAGGAATGGAAGCTCCGCGGCGAGGCGCCGGGCGCTGACTTCCTGGTGCACGACGAGCCCGCCGACGACGTTTTCTAAGAGCACCAGGATCGAGTCCGCGGCGAGGAACGCTTCCGGCACGGCGATCCGCTTGTTGGCGGAATCGTCCAGGCTCCTTTCGAGCCACTGGTTCGCGGCCGTCATGGCCGTATCGAGCGAAAGGGCCAACACGTGGCGGGCGAGCGCGCAAATCCTCTCGGCGCGCATCGGGTTGCGCTTGTAGGGCATCGCGGAGGAACCGACCTGCGCCGCCTCGAAGGGCTCCTCCATCTCTCCGTCGTGCTGGAGGAGGCGGAGGTCCGTCCCCATCTTGTGGGACGACTGCGCGATCCCGGATAGCGCGTGGACCACCTGGTCGTCCTGCTTGCGCGAGTAAGTCTGGCCGGACACGACCTGTCGCCGCGCGAAGCCCGCGCGCCCGGCGAGGGCGCGGTCGAGCTCCTCGACGCGCCGTGAATCGCCGCCAAAGAGCAGCAGGAAGGACGCCTGCGTTCCCGTCGCCCCCTTTGCGCCGAGGAAGCGCAGGTCACGCTGAACGCGCCGGACGTTTTCCAGGTCCATCAAGAGGTCGCTGGCCCAGAGGGCCGCGCGTTTTCCGACCGTCGTCGGCTGGGCGGGCTGGTAGTGCGTGTACGCGAGCGCGGGAAGGTGCCGGTGCTCGAGGGCGAAGTCGCGCAGCCGTCGTAGAACGGCGGCGAGCCGCCGCTCGACGAGCCGCAGCGCATCGCGCATCTGGATCAGGTCCCCGTTGTCCGCGACGTATGCGGACGTGGCGCCCCAGTGGATGATGCCGCGGGCGGCGGGCGCCGCTTCGCCGAAGATCCGGACGTGCGCCATCACGTCATGGCGGGTCCTCTCCTCCTCGCGGGCGGCGGCCTCGAAGTCGATCGACTCGATCGCCGCTGCCATCTGGGAAAGCGCCTCGTCGGTGATGGGGAGCCCCAGACGTTTTTCCTCTTCCGCGAGCCACAGCCAGAGGCGTCTCCACGTCTCGAACTTGAACCGCGGCGAGAAGATCGCCGACATCTCGGCCGAGGCGTAGCGGTCGGTGAGCGGGCTCGAGAACTCGTCAGGCCTTTTCAATATCCCCGTCTTCCGTGCCCGCGTCGTCTCCTATCATGAACTCGGCGGGCGAATCGTTGCCGCAGACCAGGCACTGCGCCTCCTGGATCCGGCCCATTTCCATTTCGAACACGTAGGAAGGTGTGTGGCAGTTTCGGCAGATCAGGAAATCGATTTCCCGATCCTCCGCGAGCGGTTGCTTCGGCGGGCGCGGCGGTGCCACCGCCTCATTGTCGCACGCGACGTTGCAGCTGTCAGCCGTCGGCCGTCGGCTGCCGGCTGCCGGCTCACGCAGTGGGACACCATTTGTCCTTTCGGCTGCTATCCTGAAAATCGATGTCGTCACTCGCGCTCGCCATCTGCGCGCTGGCCGCGCTCGCCGTGGCAGGCACCGCGTTCGCGCTGCTCGGCCGGGCCCGGGAAACGTCGGCGCGCCTGGACCGGCTTCTCTCCGAGGCCGCTTCGTCGCGCGGGACTTCCGAGTCGCTCGACCGCCGCTTCGACGAGCTGCGGCGCTCGGTCGACACGCGTGTGCAGGGCGTCGAGTCGCGCCTCGTCGAGGGGCAGAAGAGCCTGGTCGACCATCTCGGCGCGTCGGGGCGGATCCTCGAGGACGTGGGACAGAAGATGGGCCGCATCTACGAGGCGTCGCAGAAGATCGAGAAGCTCGCGGGCGAGGTCACGCGGCTCGAGGACCTCCTGAAGCCTCCCAAGCTGCGCGGGACCCTTGGAGAATCCTTTCTCGAGCAGACGCTCCGGCAGGCGCTGCCGCAACGGTCGTGGAAGATGCAGCACCGCTTCTCCGACAACGTCGTCGTCGACGCGGTGATCACCGTGGGCGAACGGCTCGTCCCCGTCGACAGCAAGTTCCCGCTCGAGAACTACCGGCGTTCGCGCGAGGCGCCGGAGGAGTCGCAACGGAAGCAGGCGCTCCGCGACTTTTCTTCCGACGTGAAGCGGCACGTGGACGCAATTCGCACCCGCTACATCCGTCCCGATGACGGGACGTACGACTTCGCCCTCATGTACGTTCCCGCGGAGGCCGTGTACTCCGAGATCGCCGGAGACGGAGGGGACGAAAAGGCCCTCGCGGATTATGCCGTCGAGAGAAGGGTCATCCCGGTTTCGCCGAGGTTGCTTTACGCGTACCTCGCGACGGTCGCCATGGGTCTGCGCGGGCTCGAGCTCCAGCAGAGCGCCCAGGAGATCCAGGCCCGACTGGGCGACCTCGCGCGGCTCTGGGACAAGGTGGACGAGCCGTTCTCGAAGATCCGCGTGCACCTCGCCAACTCGCAGCGCCAGTACGACGAGGCCGCGAAGGCGCTCGCCCGTTTCGGGGAGCGCCTGGCGACCGTCGGAGAAGTCGCGGCGGAACGGCTCGACGAGTCCAAGAAGCTCGAAGCGGTTCCCCTCTTCCCGCCCGGCTGACGATTCCGCGATTCGGAAGCCAGCTGGCATACTTCGGGCCGGCAAAGCATGACTCTTCGGGTGACTTCGGAAGTCGGGAAACTCTCGGCCGTCCTCGTGCATCTGCCGGGGCCCGAGATCGACCGCATGGTCCCGTCGATGATGACGGAGCTTCTGTTCGACGACATCCTCTATGGCGCCCGGGCGCGCGAAGAGCATCGCCGGTTCCAGCAGGTGCTGGGCTTCGTGACGGAGGAGGTCCTGGACGCCCAGACCCTTCTCGCGCAGGTCCTCGAAACTCATCGCGACGAGGTGCTGGAAGACCTCGGCCGGAACCTCGGTTGGGGCCCCGACATGGATTACCGGCTGCGCGAGCTTCCACCCGCCGTGCTCGCCGCCACGCTCGTGACGGGGATCGAGAAGCCCGCCGACCAGGACGCCGTCTCGGCGCACGATCTCTACGTTCTCCCTCCGCTTCCGAACTGGTTCTTTCAACGCGACCCGCTCGTCGTCGTCGGCGGCCGCGCGATCCGCTGCTCGATGGCGACGCCCGCACGGCAGCGTGAGCCGCTGCTTTCGGGCTACCTCTTCCGATACCACCCGCGGCTCAAGGGCCCCGAAGAGCCCTTCTGGTTCGACGAGTTTCCGTCGAGCTACGGCCCGTCGCCGTCGTATGCGCGCATGCGCCCGACCCTCGAAGGCGGCGACGTCCTCGTGCTCCGGGAGGACGTGCTCGCAATCGGTTACTCGGAGCGCACCGAGAAGACGACGATCGAACGCCTCACGGAGACGCTCAAGCGGGCGAAATCGCCGGTCAAGAAGATCTTCGTCGTGGCGGTTCCCCCCTCGCGCTCCTACATGCACCTCGACACCGTGTTCACCGCGGTCTCCCGGGACGAGTGCCTCGTCTACGGTCCCATGATTCTCGCCGGCGGCGCCGAGGAGGCGGACGTCTACGAGTGCGACCTCACCAGGCGTGAGGTGACGTGGACGTCCGAGAAGGACCTGCTGTCCGCCTTGAAGGGCCAGAAGATCGACCTGAGGCCGATCCTCTGCGGCGGCAACGATCCGATCGACGAGAGGCGCGAGCAGTGGACGGACGGGGCCAACGCGTTCGCCGTTGCGCCGGGCGTCGTCCTGCTGTACGACCGGAACGTCAAGACGATCGAGGAGCTCTCTCAGTCGGGCTACACCGTGATCGACGAAGAGGATCTTCTCCTCGGGCGCGCGGAGCTCTCGATCGACGCGGGGAAGAAGGCGGTGATCCGCCTCGCCGCCCACGAGCTGTCGCGCGCCCGGGGCGGGCCGCGCTGCATGGCCATGCCGCTCGTCCGGGAGGACGTCTGAGGCTCGCGCTCCGGTCATGACGTCGCGTTTCTTCTCCTTCGTTCGGCCGCTCGCGGTGGTCGCCTTCGGCGGGAACGCCCTGCTCCGGCCCGGCGACAGCGGGACGACGGCCCAGCAGCTCGAGCGGGCGCGGGAGGCTGTCCGGCGGCTTCTTCCCATCCTTTCCCGCGGGTTCGAGCTCATCGTCGTGCACGGCAACGGGCCGCAGGTCGGCAACCTTCTGATCCAGACGGACTGCGCGGCCGACCGCATCCCGCCGCAGAGCCTCGATTTCTGCGTCGCCCAGACCGAGGGATCGCTCGGATTCCTGCTCGAGCTCGCCTTCGCCAACGAGCTGCCTGGCGCCGGCTTCCGCAAGGAAGTCGTCACGTTCGTCACGCAGGTCGAGGTGGACGCCGCCGATCCGGCCTTTCTCGCCCCGTCAAAGCCGATCGGCCCCTTCTTCTCCCGAGAGCGGGCTACGGTGCTCGAGGAGACCCTCGGATGGGTCATGGCGGAGGACGCGGGCCGGGGATGGCGCAAGGTCGTCGCGTCGCCGAAGCCCCGGAAGATCCGCGGTGTCGAGGTCGCCGCGGCGCTCGTCAACCGCGGATACATCGTGATCGCGGCGGGTGGGGGAGGGATCCCCGTCGTCGTCACGGACGAGGGGCGGGTGCGGGGGGTCGAGGCGGTGATCGACAAGGATTATTCGGCGTCGATGCTGGCCGCCACTCTCTCGGCGGACCTTTTCATCGTCCTGACGGGGGTGGATCGGGTCTCGCGCGATTTCGGGAAGCCGTCGCAGCAGGAGATCGTTGAGATGGACGTCGCCCTGGCGGGCAGGATGCTGGCGGAAGGACAATTCCCGCCGGGCAGCATGGGGCCGAAGATCGACGCGGCCATCCGTTACATCGAGGCGGGCGGCCGGGAGGTGCTGATCGCGCGTGCGGAGACCCTGCCGGACGCCTTGGAAGGCAGGACGGGCACGCTCATCCGGCAGGGAGCGAGGACGGAATGAAACGGGACTACGTCAACGAGAACGACTGGGCGCCGGCCGCGATCGAGGGGATCCTCGACCTCGCGGGGCGGGTAAAGTCCGCGCCGGCCGCGTATCGAACCGCGCTGGCCGGGAAGTCGCTCGCGATGATCTTCGAGAAATCCTCGACGCGGACGCGGGTGTCGTTCGAAGCGGGCATGTTCCAGCTCGGGGGACTCGGAATGTTCCTCTCGTCCCGCGACCTCCAGCTCGGCCGCGGCGAGCCGATCGCGGACACGGCGAGGGTGCTTTCGCGCTATACCGACGGAATCATGGCGCGCACCTACGCGCAGGCGACGGTCGAGGGCCTGGCCCTGAACGCGTCGGTCCCCGTCATCAACGGCCTTTCGGATCTGCTCCATCCCTGCCAGGCGCTCGCCGACTACCTGACGGTCCGCGAGCGCTTCGGTTCGGCGCGGGGTTTTCCGCTGGCCTATGTCGGCGACGGCAACAACGTCTCGCACAGCCTGATGCTGACGGGCGCGAAGCTCGGCGCGCGCGTCAGCGTCGTCACGCCGCCGGGATTCGAGCCGGCGGAGCGGATCGTCGCGTCGGCAAGAGAAACGGCGGCGTCCACCGGCGGGACGATTCGCGTGACGACGTCTCTCGAGGAAGGCCTCGCGGGCGCCCGCGCCGTCTACACGGACGTATGGGCGTCGATGGGGCAGGAGGGCGAGGCGGCGGAGCGTGCTCGCGTCTTCGAGCCCTATCGGGTCACTCCCCGCGTCTTCGCCATGGCCGAAGGGGACGCGATCTTCCTCCACTGCCTTCCCGCGCACCGGGGGGAGGAAGTCGACGCTTCGGTGATCGATTCTCCGGCTTCGGCGGTCTTCGATCAGGCGGAGAACAGGCTCCACGCCCAGAAGGCGCTGCTGATCGAGCTCTTGGGGAGCGGTTCCTGAGCCCGGGAC
>JALZAT010000043.1 GCA_030948185.1 Acidobacteriota bacterium
GGTGAGGGGTGAGGGGTGAGGGGTGAGGGGTGAGAGGAGAGGCTTCCTGGCCTCCCCGATCTTTTTCCTCTTTCCTCTTTCCTCTTTCCTCCCTCCTTCTCCAAGGGCGGACATCAACTGTCTCACCGCGCCGCTCCAATAGAGGTGTGGAAAAAGCGAGCGAATAAATTTTCTCGACGCAGGCGGTGCGCGTTCGTGTCCAAAGCGCCTGCGGAAATCGGATCGGAGCATTGACACTGCGCTCGCGCGGATAAATAAATCGAGAAATCCAATCCATGCTCGAGACCATCACCGCGGTCAAGGGGCTGCCGCAGAATCTCGAAGCCGAGCGCTCCGTGCTCGGTTCGATCCTGCTCGATCCCGCCTCGCTTTCGTTCGTCGTACCGATTCTTCACGAGGACGACTTCTTTCCCGACACGCACCGGCGGATCTACCGGGCCATGCTCGAGCTGTTCCAGAGGTCCGCCGAGATCGACATCCTGACGCTCAAGGAGGAGCTCGACCGCTCTGGTTCCGTCGAGAAGGCCGGCGGGGCGGCCTACCTGACGGCGCTGCTCGACGGAGTCCCCGAGGTGGCGAACGTCGAGCATTACGCCCGGATCGTCAAGGAGAAGTCGACGCTTCGCCGGCTCATCCGCGTCGGCCAGCAAATCGTCCGCGAGGGGCTGTCCCAGGAAAAAAACGCCGAGGAGCTGCTCGGAGAGTCGACGGGCTCGATCTTCGACATCGCCGAGGACTCGATCCGCGGCGGGTTCGTCCCCATCGGACAGGTCGTGCGGCACAACCTGGAGGTCATCGAGGACGCCCGGAACCGGCAGGGGATGCTCTCGGGGCTCCCGACGGGATTCACGGAGCTCGACCGGATGACCTCGGGGCTGCAGACGACCGATCTGATCATCCTTGCCGCCCGGCCTTCCGTGGGAAAGACCTCGTTCGCCCTGAACATCGCGCAGCACGTCGCCTTCCGCGAAGGGCGGTCCGTCGGCTTCTTCTCGCTCGAGATGTCGAAGGAACAGCTCGGATTCCGCGTGCTGTGCTCGGAAGCCGACGTGGACGCGAAAAAGGTGCGGGACGGCTACGCGTCGAAGGAGGCGACCGTGCGCCTCGTTACGGCGCAGTCGAAAATCGCGGGCGCGAGCTTCTTCCTGGATGACGGAGCCGGCCTGTCCGTACCCGACATGCGCGCCAAGGGCCAGCGATTGAAGCGGGAAAAGGGCCTGGACCTGATCGTCGTCGACTACCTGCAGTTGATGGCGGGCCACGGCCGTTTCGACAACCGGACCCAGGAGGTCTCCCAGATCTCCCGGGGACTGAAGCTGCTCGCGAAGGAACTGCGGGTCCCGATCCTCGCGCTGTCGCAGCTCTCGCGTTCGCCGGAGTCCCGGAAGGGTGACCAGCGAAAGCCGCAGCTTGCCGACCTCCGCGATTCGGGCGCCATCGAGCAGGACGCCGACGTCGTGATCTTCCTGTACCGCGAGGAGCTCTACGACCGCGATACGGAACGCAAGGGCATCGCGGACGTGATTATCGCCAAGCAGCGCAACGGGCCGACCGGCGACTTTCCGCTCGTCTTCCTGGCCGACCACATGACGTTCGCGAACTACGCGGGCGGACCCACCGCCTCGGGCTCCTCGGAGCCGTTCTAGAGTCTTCGCGCATCCCACCGCCTGCTAAATTCTCCGCATGAGCCGCCCGACCCGGGCGATCGTCGATCTCGACGCGATCGCGGCGAACTACCGGCATCTGGAAGCCGCCGCGGGCGGCGCGGGACGCGTCCTTCCCGTCGTGAAGGCGGACGCGTACGGCCACGGGGCCGTCCCGGTTTCCCGCAGGCTCGCCCGCGAGGGCGCCCGGAGGTTCGCGGTCGCTCTTCTCGAGGAAGGGGCGGCCCTCCGGGCGGCGGGGATCGAGGGCGAGATTCTCCTGCTCTCGAGCGGCGATCCGGAAGACGTCGCGGATCTGGCGGCCCTGCGGATCGCGCCGGCGCTCCACGACCTGGCCCAGGCGCGCCGGATGGCCGAGGCGGCCCGGTCGCTCCCCTGGCCGCTCCCGGTTCATCTGAAGCTCGACACGGGGATGGGCCGGCTCGGCTTCCGGCCGGAGAACGTCGCCGAGGCGGCCGCGCTTCTCCGGCAGTCGGGCGGCTTGTCCCTCGCGGGGACGTTCACGCAGTTCGCCTGTGCGGACGACCCGGGCTCGCCGGCGACCGAAAAACAGATCCGGGAATTCGAAGCGGCGCTCTCCGTGCTTCGCGGCGCGGGGATCGAGCCCGGTCTCCTCCACGCATCGAACTCCGCGGGGGCGCTCAACTTTCCCGGCGCGCGGTTCGACGCGGTGCGGCCCGGCCTCGCGCTCTACGGCGTCGAGTCGTCGGCGCCTGCCGAAGGGGAGCGGTCCCGGCTTCGGCCCGCGCTGTCGCTCGAAACGCGGCTCATTGCGGTCCGGCGCGTTCCTCCCGGAACGCCGCTCGGGTACGGCGGAACCTTCGTCACGGAGCGGACGACGGACGTCGGCGTCCTTCCGATCGGCTATCATGACGGCCTTCGACGCGCCTTTTCAGGGCGTTCGTCTGTGCTTCTCAGGGGGGCAAGAGCGCCTGTCGTCGGCGCCGTGAGTATGGATCTGACGCTCGTAGACGCGACGGACATGAGAGCGGAGCCGGGCGACGTCGCCGTAATCCTCGGCCGCTCCGGCGCGGAGGAGATCGGAGCCTGGGACCTCGCCCGCGCCGCGAGCACCAATGCGTACGAGATCCTCTGCGGGATCGGCGCACGCGTGCGCCGGGAATACGTTCCATGAAGTTCTTCGAAGCGATCGGGACGGCCGTCCTCCGCGTCCTGGAGGAGTTCGGCCGTGTCCTCCAGACGCTCGGTCGGGTCATCGGATGGGCCGTGCGGCCTCCCTATGACATTCCTGAGCTCTTCCGGCAGATGGTGCGCGTGGGAGTCGATTCCGTGCCCGTTGTCTTTCTGACCACCCTGTTCACGGGGATGGTCATGGCGCTCCAGACCGTCGGGGGTTTCGCGAGGTTCCACGCCGAGAGCCTCGTCGGCAGCGTCGTCGCGCTCTCTTTGACCCGGGAGCTGTCGCCGGTCCTCTCGGCGCTCATGGTGACGGGCCGCGTGGGAAGCTCCATGGCGGCCGAGCTCGGATCGATGCGGGTGACGGAGCAGATCGACGCGCTGACGGCGCTCGGCACCGAGCCCGTGCAGTACCTGATGGTGCCGAGGATCACGGCCTCCATCCTGATGCTCCCCCTGCTCGTGATCATGGGCGACGCGGTCGGGATCGGAGGCGGATACCTCGTCGCGGTGAAGCTGCTCGGCGTGAATCCCGTGCGGTATCTCGAGAACTCGTTCCAGTTCCTGCACGTGAGCGACGACATCGTGTCGGGTCTGATCAAGGCGGCCGTATTCGGGCTGATCTTTTCCCTGATCGCGTGCGTCCGCGGGTTCTACACAACGGGCGGCGCGGAGGGCGTCGGCCGGTCCACGACCCGCGCGGTCGTCAGCGGCAGCCTCTCGGTCCTCGTCGCCGACTTCTTCCTGACGAAGCTGCTGTTCTAGAATGGAAGCCCGCCGCCACGATCCGCAGGCCGTGCCGGGATCCCGGCCCAAGCTGCGCGCCGAGAATCTTCACAAGTCATTCGAAGGGAAGGCGGTCCTCGCGGGAGTCACCTTCTCGGTCGCGGACGGTGAATCGCTGGTGATCGTGGGCCCGTCGGGAACGGGCAAGAGCGTTCTCTTGAAGCACCTAATCGGCTTGATCCGCCCGGACTCGGGAAAAGTCTTCGTCGACGGCGTGGACGTCTGGTCGATCTCCGATCGGGAACGCAACGACCTCCGCAAGGAGTTCGGGATGTCGTTTCAGGAGGGAGCGCTCTTCGACTCGATGAGCGTCTTCGACAACGTCGCCTTTCCGCTGAGGAGGACGGGACGCCCGGCGCGGGAGGTGGCAAAGCGCGTCCGGGAATGCCTGGACATCGTCCACCTGCCCAACATCGAGAATCGGCGGCCGTCCGAGCTCTCCGGAGGAATGCGGCGGCGCGTTGGTTTCGCGCGCGCGATCGCGCACCAGCCCGACATCCTCCTCTTCGACGAGCCCAACACAGGCCTGGACCCGATCATGACGGACGTCATCGACGACGTGATCCTGAACATGAGGGAACGCCTGAACGCAACGATCGTGACCATCACGCATCACATGCCGAGCGCCGAGAAGATCGGAGACCGTGTGGCGCTCCTGTACGGGGGGAAGATTCTCTTCGAGGCGCCCCCGCGGGAGTTCCTGACCTCCGATGATCCCGCCGTCCGGCAGTTCGTCGAAGGCAGGGCCGACGGTCCCCTGACGCCGGAAGGGCAGGTCGTGGGCCGAAGGACGACGGGCGGAACCCGGACAGTGGAGGGCACATGAACGCCGCGGCAAAGGTGGGAGCGTTTTTCATCGTCGTCCTGATCCTCGCGGGAATCCTGATCTGGCAGATTCAGGGTCTCCGGTTCGGACGGGGCTCGGGCCACCGGGTCTCGGTCGAGTTTCCGGACATCTCGGGGTTGAACGAGAAGTCCACCGTTCGGATCTCGGGCGTCCCCGTCGGGAAGGTCGCCAAGATCCACCTCGGAAAGAACGGCAAGGGCGCGATCGTCGACCTCGACATCGACAACCCCGATGTCGACCTGCGCCTCGGCGCGAGCGCCGCGGTCGCGAACCTGGGGCTGCTCGGCGAGAAGTACGTCGAGCTTCTGCCCGGGCCCGTCGGCGCCTCTCCGCTTCCCGAGGGCTCGACGATCAAGGGCGAGATCCCGGTTTCCTTCGACCAGATCACGAAGCTCGCGCGCGACATCGAGGTCGACATCAAGGACATCAGCCACAACCTGAATCAGTCTCTCGGCGGGCCCGAAGGGGAGGAGCGCCTACGGACGATCGTCGAGAACGTCCGCGTGATCTCCGATGACCTCCGGCTCATGATCGCGGCAAATCGCGGGAACGTCGATTCGACCATCGGAAACTTCCGCGAGTTCTCCGCGATGATGACGAAGCTCGTGGAGCGGATCGACAAGCTCGTCGCCTCGAATCAGGAGAACGTCACGGGGAGCATCGCGAACATCCGCGACATTTCGCAGAAGCTCGAGACGACGGCCGACAATTTGAACCAGATCACGGGGCGGATCAAGGAAGGCGAGGGAACGGTCGGGAAGCTCGTGCAAAGCGAAGAGACGCACAAGAATCTGAACGAAGCGCTCGTCGCGGTGAAGGAAGGCGTCGGGGGCCTGAACAAGGCTCTGGGCGCCGCGGCGAAGATCAAGCTCGACCTCGGGCTTCGCGCCGAGTACCTCTCCCGCGGCTCGACCGGCAAGGGATACATGACCGTGAACATCAACAAGGAGAACTCGCCGCAGTTCTACCAGCTCGAGCTCTCGACACAGCCGATCGGCCGACGGGTCGCGACGCTGACCACGAACACGATCACGTTCCCGGACGGGCATCGGGAGACCTACGTGATCGACCAGCAGCAGTACAAGGACGAGCTCTCGATCACCGCGCTGTTCGGGTACAACCTCGGAAACCTTTCCGGGCGGGCGGGGATCATCGAGTCTCGCGGCGGCGGAGCGCTCGACTACCGGATGCTGAAGGACCGGCTTCGCTTCACGGCGGAGCTCTTCGACTTCAACCGGCCCGACTACTCCGCCCACGCGAAGCTCTCCACCCGCTACTACTTTTCGCCCTCCGTCTACGTGACGGGCGGATGGGACGACTTCCTGAATCGCTCGCGCAAGACCGATTCGATCTTCCTCGGCGCGGGGCTTCGTTGGTCCGACGACGACATCAAGTACCTGCTGAGCTCGCTTCCGAAGCCGTGACACCCCGGGGGGCACGCCCGATCGATTTCCTGCCGGACGGGGGCTGACGATCGCGAGGAACCGGGCTGTCACGGTCTTCGCCTGCCAGTCGTGCGGCGCGACATCTCCCAAGTGGCTCGGGCGTTGCCCGGACTGCGGCGAATGGAACAGCTACGTCGAAGAGGTGCGCGGAGACGCGCCCCCCGCCTCCGCCGTGCGGGCTTCCGCTCCGATCGCCGCGGCGGCGGCGTCTGCGGAGCCGCGGATCGGCACGGCCATGGCGGGGTTCGATCGCGTCCTGGGCGGCGGGATCGTGCCCGGCTCCGTCGTGCTCCTCGGGGGCGAGCCGGGGATCGGGAAGTCGACGCTTTTGCTGCAGGTGGCGCGGGGCGTTGCGCAGAGCGCCGGAGAAGTCCTGTACGTGTCCGGGGAGGAGTCGGCCTCCCAGGTGCGCCTCCGCGGGGAGCGCCTCGGCATCCGCGAGGAGAGGCTGCTCGTGCTGGCGGAGACCGTCGTCAGCCGCGTGGTCGGGGAGCTCGAGGCCCGGCCGCCGGCCGTCGTGATCGTCGATTCGATTCAGGCGGTGCGCGACCCGGCGCTCTCATCTGCTGCCGGCACCGTCTCCCAGGTGCGGGAATCGGCGGCGGCGCTGCTGCGCTGGGCGAAGTCACGGACGGTCCCGCTCTTCCTGATCGGGCACGTCACGAAGGACGGGAGCCTGGCCGGCCCCAAGGCGCTCGAGCATCTCGTCGACGCCGTGATCTCGATCGAGGGGGAGCGGGGGTCCGCGCGCCGGATCGTGCGCGCCACCAAGAACCGGTTCGGCACCGTCGAGGAGCTCGCTCTCTACGAGATGACCGCCGAGGGGCTCTCGGAGATCGCGAATCCGTCCGCCGCGCTCCTCGCCGAGCGCCGCGCGGGCGTTCCCGGAAGCGCCGTCACCGCGGCGCGCGAGGGATCGCGCTCGCTTCTCGTCGAGATCCAGGCTCTCGTCGGAGCCCCCACCGCGGGCTCGCCCCGACGGGTCGCTCTCGGGATCGACGCCGGACGCCTGGCGCTCCTCCTGGCGGTGCTCGAGCGCGCCGGGATCCCCCTCGGGTCGCGCGAGGTGTTCGCGTCGTGCGCCGGAGGGCTCGACGTTCACGAGCCGGCGTGCGATCTCGCCATCGTGGCGGCGATCGTCTCGTCCGCACGCAACGTCCCGCTTCCGCCCGCGGCGGTCGCGTTCGGAGAGATCGGGCTTCTGGGCGAGGTCCGGACCGTCGCGGCGGCGGGCTCGCGGATCCGCGAGGCCGCGGCGCTCGGATTCACATCGGCGTTTCTTCCGGCGGGAAATGCCGCCGATGCCGCCGCGTTCCCGCAGATCTCCCCGCGTCCGGTGTCCCGGGTATCGGATTTCATCCGCGAGATCGGCGGAGGCGAGATCGGGGGAGGGAAGTCGTCTAGGGAAAGAGGGTGAACGCAGCGCCTCGCGTCTTCAGGACGAGGGCGAGACGAAGCGGCGCCGGCCCAATCGCGTCCGCGGGGTAGGGCGTGACGATCGTCACGGTCCGTCCCTCCGAGGAGGCCGTCGGGCGAATCGCGCCGGGAGCGATCACGCGTCGTTCCGCCACGCGGTAGCGTCGGACGCCGAACGGAGTTCGCATCGTCACGGTGTCGCCGATCCGCGCCTGTGCGAGCCCGGCGGCCGGGCTGTCCCGCGGAATCGCGAGCAAGGTGTCGTGGAGGGCGGCGGCGTCCTCCCCCGGAAGAGCGGTGCCGGGAAGGTGCCCTGCGCCGCGGGAGAGCGATTCGGTGCCGACGCCTTCGTAGACGGGTACGTCGATCTGGAGCCGCGGAATGGCGATCCGCGCGACGAGATCACCCGGACTGAACATCCCGAGGGGCGCCCGAGCGCGATCGGCGCGAAACGGTACCGGCGTCGAACGGAACGCCTCCGCGATCGGCGCGGCGGCGAGGATCCCGAACGCGAGACTGATCGCCGCCAGAACGTGCGCGGCGCGCTCGAGGTAGGGCCGGTGCGTCATGGAAGTGGCCCGGCTCCGCGAAGGGCGGAGCCGGGTTGGTCGGGCGTTCGTCAGACTCTCCGCCTGGAAACGTAGAGGCCGGCGGCCAGAAGCGTGGCGCCGAGGAGAGCCGCCGCGGGGGCGTTCGAGGCCGTCCGCGGAAGCGTGTCGCTCCTGCTCGTCGTGCTGGGGGCCGTCGTGTCCGGCGCCGTCGTCGTCGAGGTGCTCATGGAGCTGCGCGACGAGTCGGTGGTCGTCGAAGTGGAATCCGACGGGGGCGCGGCCGCCGTGGCGTTCGAGGACGACGAATACGAGGAGCCGGAAGTCGTCTGGGCGCTCGTGGTCGCTTCGGCCGCCGCCGTGCCCGCCACGTTCGTGACCGTCACTTCGGCGCGATCGATGATCTCGCCGGAGACGTTCTTCGCGACGACCGCGATCTTGTGCGCGCCCGGCGGAACGTTCAGGATCTCCGCGACGTTCTTCTCGCCGCCCTTCAGAGTCTCTTTGAGCGAATTGTCGAGGTACACGTCGAACCGGGGCTGCGGGTAATTGGAATTCCCGAACTTCGTCCCCTGTCCCTCTCCGAAGGCCGTGCGGTTGTAGTCGACCGCCACCCGGATCGACGAGCCGCTGATCTGCGCGCCTTCGCGCGGCTCGGCGAGCCGCAGCCGAAGGGTGTTTTTCGTCGGGCCGCCCGTGTTCTGGTCGGCGTTCTGGGCCGACATGGCCCCCGCGATCAGCAGGACCGCGGCCGCTGCCACCAAAGTCGATTGAAATTTCCTCATGATTTCTCCTTACCGGGACGCAAATGGAGCCCCTGGGAGAACGGAATGGAAGGCCCGTGCCAAGGTGTCACGGTTGGCCTGGCGAAGTCTCGAAGTCGTTGAGGAGCAGGGAGTTGTTCCCCGACACCGCGTCCGGGCCGGCAAACGCGCGGGATGCCCGTTCGGGAGCGTTTTAGCCTGCGTGCACCCCTGCGGGAAGGTGGCCCGTCAAGGTCCGGAAGGCGTCCAGGTACTTGGCCCGGGTGGTGCGGACGATCGGCTCCGGGAGGTGGGGGGCGGGGGGCCGCTTGTTCCAGCCCGTCGATTCGAGCCAGTCCCGGACGAATTGCTTGTCGAACGAGGCGGGACTCTTTCCCGGCGACCAGTCTCGCGCGCTCCAGTAGCGCGACGAATCGGGGGTGAACGCCTCGTCGATCCATATCAGGCGCCCGTCGATCCGGCCGAACTCGAGTTTGGTGTCCGCGAGGATCAGACCGCACGAACCGGCCTGCTCGGCGGCCCTCCGATACAGGTCGAGCGTCCGATCGCGTAATTCTTCCGCGACCTCGGCGCCCACCGCGGCGGCCATGCGCGAGAACGGCACGTTTTCGTCGTGTCCCGACTCGCTCTTCGTCGCGGGTGTGAAGATTGGCGCCGGGAGCCGGTCGGCCTGGGAGAGGCCGGCGGGCAGGGGCACACCGCAGACGTTCCCGGTGCGGACGTAGTCGGCCCACCCGGAGCCGGCGAGATAACCGCGCGCGACGCACTCGAACGGGATCACTTCGGCCTTGCGCACGAGAACGGAACGGCCCGCGAGAAGGTCTCCGAACGTGCGGAGCGATTCGGGGAACCGGGACGCGTCGGTCTCGAGAATGTGGTTTTCGACGTCCCGAAAGCGGTCGAACCAGAAGTTGGAGAGTTGCGAGAGCACCCGACCCTTGTCCGGGACCCCGGGGGAGAGCACGCAGTCGAATGCGGAGATTCGATCCGTGGCCACCAGGAGAAGCGCGTCGCCGGCGTCGTAGAGCTCCCGGACCTTGCCGCGGCGCACCAGCGGGATGCCGGGAAGGTGCGTTTCCGTGACCGCGACCACGCACGGATCATAAGCCGGCGATGGCCCGGGACTCATTCCTGCGATAGCCTCTGCGGGCCATGCAGGTCGAAATCGCGCGCTCGCTTCCCCGGCGCCGTTCACTCTCCATCGCGTTTCTCCATGAAGCTCGCGACCCCGCGGCGCTGGCTCCCGAGGCGTCGCGCGAGGAGCTGCGTGCCGCGTGTCGCGCAACCGGTTTCCGCGGGCGTGAAAAGGAAGTGGCCGGTTCCTCCGCGGGCGGGTGGGCCCTCGTCGGGCTCGGCAAGGCGCCCGCGTCGATCCCGGCCATCCGCCGCGCGCTTCGGCGTGCCGCGCGCGACGCGATGAGACGTGGAAAGGGCGACCTCTTCCTCGTGTTCGACGCGGGCTCGGACGAGCGCGCGCTTCGGGCGGCCGTCCGCGAGGCGGCCCAGCTCGATTACCGCTTCGACCGCTACAAGTCTCGGCCGCGAGGCGAGACGGCGGCCCCGACCCATCGCTGCGCGATTCTGCCGCCGGCGGGAGTCGCAGTGGACGTCCTGGAGCGCGAAGCGAAGGACGCCGGTGTGCTCGCGGACGTGCTTGCCTGGGCGCGCGATCTCGGCAACACCCCGGCCAACGACCTCGGGCCCGCCGAGTTCGCCCGCGAGGCCCGCAAGGCGGCGCGGGGCGGCCGTGTCACCGTCCGGGCTCTGGACCGCAAGGCGATCGTGCGCGAGCGCATGGGAGGGCTGCTGGCGGTGAGCTCCGGCAGCGCCCGCCCGCCGGTGTTCCTGATCGGCGAGTATCGTCCGGCGAGGGCCCGCTCGAGGGGCAAGGTCGTGCTCGTCGGCAAGGGCATCACCTTCGACTCCGGCGGCATCTCGATCAAGCCGGCGGCGTCGATGGGCGAGATGAAGTACGACATGATGGGAGCGGCGACCGTCTTCGCGACGCTCTTCGCCTGCGCCCGGCTGCAGATGCCGCTCTCGGTCGTCGCTCTCGCGCCTCTGACGGAAAACCTTCCGAGCGGCACCGCGTGCCGGCCCGGCGACATCCTCCGGATGAGAAACGGAAAGACGGTCGAGGTGGACAACACCGACGCGGAGGGCCGGCTCGTCCTCGGCGACGCGCTCTCCTACGCCGGCACCTTCCGACCCGACCTGATCCTTGACTACGCCACGCTGACCGGCGCCGTATTGATCGCGCTCGGCCACGATTGCGCGGGGCTCATGACGCCCGACGACGACCTCGCGCGCGAACTCGTGGCGGCCGGCGAGGAGACCGGGGAGCGGCTCTGGCGGCTTCCTCTCTGGGACTCCTACCGGACGAACCTGAAGTCGGAGTGGGCCGACATGAGGAATACCGGGGGACGCGTGGCCGGCACGATCAACGCCGGGGTGTTCCTAAAGGAGTTCGTTCCGCCGGGCACGGCGTGGGCGCACCTCGACATCGCGGGTGTCGCGCATCTCGAAAAAGAGCACGCCGGGTACGACCCGGGCGCGACCGGGTTCGGGGTGGCGATGACGCTCGAGTTTTTGCGCAGGCGGTTCGATGCGGCGGGCCCGGAGCGGCCGGCGTCCGGCAAGAAGAAGTAGCACTCCGCGCCGGGATAAGCTCCGCCGCCATGCCGCTCAGACAGTACGCGATCGGTCCCGTGGGGGAGGAAGTGTTTCCGCGATTCGTCGCGGAGCTCGCACGGGACTTCGACGACCCCGCGCTCGACCGCAACGACATCGCTCGGGAGGCGCTGTCGCGCCTCTACCTCGGCGAGACGTTCGATGCCCGCGGGGTTGCCGACCCCGCCACTCCGCTCGCGAGGCGCGCCCTGCTCGCGACCTTCGACCCGCGCAACGCGACGATGGAGGCCGAGTACTACCGGGAGCTCGACCCCGCGAAATGGGAGCGCGTCAAGCCCCTCCTCTGGTTCTGGCAGATGTTCGACCACTCGCCGGTCGGACGGAACGTCCGCCTGGGGACTCAGATGCGGGCGATGCTCGCCCCGCGCGTCTTCAAGAAGTGCGGACGCGGCGTGAGGATCTTTCACGAGGTCGAGTTCTCCTTCGGTTACAACCTCTCCGTCGGAGACAACGTGACGATTCACCGCAACGTGCTGATCGACGACCGCGGCGAGGTCGTTCTGGGCGACGAGGTCTCGATCTCCGATTACGTGAACATCTATTCGCATTCGCACGCCATCGAGGACATCGGCGACATTTCCCTCGCGAAGACCGTCATCGGAGACCGGGCGCGCATCACGTACCACGCCGTGATCCTGTCGGGAGTCGTCGTCGAGGCCGACGCGATCGTCGGCTCCATGGGCGTCGCGTCGAAACCCGTTCCGGCCGGAACGATCGTCGCGGGGATTCCCGCCAAACCGATCGGGCAGAAGATTAAGAGGTAAGCGTTCGCCTAGAAATCCGCGCCGGCGGGTCCTGTCGCCGGGTACCCCGGTGGCTGGATCGGCCGGCGCGCATCCAAGTTCGATGCGAAAATTGGGAGCCCGGGCGATCCTCCAGCCTCTTTTCTTGGCGAAGCGCTCTCTCGGCCGTCTGTTCGCGAAGCGAACGCCGCGGCCGAAAGCTACACTGACCCCGTGCTCCGCCGGTTGAACGTTCGCAATCTGGCGATCGTCGAGGACATCTCGATCGAGCTCGGCGGCGGCCTGACGGTGATCACGGGCGAAACGGGCGCCGGCAAGTCGATCCTCGTGGACGCCCTGACTCTTCTGGCGGGCGGCCGCGGTTCCTCGGAGCTCGTCCGCGAGGGCGCCCCGCGACTCTCCGTTTCCGGGGAGTTCGACGCCGACGCCGCCGTGCGCGCGATGCTCGAGGAGGCGGGCCTTCCGGCAGCGCCCTCGATCGTCGTGCGGCGGGAGCTCTCCGCGGACGGCCGGGGCCGCGCCTTCGTCGAGGACGAGGCGGCGTCCGTGCGAACCCTCGCGCGCCTGGGCGAGCGTCTGATCGCGATCCACGGCCAGAGCTCCGAGCAGGAGCTCGCGGAATCGGAAGCCGCTCTCGACCTGCTCGACGGGTTCGCGGGCGCGTTGCCGGACCGGGAGGCCACTGCCTCCGCGGCCGCGGGGTGGCGGGCCGCGCGTGAACGGCTCGAAGAGCTCGAGGCGTCCCGCCGTGACCGTTCGGCGCGGCTCGACATGCTCCAGTTCCAGATCGAGGAGCTCGCGAGAGCCGCTCCCGACGCGGCGCGGGAAGAGGAGCTCCAGCGGGACCGGAGCCGCCTCGCGCACGCGGACCGCATCCGCCGGGCCGGCGAGACCGCTCTCGGCGCGCTCTCCGAGGACGAATCCTCCGCCGCCGACCGCGTAGGGGAGGCGTCGAAAGCGTTCGCGGAGCTCGCTTCGATCGATCCCGCGGAAAAGGCGCACTGGGAAGAGGCGGAGGACCTGAAGCGGCGCATTTCCGATCTCGCCGCCGCCGCCCGCGACGCGGCGAGGGGCATCGAGAGCGACCCGGACCGGCTGACGGCGATCGAAACGCGCCTGGAGCGTCTCTCGAGGGTCAAACGCAAGTTCGGCTGCGAGGCCTCCGCGCTACCGGCGCTCCTCACCGGACTCGTGCGGGAACGGGACGACCTCACAAACATCGAGGACGCGTTGACCCGGCTCCAGAAGGGGGAGAAGTCGGCCGGGCAGGCCTACCGCTCCGCCGCAAAGGCCCTCTCCGCGAAGCGCGCGGAGGCGGCGCCGCGCCTCTCCTCGGCCGTCGAGAAGGAGATCCGCGGACTCGCCATGGAGAAGGCGCGCTTCCGGATCGCGCTCGCGACCGCAGAGGACGAACGGCCGCGGGCCTCCGGCGGCGAGACGGCAGCGTTCCTGTTCGCGCCCAACCCGGGCGAGACCGAGAAGCCGGTCGAGCGAATCGCGTCGGGCGGCGAGCTGTCGCGGCTGCAGCTGGCGATCCAGTCCGTCGCAGGGGGCCCGAGCCGCCGCCGGGGCAGGACGCTCGTCTTCGACGAGGTGGACTCGGGAATCGGAGGGCGAACGGCCGAAGTCGTGGGCCGCCGGCTTCGCGCGCTCGCCCGGCACGACCAGGTGCTCTGCGTCACCCACGTCCCCCAGATCGCCGCGCTCGCCGACAGCCACTTTCGCGCCGAGAAGCAGGAAGTCCGCGGCCGCACGGTGGCCGTGGTCCGGCCGCTCGAAGGCAAGGAGCGCGTCGCGGAGATCGCGCGGATGCTCGCGGGCGAAAATGTCCCCGACACGGCGCTGAAGCACGCGGCCGCCCTGCTCGCCGGGGCGCGGGCGTGACGGCCTCCGGCGGTGACCGCCACTCGCGCTCGCGGCTCTTTCCCGGGATCGGGGAGGAGGGGGTGCGCCGGTTCGAGGAGGCCTCGCTCGCGATCGTCGGGGTGGGCGCGATCGGCGCGGCCGCGGCGGAGATCGCGGTTCGGGCAGGGGTCGGGCGCCTGACCATCGTCGACCGGGACGTCGTGGAAGCCTCGAACCTCTCCCGCCAGTTTCTCTTCGACGCCGCGGATGCCGCGAATGTGACCCCGAAGGCGGCCGCCGCGGCCGCCCGGCTCACGGCGATCGACCCCTCCGCGAGGATTCGGGGGATCGTCGTGGACCTCGACGCCTCCAACGCGCCGAATCACCTGGGGGGCCACGATGCGATCCTCGACGCCTCCGACAATTTCGAGACGCGACTTCTCGTGTCGGATACCGCGCGGTCGCTCGCGACGGCGTCCGTCTACGCCGCCTGCGTGGGCGAGGAGGGACTCGTCGCGGTCTCCGCGCCGGGCGCGCCCTGCCTGCGCTGCTATCTCGAGGCGCTTCCTCCCGCCGGCTCGGGGCCGACGTGCGACACCGCCGGCATCGTGCCGAGCCTTCCCGTGACCGTCGCGGGGATCGCGATGACCGAAGTGCTGCGCGCGCTCTCGGGTACTGAGACGTCGCGCGGCGTGCTCGCCCTTTCGGCATGGACCGGCGGATGGCGCTCGCGCCGGCTGTTCGAGGAGGCGGGGCCGTCCGCGCGATGCCCCGTCTGCTCGGGGGGGACCTTTCCCGCACTCGACGGGGAAGGCGCCTCGGAAGTCGTGAAGCTGTGCGGACGCAGCGCCGTCCAGGTCGCGCCCGCCGCGCGAGAGAGGCCCGACTTCGAAGCCCTCGAGCGGCGGCTCGCGCGCGTCGGCGAGGTCCGGCGTTCGGAGCACCTGCTCGCCGCGGACGTCGAGGGCATGAGCCTGACCGTCTTCTCCGACGGCCGCTGCGTCGTGCGGGGGACGGGGGATCTCCTCCGAGCGCGGACTCTCTACGAGCGCTACATCGGGCGCTGACGCGGCCGGCGGCGATAGGATGGCACCCGTCCGAAGAGGCCGAAAAGTCATGCGGCGCATCCCGATCGACTCCCTGCTCGCCTCTCCCGACGAGCTCCGCAAGCTCCGGGAGTTGCTCGCCCACGGCGGCGTCGTCGCGATCCCGACGGAGACCTTCTATGCGCTCGGGGCCAGCCCGATGAACGAAGCGGGGGTGCGCCGCGTCTTTCAGACGAAGGGGCGCGACGACGGAAAGGCGCTTCCCGTGCTGTTCGGAATGCCGTCGCAGCTCGAGGCGCTCGGGGTCGTGGCGGCCCCGGACCGGCTCGAGCACTATCTGCGCATCTGGCCGGCGCCGCTCACCGTCGCCCTTCCGCTGCGCGCGCCGATTGCCGCCTCCCGCGGGCTGTGGAGCCTCGCGGTGAGGCTCCCGGCGTCGAACAAGCTTCGGGCCCTGCTCCGGCTCGCGGGTCCGCTGACCGGAACGAGCGTCAACCGTTCCGGCAGCCCCGCGATGTCGGACCCGGATGAGATCGAAGAGCTCTTCGCGCGAAACGTCGACGTCCTGATCGACGGCGGCAGGACTCCTGGCGGCAAACCCTCGACGATCGTGGACGCGACCGTGGACCCGCCGGCCCTGCTTCGGGAGGGCGCGTTCGTCTGGCCGATGCGGACGTAGCCACCGACTCTGCTAAATTCCGCCTCCTCATGGGTTTCATCAAGGAGCATCGCGGAGTGCGCCCGCGGATCGGGCAGCGCGTGTATCTCGCGCAAACGGCCGCCGTCGTCGGCGACGTTCACCTCGGGGACGACGTGTCCGTCTGGTACAACTCGGTCGTCCGCGGCGACTGCAACTCGATCCGCATCGGCGACCGCTCCAACGTGCAGGACAACTGCGCGATCCACGTCACGCAGGCCCGCTATCCGACCGTCCTCGAGGAGGAGGTGACTCTCGGCCACGGCGCGATCGTCCACGGCGCGGTCGTGCGGCGCGGAGCGCTGATCGGCATTCGCGCCACGGTTCTGGACGGCGCCGACATCGGCGAGTCGGCCTTCATCGGGGCGGGCGCGCTCGTCGTCCCGCGCACCGTCGTGCCGCCGCGCACACTCTGGCTCGGAGCGCCCGCGAAGCTCTCACGGCCGCTCACCGAAGCCGAGGTCGAGGACCTGAAACACTTCCATCAGAACTACCTCGTCTACAAGCGCGAGGCGGTGGAAGCCGGCGAGGAGTGGGCGCGGTGACTGCCGCGAAAGGCTTCCGCGCCGTCAAAGGGACGCGCGACCTCTTCCCTCCCGAGAGCGAGATCTACGCCGCCGTCGAGAGAACGGCGCGGGACGTTTTCTCCTCCTACGGTTATGGCGAGATCCGCACTCCGATCCTCGAGTCGACCGACCTCTTCGCCCGCAGCGTCGGTGAGACGACCGACATCGTCCACAAGGAGATGTACACGTTCCTCGACCGGAAGGGACGCTCTCTGACGCTGCGGCCCGAGAACACGGCGGGCGTCGTGCGCGCGGCCCTCGAGCGCGGCCTCGATCGGCTCCCGCGTCCGCTCCGTCTCTGGTACGCGGGGGAGCAATTCCGCTACGAGCGGCCCCAGAAGGGGCGTTACAGGGAATTCCGCCAGATCGGGGCGGAAATGGTGGGCGTCCCGGGCAGCGCCGCGGACGTCGAAGTGCTGACGATGCTGTTCGACTTCCTGCGCCGGCTCGGGTTCGCCGATCTCTCCGTGACTCTCAACTGCGTGCCGGCGGGCGCGGCGCGCGAGTCCTTCGCCGCGGCCCTCCGTGACCACGTGCGGCCATTTGCCTCGAAGCTCGGCGAAGACGACCGCCGCCGTCTGGAAGAGAACCCCCTCCGGCTGTTCGATTCGAAAGACCCCGAAACGCAGAGCGCCCTCGCGGGCGCGCCGAGGACGCTCGACTTCCTCGATCCGAAGGAGGCCGAGCACTTCTCGGCGGTCAAGAAGCTGCTGACGCAGGCGGGCATCCCCTTCACGGAGAGCGTGGCGATCGTGCGCGGGCTCGACTACTACACCGTGACGGTCTTCGAAGTCGTCTCCGGCGGGCTCGGCGCGCAGAACGCGATCCTCGGAGGCGGGCGGTACGACAACCTGTTCGCGGACATGGGAGGCCCAGCGCTTGCGGCCGTGGGCTTCGCGATCGGCGAGGACCGGCTCGTCGAAGCACTGCCGCGGGATCCCCGTCCGGCGCGAAACCTCTGGTATGTCCTGCCCGGCTCGGCCGACGAGTTCGGCTATGCAATGGAAGTCGCCCGCCACATCCGCGCTTCCCATCCGGAAGACGTGGTCGAGACGGACCTGTCTGGTCGCGGATTCTCGAAGGGGTTCGGCCGCGCGAGCCAGATCCTAGATGGGGAAGGCGCCTTCCGCGTCGGGGCCGTGCGCGTGGTTTCCGTCGGGTCGCAGGAGCGCGAGGGGGGGACGGTCAAGGTCAAGGACCTCTCCGTCCGCGCCGAAGAAACGCTTCCACTCTCCGCGCTTTCCGGCGCGGGCGCAGGAGCCCCTCGATGACGGGTTCCCGCCAGCCCGCCGGGGATCTCCGGGCGGCCGACGCCGGCAGGAAAGTGCTTCTCAAGGGGTGGGTCGGGCGCCGCCGCGACCTGGGGGATCTCATCTTCCTGACCCTTCGCGACCGGAGCGGCACGGTGCAGGTCCTTTTCGACCGCGTACGCTGTCCCCTCGACGCCGTCGCCTCGGCGGCACAGGCGCGCAGCGAAGACGTCGTCGAGATCGAGGGGGAAGTCGCGCCGCGCGCCGCCGGCCAGGCAAACCCGGACCAGAAGACCGGCGAGATCGAGGTCGTTGCGTCCCGGCTCGAGTTCCTCGCGCGCTCGGACACGCCCCCCTTCACGATCGAGGACCGGACCAACGCCGCGGAGGACCTGAGGCTCGAGTACCGCTACCTCGACCTGCGCCGTCCCGCGATGCTCGCCAACTTCGTCCTGCGCGACGAAATCGCGTTCCGCGTGCGCCGCTTCCTGCACGAGAGGGGCTTCCTCGAGGTCGAGACCCCGCTCCTGACGCGATCGACGCCGGAGGGCGCCCGCGACTTTCTCGTCCCTTCGCGGATCCACCGCGGAGACTGGTACGCGCTCCCGCAGTCGCCGCAGATCTTCAAGCAGATCCTGATGGTGGCGGGCTTCGAGAAGTACTTCCAGATCGCCCGGTGCTTTCGCGACGAGGACAATCGCGCCGACCGGCAGCCGGAGTTCACCCAGATCGACATCGAGATGTCCTTCCCGACGGAGGAGGACGTCATGGCGGTCGTCGAGCCGATGCTCGCGGACATCTTCGGCGCCGCGGGAATCGCGTGCGTGACCCCGTTTCCGAGGCTCACCTACGCGGAGGCGATGGAGCTCTACGGCACGGACCGTCCCGACCTGCGCTTCGGCCTTCCGCTGACCGGCCTCGACGGGGCGGCGGCGGGATCCGGGTTCGCGCCTTTCGACGCCGCGTTCGGAGGCGGAGGGACGGTGCGCGGGCTGCGCGTTCCCGGCGGGGCGATCCTGTCGCGCAAGCAGCTCGACCTTCTCGGCGAAGAGGCGAAGCAGCACGGCGCGCCGGCCCTGCTCTGGATCAAGCGCGCCGCGGGCGAGGTGTCCTCCCCGGCGAAAAAGCACCTCGACCCCGCCGCGCTCGACAGAATCCTTTCTGCCGCGGGCGTCGAGGAGGGCGACCTCCTCCTGATCGTCGCGGCGTCGGCCAAGCGCGCGTTCTCCTCCCTGGGCGCGCTCAGGCTGCGCGTCGCCCGGGATCTGGGCCTGATCGACGAATCGCAGTACCGGTTCTGCTGGGTCACGGAGTTCCCCCTTCTCGAGCACGACGAGGAAGCCGGCCGGTGGTATGCGATGCACCACCCCTTCACCTCTCCCCGCGACGAGGACCTCGAGCGCCTCGAGGACGACCCCGGGTCCGTCAAGGCGCGCGCCTACGACGTGGTGTTGAACGGCACCGAGCTCGGCGGAGGCTCGATCCGCATCCACCGCGCCGACGTTCAGCGCCGCGTGTTCCAGGCGCTCGGGATCGCCGAGCAGGAGGCGCGGGACAAGTTCGGGTTCCTGCTCGACGCGCTCCGTTTCGGCGCGCCGCCCCACGGGGGGATCGCGTTCGGGCTCGACCGGATCTGCATGCTCGCCGCGGGAGGCTCCTCGATTCGGGACGTGATCGCGTTCCCCAAAACCTCTTCGGGACTCGATCTCATGGCGAAGGCGCCGTCGCCCGTCGGGCCGGAACAGCTCCGCGAGCTCGGCATAGCGCCGCCGCCGGCCGGCAACGGCGAGTGACCCGCGGTTCCATGCCCCGGCGTTTCACGGCGGGGCCCTCGGTCGTGACGATCGGGCCGGGGCTTCTCGACCGCGCGAGGGATCTCCTGCCCTCTCGTTCGGGGCGGTACGTGCTCGTGACTTCGGCTGGCCCGCGTCGCGCCGCGGAGCGGCTGCGGGAACGGCTTTCCGGAAACATCCTCTGCGAAGTCGAGATCGACGACCGTGAGGAATCGAAGACCCTCGCGGCGGTCGAGCGGATCGCGGACCGGGCGCTCTCGGCGGGAGTCCGCCGGGACGACGCCCTCGTCGCCGTCGGAGGCGGCGTCGTGTCCGACGTCGCCGGGTTCGCCGCCGCCATTCTTCTGAGAGGCATCCCCTGGAGCGCGGTGCCCACCACGACGGGAGCCATGGCGGACGCCGCGATCGGCGGCAAGACGGGGGTCGACCACCGGGAGGGAAAGAATCTCCTGGGCTCCTTTCATCCGCCGGCGGCCGTCGTGATCGACCCCGCCGCGCTCGAGGGCCTTCCGGAACGCGAGTACCGCGCGGGCCTGGTCGAGGCGCTCAAGGCGGCTTGGATCGGGGACGCGGAGCTCGCCCTGCGGGCCGAGGAAGTCCTGCCGGCCGTGCTCGCGCGCGACGAGGAGTCCCTCCTCGAGCTGCTCGGCGGAGCCGCCGCGGTGAAAGCCGGGATCGTGTCGGCGGACCTGCGAGAAGGCGACCGCCGCCGGCTGCTCAACTTCGGGCACACGCTCGGCCACGCTTTCGAGGCCGCGGGCGGGTACCGGGACCTGCGCCACGGGGAAGCCGTCGCCTGGGGCGTCGTCGCCGCCGTGGATCTGTCGCGCGCCCGCGCCGGCCTCCCCGAGGCGGACGCCGCGCGGGTCCTTCGGGCGCTGGCGCGCCTCGGTCCCTTCCCCCGGCCTTCCGTCAACCCCGGGCTTCTTCGCCCGTTCCTGGAGCGAGACAAGAAGGCGACGGCCCGGGGCGTCGCCGGCGTCCTGCTCGAGCGCATCGGCTCCGCGCGCGTGGACGAGGCGGTTCCGCTGGACTCCTGGCTCGACGCGGCGGCGCGGATGTCCATTTCCTGAGCAAGTCCGGGCGGCAGTCCGGCGTATAATTGGCGGATCGTGCCCGCCCCCTCCGCGAGGCGTCGAATGCGCCTCTTCGTGCTGCTTTGCGGCGCCCTCGTCCTCGCTTCCGTCGTTCCGCTCCTCATTTCGGACGGGGTGCTCATCCGGCGCAACCAGAGGACGCTCGAGACCCTGGAAGAGAAGTACCTGACCCGATCCTCGTCCGCCGTGGCCGACCACGTCGCCGCCTTCTACGTGGCGGCGCGCGAGCGGTTGAACGGCGCCGGAGCCTCTCTGCGGCTGGCCGGGCGCCTCTCGGGAGGGGACCCCTTCAAGTCGCCCGTGGGGCCCCGGATCCTCGAGTCCGCGCTCGCCGGACAGAGCCGGGTGATCGCCCTCCGGGGGGTCAATTTCGCGGGATCCGGGAGCTTCGTGGGGCCCGCCGTCCATTCGACCCAGCTCGACTACGAGTTCCGGAAGGGCTTCGAAGCGGCCCAGGACGGCGTCCTGTATCAGGGAAAACCCTTCCAGACGGCCGACCTGGGCCACCTTTCCGTCATTGCCGCGCCCGTGCTGGACGACCAGGGCGGGGAAATCGGCGTTGTCGAGGCCCTCGTCTCCTGGCAGCCCCTGGTGCAGGAGTTTCTCGACGAGGCGCGGCGGGAGCTCAAGGTGACCCTGGTCGACCGGCAGGGGGAGGGGATCTTCCCCGAGAGCGTCCGGGGAGCCGACCGGCGCAGTCTGACCCTCGTCCGGGACTTCATGCGATTTCCAGCGCGCCTGACCCGCTCGGAGAAGACCCCCGGCGGGGCCGTCCTCGCGTCGATCGCGCCGGTCGGACAGCCCGACTGGGGCGTGCTCGTGGAACGCGACCGCAGCCTCGCGTTCGCGTCCGTGACCGAGATGATCCGCGACACCCTCGTCTGGAGCGCCCTGGCGCTCGCAGGTGCGCTCCTTCTCGGCGTCGTCTTCGCGCGCCGCCTCTCCGACCCCATCGCGCGCCTGGCCGAGTCCACGCGCGCGATCAGCGAAGGTCAGTACGGCTCCACGGTGGAGGTGGGCGGGACCGCGGAGATCGCGGATCTCTCCGAGAGCTTCAACCGCATGAGCGGCTCGATCGCGGTCGCGTTCGAGCAGATCCGCCGGGCCGCGCAGGAGAATCACGAGCTGTTTCTCGCCTCGATTCGTGCGCTGGCCGAGGCGATCGACGCGAAGGATCCCTACACGCGCGGGCACTCGGAACGGGTCGCCACGTATGCGGCGACGATCTCGATCGAGATGGGTCTCGCTCCGGAAGACGTCGACCGGATCCGGCTCTCCGCGCTCCTCCACGACGTCGGCAAGATCGGTGTCGACGACCGGATCATCCGCAAGCCGACGGCGCTGACGGAGGAGGAGTTCGCGGCCATGAAGACGCATCCGATCAAGGGCGCGGCGATCATGTCGGCGATCCCCCAGCTCGCCGACGTCATCCCCGGCATGAGGCACCACCACGAGAAATGGACCGGAGGCGGATATCCCGACGGGCTCGCCGGGGAGCACATTCCGCTCCAGGCGCGGATCGTGTCCGTCGCGGACACCTTCGACGCCATGACCACCACGCGTCCCTACCAGAAGGCGATGGAAATCGATTTCGTCGTGGACCGGATCCGCCAGTTCGCGGGCGTCCGGTACGATCCCCGCGTCGTGCAGGCGTTTCTCCGGGCGTACGAAAAAGGAGACCTGATGCCGATCCCCGTCGACGTGAACTCGGAAGAAGACGAGATCGAGCTTCGGGAGGCCCTCTGATGGCGGGGACCTTGCGCGTCCGGGTCATCGCATGGGCCGGGTTGGCGGCCGCCCTGCTGGCCGCCGGCTGCGGGAGCTCCTCCTCCTCGTCGTCGAAGACGAAGACTTCCGCCGAAGTCCTCTTGAATGAACGGATGGCGGCCGTGCTTCTGCGCGAGGGAAACTATCGCGACGCCGAGACGGCCTACCGCGACGTTTTGAAATCCGATCCGAAGAATGCCGAGCTCCACGACAGTCTCGGCGTCGCGCTGCTCATGCAGGGGAAAGTCCGCGAGTCGCTCGACGCGTTCGACCGCGCGATCAAGATCGCGCCCGATTACGGGAGGTACCGTGTGCACCGCGGCAGCGCTCGCACCCAGCTTGGGCGCTACGGCGAGGCGGAGGAGGACTTCAAGGTCGCCGACGGGTCCCCGACCGCGGAGGACCGCTTCGACGCGCAGGTCCACCGCGGCCACCTACGGCAGCGCCAGGGCGACTTCGCGGGAGCCGAGTACGAGTTCACCTCGGCCCTCGGCAAGGACTCGAAGTCGTTCGAGGCCCTGATCGGACGCGGCGCGTGCCGGGAAGCCCAGAAGAACTACTCGGGCGCCGCGGAGGACTACCTGGACGCCGTGAAGCTCCAGCCAAAGAGCCCCGAAGCAAACCTGCGACTCGGCCTCGTCTCACGATGAAAAAGAACCCGCTCGGCCGGCGTTACCTGGAACGCACCATCGAGCTCGACCCCTCCGGAGACGCCGGAGCCAAAGCGCGCGTCCTCCTCGAATCGACGCCCACGACGCGATAGCGTTCTCCCTCTCCTGGCGGGAGAGGGTTGGGGTGAGGGGCGTACCCATCTGATTTAGAGTGATCCCGATGTCCGATCCAAGGGATTCCTCTCCTCCCGCCCGCAACTCCTACTTCGCGAAGGTGAAGCGCGGGCTCTTCATGACCCACACCGAGATCCTCGAGAAGCTCGGAACGGCGGTCAAAGAGGGGCTCGGCTTCGACGAGTCCGTCGTCCAGGCGCTCGAAGAGACGCTCGTCGAGGCGGACGTCGGATCCGAAACGGCGGCGGCGTTGTCCGACGCGATCCGGGCCCGAACGAGCCCCACGCGGCGCACGGACGCGGGGGAGCTGCGGACGCTTCTCCGCGAAGAGATCGAGCGGATGCTCGAATCGGCTCCCCGGCCCTCCGTAACGGCGCCTCCGCCGCTCGAAGTCGTGTTTCTCGTCGGGGTGAACGGATCCGGGAAGACGACCACGACCGCGAAGCTCGCGAAGCGGGCGGTCGCCGACGGCCGCACGGTCCTCCTCGCGGCGGCGGACACGTTCCGCGCCGGCGCCATCGAGCAGCTCGGCATCTGGGCGGACCGGCTCGGCCTCCCGCTGATCCGCCACCGGGAGGGAGCGGATCCGTCCGCGGTCCTGTTCGACGCCCTTTCGGCGGCGCGGTCCCGAGGCGTCTCGCTCCTTCTGGTCGACACGGCGGGGCGCCTCCATACGAAGCACAACCTGATGGAGGAGCTGTCGAAGATGCGCCGCATCGCCGCGCGCGAAGTTCCGGGCGCGCCCCACCGGACCCTGCTCGTGCTCGACGCCACGACCGGAGCCAACGGGCTCGCGCAGGCACGGCGGTTCGTTCAGGCCGCCGGCGTCTCGGGAGTGATCCTGACGAAGCTCGACGGCAGCGCGAAGGGCGGAATCGTTCTCGCGATCTATCGCGAGCTGAAACTTCCCGTTCTCTACGTCGGAGTGGGGGAGGGGATGGACGATCTCGTTCCTTTCGATCCGGCCGAGTACGCGCGGGCCCTGCTCGGCGGCGAGGAGCCGGCGGCCTCCCCCGCTCCGGCGCCGGAGGGCGCATCGGCTTGAGGCGCTCCGAAGCCGCGCCCGACGACGCGCGATGGATGGCGCGGGCGCTCGAGCTCGCCGAGCGGGGGCGTTTTTCCGTCTCACCCAACCCCATGGTCGGCGCCGTCGTCGTGCGCAAGGGGCACGTCGTGGGTGAAGGGTTTCACCGCCGCGCGGGCGGCCCGCACGCCGAAGTCGAAGCGCTCGAGCAGGCAGGAGCGCGGGCGCGGGGCGCGACCCTTTACGTCACCCTCGAGCCGTGCGCCCACTCGGGGCGCACGCCGCCGTGCTCGGAGGCGTTGGAGAAGGCCGGCGTCGCGCGGGTGGTTTCCGCGGCGCGGGATCCGAACCCTCTCGTCCAGGGACGCGGCGTTCGAGCCCTGGCGCGTTCGGGCGTCGAGATCGCCTGGTCGAAGCCGGAGGAGCGCCGCCGGGCGGAAATCCAGAACGAGAAGTTCAGGGCCTGGATCGCCCGCGGGAGGCCGTTCGTGCTCGCGAAATGGGCGGCGACCCTGGATGGAAAGATCGCCTCCACCGCCGGGGAGAGCCGGTGGATCGCCGGGCCCGAGTCGCGCCGCCGTTCGCTCGCCCTCCGGGAGGAGTTCGATGCGATCCTCGTCGGATCGGGAACCGTTCTCGCCGACGACCCGCGGCTGACGCGGCGGCTCGGATGGAACCGCGCGACGCCCCACCGCCGCATCGTCCTCGATGGGCGGCTGCGCGTTTCCGAGCGCGCGCGGCTCTTCGCGCGGCCCTCGGAGGCGATCGTCGCGACCGCGCGGGCGGAGAGTCATCCCCGTGCACGCCTGCTCGCCCGCCGGGGGATCCAGGTGTGGAGCCTCCCCGGAAAGACGGCGGGGAAGGTCGCCATTCCGAAGCTTCTCCGGCGGCTCGCGGAGAACGGTGTTACGAGCCTGATCGTGGAGGGGGGCGCCGCGACGCTGTGGGAGTTCTTCCGCGCCGGGTGCGTCGACGCGGTTGCCGTGTTCGTGGCGCCGCGAGTCCTCGGCGGATCCGCCGCGCCGGGAGGGGTCGGCGGTTCGGGGTTCGGGCTGGCGCGGAGCCCCGTGCTGCGCGACCTCGCGTGGGAAGCCGTTGGTGCGGACGTGCTCCTCACGGCGAAGGTTTCCTGACGCGATGTTCACCGGAATCGTGAGCGGGATCGGTCGGGTCGCGGCCCTCGAGGCGCGAAGGGGCGGCGCGCGGCTCGAGGTCATGCTGCCCGGCGGCTGGAGCGCCCTTGCCCGCGGCGAAAGCGTCTGCGTCTCGGGCGTGTGCCTGACGGCGCTCGCCCGCGGACGCCGTCTCGTTGCGGACCTCTCCCGCGAAACGCTGGACCGTTCCAATCTCGGCGGAGCGGCGCCCGGAGACCGCGTGAACCTCGAGCGCGCGTTGAGGCGGGGCGATCGCCTCTCCGGACACTTCGTCCTCGGGCACGTGGACGGAGTCTCCGTGCTGCGCTCGATCCGCCGGGCGGGAAACTCGTGGACGTACCGCTTTTCGACTCCGGCCGGCCTCTCCCGGTTCGTCGTCGAAAAGGGCTCCGTGGCGCTCGACGGCGTGAGCCTGACCGTCGCGGCGCGGGGACGCGGAACCTTCGACGTCGCCGTGATTCCGGAGACCCGCCGGCGCACCCTCTTCGGCGCGGCTCGCGAGGGCGATCGATTCAATTTCGAAGTGGACGTCTTCGCCCGCTACGGAGCGGCGGGGTGGCGGCGGCGCGTCGAAGGGGCGGCTCGGAGGAGCGCGGCGGCCGCAGGCCGATGATCCTCTACGAGGAGGCTCCCGCTCCCGCGGTTCGCGCGGGCGAGCTCGACCTGGCCGGCCGGCGCATCGCCGCACGCGCCTTCGCATATTCCGGCGAGACGGGACCTCCCGCTTTTCGTTTCGATCCCGCCGGACGGCGGCTCCACGGCCGTTCCCCTTCGGGCGTGCTTCTCGCCGGTCCCGCTGAGGCGGAGAGGTGGCGCGAAGCGTTCGCTCGGGTGCCGCCGGGACCCGTGCTCATCCAGGGAGCCGCGTCCGCCGAGGAAATTCGCGGGTCCTTTCGCGCCGCGGCGGAGGGGGCGCGCGCGGCCGGCCGGGGCGCGTACCTCCTCGATCCGGAGCCCGCGGGCCTTCCTCGCCACCCGGCGCCGGCATCCGGGCGGCCCTCGGCCGTGGCCCTCTTCTGCTGGTCCCCGGCCGCGCCACTGGACGTCGGGTCGCTTTCCGCCGCGCAGGCGGCGGGGATCCCGGGCGGCGTCGTCTGGCCGCTCATCCCCGGCTGGACAGCCGGCGAGGATTTCTGGGCCGGCTACCTCGACGGCGCCGCGAAAGCGGGCGCCGAATTCGCCGTGCCGCTGGCGCCCGTGGCCGACGCGGAGTTCCGCCGGATCGCCGTGGAGGCCCGCGCGCGGGTCTCTCCCGGCGACGCCGACCGCTTCTTCGAGACCATGCACCATCTCCCCTGGAGCGAGGCGCTTCCCGAGATGCTCCTCCGGGCCCGCGCCGCCGTGCGCGATCGGGGCCTTACCGCCATTCCCCCGCGTCCCGCCGGTCTTCGCGAGCCGCTTGCGAACTCCGGCGCCGCAGCCCGCCTCGAGGAGCGTGCGCTCGACGTGGGGATCCGCGACGAGCACCATTCCTCGCTGCTGCTCGCCGCCGTCCGCTGGATCGACGCGTGCGGGCGGGACCTCCGGCCGATCCTCCTCGACGGCAACTTTGCCCGGGCGTTCCCCTTCGGACGCGATCTCGCGCGTGAGACCGAAGAGGCGATCCGGGAGGCGGCGGGATGACGAACGCCGCATCCGGCGGGTTCCCGGCGGGCATCTACGTCCACCTTCCTTACTGCCGGTCCCGGTGCGAGTACTGCTCGTTCGTGGTCTCGACGGACGAGCGGTCGCGAGCTTCATATCTCGCCTGCCTCGAGCGCGAGTCCGCCCTCGTCGCGCCGGAGGCGGAAGGCTTCCCCTTCGACTCCGTTTATCTCGGCGGCGGGACGCCGTCGCTCACTCCCGCGGAGGACCTCGTTCTCCTGATCGCCCGGCTGCGGGATCGTTTCGACATCGCCGCCGGATCCGAAATCACGATGGAAGCGAACCCCGACGACGTCACGGCCTCCCGCGTCGAGGCTTGGGGGTCGGCGGGTGTCAACCGGATCTCGCTCGGTGTGCAGTCATTCTCGGATCGGGAGCTCGCCGCGGTCGGCCGGAGGCACGACGCGGACGGCGCCCGCGCCGCGCTCCAAGCGCTCCAGAGTGCGGGCCTTTCTTTCTCCGGGGACCTCATCCTCGGGCTCCCCGAGCAGACGGGCGAGTCGTTTCTGCGGAGCGCGGAAGAGCTGGCCGCGTCGGGCGCGGCCCACGTATCCGTATATCTGCTCGAGACGGAGAAGTCGCGCGCCATCGAAGAGGACCGCAGGGCGCGGCCCGAGCGGTATCTCTCCGACGACGCGCAGGCCGATCTCTGGCTCGAGCTCGGGCGCAGGCTCGAGTCCGCAGGCTTCGCCCACTACGAGATCTCCAATTGGGCGCGGCCCGGATTCGAGGCGCGGCACAACCTCAAGTACTGGCAGCGGGTCCCGACGCTTGGACTCGGAGTTTCGGCCCACGAGCTCTGGGCCGGGCGGCGGCGCGCGAACGTCGGCTCTCTGACCGGCTACATCGAGGCGCTCGAGAGCGGGCGCCGCCCGACCGCGCTCGACCGCCGCCTCTCTTCGGAAGAAGAGGCGCGGGAGGGCGTGATGCTCGGCCTGCGACTCGCCGCGGGCATCGACGCGGGGGAGCTCGAGGCGCTCGTCGCCGAAGGCAGCGACCGCGAGCTGGCGGCGGACTACCGCGCGTGGCGCGAGGAGGGTCTTCTGGAGGAGCGCTCGGACCGCGTCGCCTTCACGGAGCGTGGATTCCTGCTCTCGAACGAGATCCTGTGCCGGTTCGTCTGACGCGGTCGGCTAAGATTCGGCCTGCCGAAAGGAGACCACGAATGATGCGACTGAAATCACTGCGCGCCGCGGCGCTCGCCGGAGGGCTTCTCCTCCCGGGAGCCGCCTTCGCGCAGCTGCCGGGAGACTCCGCGCACTGGAAGTCGACGATCGAAGTCGAGGGAGGCAACCAGCAGGGGATCGGGCCGATGCAATCCGAGATGTGGATGAAGTCGGGCAATATGCGCACGAAGATGCTGGTGATGGGCATGACGCGGAACATGCTGAAGGCGGGCGACACCATGTACCAGTGGGCCGAAGGCGAAAAGACGGGCGTGAAATTCGGCACCGCCGTCCAGCAGCGGCCGGGCCCGTCGGGCGACTACGCCAATCGGATCGACGAATACCGCACGAAGGGGAAGAAGATTGGATCCGAGAAGATCGACGGCCACTCGTGCGAAATGTACGAGTTGACGAGCTCACGGGGCGGCCGCGACCATAAGGAAACGGTCTGGCTTGCGACCGACCTGCACAACTTTCCCCTCAAGGTGATCAGCGAATCCAACGGGACGAAGGTCACCTCCCGCAACAGCGACGTCGAGTTCAAGGCGTCGATTTCCGATTCGATGATGAAGCCGCCCGACGACGTCACTTTTCAGGACATGTCGGAAATGATGAAGGGGATGCGGCCGCCGAGCCAGTAGCCCGTACCGAAACAAAAAAGTCCCGGCTCGCGCCGGGCGTTTTCGTTTTCGCGAATCGTTCAGATGAAGAGCGGTGCGAGCACGAGCGTGATCGTGGCCAGGAGCTTGATGAGCACGTGCAGCGACGGGCCGGCCGTGTCCTTGAAGGGATCGCCGATGGTGTCCCCGACGACCGCGGCCTTGTGGGCGAACGAGCCCTTCCCTCCGAAGGCGCCGGTCTCGATGAACTTCTTGGCGTTGTCCCAGGCCCCGCCCGCGTTGTTCAGGAACGTGGCGACGACAATCCCCGTGATCGTCCCGATCATGAGGAATGCGGCCACCGTCTCGGCGCCCAGGCCAAGCTGCTTGAACACGAGGCCTACCGCGATGGGGGCTCCCACCGCCACGAGACCCGGAAGGATCATCTGCTTCAAGGCTCCTCGGGTGACGATGTCAACCGTACGGCCGTAGTCCGGCTTCTCCGTTCCCAGCATGATTCCCGGGTGCTCCTTGAACTGTGCGCGGACGTCCTGGATGACCACGGTGGCGGCCCGTCCGACCGCCTTGATGGCGAGGCCGGAGAAGAAGAAGACGAGCATCGCGCCGAGCAGGCCGCCCACGAAGACTTCCGGTTTCGCGAGGTTCACGCCCTCGAGCTTGGCGCCGTAGTTTCCGAGCTCGTCCAGGTACGCCGAAAAAAGCAGGAAAGCCGCGAGCGCGGCGGAACCGATCGCGTATCCCTTCGTGAGAGCCTTGGTCGTGTTGCCGACCGAGTCGAGCCGGTCCGTCTTCTTGCGCACTTCCTCGGGCTGCCGCGACATCTCGACGATGCCTCCGGCGTTGTCCGTGATGGGCCCGAAGGTATCCATCGCCAGAATGTATGCGGCCGTGCCGAGCATCCCCATCGTGGCGACCGCGGTGCCGAAGAGCCCGCCGCCCGGCATCGCCCACAGCCCGATCCTGTACGAGGCGAGGATCGCGATGGAGATCGCGATCACGGGCATGATCGTGCACTCGAAGCCAATGGCGAGACCTGTGATGGCGTTCGTCGCGGGACCCGTCTGGGAGGCCTCGGCGATCTCGCGCACCGGCCGGTACCGGTATTCCGTGTAGTACTGGGTGATGTACACGAAGGCGATCGAGGTCAGAACGCCGACGATCCCGCAGAGGAAGTACTTCCACCAGGCGTCGGGATTGGCCTCGTTGTAGAGAAGCCACTTCGTCGCCACGAAGAAGCCCGCGATCGCGAGGGCCGACGTGACGTAGTAGCCCCGGTTCAGGGCCTGCATGGGATCCTGGTCTTCCCGCGTCTTGACCAGGAAGATGCCGACGATCGAGGCAAGGAGCCCGAACGCGCGCGCGACGAGCGGGAAGAGCATGACCCCGACGATGCCGGCCGCGAACGGCATGTTGGCCCGCTGCGCCGCGGTGGCGAGCGTCGCCCCGAGGATCATCGCGCCGATGTTCTCGGCGGCCGTGGACTCGAAGAGGTCAGCGCCGCGGCCGGCGCAATCGCCGACGTTGTCGCCGACCAGGTCCGCGATCACGGCGGGGTTTCTCGGATCGTCTTCCGGGATGCCGGCCTCGACCTTGCCGACGAGGTCGGCGCCGACATCCGCCGCCTTCGTGTATATGCCGCCACCCAACTGGGCGAACAGCGCCACGAACGACGCGCCGAAACCGTAGCCGACGATGAGAAGGGGAATCTGGGCCGGCGGCACCGCCGTCATCCGGCTCACGAGGAAGTAGAGCCCTCCGACTCCGAGGAGCGACATGGAGACGACGAGGAGGCCGGACACCGCTCCTCCGCGCAACGCCGTCCGCAACGCGTCATTCAGGGAGGTCCGCGCCGCGGACGCCGTGCGGATGTTCGTCCGGATCGAGATCCACATCCCGACGTAGCCGGCGAACACGGAGCAGGCGGCCCCGAGCACGAAGGACAAGGTGGTCCAGAAGGCGAGATTCAACGCCGTTGGAACCGGGTCGAACGAGTGGTGGGACCGGACAAAGGCATAGAGGACGAAGATCACGGCGGCGAGAAGCACCGCAAGCAGGCCGATCGTCGTGTTCTGGCGCCGGAGGAACGCTTCGGCCCCTTCCTTGATGGCGTTGGAGATCTCCTGCATGGCGGCGGTGCCCGTGTCGCGCTTCAGGACCCAGCGCGCCAGAAACCACGCGACCAGCAGTGACCCGACGGAAAACGTCAGGATCAGGGGTAGAGCGGCGTCGTAAGACATTGAGCGAACTCCCTCTTGTTAGTCACGAACCGGGAAATCCCCGGGCAGCGAGCCGGGGGCAAAGGCGGGGAGGATATCAGGAATCGGGCGCAACGCCACGACCCCCCGCGGCCGAAGTCTTACTGGACCTGGACGGTCTCGAGGACGATGCCGATGTTCGTCGCGCCGGCGTTGCGCACGAGGTCCATCACCTTGGCGACGTCCTCGTACGTGACGGTGTCGTCGGCCGAGAAGAAGACCGTCTTCTGGCTGCGGTTCTTCAGGTTGTCGGCGAGCTGCGTCGCGAGCGCCTGGGCCGTCAGCTCCTGCTTGTTGAGATAGATCTTGTTGTTCGGCATGAGCGACACGACGAGCTGGTCGGCCGGCGTCTCGATCGGGGTGTTGGTCTGGGCCTTGGGAGGCACCTTGACGTCGTACCCCATCTGGAGGAGCGGCGTGATGACCATGAAGATGATGAGGAGCACCAGCACCACGTCGACGAGCGGCGTGATGTTGATGTCGCTCTTGTAGTCGCCCGATCCCCCTGCGGCCATGGACATGTGAGGGTGTCTCCTGGGATCCGGTGGGTTACTTCTTCGCGTCGGCGACGCCGACGGATTTCTTCTGCGCGATCAGGCCGACGTTCTGAAAGCCGGCTTCCTTCGTGATGCGCATGACTTCCTTGACCTCGCCGTACTTCAACCGTTGGTCCGCCTTGATGACGAGGTCCGTCTGGGGAGCTCGCGCGTAGAGCTCTTCGAGCGTCTTCTGAAGTTCCGCCTTCCCCATGGGGTTGTTGCCGCCCAGGTAGTAGCCCGGAGGGGTCGAGTAACCGACGGTGATGACCTTCTGCTTGTCCCCTTCGGGCTTCTTGTCCGGGTTCGTCGTGACGGGAAGCTGGACGCTGATGCCGTTCTGGAGGAGCGGCGTCACGACCATGAAGATGATCAGAAGCACGAGGCAGACGTCCACCAGCGGTGTGACGTTGATGTCGCTCTGTATCTTTTCGCGGCTCCCGCCGCCGCCCATGCCCATCTTGAATTCCTCCGAGGAAAGGGTGCGCTACGCGGTGCGCGCAGTCTGGGCGCCGCGCCGCTTGATGAAGTAGTCGAGGAGCTCGGACGCCGAGTTGGACATCTCGACCTGGAACCGCTCGATCTTGTTCATAAAGATGTTGAAAAGCCACACGGCCGGGATCGCGACGAACAGGCCGAGCGCCGTCGTGATCAACGCCTCCGCGATGCCCGTCGAAACCGCGGCGATACCGCCTGATCCGGTCAGCGCCATTCCGCGGAAAGCGTTGATGATTCCAATGACCGTTCCGAAGAGCCCGATGAACGGGGCAGTCGTTCCGATCGTGGCGAGCCCCGAAAGGCCCTTCTTCATGTCCGCGGTCGTGATGAGGGCTTCGCGCTCGATGGCCCGCTCAGCCGCTTCGATCGAGTCGTGCCCCTGAATGTTCGCGGCGCCCGAGGAGAGGTCGTTGTGGAACTCGTACAGTCCCGCTGCGACGACCCGCGCGAGGTGGCTGTTCTTGTACTTCTTCGAGGAGTCGATCGCCTCCTGGAGCTTGTCGTTCTTCAGGTACCCGGTCACCAGGCGCGCGAATGCGAGCGACTGCTTTTTTGCCTTGCTGTAGTAGATGAACCGTTCGACCGCGACCGTCAACGAGTACACCGACATGAGGATGAGCAGGACGCAGACGCCCTTCGCGAGCGGCGTCATCGTGTGCCAGAGCTCTACGGGATCAAAACTCATGAAACGCTCCTTGTGTTCTAAGGTCTTCTCGGCCAGCTCGCGGCGACAATCCTAGTGCAAGTTGAACGTGACCGTCACGGTCAGGTAGACGCGTACGGCCCGCCCGTTCAAGGTGGCGGGCTTGTATTTCCACTGCTGGACGGCTCTAACGGCGGACGCGTCGAGAAGCGGGTTGACCGACTTCAAAACTTTGACTTCTTCGACGCTGCCGCTGCCGGTGATGATCGCCTCGAGGATCACCACGCCCTCCATGCGCGCCTTGCGGGCGGCCTCCGGGTACATGGGCTCGACCCGGCTCTGAAGGACGGGAGCCTTGACTTCGCCGCCGACCCGCAGGGGCTCCTCCCCGCCGCCCTGGCCGCCGGTCCCGCCCACGACTCCTCCCAGGACGCCGCCCGGGACGCCGCCCTCGACGCCGCCTTCAACGCCCCCCTCGACGCCCGAGCTTTGCGCCGGCTCGGGAGCGGAGGGGGCGACCGGGATCTTGTCGGGGATGATGGTCGGCTGGACCATTTCGGCCGATTTGATCGGAACGGGTTTCTGGACCTCCGGGGCCTTCGGGGCGGCCTTCGCGGCCGCCGGCGGTGGCGGAGGGGGAGGGGGCGCTGCGGCGTAGAAGGTCACCGGGATGGGGGGCTCCGGGACGTCCTCCACGAACCAGATCGAGGCGCCGACGATGAGCCCGATGACCACCGCATGAATCGCGATCGAAACCGGCAGCGTCATGGCCGTCTTCGACCCGCCCTTGCGTTTGGAAGACTCGATCAGTACGTCTTCGAACATGTGTCTCCTCCCGACCGATGGGACACCGGGCCTACTTCGCCGGTTCCGCGGTCGGCGTGGTCGCCAGCGTCTTCTTACGCAATTCGAGTGCCTGAGAGCGGTACTTTTCAGCCGTCTCGATGTCCTGCTGCTGCTTGGCCGGGTCCGTTTCCATCTTGGCCTTCTCGCGCCAGAGCAGATTGATGTAGGTCAGGGATTCGAAGCTGTCGGGCTTGATTTTCAAGGCTTTGTCGAGAGCTTCGAGCCCCATGTCCACGATCCTGGCTCTCGTGGCCGGGTCGACGTCGGGGTAGTGGTAGGAGCGGTCCCAGGCCTGGACCCCGATCATCACGTACCCTTCGGGGTTGTTCGGCTCGAGCGAAGCCCGCTTCTGGAGCCATTCGACGCCCTTGTTGAAGTCCCCTTTCTTGAAGTACATGGCGGCGAGCGACTGGATCGCCTTCACGTCCTTGGGGTCTGTCTGCAGCCTCGACTGGTAGAACTTGATGGCGTCGTCGTACCGGTCGGTGTTCAGGTACATCGAGACCAGGAACTCGTGTGCCCTTTTGTCCTCCGGGTGCTCCTTGAGGTACGCCTGCAGATTCTCGATCGCCTTCGCGGCGAACTCGATGTCCTTGGGGTGCTTGGAACCCGGCTGGTACATGGCCATATAAGCGAGACCGATGTTCTTCTTCAGCTTCGACTGGCCCGGGTCGAGCCGGGAGGCGTTTTCGTAGGCGGCGAGGGCCGAGGGGTAACTGCCCGCCTTGAAGAACTCGTTTCCGCGTTTGATCTCGCTGCGCGCCTGCAGCTTGTTGCACCCGCCCAGGGAGAGTGCGGCCAGCATGACAAAGGCGGCCGCGAGGGCGCGGTGCCGTCGGATTCGCATTCTAGGATGCTCCTCTGCTTGCTCTTTTCGCGTGTCCGGGCCGTTTCCGGCGCCTACCGGGAGCCGAATTCTGTTGAATTCGCCCCTACAAAGCAACATTGTTTTTTTTCACTGCCCGCTGCCCGCCCCGCGTGGGCGCCGCCCGGGGAATAATCACCTTTCCATGCACGATTCCGTGACCACCTGGAGGAACCTTTGAAGACGACTTCCGCCGCGTCCGCCGCTTTCGGTCTGCTCGTCGCCGTCGTGTCCCTGGCGCAGGCCCCGAGGCCGGCTTCGACGCCTGCCCCGCTGCCCCCCGTGGGGGAGCGCGTCGAAGTCAACATCACCAACGTCGAAGTTGTGGTCACGGATTCCAAGGGGAACCGCGTCATGGACCTTCGCAAGGAAGACTTCGAGGTGTTCCAGGACGGCAAGCCGCAGGTGGTCGAGAACTTCTACGCCGTCGGCGGAGGGCGCGTGACCTTCGGGGACGGCAAGAGTGAGCCGATCGAGATCGCCGAGGCGCAGGGAGCCTTACCGCCGGACATGAAGACCCGGCTGGTCATCTACGTCGACAACCTGAACATCCAGCCGCAGAACCGCAACCGGATGTTCAAGCGCCTGAAGGAATTCGTGGCGCAGACCGTCGGGCCTCGAACCGAAGCCGAAGTCATCACGTACAACCGCTCGTTGAAGGTCAAGCGGCGGTTCACGAGCGATGCGAGCGAAATCGTGGGGGCCCTGGAGGAGATCGAGCTCGAGACGGGCGCGGGCACGTCGCAGGCGAGCGAGCGGAAGGACGCGCTTTCCCGGATCAACGAGGCGACGGATCCCAACAGCGCCCTCCAGATCGCGCGAACGTACAGCCGGTCGCTTCGCAACGACCTGCAGTTCGCGACCGACGCCTTCAAAGACACGATCAACCAGCTGTCGGGGATGAAGGGGCGCAAGGTCCTCGTCTACGTTTCCGAGGGGCTGCCCGCAACCGCCGGAATCGAGCTGTTCGACGCCATCCAGCAGAAGTTCAGGGAGAACACCTCGACGCTCGAGGCCTTCGAGTTCGACATGAACGGCAAGTACACGTCGATCATCCAGGCGGCCAACGCGCAGGGCGTGACGATCTGGGCTCTCGACGCTTCCGGCTTGACCGTCGACGAGTTCATGACGGCGGAAAACAGGTCGATGGACGCGCGCCCGAACAGTTTCATGATGCGCCAGAACACCCAGGCGCCGCTCCAGATGATCGCGGAGCAGACGGGAGGAGTCGCCGCGGTCAACACAAACGACTGGAAGAAGAACCTCGATGACCTCGCCGCGGACTTCTCGAGCTTCTACTCCCTCGGATACCGCAGCTCCCGGTCCGCGGTCGATCGCCCGCACTCCGTCACCGTGAACGTCAAGCGAAAGGGTATGCGGACCCGTTTCCGCCGCAGCTTCGTCGAGAAGACGCCCGAAACCCTCGCCGCCGAGTCCGTCCTGGCGAGCCTCTCCTATCCCCGCGACGACAATCCGCTGGGCATCCACGTGACCATCGGTGCGCAGAAACCGTACGACGAGGAAAACTTCGCCGTGCCGGTGCGCATCTCCGTTCCGATCGGGAAGCTCGGCCTTCTTCCCGCCGGCGACAAGTACGAGGGCGCCTTCTTCATCTATGTGCTCGCGCGCGACGCCGATCAGAAGCAGTCCGACATGTCCGTGCAGCGTCAGGCGGTGTCCGTGCCCGCGAAGGACCTCACGAAGGCCCAGGGCAAGGACTGGTACTACGACTTCACCATGACGGTCGGTCCGGGAAGCCAGCGGATCGCGTTCGCGGTCCGCGACGGAAACACCGGCACCACCTCGTACTATCAGAAGAACCTCTTCGTTTCGCTGCTGCCGAAGGCGGCGGCAAAGGACGAGAAGCCCAAGAGTTGATTACGATCGAAGGCGTGGCGAGCCCGCTCCCCGCCCTGATCCTGTTCGCCCGGGCGCCGGTCCTCGGCCGCGTCAAGACCCGCCTCGCCGCCCGGATCGGCGGCGCCGCCGCTCTGCGGCTTTATCGCGCGTTCCTCGAAGACGCCTCACGGATCTACGGGTCGGGTCCCTGGTCGCCCGTCCTCGCCGCCGATCCGGACCCGGACGACGAATCCCTCGCGATTCTCTTCCCGCCTCCCTGGCGGCGGGAGGCGCAGGGCGGCGGCGACCTCGGAATGCGCCTGACGGAAAGCTTTCGCCGCGAGTTCGCGCAGGGCGCGCCATGCGCAGTTGCGGTGGGCTCGGACCATCCGGCGCTCGGGCGCGCCCCGATCTCGGAAGCGCTCGCGCGCGTCGCGAACGGATCCGCGGCCGCGGCAGTGCCCGCGGAAGATGGCGGGTATTGCGCGATCGCGTTCGCGGCCGGCGCACCCTTCGAGGAGGCCTTTCGGGAGATCCCGTGGTCGACTCCCGACGTGCTTGCGCGGACCGCCGAGCGGCTCGCGCATCTCGGCGCCGCGTTCTCCGTCCTGGGGCGTTCGTACGACGTGGACCGGCCGGAGGACCTCGAGCGGTTGCGCCTGGACATCGCGTCGCGCGACGCCGCGTCGGCCGATTTCCCGCGCGAGACCGCCCGGGCCCTGGCGGAGCTTCGAGGATCCCGGCAGGGCCTGCCATGATCCTGGCGGGGCCGGCGTGATTCCCGTCCTCCGCTCCGCGGAGATGCGGCGGGCGGACGCCGCCGCGATCCGGGCCGGAACGCCTTCGCTCACGCTGATGGAGAACGCGGCCGCGGCGCTGATCGAGGAGACGCTCTCGGCCTTCCCGGACTGGCGTCGCGCCGTCGTCGTCTGCGGGCCGGGCAACAACGGAGGCGACGGCCTCGCCGCTGCGCGGCTGCTGCGGGAGGCGGGCGTCGACGTCGGGGTGTTCTGCCTCGGCGATCCCGCGGAATATCGGGGCGACGCGGCGGTGAATTTCACCCGGGCAGACGACCGTGGCATCGAGGTCCTCTCCCTCTCCGCGCCGGGTGCGCCACGGCGGCTTTCGAGGGAGCTCGACGGCGCCGACGGCGCGATCGACGCGCTCTTCGGAACGGGACTGTCCCGGGGACTCACGGGCCTCGCGGCGCGGACGGTCAAGGCCCTGGACGCTTCCGGCATTCCGGTCGTCTCCGCGGACCTTCCCTCGGGGTTGTCCGCGGACGGGGGAGCGGTACCGGGTCCCGCGGTCCGGGCCGCCCTGACGGTCGCTTTCGCCGCTCCGAAGCTCTGCCACGTGCTCCCTCCGGCGCGCGCTCTCTGCGGGCGCGTGGTCGTGCGAGACATCGGCATCTCCCGCAAGATCCTCGAGGCGAGCGGCGTCAACGCCCGGCTCTGGATCCCCCAGCCCTCGGACGTCCGAAGAATCCTGACGCCCCGCCCCTCCGACGCCCACAAGGGAGATTTCGGACGGCTCGCGATCGTGGCGGGGTCGGTGGGCAAGGCCGGCGCCGCGGTGCTCGCCGCCCGGGGAGCGCTCCGCGCCGGAGCGGGCCTCGTTACAGTCTTTTCGATCCGCGCCGTCCAGGCGGCCGTAGCCGCTTCGCTTCCGGAGGCGATGACGCGCGAGCTACCCGAGAAGGACGGCGCGATCGGGCGCGCGGCCGGAGAGGCGCTCGCGCGCTCGCTGCCGGATTTCGACGCGGCGGTGCTCGGGCCGGGCCTCGGAGTCACGGACGAGACCCGCGAGGCACTGTCCGCCGCCC
>JALZAT010000123.1 GCA_030948185.1 Acidobacteriota bacterium
CGCCTCCGTCTCCTGGCACCCTCCCCCCCACACTTGACTCCGGTCGTTCCATATCAGGATGACAAGGGGCGCGCTCAGAAGACGGCGTCCCGACTACTGTGGTGCGATCGTCAGGTTCCCGCTCGTGGTCCTGACCCGGATCTGCGCGCCGCCGGTCCCGCGGCGGAACGAGGACGGCTCCTCCCGCGGCTGTGAAACCACATCTTCAAAATCGACCTGGACGTCCCCGCTGCCGTGGCGCGCATCGGCCTGAAAAGACGCCTCGCGGGGCAGCCGCAGCAGCACGTCCCCGCTCGTGGCCTCGACCCGGACCGCGGTGAGGCGGGAGCTCCGCTGATCGATCTCGACGTTGCCGGAGGTCGAGTGCGTTTCGAGCTCCTGAATGTCCCCGTCGCGGAGAAGCACGTCGCCGGACGTGGCCTGGATCCGCACGCGGGAGGCCTCGACGTCGCTCGCGTCGAGATCCCCCGAGGTGGCGTGGAAGGAGAACCGCTCCCCGCGAAACCCCCGAAGCTTGCAGTCGCCGCTCGTGAATTCCGAGTCCCAGTTCCCGCCGATGTCCGCCGCCTCGACGTCGCCGGAGGTGCCTCGCAGGGTCAGCTCGCCGCGAATCTTTTCGAGCCGCAAGTCCGCGCTCTCGACGTCGAACGCCATCCGGCCCTCGAAACCCGACGCTTCGACCTTTCCGATCAGGTTCCGGAACCGGCCGGACGCGATTCGCGCGGGCACCCTTACCTCGACGTCGACGTACAGAAGGCGGCCGTGATTGCGGGCGACGCGGTACTTGTGCCCCTGGTACCGGGTTCCGTCGCCCCAGGAGAAGAGCTCGATGGACCAGTCGCCGCCGCCCTCGCCGCCGCGCCTCGGATACCGCAACGTGCGCTCGGAATCCGGGTACTGCACGTGGAAGGTCGCCGTCCCGTTCTCGCCCGCGACCTTCTCGAGGCGGACGGATGCGGCGAGCGCGTCGTCCGCGGCGTGGACGGTCGCGACGATGGTTGCCGTTTCGCCGGGCCCGGAAATCACGCGCATCGTGCCGACCAGGTTCTCGACCGCGAAGGCGGCCCGCCCCGCGTCCGGGATCTCAGCCCGGAGTGTCCGTTCGACGTCTCCGAAGGCCGCCCGGGCGGCCAGAAGGGCCGCCACATAGAGAAACAAGAGGATGCCGGTCTTGCGAGTCATGGGAAGGCCCTCCTGGGTCAAGACGCCAAGCGTCACCCTCAAAGACGCACCCCCGCCCGAAAAGTTCGGGGGGCGAAAACCTTCCGCGACCCCTTGCGTAATCATTTTAGTCGTGACTAAACTAACGATGAGCGCCGTCTTCGAAGCCCTGGCCGCACCGCGGCGCCGCGAGATCCTGCGCCTCGTGTGGGATCGGGAGCGTTCCGCCGGCGACATCCGCCGCGAGCACCCGGACGTCTCCTTCGGCGCGATCTCGCAGCACCTGGCCGTGCTCGAGTCCGCGGGGCTCGTCTCGCGCCGCGACGAGGGGCGCTTCCACTACTACGCCGCGCGCCGCAAGGAGCTCGGGCACCTCGGCAAGTGGCTGGAGACGATGTGGGAGGAGGCGCTCTTGAACCTGAAGAGCCACGCCGAGTCCGAGGAGAAGCAGGACAGCAGAGAGAGCCGACGCCCCAGCCGGCGGCGGTGACACGCTCGAAAGGAGCCGCGACATGCCGGAGCTGAACGAATTCCTGGATCGGGAGATCACCATGTGCGCGCGCCGGGAGACCGTCTTCCGGTACTTCACGGACTCGGAGCGCTTCGCAAAGTGGTGGGGGGCGGGATCGCAGATCGACCCGCGGCCCGGCGGCGCGGTCACGATCCGCTACCCCAACGCCGTGACGGTCACCGGAGAAGTGAAGGAGATCGACCCTCCGCGCAGGATCGTCTTCACCTACGCCTACGCGGGAAACATTCCGGCCGACGGCTCGCTCGTCACGATCACTCTCGACGAGACGCTCGAGGGCACGGTATTGAAGCTTCGCCACGCGTTCTCGAGCGCGAAGATCCGCGACACCCACGTTCAGGGCTGGCGCTACCAGCTCGCCCTGTTCTCGAAGACGGTCGCCGAAGACCAGCACTCTGGCGCGGCCGAGCGCATCGACGAGTTCCTCCGCGCCTGGGGAGAGCCCGACGCCGCGATGCGCCGCTCGCTCGCCGAATCGTGCCTGACCCCGGAGATCTCCTTTCGCGACGCGTTCAGCGCGACCGACGGACTGGAGGAGATGCTGGCGAACCTCGAGGCAGTCCAGATTTTCATGCCGGGGATGACCCTCACACGCGCGGGGGACGTCCGCCAGGCGCACGGCACCGCCATCGCGGGGTGGACGGCTAGCGCCGCCGACGGCTCACCCCGGGGAAGCGGTACGAACGTCTTCGACCTCGCGCCGGACGGCCGCATCCGGCGAGTCGTCGGTTTTTGGGGAGGGTAAGAGCAGAGAGGCCAGAGCAGCGGCGGCGGCAAACCCGCCGCCGGGAATTCCGTACCTCACGGCGACGCCATGGGAGAATCCTCCCCCGCCGCATGAACGACACCGCGAGATCCTCCCGGGCGCAGGCCTGGGAGGCCGGCCCGCTCGACCGCACCGTTCTCCTTCTCCTGGTCGCGGCGAAGCTCGCGCTTCACCTCGCGACCGCGAACCGGTACGGGTACTTTCGCGACGAGCTGTACTTCCTCGACCTCGCTCGGCACCTGGACTGGGGGTACGTCGACACCGCGCCCCTCATCGGCGTGTACGCGAAGGTGGCGCTTCTTCTCGGCGGCTCACTTCCCGTGTTGAGGGGGATCGCCGCGGTCGCGGGCGCCGCCAAGGTCGCGGTCACGATCGTGCTCGCGCGCGAGCTCGGCGGCGGACGTTATGCCCAGCTGCTCGCCGGCCTCTGCGCGCTGCTCGCGCCCATCTTTCTGGCCGTCGACACGCTGATGACCATGAATGGCTTCGAGCCGCTGTTCTGGATGGGCTGCGTCTTCGCGTTGATCCGGATCGTCCGGACCGGCGACTCCCGCTGGTGGATTGCCTTCGGCGCCTTCGCCGGGCTGGGGCTCGAAAACAAGCACTCCGGGCTTTTCTTCGGCGCCGCGGTCGTGATCGCGCTCGTCCTCTCGCCGCAGCGCCGGGAGCTCGGGAAGCGATGGATCTGGATCGGCGGCGCGATCGCCCTTCTCCTCTTTCTCCCGAACCTTCTCTGGCAGGTCCGCCACGGCTTCCCAACGCTCGAGGACCTCGAGAACGTGAAGCGCTCCGGCAAGAACGTCGTTCTCTCGCCGCTCGGATTCGTGAAGGAGCAGATCCTCTTCCTCCATCCGCTTCTGCTGCCCGTCTGGGCCGCGGGTCTTCTGTCGCTTCTCTTCGGCCGGCTCTCCCGCGTTCGCGTTCTCGGGCTCACGTATCTCGCGCTCCTCGCGCTGATGATCGCGGGCAAGGCCAAGAACTACTACCTCGCTCCCATCTACCCGATGCTGTTCGCCGCGGGCGGCGTCGCGATCGAAGGATGGCTCGACGCGAGCCGGTGGAGCGCGGGACGCCTTTGGCCAAAGGCGGCGCTCGCGGCGGCCATCGTGATCGTGACGGCGCCCTTCGTTCCCGCGATCCTCCCCTTCCTGCCGCCGGAGCGGCTCGTCGCGTACCAGCACCGCCTTGGCGTGCGC
>JALZAT010000083.1 GCA_030948185.1 Acidobacteriota bacterium
ATGGCGGGCAGCGAGGCGCCGCCGAGGATCACCGGAGGAGCGGACGGCGGGCTCACGCGAGCGTTCCGTCCCGCACCCGCGGGTCGACCACCGCCGCGGCGACGTCCGCGGCGAGCGTCAAGGCGAGCGTCGCCACCGCGCCGAGGAGCGACAGCGCCAGGACCACGGGATAGTCGCGCGACAGGATCGAGTCGAAGTACAGGCGCCCCAGCCCGGGCCACGCGAAGATTCTCTCGACGATGACACTGCCGGAAAGCAGGCCAGGCAGCACGAGCCCGAGGAGTGTCACGAGGGGCAGGAGCGCGTTGCGAAACGCGTGCTTCCACAGCGCCTGACGGCGCGTGAGCCCGCGGGCGCGGGCCGCCACGACGTAGTCCGCTCCGCGGGTCTCGGCGACGCTCGAACGGACGAGCCGGGCGTAGAAGGCGAGCGAGCCATAAGTCAGGCAGACGACGGGGAGCACGGCGTGCCACGCGTGGTCGAGGAGCCCGGCCCCTCCCGCCGGGGGCGGGTCCGACGCGACGCCGTAGAGCGGCAGCCAGCCGAGCTTTACGGAGAACAGCGTCTGGAGGAGAAGCGCCGCCCAGAACGAAGGAAGCGAGTAGAGAGCGAAGAGCGCCGCGGACGAAACGCGGTCGAGCCGGCCTTCGGGCCGCCCGCCTGCCGCGACGCCCAGGGGAACCGCGACCGCCAGCGTCAGGAGGAGCGCGATCCCGTTCAACGCGAGGGTGTAGGGCAGAGCCTCGCCGATGCGCTGCGTGACGGGGCGCCGGTCCACGAAGGATTCGCCGAAATCGAGCCGGACCACGCGGCCGACCCAGAGGGCGAATCGCTCGGGCAGGGGTTTGTCGAGGCCGTAGGCCTTGCGCATCTCCTCCGCGGCGCGGAGGGAGACGCGGCGGCCCGACTCGCCCCCGAGCGCCGAGACGGGACTTCCCGGCGCCAGGTGGAGCAGGAAGAACACCAGCACGACGATCCCCGCGAGCGTCGGGATCGCGAGGAGCAGCCGACGGGCGACGTACCGGATCACGAGCGGCTCCGCGGCGCGGCCGGAGGGGACGCCGGGGTCCGGGACGCGGGTGTCGGAGGCGCCGCAGCGGGGGTCTCCGGCGCGGCGTCCCACCAGGCCACGGGTCCCGGCCAGATTCCGGCGAATCCGAGCGGCGACGTCACGAGCCCCCGCACGCGTTTCGCAAACCCGTACTTTTCCGACGAAGTCGCGATGAAGATGACCGGCGCGTCGTCCCGGAAAATCCGGTGCAGCCGCCGGTAGATCGCGAGCCGGCGCGGTTCTTCGCGCTCCCGGCGCGCCTCCTCCATGAGGCGGTCGGCTTCGGGGTTCCGGTAGAACTCGCTGTTCAACCCCACGGGCGGGACCTGCGACGAGTGCCAGTAGGGATAGGGGTCGGGATTGGGATCCGACGCCGACCATGCGAGCGACGCCGCTTCGAAGTCTCCGGCGTCGACGCGCTCCGAAAAGGCCGCCCACTCCATCGGACGGACGCGGGCGCGAATGCCGACCTTCTCCAGGGCGGCCGCGAACGTCTCGTCGACCTGCCGCCCGATCGTCGTCCCCGAGGAGACGAGGAGCTCGAAGCTGAACTCCCGTCCCTCGCGGTCGCGGGTCCCGTCGCGGTTCGTGTCCTTCCAACCCGCGGCGTCGAGGAGCGCCGCCGCCGCCGTGGGGTCATACGGCAGCGGCGCAACCGAGCCGTCGTACGCGGGAGAATCGGGAGCCCAGGGCCCCGAGATGATCCTCGCCGACCCCTTGAAGAGCTCGCGGACGATCGAACCCCGATCGAGGAGCATCGTCAGGGCGCGGCGCACGCGCGCGTCCGAGAAGAGCGGCGACCGATTGTCGAGCGCGATGTAGTTCCATCCGAGCCCGTAAAACTCGACGGGGCGGCAGCACGCCTGGAACTCGGGATCACCCGCCGCGCGCTCCCTCAGGGAGGCGTCCAGCCGCGTCTGGTCGAGATCGCCGCCGACGAGCGCGCGGTACGCGACGGAGTCGTCCGGAAGAATCCGGAACACGACGCGGTCGAAGCGCGCCGGGAATCCCCATGCGCGCGGGTTTCTCTCGAGGACGATCTCGCGCTGACTGCGCCAGGAGGAGAGCCGGTAGGGACCGTTTGAGAGGGGGGCGCGGTTGTCCGGCGCGGTCAAGAACTTCCGTCCGGCGAAGCGCCGCTCGGGCAGGAGCGGGAGCACGAAGGCCATCGGGTGGTACGCGTTCGGCTCGCGGAAGCGGACGACGAACGTCCGGCCGTCCGCCGCCTCGACGGACTCGAGGCGGTCGAACACCGGCTTGAACACGGGTGCGGGAACGGCGGGATCGACGATCCGCCGGATCGTGAAGACCGCGTCCCCGGCCGTCACGGGGGATCCGTCTTCCCAAACGGCGTCGGGGCGGATCGTGAACGTGTAGGACCGGCCATCCGCGGAGATGGACCAGCTCTCGGCGAGGCCCGGGACGAGCCGCATCTGGGAGTCGAAGTCGAGGAGGTTGCGCGAGAGGTACTGGAGCACCTCCTGTTCGGGCGCTCCCGACTGGAGCACGGCGTTCAGGGTCGTGGGGTCGCCGACGAGGCGCCGGCGGAGGGTCCCTCCCCGCCGCCCGGGGCCGAGAGACGATTCGTCGAGATAGCCGAGGAGCGCGCGCGCCTTGGGAATGGCGGTCGGACGCGGCGTCGGACGGGCGGCGGTGGGACCCGCCGGAACCGGCGACACCGCCTTCTCCCGGCACCCGGCGAGGAAACCGAGGGCAAGGCAGAGCGCGGCCGGAATACCCCCCGAGCGGATCCTCACGCGACGATTATGACGCCCGACGCGGCGACTGCCGGCCGCCGGCCGCCGGCTACCGGCTACCGGCTACCGGCTACCGGCTGAGGATCAAATCCTCTCAGGGAAGCGGAAAGCTCGCGGCCGCCACGTTGCGCGCCGCATCGCTGACGCGGATCAGAAGGAAGCCGCCCCGCGGAAGTCCGGCAAGAGGGATCGCGTAACTCTCCGTGGGAGAGTCGGACAGCCCGTCCTTCGGCTCAATCCGGGTCCATTCCTTCGCATCCACGCTGTACTCCGCTTCGAGGATGGGAGACGCGGCGTCGGCCGCCTCGAACTCGAACGTCGAGCCTCCGCCCGAACCGACCCTGCGGATCAGGGGAGGTGTGTTGTCCACAAGGACGGGACTCGATTCCCGCGACGCCGTCTTCTTGTCGTCGGGGTTGACCTCGCCGTCGGATGCCGTCAACCGGAAGAGGTATTCCGCGTCGGGCAGCGACGTCGAGTCGAACGAGTAGAACGTCTCCTTGAGGTTCTTGCGCAACGGAAGCCAGCGGGAGGAGTTGACCGTCCGGAATTCCAGGTCATACGTCAGAGCGTCCCCGTCCGGATCCGATGCCTTCCACGTCAGCGTTCGGTAGCCCTTGCGCATGAGCCGTCTCGGGGCGCCCTCGGAGCGCGACTCCTCGAGGGTCGTGAAGATTCCCTTTTCGTCCGGGGTGGTCGCTTCGAAAACATTCGAGCCGCCCGACCCGGAGCGTGCGTAGACCTCGTTGGCGCCAAGGGCGATCAGCGAATCGACGGCCGGGGCGCCGTTGCGGTTGCGGTAGGCGGCCTCGATCCGCCGGATGACCGGAAGCGCGGCGCCCTCGGAACTCATTTTGACCTTGTACTGGAGGTACCGCCCGCCGGGCGCGGCGACGAGGTCTGCGCGCTTCGACGCCGCGTAGGCGCTCCACGGGCTCCACGTCGTGTCGGGAATCGACGACTCGCCCGAACGGAAGGCGAACTCGAGATTCGTGCCGGGGGGCACTTCCCCCTCCCAGCGGAATGCCCCGAAGCGGCTCGTTCGCCCCGTGTCTTTCACCGCGGAGACGTATTCGCCCTCGCGCGCGCCGCCAGCCATGCGATAGAGGCCCGTCGCCGCGTTCGTACCCACGACGTCTCCCGAGAGCGTCGAGACCTGCTTCTCGTCGAACGTCCGTTCGAGCGACGCCCGGCCGACGCCGAGCCGGTACAGCTTTCCGTTCGGTCCGGTGGCGGCGAGGACACCGGAGCCGTCCGCGTCCGGCTCGAGCGCGAAGACGAGCTCCTGGCTGCTCGTCCACACGGCGCGTCCCGGCTCCCCGTCTTCGAAGAGCAGGACCTCGGAGGAGTATCCGCCGCGCGTACCCGTCGAGGTTGCCGGCGCGATGCGCGGAGCTGACACGGAGACCGTCACCTCCGCGCGCGGTTCCCCTTCCCCGGGCGCCTTCACGGCCTTCGCCGTGGGAGCCTCGCGAGGCGCGGAAATGAGCTCGCCCGAGGCCGGCGAGACGTCCGCGGAGCCCGCCGCCGCCCACATTCGACCGTCACGGCCCGCGACGATCGACGTGATCTCCGCCTTCGAGGAGTCGTACACGGTCGAAACTGCGCCCGCGGGATCGATCCGCAGAACGAGGCCGGAGCCCGACGTCCCGGCCCAGACTCGGCCGCGCGAGTCGACGCAGAGCGCGCGGACGTGAGAATCGGACGTTGCGTGAATCCGCTCGCCTTTTGCTTCGCCCTTTCCCGAGAGCGCGACGCGGTGGATCTGCCCCGGCACTCCCGTTCCGACGTAGAGGTTCCCGCCCGCGACGGCGAGCGCCCACACGTATCGGGCATGGGTCTCATAAAGCGGTACGGCTGCGCCTTTTTCGATCCGGTATACAGTCCCGCCGGGCGAGCCCCCCGCGTAAACGACTCCGTCGGAGCCGAGCGCGAGCGCGGTGACCTCTTTTTCCTTCAGCGTCGCGATGACCTCGGGCTTGCCAGCGGGCGGGACCCGCAGGATCCGCCCCGAGTCGCCGGTCGCAAGGTAGGCGTTGCCGGCCTTGTCGGTCGCCGTCGCGAACAGCGATGGCTCGGAGACGCCGTCCACGCGGCGCGCCTGCCTGGAGAGAATGAGCGTTCCGTTCATTCCGACCGCGACTCCCCGCGCTTCCCCCGCCGAAAAATCGGAGGCGGAATCGGAGAGCCAGATCTTCGTCGTGGCGGCCGTGGCACCGGCGGCGCACATGGCGAGCGCGCACACCGAGAGCATCCCGATACGAAAGCGCATCATCGTTGACCTCTCACCAGATCTTCGGAAGGACTTCGACGTGGAGGCGAACCGAACCGGTCACGGGCACCGGCTGGTCGAGCGTCTCCGACTGCAGGCGGACGTAGGAGAGGTCCGGGGTGGATGCCTCGCCGGGGCCGCGGTCCCGCAGGATCGCGGTCACGCTCGGGGGAAGCGATGCCAGGGGCTCTCCGGCGACGACCGCGCCGGGCGCCTTGCGGTAAGAAAGCAGGTTCAGGCTGTTGGGCGGCCGGATGCGGCCGAGAAAGTCGAGGACCTGGTCGAGCGACCGCGGATCCGGAGGCACGGCCCCGAGGTCGTACGCGGTCGCGGCCGATCCGTCGCCGACGAACACATTCAGCGTGCCAGGCGGGGTATCGGCGGGAATCTTCAGGGTCATGACGACGCGCCGGTTGCTGCCGCGAAAATCGGCGAGGTCGATCCACACAGGGACTTCGTCCCCGGGCCGGACGCGCTCTTTCTGCGCCTCGACGTGAACGACGCGCGCGCTCTGAAGCCGGTCGGAGTGGGAGATCTGGATCTCCATCCCGAGGATCGTCAGGTCATGGAATTCGTTCGCCATGAGGTAGTTCGTCAGGAGCGCCATGGAGGCGACCGCTTCCTCGCGGGCCTGAAGCCCGGAGAAGACGGAGTCCCAGCGGATGCTCCGCTCGGGCGTCCGGATCGCGGACTTCCACACGAGCGTGCGCTCCCCCGTCCGCTTCTGCACGGTGGTGAGGACGTTGTCGATCGCGACCGCCGCGAGGATCGGCGTCAGCATCGAGTTGTGGACGGCAGAGAACTGGTACGTTTGCGGCCCCGCCTCGTCCGAGGAGATCCGGAGTGTGATGGGGACCATCGGGGCCTTCGACCCGAACGTTCCCAGGATGCCGGTCGAGCGGTCCTGGGTGATGGACCCTAAGACCGGGCCCGTCGCCGCGAACTTGAACGAGCGGAAGATGGATGGGAGAACCGTCAGGACCTCGGCGCGGCTCATCGGCATCGAGACGGGTCCCATCGACAGAAACGGGTGGCCGAACGCGAGCAGCGAGTTCCCCTCGACCCACGTCACCGTTCCCGTCGCCGAGAGATCCATGTCCCCCGAGAGGAGCTGCGCGGCGATCGCGGAGCCGGGCTTCAACCTCGCGGCGTCTCCCGCCGCGCTCCCGCCGTTGTTCGACGCCCCGGACGGAGTCGACACCCATCGGGCGCTCTGCACGAAGCGGTCGAAGAGGCCCGCCGCGGGACCGACGCCGCGAAACGAGACGGGCAGAGGAAGCGCCGCCATCTCGCCGGCCGTCGACGCGCCGGAGAGGGGCTCCATCAGCGCTCCGAGCCGGTTGGCGAAATGCCCGGTCGAGAACGCCTCGATGAGATCCGCCGTCGAGACGCTGCCCGCCCCCGGAGAAAAGCCCGCACCGGCGCTTGGGCTTGCGCTTGCGCTTGCGCCTATGGACGCGGGCTTCGCGGCCGAGCTGGCGCCGCCGATCGGGACGGGCGGAGCGGCCGGCGCGTGGCGGATGTCGAGCATGCTCTGGATCGGCGTGATCCCGCAGATCGCGTCCTTCGAGAACGGCCAGCCGTACGCGAGCGCCCCGACGAGCTTCTCGTCGACGTAGACGGGGCTGCCGCTCATTCCGGCGATGATCCCGGAGTTCTCGAGGCCCGCGCCCGAGACGCGGGCGAGGACGAGGTCCTGCCGGGGAGCGTAGCGCTTCAGCACCCCGAGGATCTCGACCTCGAAACGCTGCACTCCCTTTCCGTTTCCGAAATCGGAGAACCCGTACCCCCTCATCCCGGCGGTGATCATCTCCGGCGGAAGTGTCGCGATGCCGGGGGTCGGGAGAGGAGTGACGGCCGGCGCTGGAGCGGCCGCGGGAGGCCCCGCGGACTTCTTGCGCGGGGCGGAGGCGGACGCGTCCCGGGCGGACGCAAGGAGCGCAAGGAGAGAGAGCGCGAGGACGCCGGCCGCCGCGAGCGCGCCCGCGAACCTCGTACCTCGCATGAGAGGTTTCACACCGACCACAACGCGAGGCTTTGCTTGAGCCATTCCCTTTGACCCCTCCAGATGTGTATGTTACGGTCCCGGACCGATGATTGCTGCGCTTCTGCAGCCCGTCCGGGCGGAAAACCTGCCCGCCTCGGGCGATTCCCTCCTCGTTTTCTTCCGCGAAACCGGCCCTACGGCCAAGGTCGTCCTCGGCATCCTTCTTTTTTTCTCGCTCGTCTCCTGGATCGTCATTTTCGCGAAATTCATCCGCTTCCGGAGGGTCACGGGGCAGTCGGAAAAATTCATCGCCTTCTTCCGGAAGTCCAAGCGGTTCTCCGAGGTCAACAACATTGCGTCGCAGCTCGGGGAAACCCCCCTGACGACGCTCTTCAAAGCGGGCTACGCGGAGCTCGACGCGCAGGTGAAAGCGAACCGGCCCGAGGATCCCGCGGTGACCGCGGCCGGCACGCCCGCCGGCAAGCTCCTCATCAAGAACATCGCGGGCGTCGAGCGGGCGCTCGAGCGCGCCATCGGGGTGGAGGTCGCGCGCCTGACGCGCTACATGACCTTCCTCGCGACCACGGCGTCGGCATGCCCGTTCATCGGCCTCTTCGGAACGGTCTGGGGCATCATGCAGTCGTTCCGGACGATCGGACAGACGGGCTCGACGTCGATTGCCGCCGTCGCTCCCGGGATCTCCGAGGCCCTCGTCAACACGGCCGCGGGCCTCGCCGCCGCGATCCCGGCGCTCATCTTCTACAACTACTTCATGGGGAAGGTGCGGGAGCAGCGCGCGGGAATGGAGGACTTCGCCCTGGAGTTCATCAATCTGGCGGAGAGGAATTTCACCTAGTTGTCCTTCCAACGTCAGGGTTCCGACCCTTACGAGCACCTCGCGGACATCAACGTCACGCCGCTCGTCGACGTGATGCTCGTGCTCCTCATCATCTTCATGGTCACGGCGCCGATGCTCCACCAGGGCGTCGCCGTGGCGCTTCCGAAGACGGCGACGACCAACCTGCCCTCGAGCATCGAAGACCCGATCATCCTTTCGATCACGCGCGATGGCCTCTACTACATCAACGAGTCGCCCGTGGCCCGCGGATTGCTTAAAGAAAGGCTCGGCGCCTTTCTGCGCACCCGCAAGGACCGAACCGTGTTTCTCAAGGCCGACCGGGCACTCTCCTACGGAACCGTCGTCGAGACGCTCGACGTTCTGAATCGGATGGGAATCGAGAACCTCGGGATGATCACGGAGACGCCGACGAACCGGAAAACGAACCGCTAGGCATGGATGCCGTCGCTGAAGTTCTTGCGCAACGCGAGAACGAGCGGTTTCCGTGGGCGACCGGCGCCTCGCTGGCGATCCTCCTCCACGCCGCCGTCGGCGCCGGATTGATCCTCTCCTCCCTCGACCACCCCGCGCGCTTCGTCCCGGGCCGCACGCTGGCCGTTCGACTCCAGTCGGCGAGCTCGCTGAAAGGGCACGCCGTCGACCTCGCGCCGGCGCCCGTCCCCGCGGCGGCTCCCGAGCCCGAAAAGCCGAAGATCCTGAAGCCGCCGGACGAGGTGCCGCCGCCCCCGAGCGAAAAGGCCAAGCTCCTGCCCGCGAAGGAGACTCCGAAGACGAACCCTCCCCTTCCCGCGTACTCGGACCCGAAGGGCAAGGGGAAGAGCCCCGCGACCGCCCGCCCGGACAAACCCGCACCCGCCGCGGTCGGCACCGGAGCGAATGGCGCGGGAACGGAAGCCGGCCCGGGAACCGGCGTCGGTGTCGGGGGTCTCAAGTTCGACCAGCCGGGGTTCAACTATCCGTACTACTACGAGAGAGTCAAAGTGGCCATCGAGACCAACTGGTTCAAGCCCGCGACGACGATCCCGACGTCGCCGGTGGTGCACTTCACCATCCAGAGAGACGGGACCATCACCGACGCGGAGCTCGTCACGTCGAGCGGCCTCCCCTACGTCGACCGTGCGGCGATGCGCGCCGTCATGGCGGCGTCTCCCCTGCCGCCGCTGCCGTCCGAGTTCCAATCGAGCCACGTCAGCCTATCGGTGCTTTTCGAATGAAAAACGACGCTTCCCGACTCGTGCGCGGCGCCTTTGCGTTTGCCCTCCTGCTGCTTTCCGCGATCGCCGCCGCGGCGCAGACGACTCCGAATCCCCAGACGCCGCAGAGCCCGCAAGGCGGCGTGATCGTGATCACGGGACCGAGCGGGCGGCGGATGCCGGTCGCCGTCCCGCCCCTGCTGGCGCCGGGCGTGGCCGCGCTGCAGTCGAAGGTCTCGGACCCGTTCACCGCCACGCTTCGGGCCGACCTCGACTACTCGACGGCGCTCGTCGTCACCGACGCGCGAAACGACCCGTCCGGCTCACGCGACATCTCGACGCCGGAGAGCGCCGGCCGGTGGCTCTCGACGGGCGCCGAGATCCTCGTCGACACGCGCGGCGACGTGGCGGGCGACCGCGTCTCCGTCGAGGCCCGCATCTGGGATCTCAAGTCCCGCAAGCTCATCTTCGGCCGGCGGTATTCGGGCGGCGTCACGTTCGTCGAGCGCATCGCCCACACGCTCGCCAACGACATCCTCAAAGAGCTGACGGGACAGAGCGGAATGTTCCTCTCGACGATCGTCTACGTCTCGGACCGCGACGGCCCCCGGAACAAGGAGATCTACGCCATGGATTTCGACGGGCGAAATCCCCGGCGGCTCACGAACCACAAGTCTCTGATCCTGAATCCGGACGCCCGGGCGGGAAAAATCGTGTTCACGAGCTACGTGAAGATCTATCCGCGCATCTGGATCATGAGCACGGACGGGAGCGCGCAGCGCGAAGTGCCGACGGGGATGGAGCTGAACGCCTCCCCCGCGCTCTCGCCGGACGGATCGCAGATCGCCTTCGCCGGCTCGGCGAAGGGGAATCCCGACATCTACGCGATGAGCGCCTCGGGAGGCGCCCCGCGGAGGCTGACGAGCACTCACGCGCTCGAAGCGTCGCCGGACTGGTCTCCGACGGGCCGGCAGATCCTGTACACCTCCGATCAGACCGGCTCGCCGCAGATCTGGGTGATGGACGCGGAGGGGACAGGCCAGCGGAGGATGACGTTTGCGGGCAACTGGAACGACGAGGCATCCTGGTCGCCCAAGGGAGACAAGATCGCGTTCGCGTGCCGCAACGAGGGGGACTTCAACATCTGCGTGATGGACTTCGCGACGGGCAACACGGTCCAGCTCACGTCGGAAGGATCGAACGACCACCCGTCGTGGTCGCCGGACGGGACGAAGATCGTCTATCAGTCCCGCCGCGGCCGTGGCGGCGCGTATCAGGTCTACACGATGGATGCGGCCGACGGGAAGAACAAGCGACAGCTGACGACGGGAGGATCGAACATCCAACCGGTATGGATTCCGTGATTCGAGAGATGCCCGAAACTGTTGATTCTGCTATACTTCGTGCTTCGCGCGCGAGGGGTCGCGGGCGAGCCGAGAAAGACAAGGAGAGGGCGACCATGAAGAGGAATTTGACTCGGGCCATCACGATGATGCTCGCGATGGCGGTGTCGTTGTCGTTTGCCAACGCCTGCAAGAAGAAACCTCCCACGACCACGGAGGGCGCGCGCCCGAGCGAGTCGCCGTCGCGCCCTGGGAATGAGACGATGGTTTCGCCGCCGTCGGGCTCTCAGCCGCCGAGTGTCACGTCCGAGAGCATCACGACGGACGCGAATGAAGCCAACAAGCGCGGCTACCTCAAGGACGCGTATTTCGATTACAACAAGTCGGACCTGCGCGACGACGCGCGGACCGCGCTGTCCGCCAACGCCGACTGGCTGAAGGCGCATCCGAACTGGCAGTTCCTGATCGAAGGCCATTGCGACGACCGCGGCACCACGGAGTACAACCTTGCGCTTGGCGACCGCCGCGCGAACTCGGCGCGCGACTACATCGTCTCGCTCGGAATCGACGCCGCCCGCATCCGCACGGTCTCCTACGGCAAGGAGCGGCCCTTCTGCACCGACGAGACGGAAGACTGCTGGCAGCGGAACCGCGTCGCGCACTTCCTGTTCACCGCCAGCCGATGATCCGACCCCGGCGCCTTCCATCCACGGCGGTTGCGGCTTCACTCCTGCTCGCCCTCGTCCTTGTGGTCGTGGCGGGGACGGGTTGCGTTTCCTCCTCGGACATCGAAGGGCTCCACCGGCAGATGAGCGACATCGAGGCGCAGATCCAGGCCCTCGAGCGCAAGTCGTCCAGCAAGGAAGAGGTCGCGAAGCTCAACACGAACGTCGCGCAGCAGACCACCCAGCTTCTGAAGAGCAACGCCGACACCGGCGTGAAGTTGAACGAGATGACGGGCAAGATGGAGCAGCTCGAGGCGAAGCTCGAGGACACCAACCGCCGGCTCTCGCAGCTCTCGCAGCAGATTGCGGAGACCCAGGGCGAGCTCGCCCGGCTGCGCGGAGCCAACGTCTCGTCGGCGGTGCCGCCCGCGGGCAGCACGGCGCCGCTCTCGCCGGGCCGGCCGGGACCGATCACCGCGCCGGGCGGAGGTAACGCACCCGATACCGCGATCGTGCGCCCGTCGGGCGCAGCCGCCGGGGGGCATCCGGCGCCCGGGGAGCTCTACGACACGGCGTACGGGGACTACGGCAAGGGCCGTTACGCGCTCGCTATCCAGGGCTTCCAGGAGTACATCGACGCCTACCCGAACACCGATCTGACCGACAACGCCATGTACTGGATCGGCGAGTCGCACTACGCGCAGAAAAAGTTCAAGGAAGCCATCGACGACTTCACGCGTGTGATCAAGCAGTGGCCAAAGAGCGACAAGGCCGCCGCCGCGCTCCTGAAGAAGGGATACGCGCTGCTCGAGCTTTCCCAGAAGCCGGAGGCCGTCGTGGAGCTCCAGTACGTCATTCACGAGTACCCCTCCGCCGAGGAGGCCCGTCTCGCGCGGGCCCGGTTGAAGACGCTCGGTGTCGACGCCCGCTGAGCTTTCGACGTAAGATCTCGGCCGAACCGAAGCCGAACCGAAGGGCAGGCGGGGGGATTTGCCCCCGCGGTCCCGGTGCGTCCGGACCGAACGAAAGCGAACCGCGAAAAGAAGAGGAGCGAAGCACACATGGCCAACATCAAGTCCGCCGAGAAGCGGATCCGTCAGACGGCGAAACGGCAGGCGCGCAACAAGGGCGTGCGCTCCCGCCTGCGAACCACCCTGAAGGGCTACCGCGCCGCGGACCCGGCCGAGAAAGCCAAGAAGGTTCCCGAGGCCTACAGCGAGATCGACGTGGCCCGGAAGAAGGGCGTCATCCACAAGAACGCGGCGGCGCGGCTGAAGTCGCGCCTCGCCAAAAAGGCGGCGGCGAAGGCCTGACGGTTTCGGTCTAGAACCCTTCCAGCAGGTTCGACACGAGGCTCTCCGCGAACCGCTCGGCGACACGGTCGATCGCCTCGTTCTCGCGGTCCACGTAGGACGCCGCGCTCGTCGAGAACGAGTAGTTGTCCTGGAAGGCGTACGAGGGATTCTCCCAGATCACCTTTTCGTCGGCAGCGCGCAGCGCGACTTTCGCCGTGATGCGGATCTGGTACTCCTTGGCGCGGCCCTGCTCGTCGAACGCCACGGCGTAGAGGTCGAACCCCGTCACGGCGCCCGTCAGCGCGGCGTCCGCTCCCGCGGCGTCCGGCTGCACCCGGAACCTTCCGCGGCTCGCGAGCTCTCGGGTGATCTCTCGGGAGAGCCGCTGCTCGACGCCGACCCTTTGAGTCTGGTTCAGGAGCGTCTGGAAC
>JALZAT010000008.1 GCA_030948185.1 Acidobacteriota bacterium
GGGGCGGCGCGCCGCCTGTCGAGTCGAGGGAAGGCGCGGAGCCAGCCGCGCCCAGACCTCGCGCCCATATTCCTCGCCGCGCTCGGGGACCGGCTCCCGCTCGACGCGCTCCAACAGCGCGCGTAGCGTCCGCAGCCGGTCCGCGCATTCCCCGCAGGAGGCGACGTGCGCCGCCGTGCGCCGCGTGCCCTCCCAGTGAAGCGTCAGGAGATCCTCTTCGGTGACGTGCTTCATGACGGCTGGGCGCTTCGAAGGGGCGCGAGCTCGCGTCGGAGCTTCGCGACGGCCCGGAAGACGCAGTTCTTGGTGGCATTCGTCTTCAGGCCGAGCACGCCGGCGATCTCGGCGATCGAACGCCCCTCGAAGTGCCGCAGGGTGAAAGCCGCGCGCTCCATCGGGGAGAGCACCGTCAGCGACTCGCGCATCCGGCGCTCGACTTGCGAGCTGTACGCGGCGCTCTCCGGGTCGGCCGCGGTCGCGGCGAGGACGTCCGCCTCGGAGGTCTCCTCCCAGCCGGACCGGTCTCCCGGGCGCGCCCGCCGGCGCCTCAGCGCGTCGATGGCGCAATTGCTCGCGATGCGGTGGAGCCACGTCGCGACTTCGGAGGACCCCTGGAAGCGGGGGAGAGCCGAATAGGCCTTCAAGAACGTTTCCTGCACCACGTCTTCTGCGTCCTCCTCGTTGCCGGTCATGCGGTAGGCGAGCCGGAACACGGTCCGGCTGTGCGCCTCGACGAGCTCCCGGAAGGCGTCCCGATCGCCGGCCCTCGCCCGCGCGACCGCCGCCCGATCGCTGCCTTCCATCCGACTCATTAGACGGCAAGGGCCGCCAAAGGTTAGGAGGGACTCGAAGCCTCCACCGACCGAGGACCGAGGACCGAGGACCGGGGACCCAACCCGCGGATGCCACAAGGCTTCTCGTCCGAAAGGCTCGCAGGCCGGCATTACTATCCCCCTCGATGCACCCGCTCGTCCGCACCGTCGCCGAGTACGGCATCCTCCTCGTCTTCGTGAACGTGCTCCTTGAGCAGCTGGGGCTTCCGATCCCTGCCGCTCCCACGCTCATCGTCGCGGGCGCTCTTTCGGTCCGCGGGGACCTGCGGCTCGTCGACATCCTCGCCGTCGCGGTCGGCGCCTCGCTCCTCGCGGATTCCCTCTGGTACCTGCTCGGCCACCGGTTGGGCCTCGGGGTCTTGAAGACGCTCTGCCGGGTCTCGCTGTCGCCGGATTCGTGCGTGCGCCAGACGTCCGCCGCTTTCGAGCGCTGGGGCCTGCCGTCGCTGGTCGTCGCGAAGTTCATCCCGGGCTTCTCGACGGTCGCGCCGCCGCTGGCCGGCGCGATCTCGCAGCGATTCGGCGCTTTTCTGTTCTACGACGGAGCGGGGGCGCTCCTCTGGGCCGGCTCGGCAGTGGTTGCGGGAAGGATCTTCCACCGGGCGATCGACCGCGGTCTCGCCTTCCTGTCCGACATCGGCACGCGCGCGTTCCTCGTCGTCGGCGCGGCGCTTCTCCTCTTCATCGCGTTCAAATGGGTTCAGCGGCGGCGCTTCTATCGCTCTCTTCGGATGGCGCGCATCACGGCGGAAGACCTTTCTTCGCTTCTGTCGGGGCCGGCGCCCCCCATGGTGCTCGACGTTCGCACGCCTTCCGCGCTGGCGGCCGACCCGAGGCGAATCCCCGGCGCGCGGTCGCTCACGTTCGACCAGGTCCAGTCGCACGCCTTCGACCTGCCCGCGGATCGCGAGCTCGTCCTCTACTGCACGTGACCCAACGAAGCCTCGGCGGCCCGTGTGGCCCGCGCGCTCCTCGAAAAGGGTTACCCGCTGGTGCGCCCGCTCTCGGGCGGCCTCGACGGCTGGCTCGCGGCGGGCTATCCCGTCGAGGAGATGCTGCCTGAGGAGCTTCGAAGCGCCTGAGCGAAGCGGAAACGTCGGAGCACCGCTTCGGAGTATCGTAAAATCGCCGCACATTTGATGCAGAACTCGACGCCCGCCGGGAGGTCGTAACTGGACCGTCTCTCACGCACTCTTCTCGACTTCCGGCGGCAATTCGTCGCCGGCTCGCTCGACAGGTTAAAATCCATCGAAGTCCTGGTCGGGCGGGCGACCGGCGACGAATTCGAGGACGCGCTCCGTTCCCTCCGCCTCCATTTCCACGGGTTGGCGGGCGCCGGCGACACTTACGGGTTCTCGGATGTCTCGGGTTTTGCCAGCCGGGGAGAGGCGATCTGCGCCCGCGCCGCGTCCCGAAGCGGGCCCGCGACTCCGCGCGAAGCGGGGGAGTGGCTCGACCTGACGGGCTCGATCCGGACCGCCCTCGACGCGGCGGCCCCGCCCGATCCCTCCTTCATCGACCGCGCTTCCGGCGCCGAGCCCGCGGCCGCGACGGGCATCCTCGTGGTCATGGACGACCTCGCCACTTTCTCTCTCCTCCGGCAGGTCCTCGAGCGGGAGGGTTTCGTCGTGCGCTCGGCGGCCAGCGTCGCTGAGGCCCGGCGGGAGCTCGAGCGCGAGCTTCCCGCGGGAGTCCTACTCGACGCGAGGCTTCCAGACGGGCGCGCAGCGGACCTCGTCGAGTCGATTCGCGGCCTGGCGGGGGGCGACTCCGTCGCCGTCATTCTGGTCGCCGGAGCGGGCGACTTCACGGACCGCGTGGAGGCGATCCACTGCGGCGCGGACGGGTACTTCTGCAAACCGGTCGACGTCGGCGCTCTCCTCCGGCGCCTGCACCATCTCCTCGGCCGGAACCGGCGCGCTCCCGCGCGAGTGCTGTCCGTTGAGGACCAGGGCGAAGTGTCCGCCTTCCACCGCGCGATCCTGGAGTCCGCGGGGTACGAGGTGCGAGTCTGCGCCGACCCCGCGCGGTTCGAGTCGGACCTCGCGTCGTTCCGCCCGGACCTCGTGCTGCTCGACGCGCGTCTCTCCGGCGGAAAAAACGGCCACGAGCTCGCCCGGTACCTGCGGCAGGAGGAGCGCTACGCGACGCTTCCCGTCATCTTCCTCGCGGCGAAGGGGGAGCCCAAGGACCGCATCGCCGCGCTCAGGTCGGGCGGCGACGACCTCCTCGTCAAGCCGATCCCGCCCGCGTTGCTGCTCACGATGGTGGCCGTCCGTCTCGAGCGCGCGCGATTCGTGGGCGAGCTTCTTCAGCAAGACGGCCTGACGCGTCTCCTGACGCATACCGCTTTTTTTGAAAGCGTCCGCACGGCCGCGATCCGCCTGGCGCGGGCGAAGGAAGACCGTGCCGCTCTCGTCCTCGTGGACGTAGACGGGCTCGGGTCGATCAACGACCGGCACGGCCACGCGGCCGGAGACCGCGTCCTGCGGGCCCTCGGGTCGCTCTTGAAGCGGCGGCTCCGGCAGTCGGACACGATCGGGCGCCTTCGCGATGACGAGCTGGGATTTCTTCTGCACGAAGTCGGACGCGACGAGGCGACCCGGCTGGTCGACCGGATCGCGGCGGAGTTCCGGGAGATCCCGCAACTGGGCGAGGGTCGCAGGAGATTCCGGGCGTCGTTCTCTTCCGCCGTCATGATGTTCGACCCGGAGACGATGGACGCGAAGGGGTGGCTCGCCGCGGCCGACGCGGCGCTCCGCGCGAAGGGCCGCCCGGCGAAGGCCGGCACGCGCGCGGCAACGGCCTCAGCGGCGAAGAAGAAGCGCCGGAGCCCTCCCCGCAAGCGCGGCAAGCGCGCGGCTCGCCGCCGCGGCTAGCGGCTCCGTTCGTCCGTAACGCGTGCGCGGCCGAGCCGCGCAATCTCCAAGACCGACGTGATCAAGTCTGCCGCGATCGCGACGTCGAGCTGTGTGGAGCGGTCCGAGAGCGCGCGCTCGGGCGCGTCGTGCACCTCGAGGAAGAACCCGTCCACGAATCCCGTCGCGGCGGCCGCTCGCGCGAGCGCCGGCGCGTACTGCTTGAGCCCGCCGGTCTCCCTGCCTCCGCCCGGCAGCTGCAGGGAGTGCGTCGCGTCGTAGACGACGGGAGCTCCCAGCGCGCGAAGCATCGGGAAGGAGCGCATGTCGACGACGAGGTTGTGGTACCCGAACGAGGCACCGCGCTCGCAGAGGAGCACGTCCTCGTTTCCGACCGACCGGCACTTCTCGAGCACGAGCGCCATGTCGTCCGGCGCCATGAACTGACCTTTCTTCACGTTCACCGGACGGCCCGTGCGGGCCGCGGCGAGAAGCAGGTCGGTCTGGCGGGAGAGAAAGGCCGGGATCTGGAGGACGTCGAGGACCTTCGCGGCGGCCGCCGCCTGCCCGGGCTCGTGGATGTCGGAGATGACGGGCATTCCCGTCTCGGCTTTCACCTGCGCGAGGATGTCGAGCCCTTCCGACAGGCCCGGTCCGCGGAAGGAGTCCTTCGAGGAGCGGTTGGCCTTGTCGAAGGAGGACTTGTAGACGATCTTCGCGCCCGTCCGCTCGCCGATCTCCTTCAAACGGCGCGCCATGGCGAGAGCATGCTCTCGCGACTCGATGACGCACGGTCCCGCAAAGATGAGCGGCGGCGCCGCGCCGCCGCCGTCTCCGCCGATCGCGTATCCCGGAGCGATCGCGACCCGCCGAACGGGACCCCCGGTCAGGCGATCTCCTCATCGCGCGCGCCACCGGTGTTTCGAAACGCCGCCGCCTCCCGCTCGCCGGCCGCGGATTCCTCCCGCGCGCCCCGGTGCGCCCGCGCCGCGCGGATGAAGTCCTTGAAGAGGGGATGGCAGGCAAACGGCTTCGACTTCAGCTCCGGATGGAACTGGCATCCGAGGAACCAGGGGTGATCGTCCTTGAGCTCGATGATCTCGACGAACTTGCGGTCCGGCGACATCCCGGTGAACGACAGACCCGCATCCCGGAGCGCCGGGAGGTACTCCTGGTTGACCTCGTAGCGATGGCGGTGCCTCTCGGAGATGAGGCTTTCGCCGTAGGCGCGCGCCGCGAAGGAGCCCGGCATGAGCTCGCACGGGTACTTGCCGAGCCGCATGGTCCCGCCGAGCGCCTCCACGCCGATCAGGTCCCGAAGCTTGAAGATGACCTTGTGCTTGGGGTCCTCGTCGAACTCGGTGGAGTTGGCGCCCTCGAGGCTTGCAACGTGGCGCGCGTACTCGATGACGGCGGTCTGCAGCCCGAGACAGATCCCGAAGAACGGCACCTTCTTCTCGCGTGCGTACCGAATGGCCTTGAGCATTCCTTCCACGCCCCGCTTGCCGAATCCGCCCGGAACGAGAATGGCGTCCACCCTCGCGAGCACTTCGGGATACGTGTCGTTCTCCAGGCTCTCCGCGTCCACGTAGTGCAGCCGCACGCGCACGTTGTTCGCGATGCCGCCGTGCGCCAGCGCCTCGTTCAACGACTTGTAGGAGTCGCCGTACTCGACGTACTTGCCGACGATCGCGATCTCGACCTCGGCCGAAGGGTTTTTGATCCGATTGACGAGGCTCTCCCACTTGGAGAGGTCCCGGTCGTAGTGGGGAAGGTTCAAGAGGTCGAGCAGGATCTCGTCGAGTCCCTCCGCGGCAAACTGCAGGGGGACCTCGTAGATCGAGGGAACATCCTTCGCGTTGATGACCGCTTCGACCGGGACGTTGCAGAAGAGGGCGATCTTCTTCTTGACCTCCGCGGGCAACGCGCGGTCCGTCCGGCAGAGGAGGACGTCCGGCTGGATTCCGATCGAGAGGAGGTCTTTCACCGAGTGCTGCGTCGGCTTCGTCTTCAACTCGTCGGAAGCCTTGATGTACGGGACGAGGGTCAGGTGAACGTTGATCGCGTTGCCCCGTCCCGCCTCCTGCCGGATCTGCCGGATCGCTTCGAGGAAAGGGAGGGATTCGATGTCGCCGACGGTGCCGCCGATCTCGATCAGCACCACGTCAGCCTCGGTGCCCACCTTGCGAATGGCGTCCTTGATTTCGTCGGTGATGTGGGGAATCACCTGGACGGTCTTTCCCAGATAATCGCCGCGACGCTCGCGGTCGATGACCGACAGGTAGATTCGCCCGGCGGTCGTGTTGTTCAGGCGCGACGATGTCGTCGTCGTGAAGCGCTCGTAGTGCCCGAGATCGAGGTCGGTCTCCGCGCCGTCGTCGGTGACGTAGACCTCTCCGTGCTGGAAGGGCGACATCGTGCCGGGGTCGACGTTGATATAGGGATCGAACTTTGCCAGCGCGACCTTGTATCCGCGGGCCTCCAGGAGCGCGCCGATCGACGATGCGGCGATGCCCTTCCCGAGGGACGAGACAACTCCGCCCGTGACGAACACGTATTTCCCGCTCATGCGCGCGCCTCCATCGACTTCCGCATCCACGCCTCCGCCCGGGAGAGATCCTCGGGCGTGTCCACTCCGATCGAATCCGCCGCCGCCTCCGCCATCCAGATCGCGTATCCCGCCTCGAGCCACCGCAGCTGCTCGAGCGATTCCGACTTTTCGAGGTCCGACGGGGGCAGCGCCGCGATGGTCGCGAGCGCAGCAGCCCGGTAAGCATAGAGCCCGAGGTGCTTGCGGTATGAGGCCACCCCGCCCCGGGGGTACGGGATCGGCGACCGCGAGAAGTAGAGCGCCCGCCCGTCCCGCGCCACGGCCACTTTGACGGCGTTCGGATCCGACGCCTCTCCGACCGGCATCGGTACCCAGACGGAGGCGATCTCGCGGCCGGGCGCGGCGAGGAGGGCGTCCACCGCGCGGTCGATGTTCTCGGGGTCCATCAACGGCTCGTCCCCTTGCACGTTGACATAGACGTCTCCGCGAAGCGACCGCGCCGCTTCGGCCAGCCGGTCCGTCCCGCTTGCCGCCTCCGTCGAAGTCATCACCGCTTCTCCGCCCGCGGCGCGCACCACTTCCGCGATGCGCTCGTCGTCGGTCGCCACGGCAACGCGGTCGAGGCGCCGCGAGGCGCGCGCTGCGTCCAGAACGTGGATCACCATCGGTTTGCCCGAGAGGAGAGCCAGAGGCTTGGCGGGAAAACGGACGGAAGCGTACCGGGAGGGGATCAATCCGACGATCTGCATACGTCGGGATAAAGAGTGTATTCTGCGCCGCGCCTTGGGTCAACACGGCACAGAACTCCCTCGATCCCGTCCCTCGCCGCGAAAACGTCCTTTTCCGGCGTTTCTCCTGGCCGCGATCGCGCTCTCGCTCGGAATCTGGGGCGTTCTCGGTCTCGTCCGGAACGCACGAATGCGCGAGATCGGATTTGAGGGGGCCCGGTGGATCTGGATCGAGCGCAGCCCGGACCCGCGCCCGGTTCACTTCTCCGCGGTTCGAGAGTTCGAGCTCCCCTCGGCGCCTCCTTCCGCCGAGGCGCGGATCTTCGTCGACCGCAGTTTCCAGCTCTGGATCAACGGGACGCGCGCAGGGATCGGAAGCCAGACGCAGGGCGACCCCGCCGCGAGATTCGACGTGGGCCCGCTCCTGCGGGCGGGAACCAACGCGGTCGGAATCGTCGCGGAGAGTCCGCGGGGCCTCGGAGGGATCCTGTTCTCGTTGCGAATCGGCAGCCGGCCGCCCGCCGTCGTGAGCGACGGGAAGTGGACGATCGACCGCTCGGGCAGCCAGCTGACGCATTCGACGGGCCCCTTCGCGACCGTGATCGGAAGCCCGCCGATGCACCCGTGGAGGTGGATCGGCGCGCCGAACTGAGGGTTTATGCGACCCCCGCTTGCGAAATATCCCTTTTCCGTATAAAAACAGGGAAGTGGCTATAATCTCCTAAATTTTTCTTGCGCCTTTTCGGCAACGTGCCTACAATCAGACAGATATGTCACGTGCTCTTCCCTGGACGAGCGGAATCGCGTCTCGTTTCAAGGAGTTCGCTCAGCGCACACCCGCGTCGGGCGCGGCATCCGAGGAAGCAAATCTGTATTTCCGCCGCGCGTCTCTGGCCGCCGCGGAGGAGCGCTTCGACGTGGCCCTCATCTTCTGCGGCAAGGCGCTCGAGATCGACGCCCGGCATCTCCCGTCCCGGCTCCTCGTCGCGCGGATCCACGACCGGGGGCTCGCGAACGTCGATGCCGCGGTCGCGGCGTATCGGAAGGTGATTGCGCTCGCCGGTTACGACACCGACAATCCGTACTGCGCCGCGGCGCGCGCCGCTCTCGACGCCCTGGTCGGGCACCTCGTGCGGGACTAGTTAGACCACAGACGGGGCCCGATCGGAGCTGACTTTGAAGCCCTGTTCGGGCGCGCGTGGGATGCGCGCGCCCGAACAGGGACGCGGCGCCTTTCCGCGCTGCGCGCGGGACGCCGCTAACGGACCCGGTCGATGACCGACTCGGTCGCGAGGAGCAGGCCGTCCTTGGCTTCGCTGTTCGGAAACGTTCCCAGCGCCACGCGCGCCGCCCCCGCATAGTCCCGAGCGAGCGCCCGCGTGTCCGCGATCCCGTCGTAGCGCTCGGCGAGCGACAGGATCTCGGAAGGTTCGACGCTCTTGAACTCCCGTTCCCTCGCCACGGTCGCGACGAGCTCGCGTTCGGCGCGGCTCGCCCGCGGCAGGGCGAGCAGAAGGGGCATTGTGAGCTTGCCCTCGCGCAGGTCGTTCAACACGGGCTTGCCGACGGAGGCTTCGCTGCCCGTGTAGTCGAGAAGGTCGTCGATCAGCTGGAACGCGACCCCGAGACAGCGGCCGTATTCGGCGAGGCGCTCCGCCGCGAAGAGGTCGCCCCGCGGCGCGAAGTGGGCGGGCAGGCGGCACGCCGCGGAGAAGAGATCCGCCGTCTTTCGCTTGATGATGTCGAGGGCCTCCTCGCGCGTGACGAGGACGTCGCCCGTCTTCTCGATCGCGATGATCTCTCCTTCGATCATGGAGAGGGTCGTGTCCGAAAGGATCTTCAGGATGATGAGGTCGCCCTCGTCGAGCGCGATCCCCATCGATTTCGTGTAGAGGTAGTCGCCGAAGAGCACCGTCAGGTTGTTGCCCCATCTCGCGTTCGCCGACGTCCGGCCGCGGCGCAGGCGGGCCTCGTCGATGATGTCGTCGTGGACGAGCGTCGCCGTATGGATGAACTCGATGACGGCCGCGTACCGGACGTCCTTGTCCCCCTCGTATCCGAGCAGGCGGGAGACGAGAAGCAGAAGGGCGGGCCGAAGCCTCTTCCCGCCCGCGTCGGCGAGGTAGTTCCCGATCCCGTCGATCGTCGGGATGGGGGAGCGGAAGTGGAGCAGCAGTTCCTTCTCCACGTCGGCGAGCTTGTCGGCGATCAGATCGTAGGCGCGCGCGAACCGCGGATTGGCAACGCGGGGGAGCAGGCTCATCGGTTCATCGGTTCATCGGTAGTTGGTGAACTGCAGCGGCAGGCCGTAGTCGCCTCCCCGCAGGAGCGTCATCACGGCCTGCAGGTCGTCCTTGTTCTTGCCGGAGACGCGGACCTGGTCCGCCTGGATGGCCGCCTGGACCTTCAGTTTGCGGTCCTTGATCGTGCGAACGATCTCCTTGGCCTTTTCCGATGGGATCCCCTGCTGGATTTTCGCGGTCTGCCGGACCGTGCCGCCGGCCGCGTCCTCGATCTTGCCGTACTCGAGGGATTTGACGGCGATGCCGCGCTTGGCGAGCCGCGTCTCGAGGATGTCGATGACCGACTTCAGTTTGTGGGCGTCGTCGGAGGTGAGCGTGAGCGTCAGCTCCTTCTCGTTCCACTCGACCTTGGAGGAGCTGCCCCGGAAGTCGAAGCGGGTTCCGATCTCCTTGGAGGCCTGCTGGACGGCGTTCAGCACTTCCTGGAGGTCCACTTTGCTGACGACGTCGAAGGTGAACTCCTGGGCCATTTGCTCGATTCTACGTCGAAGGAGTGAGGGTTATACCTCTCCCCCGGGCGCGGGGGTGAGGCCGGGTGAGGGGGGACGTTTACAGAAGCACTCGGCATCCCCGCGTCTCGAGCAGCGCGATCGCGGGATCGTGGTCGTCCACCTCGTTCCATCGCAGGTCGAGCTTCTCGAGGCGGGGAAGTTGCGCGACCTGTCGCGGCACCAACGTCAGTTTGTTATTGCGCAGGTCGAGAGTCGCCAGCTTGACGAGCCTGGCGGCCGACTCCGGCAGCCGCTCGAGGCGGTTGTTGCGGAGCCGCAGCTCGCGCAGCTCTCCGAGATCTCCCAGCGATTCCGGCAGCGAGGCGATTTCGTTGCGGTCGAGGTGGAGCTCCCGCAGGTTGCGCAGGCCGCCGATCGACTCCGGGAGCGAGGTGAGCCGGTTTCCGTAGAGGCGCAGCTCCTCGAGCCGCTCGAGGCGTCCGAGAGCTTCCGGCAGGGACGCGAGGCCGGCGTCGGCTGCGCCGAGGTACCGGAGCTCGCGCAATCCGCCGATGCCGTCCGGAAGGCGCGCGAGCGGGTTTTCGGCGAGGTAGAGGAATCGCAGCCGAGTCAGGCCGCCGAGGGCATCCGGGACCTCGGCAATCTCGTTGTGACCGAGGTCGAGCATGGTCAGCGTGGAGAGATCCCAGACGCCCCGCGGGATGGATCGAAGCCGATTCTGCGCGAGGTCGAGCGCGTCGAGTCGCGCGAGCTCCCCGAGCCAGTCCGGCGCCGACGCCAGGGCGTTGTCTCCAAGGAACAGGCGCGAGAGCGCCGGGAGACGGCGGATTCCGGGAGGGACTTCGGAGAGCCCGCAACGCCGCAGGAAGACACGGACGATGCGCCCGTTCTCCGCGCCGAACCGGCCGCGCCCGTTTCCGGCCTGCTCGAGCTCCAGGACAACTCCCGCGTCGGGCGAGTCGAGCGCGACGAGCGTGTCCAGCGCGTCTCTCCGCGCGGCCGTCAGTTCTGAAGGATTCGCGTGCCGGGCGGGCCCGTGACGCGGTAGTCGCCGGCGGGGCGCGGTTTTTCCTTGCGCCACCCGTCGAATCGGAACTCCGTTCGGTTGCCGGACGCGTCCTCGTAGGAGAGCTCTGGAGCCGAGCCGTCCCGCGCGACCGACACCCGGAGCCAGGCGAGCTCCGGCCGCGGCGACCGGGGCTTCAAGAGAAGGCGCGTGACGCCGGCGTCGCCCGCGTCGGATGAGATCGCGTACTCGCGGGCGAGCTCGACCGGATCCGAAAGGAACACGATCGGCAGCCTCGCGCGGTCCTCGGGTGTCAGCTTCTGAATCGTGAGCTGCTTGTCCTCGGGCGTAAAGAGGCGGCCTTCGCCCGCGTCGTACGTGAACGTCTTTTTCTCCGGCGCTTCGTAGTCGAACCGCAGCCGCTGGGGCGCTTGGATCCAGAGCGTGCCCGACTCGCGCTTCGCCGTCGTGAACCCGGCGGGCGTGTAGATCTGGACGAAGGGGCACGCGTGCGCGGACCCGTCGGAATATTTCGCGGCGGCTCGCGCGAACGCGCCGGACGCCTCGGGCGAGAGGGCGCCGGCGGCGCCGCCCGGAGCCGGCGTCGAGACCGTCTGCGCCGACGCGAAGGCGGAGGCGAGCGCGCCCGCGGTGGCGAGAAGGAGGGCGAGGCGCGTCGGCACGACCGAGCCAACGCGCTCCCGGGGCGTGGGAATTCCGGAGGGGCGTCTTCGCGCGCCCATCAGTGGCGGAAGTGCCGTCTCGGAGCGATCAGATAGGCCATCTGCCGTTCGTCGGCCGCCGCGACGATCTCCTGGTCGCGGATCGACCCGCCCGGCGCGACGACGGCGGTCACCCCCGCCTCCGCGAGCACGTCCAGGCCGTCCCGGAAGGGAAAGAAGGCGTCCGACGCGGCGCCGCAATTGACGATCGGCAGCACGGGCTTCGAAGCCGCGAGACGGCAGGCGTCCACGCGGCTCATCTGTCCGGCGCCGATGCCGATCGTCTGGCGCGCGTTCGCGAGCACGATCGCGTTCGATTTCACGCGCCGCGCCACGCGCCACGCGAGCTCGCATGCCGCCCGTTCGACCGCGGTCGGCTTGCGCTGGGACACGATGCGCCAGGCGGAGACCTGGTCCGGCTCATTGTCCGGGTCCTGGACGAGCAGCCCGCCCTCGATCCGCTTCCAGTCGAGTCCTCCCGAAGGCCGGCGCGACACGGGCACCTTCAAGAGACGGATGTTCGGTTTCTTTGCGAAGTAATCGGTCGCCTCTCGGGTGAAATCGTCGGCCGCGACCGCCTCGACGAAGTGCTGGAGAACGAGCGACGCGAGCGCGCCGTCGACGGTGCCGCGGATCGCGATGATTCCCCCGAACGCGGCGAGGGGATCGCAGGCGAAGGCGCGCCCGAACGCCTCGACGATTGAGTCTCCGATCGCGGCGCCGCAGGGGTTGTTGTGCTTGACGATGACGGCGGCCGGCCGGTCGAAGTCGCGCGCCAGCGTGACGGCGGAGTCGAGGTCCAGGAGGTTGTTGAACGAAAGCTCCTTGCCCTGGAGCATCTGGAAGTGCACGAGCGCGTCCGGAGGCGCCTGCGGATTGCCATAGACCGCGGCGCGCTGGTGCGGGTTCTCGCCGTAACGAAGCGCGCCCAGCCGCTGGAACGAGAGCACGAGGCTCTCCGGGAACGCCTCGTCGCCGCGGTTCCGCGCGGACAGCCAGGAGGCGATCGCGGCGTCGTACGCGGCGGTGCGCGCGAACGCGCGCGCGGCGAGACGCCCGCGCGTGGCGAGGCTCGTGCCTCCCGTGGCGCGAATCTCGTCGAGGAGCGGCTCGTAGTCGGAAGGGTCCACGAGGACGGCCACGCGGGCATGGTTTTTCGCCGCCGCGCGGATGAGCGCGGTGCCGCCCACGTCGATCATCTCGATTGTTTCGGCGGCGGAGGCTCCCCGGGCGACCGTCTGCTCAAAAGGGTAGAGGCTCACAACGACGAGGTCGAACGCTTCGATCGAGGACTCGGCGAGCTCGCGCACGTGGTCATCGCGGCTCTCGTCCGCGAGGACGCCGCCGAAGATTCTCGGATGGAGCGTCTTGACCCGGCCGCCCAGGATCTCGGGGAAGCCCGTGGTTTCCTCGACGAGCGTCACCTCGAGGCCGGCGTCCCGCAGGTGCGCCGCCGTTCCGCCGGTCGAGACGAGCCGCACGCCGTGCGCGGCGAGCTCACGGCCGAGCTCGGCGAGCCCCGTCTTGTCGTGGACGGAGATCAATGCGCGCTTCACGGGCGCCGCCGCCGAAGGGAACGGTATGGGCTCGGGCATGGGCGGGGGATTTTAGCCGATGCGTGCGAAGCCGAAAGCCGTGGACGGGCGGCCGAAGAACGGGGAGGATCGAGGGCGTGCCGGAACCCGAACCGATCGAGGTGGATGCGCGCGGTCTCTATTGCCCATTGCCGATCCTCCGCCTCGCCTCGGCGCTCCGTTCCCAACCCGCCGGAACACGAGCCCGCCTCCTCGCCACGGACCCGATCGCGGTGCGCGACGTGGAAGCTTTTTGCGCGCAGGGCAGGGGACGGCTCTTGTCCCAAAGCGACTCTGGCGGCGTTCTCGCCTTCGAAGTCGAGAAGACGTCGGCCTAGAGATAGGCGTTTCTCCCGTCCTCGGCGCCGGCGGCTGAGTCACACGAGACGGTGCCTTAGAAAAGCTTCAGCACCAGCACGTTTACGACGAAGCCCGCGACTCCGTGGCGGACGACGGGCATGCCCACTTCGGCTCGGAAGAGGGAGTTTTTCCAGGGGCCGTTCAGAGACGCGAGCAGTCCGGCGCCCGAGAAGTAGGTGTTCTTGAAGCCCGAGACGCTGTCCGTCAGGAGCGCCTGGTCGTAAAAGCCCTCGAAACGGATGATGTCTTCGATGTTCAGGCCGTACGAGAGGTTGGCGACCCACGCGCGCTGGGTCCGCAGGCTCCCGCTCTGGAAGCCGTGCATCGGGTGGGGAGAAAACGACCCGAACTCGTACTTCGAGAAGCGGTCGAGGTCGGAGCCATCCACGTACCCGATCTTCGCGTGGAGCTTGCGGAAACCGGAGAAGTACTGGTCTTTCGAGAGCGACGCCTCCCAGCGGATGTAGTCCTTCTGGCTCGGCTTGTACTCGAGATCGCTCGGGTCTCCCCAGAGCTCCCAGCGGCTCCGGTTGAAGTAGCTCGCGGCCACGGTCGCGTTGAACCCCGAAAGGTTGGCGATCAGCTTCAAGTCGACTCCGCTCGTGATGGCGTCCACCGGAGTGATGAACGTCGCGGCCGTGTTTTTGTCGCGTTGATAGTTGTCGTACTTGGCGAAGATGCCGAGGGACGCCTTGAGGTAGGGGCCGAGCGGATGTCCGAGATTGAGCTGGGCAATCGCGGGCAGATGCTTGATCTTCTGGCCGCTGACCTCGTGCCCGTTGCGGTAGGCCACGTCTCCGAACGCCACGGCCGAGCCGAAAAGATCGAGGCCGAGGTCGAGGCGCGTCCCGCCGATCCCCGGGTCGGTGTAGTTCGTCGTCAGGAGTGCGCCTCCGAAGAAGACGGACAGCTGTTTTCCCTTTCCGAACAGGTCGAAGTTGAAGTGCTGAACGCCGATCAGGGGAATCGGGTAGTCGAGCGACTTGTCGTAGAAGCCGCCGAGAATCCCGAACGTGCTCTTTCGGGAAACGGTCGTCTGCACGATCCGCGCGCCCGGGACGGCCGGGTCGGGGATCAGGTACCGCATCCCGACGTCCGTGTCGCGGATCATCTGCGCGGGCGAGGCATACGCCTTCGCGCGCCGCTCGGCGAAGTCGGGCGGGTTCAGCTGCACGTTCTGAAGGACGACGTCCCGTTCGATCGCCGTGGTCCGGCCCGCGGTGGAAAAGACCTGCTGACCCTTGATCTCGAGGGGGAGGAGCACGTCGGAATGGCCGGGAACGGGGCGATAGAACTCGCTCTGGACGTTCGAGAGCGTCTCACCCTTCAGATTCAGCTGCACCGAATCCCGCCGGAGGAGCGCGAACGTCTCCTTGTCGATCCACACGCTGCCCCGGTACACGGGCTTCGCCCCCACGGAGCTCTTCGGGTTGAAGGCGACGTGGTACGCCCGGCGGCCCGCGATGGCCGCCTCGGCGTGAAGCTCGTAGGTGTACTCCTCCGTGAGCCGGATCTCGAGCGGCAGGGTCGTGACCTTCTCCGGCTGGAGAATCGGGAGAGACGGCAGCGTCTTGCCCTTCCATTTCACACCGTTCAGGTAGAACTCGTCCCACTCCCAGTCGGAGGGCTCGCCGCGCTTCGAGAAGAACGGCCCCAGGATCGTGAGGTCGAAGGTCTCGTTGACCTCCGCGACACGGAACCGGAGCGACGCCTTCATCTGCCCCACGAAGGATTCGACCTTTTCGCGCTGCCCCGTCTCCCACGCGCGCTCGCGGGCGACGATCTCTTCGGCAGTCAACCCTCGGACCGCGCCGACCTCGACCGCCCGCGATTCTCCGCCGGGCCTCGCCGTTGGATGCAGGACGACCGCGAACGCGCTCTTCGAAGCGTCGAGCGCCAGCGACTTCGCTCCCTTGAGGTCGAATTCGCGCCGCGCTCCCGATCCGAGGTTCTCGACGGAAGCGGAGGCATACGTGCCGTCCGCGAGCTCGAGTCGGGCAAGGGGCGACTCGTGGAGGAACACGATCGGCGTGAAGCGCTTGGCCTCGAAGAATCGGAGAGCGGAGTAGGACTCCGGGCCGACGGAAACGGTCGTGGGCGTCGGGTCCGGGGAGACGTCTGCCGTCAGGTAAGCCTGCATCCGCTCGAGCTGCCGGCGCCCGGGCTCGTCGGCGGCGGCCGACTCTCTGGCGGCCAGCGAGACGCTTCCGAGCGAGTCGCGGCGCACGCCTTCGAGCGCGCGGATCACGTCCGAGGCGCCGCTTCCGCTGGCGGCAGCCCGAAGAAGGATCCACCGTCCGGTGATCGCCGCGCTCGCGCCGCTCTGTGGCGGCACCGCAGCGGCCTCGGCGCGCAGCACGAGGGCGTCCGCGTAGGGGCTCAGGTCCTCCTCGCCGGCGGGGCGCGAGCCGAGGTCGAGCCCCACCCGCGCGTCGGGGGTGACGGCGCGGACCGCCGACGAGAGCCGCTTGACGGCGAACGGAATCCGCTCCGGTGCTCCCTCCGACGCCGACAGGTCGAGGAGAGCGAACCCGAACTTCGAAAAACGCGCGAGCCGCGACGCGAGCTCGGAAAGGGCGGTATCGGAGAGGTCGCGCGCCTCGACGATCACGAGGCAGCGGGAGGAATCCGCGGGAGGAGTCCGCGTGGCGTCGAGCCGGGAGATGCCGAGGATGCCCGGCCTGTCGGGGCAGAGGCCGTCCGGGGCGCTTGTGGCGAGCTGCAGCCGGGGCGGGGCGGCCGGCGCGGGCGCCATGTCGGCGGCGGCCCCCGCGATGGGTTGGGCGACGGCGCGGACCGCGGCAAAAAGAAGAGCGCCCGCGATGAGGCGGGCGCTCGTGACGGATCTCATCCGCGGGAAGTATTGCAGAACGTCGGCCGCGCGTGCGCGGCCTCCCGCGGCGCGCGCCTCCTCCCCCGGTTACTTCGGGAGACTTCGCGCGCCGCGAGCAGATGCATCCTGTGGGCGAATCGAGTCGCCCGGCTGGTTATCTTCGCGCTCGCTCCGCGGCGGTCTTTTCCTTCTCTTTCGCCGGCCCGTCGGAAGGCGGAGTCGTATCCGCGGGGTCCGGAGGAAGGAGTCCCATGCTCTTGCGGAGCTTCGTCTCGATCTCGTTGGCGAGCTCCGGGTTCTCGCGCAGGAACTGCTTCGCGTTCTCGCGGCCCTGGCCGATGCGCAAATCGCCGTACGAGAGCCAAGCGCCGGATTTCTCGACGATCTTCGCCTCGAGCCCCATGTCGAGGAGCTCGCCCTCGCGCGAGATCCCCTCTCCATAGTTGATGTCGAACTCCGCCTGGCGGAAGGGGGACGCGCACTTGTTCTTGACGATCTTGACCTTGGTTCGAGACCCGACGACCGTCTCGCCATCCTTCAGGGAGGCGATCCGGCGGATGTCGATACGGATCGACGCATAGAACTTCAACGCGCGGCCGCCCGTCGTCGTCTCCGGGTTGCCGAACATCACGCCGATTTTTTCGCGGATCTGGTTGATGAAGATCAAGCTCGTCTTCGACTTCGAGACGATGCCCGTCAGCTTGCGAAGCGCCTGCGACATGAGGCGCGCCTGGAGTCCCATCTGCGCCTCGCCCATCTCGCCCTCGATCTCCGCCTTCGGCACGAGCGCGGCGACCGAGTCGATGACGACGACGTCTACGGCCCCCGAGCGGATCAGCATCTCGGTGATCTCCAGGGCCTGCTCGCCGTTGTCCGGCTGCGAAACGAGCAGGTTGTCGGTGTCGACACCGAGCTTTCGCGCGTATTCCGCGTCGAGAGCGTGCTCTGCGTCGATGAACGCGGCGAGCCCGCCCGTCTTCTGGGCCTGCCCGATGATCTGGAGGGAGAGCGTCGTCTTGCCCGAGGATTCCGGGCCGAAGATCTCGATGACGCGGCCGCGCGGGATGCCGCCGACCCCGAGCGCCGCGTCCACCGCGAGCGATCCGGTCGGGATCACCTGCATCACGACCTCGGGCTGGTCGCCCAACCTCATGATCGAGCCCTTGCCGAACTGCCGCTCGATCTGGGTCAGCGCCGTCTCGACGGCGCGCCATTTTTCACTGGATTTCACGCTGGACATGTCCTCATCCTTTCTGCTTCCGGGACCGGAAGTGGGAGCTGTGCGCGTGTCGCGCGATTATAGACTCGGGTACCGACTCCGATGAGGACCCCGCGATCTTCCCCCGCGTCCGAGGCGAAGTCAACGCCGGAGCCATCGCACGCCGACGCCCTTCGCCGCGCGTTTCGCGAGCGGCCCTTCTCGACGTTCCTCTCGACCGGATTCGGGTCGGGCCTGGCGCCGTTCGCTCCCGGAACGGCCGGGTCTCTCGTCGCGCTCGCGATCTCGGCCGGCGCCGTTCGATTTCTGCGGACGTCTCATGCGGCAAGCATCGCCGCGGCGGTCGGACTTTTGGCGTCCGGGCTCGCGACCGCCGCGATCGCCGTGCCGCTCACGACCCGCGCGAGCCGCGCGATGGGAATGAAGGACCCCGGCCCGATCGTCTTGGACGAGTTCGCGGGCCAGTTCATCGCCTGCTCGGCCGTGCCCCTCTTCGCGTATTCCTCGGGCGCGCGCGAAGCGGTCGCGTGGGTCGTCTCCTTCCTGGCCTTCCGGATCTTCGACGTGTGGAAGCCGGGGCCGATCCGGCGCGTCCAGGAGCTGCCCGAGGGGCTCGGCATCGTGGTCGACGACGTTCTGGCGGGCGGGCTCGCGGCGGGCCTGACGGTTCTCGTCGCGGGAGCGCTGGGAAGTTGAGCGGCGACGACAGCGCCCTCGCGCCGGAGGAGGGCGTGATCCTCGAAAACGAGCCTCTGGCCCGCCACACGACGTGGCGTATCGGCGGGCCGGCACGGTGGTTCTGCCGCGTCCGCAACGAGTCGGGCCTCTCGCGCGTTCTCCGGCGGGCGGCGGTGGAATCGGCTCCGCTCGCCCTCCTCGGAATGGGCTCGAACGTCCTCGCTTCCGATGAAGGGTTCCGGGGTTATGTCGTCCGGCTCGACGGCGACTTCCTCGCCGTGCGGGTCGAGGGCGACGTCCTGGAGGCGGGCGGCGGGGCCGCGCTCGGCGGCGTCTGCGCCGCGGCGGCTCGAGCGGGACTCTCCGGGCTGGAAGCGATCTCGGGGATCCCTTCCTCGATCGGCGGCGCCGTACGGATCAACGCTGGCGCTTACGGCGGCGAGCTCTTCGACGTGCTCGAGTCCGTCCGGCTGGTTGCGCGCAACGGCGACGCGCGCACGGCGGCGGCGTCGGAGATTTCGCACGGATACCGCTGGACGCGGCTCTGCGAGACGGGCGAGATCGTGGCGTCCGCCCGGATGCGGCTCGTTCCCGCCTCGCGCGACGCGATTGCCGAAAAGACGCGATCCGTCGCCGACAAGCGGCGGGGCGCCCTTCCGTCCGAGCCGAACGCAGGCAGCGTCTTCAAGAACCCTCCTGGAGAATTCGCGGGGAAGTTGATCGAGGCGTGCGGCTTGAAGGGCGCTCGCGTGGGCGGAGCCGAGATCTCGCCGAGGCACGCCAACGTGATCGTCAACACGGGGGGCGCGACGGCCGCAGACGTCCTGGCGCTGATGGAACGGATGCGCGACGAGGTTTCCGACCGGTTTGCGATTACCCTGTCCCCCGAGGTGGAAATGCTCGGCGTCCAATGGAAGAAGCGATGACGCGAGAAGTATGAGAGTGCTGTTGCTCGCCGGCGGCGGCGGGACCCGGCTCTGGCCTCTCTCGACGGAGGAGAGACCGAAGCAGTTCCTCCCGCTCCTCTCGGACCGGTCTCTGCTGGCGGAGACGTACTCGCGCGTCGCGCCGCTTTCTTCCGAGGTCTTCGTCGCGACGTCCGAGCGGCACCTCGCGCGGGTGCGCGAGGAGCTGCCAGAGATTTCCGCCGACCGGGTCTTTCCGGAGCCCGTCCGGCGCAACTCCGGCCCCGCGGTCCTTTTCGCCGCGCTCGAGTTCGAAGCCGCGGGTGACCCCGTCACCGCGGCCGTTCCCTCGGATCAGACCGTGGCGGACGACCAGGCGTTTCGCGCGGCGCTCGCCGCGGCCGGCGAATCCGCCGACGCCGCGACCGTCGTCGTGCTCGGCGTCCCTCCCACGCGGCCCGACACCGACTTCGGGTACCTCGAGGTCAAGCCCGACCCCCGCGCCCGGACCCTGACGGTGCTGCGGTTCGTCGAGAAGCCGGGGCTCGCCCGCGCGGAGGAGCTCGTCCGCGACGGCTGCCTCTGGAACGCCGGGATTTTCGTATTCCGGCCCTCGCGGCTCGTCGCGGAGGCGCGCCGGGTGGCCCCCGAGCTGACGGCGGCGGTCGAGGCGTACCGCGCCGCCCGTTTGCGCGGGCCCGCGAATGCGCGAGCCGCGTACGAGGCGCTGCCGGACATCTCGATCGACTACGCCGTGATGGAAAAGGCCGCGGGGGTCCGCGCCGTGCCGCTTCGGGCCGGGTGGAGCGACGTGGGGACGTGGAGGGCGCTCCGGGAGCGCAAGGGAGCGGACGAACAGGGCAACCTCGTTGTCTCGGACCGGCCCGTCATCGCGCCCGGAGTGCGCGACGCGGCGATCGTCGTGGGCCCCGAGGGAGTCCTCGTTCTGCCCTTCGACCGGGAGCGGGAATTGAAGGGCGCCGTCGAGGCTTTGAGGCGCGAGGAGGCGACCCGCAAGCCGACCGGTTAGAATGTTCAGTAAATGAGCACGACATCCATGGAGACCCGCGTCGATCGGGCCACGGGGCTCGACCGGCTGAGAGAGAACGTACGGCTCGCCTACCGCGGCGACGCGAGGGCGGTCGACCTCGTCCTGACCGCACTTCTGGCCCGCGGCCACGTCCTGATCGAAGACGTTCCGGGCGTCGGGAAGACGACGCTCGCGCGGGCGCTCGGCAAGAGCCTGTCGCTCGAGTTCCGCCGCATCCAGTTCACGAGCGACACGCTGCCGGCCGACGTGCTCGGGGTCTCCGTCTTCCAGTCGGGATCGGAGCGTTTCGAGTTCCACCCGGGCCCGATCTTCGCGAACATCGTTCTCGCCGACGAGATCAACCGCGCGACGCCGAAAACGCAGTCCGCGCTTCTCGAGGCCATGAACGAGGCGGCCGTCACGCTCGACTCCGAGCGGCGCCCGCTCCCGCAACCCTTCATGGTGGTGGCGACGCAGAACCCCGTCGAGTATCTCGGCACCTATCCGCTGCCCGAGTCGCAGATGGACCGGTTCTTCCTCCGGCTTTCCTTGGGATATCCCGCCGCCGACGAGGAGAAGATGCTCCTGCGCCGCGGAGGAACGGAGCGGATCCTCGCGGCGATCCCCGCCGTTCTGGACCCCTCCGAGCTCCTGGAGCTCCAGGACCGGACGGAGCGCATCACCGTTTCCGACCGCCTGCTCGACTACCTGCACGCGATCGTCGCCGCCTCGCGGCGCATCTCCGATCTGAGGCTGCCGGTCTCGACGCGCGGCGCCCAGGCTCTCTTCCGCGCGACGCAGGCCCGCGCGCTCCTCGCGGGCCGCGATTACGCGATTCCCGACGACGTCCAGGCCGTCGCGGAGCCCGTTCTGTCGCATCGCATCCTGTCGATCGCGTCCGACGGCTTCGGCGCCGGCGGCCGCGAGCGCGAGGTGGTGAAAAAGATCCTGGCGTCCGTGGCGGTGCCGGTCTAGCCGTACCGCGCACCGATGACCCGCCTCATCCCCGAGTGGGAGATCCGCATCACGAATTTCGGCCTCGGGTACATCCTCATGTGCCTCGTGGTTGCCATCGGCGCGACGAACACGGGCAACAACGGGCTCTACCTCGTGCTGGCGGCGATGCTCGCGTCGATGGCGGTGTCCGGGTTCGTTTCGCGCCGCAACGTCCGGGGAGTTTCCTGCGAGGTCGAGCCGGTGGGCGAGGTTTTCGCGGGGCGCCCCGCGCTCCTGCGCGTGCGCTTCCAGAACCATCTGAAGACCGGCACCGCACAGGCCCTGTTTTTCCTGCACGAAGGCCTGCCGGGCCCGCTCTGGGTCGATCCGCTCGCGCCCGCCGAGTCCCGGGAGGTGTTCGTCGAGGGGTCTTTCGCGCGGCGCGGCGTCGTGCGCGAATCCGACTCCGGGCTCCTGTCCCGGTTCCCGCTCGGCCTCTTCCGGAAGTACCGCCGGGCGCAGTTGCTCCGGGAAGTCGTCGTGTATCCGGCGCCGGATACGGCGAAGGCGGGCGAGGCGCCATCGGACGATTCCCAGGGCGGGCGGCCGCATCCGCGGCGCCGCGGCGCCGGGTCCGATTTCCGCGCGCTGCGGGACTTCGTCGCCGGGGACGACCCACGCGACGTCCACTGGAAGCAGACCGCGCGTATGAGGCGGTGGATCGTCCGTGAGCGCGAGGCCGAGCGGGACCGCGTCATCGTTCTCTCGGTCGAGAACGCGCTGCCCGACCCCGCCGACCCGGAGGCTCTCGCGAGCTTCGAAACGGCGATCTCGCGCTGCGCGGGGCAGGCGCTCCTCCTGCTCTCCCGCGGCGGGGACGTGGGATTCCACGCGCGTGGCGGTCGGGTCCCGCCCTCCTCCGGTCCCATGCAGCGCAAGCGCATCCTCGACGCGCTCGGCCGGCTCGAGGCGATTCCCGCGGCCGGAGCTCCGGAGCTTCCTCCGCTGAAGCGCGGCGAAACGCGCGTGGTGGTGTCCTGATGGCATGGCTGCGGGGAGAGCCGGAGATCCCCGCCGGCCTGCGGCGCGCGTACGTGCTCGTCCTCGGGCCCGTCGCCGCGCTCGCACCGGTGCCGTTGTTCTGGACCGAGGGAGCCCTCCCGCTCGCGCTCGTGGCCTACGAGGCGGCGGTGCTGTTGCTCTGGGTCAAGGCGCGGGCCGGGAACCCCGTCCGGCTCTCCGACTCGATCTTGAACGCCGTCGGCCTCTCCTACTTCCTCTGGCTCGCCCTCGAGTTCGTGGTCCTGAAACACGGACTGCTGCGATCCGTGTCGCACCTCCTTCTCTTCACGGCGATCGCGAAGATCGCATCCCTGAAGCGGCCGGGCGAAGCGCGGACCGCGCTCCTCGTCCTCTTTCTGCTGACGCTCGCGTCCGCGTCTTCCGTCACGCACGCCGCCTCACTCCTGTACTTCGCGGCCATGGCGTTGCTGGGAATCCGGGCCCTCGGCCGGCTCGCCGTGCTCGCCGACTTCGAGGACGCGCCGCCGGACCGGGTGCTCAATTCCGTCCCGACCGGCGGGGTCGCCGCGGCGCTCATCGTGGTGTCCGGGCTCATCGCCGTGCCTCTCTTCTATTCGCTGCCGCGCATCCGCAGCCCGTACCTGACGGCGCCCGTGCGCATCGACGACGCGCTTTCGACCACGCTCTCGGCCGACAAAGTCGATCTCGAGACGTTCGGCTCCGCCAAGCGCAGCGATCGCGTGGTGCTCCGGATGAACGTCTCGCCCGACCGCGCGATTTCCCGGGCGCTCCGGCTGCGGGAGGCCGTGTTCACGGACTACCGGGGCGGCGTCTGGACCCGGAACCCCTACGCGCGGGGAGGACGCTTCGCGCCCCGGAGGTTTCCCGACACGACCCCCGCCGCGGAACGGCCGGGGGAGCGCCTCGCCGGCCGCGTTTCCGTCGATTTGAATCCGTTCGCCAATGGATTTCTCTTTCTGCCGTACGGCGCCACGGGCGTGCAGCTCGACCGCGGCTATCCCATCGCCCTCTCCGACGGTATGGCAAGGCTTCCGACCAACCGGCGCTCCGTCCGTTACAGCGCGGCGCTCCGGCGGGTGGACCCGAAGGCGCTCGGGGCCACCGCCATCGACCCCGTCGCGGTTCCGCCCGAGATCCGGCAGTACGCGGAGCGGCTCACGGGCGATCTGACGAGCCCCGTGGAAATCGCCCGCCGGATCCGCGACCATTTCGCCACGGAGTTCGTGTACACGCTCGACCCTCCGACGGGCACGGGCGACCCGATCGCCAACTTCCTTCTGCGCACGAAGGCCGGGCACTGCGAGTTCTTCGCCTCCGCGGCCGCCCTCATGCTCACGGCGCGTGGGATCCCGGCGCGGCTCGTCACCGGCTCGTACGGGGGGGAGATCGGCTTTCTTTCCTCGGCCGTCGTCGTGCGCGGCACGAACCTGCACGCCTGGGTCGAAGCCGAGCTCGGCGGACAGGGCTTCGTGGTCTTCGACCCCACGCCTCCCTCCGGCGTCCCTGCGGCGACGTCCCGACCCTCTTTCTGGCGCGGGATCGAAAGCGTCGGCCGGGAGGTCGAGTTCTTCTACGACCGCCGCATCCTCGGGTTCGACGCGTTCGACCAGAGCCAGTTCATCGAGAGCGCTCGGCAGACGATCGCCTCGGCTTCCGAGCGCCTTCCAGGCTGGGGGAACTTCTTCAAGAACCGGGGCGCGCAACTCTTCACGGCGGCGCTCGGAGTGCTCGCCCTCCTCACATCGGCGGGACTGTGGCGCGCGCTGCGGCGTCGCCGCGCGCGCGTGCCCCGTTCGACGCGCGCCTACCTCCGCCTGCGGTCTCTCCTCGGCCGCCGCATCGGGGCGCTCGCCCCCTCCGTCCCGCCCGCGGAAGTGGCGCGCCTGTTCTCGGAAAAAGTCCCCGCAGGCGCGGAAGACGCGCAGGCGGTCGTGAAGGTCTACTGCGACGCCGCGTTCGGAGGCCGGTACCCCGGCGACGGCGTCGAGGCGGAGCTCGCCGAAAGGATCCGCAGGCTGCGCAAGCTCGCCTAGCCGATTGAGCTTTCGTTCGCCTCGCTGATTCAACAGTTCGCCGCGTGAGGAGTCTCCCGACCGAAGGGAGGGAGGAGGCTCACGCGGCGGGAGCCGGAGCGAAGCGCAGCGCAGCGGAGGCGACGGTTAATACGCGTTGCGGTGCTTGAGCCCGTACTTCGCCGTCAGCCACATGATCTTCAAGTCGAGCGTGATCGACCAGTTCTCGATGTAATAGAGGTCGTACTCGATCCGCTTCGTCAGGCTCGTGTTGCCTCTCCAGCCGTGGACCTGCGCCCAGCCGGTCATTCCGGACCGGACGCGGTGCCGCAGCATGTATTGCGGAAACTGGTCCTTGAAGGCGCGGACGAACTCCGGCCGCTCGGGCCGGGGGCCGACGAGCGACATCTCGCCCCGGAGCACGTTCCAGAGCTGCGGGAACTCGTCGAGACTCCACCGCCGCAGGATCCGGCCGACCCGGGTCGTGCGCGGATCCTCGCGGACCGCCCACGTGGGACCCGACTCGTCCTCCGCGCCGACCCGCATCGAGCGGAACTTCACGATCTGGAAGGGCCGGCCGTCGAGACCCATGCGCGTCTGCCGGTAGAAGATCGGACCGCCGTCCTCCAGGCGGATCGCCGCGGCGATCGCGGCGAGCACGGGCGAAACACCGAGCAGGCCGGACGCGGAGATCGCCACGTCGAGCGTGCGCTTGACGAGCCCCGTCCACCCCGTCAGCGGCACGGAGGTCAGGTGCACGACAGGCAGCCCGTCGAGGTCCTCGACTCCCGCGCGGAAGGTGATGTGCTGGAGCAGGTCGGGAACGACGCGCACGTCGGCCACCGTCCGGCCGACTTCCTTCAGCACGGCGAGCATGGTGCGATGCGCTTCGAGGGGCAGCGTGAGAAAGACCGTGTCGATCCCGCGCTCGTCGACGATCGCGGCGACCTCCCGCGTGGTGCCGATCACGGGAACGCCGTTGTACGCGTCTCCCAGCTTGTCGGGATCGTCGTCGGCGAACCCGACGGCGCGCAGTCCGGCCTCGGGGTGCTCGAGGAGCTTGTCGACGACGGCGCGCCCGAGCCGGCCCGCTCCCACGACGAGGACGTTCCGGACTCCCACCCCGTGCCGCCACGCCTCCTCGTAATACCGCCGGATCGCCGTGCGCCCCGCGAACACGAAGAGGACGTCGCCCACGAAGAAAAGCAGGAGAACCAGCCGCGAATAGGAGAAGCCGCGATAGAACGCCGCGACTCCCGTCAAGAGGAGCGTCGCGAGCGCCGTCGCCACGAGGACGGCGATCCCCTCGTCGCTGCGGGACCGGAAGCGGCGAACCTGGTAGAGCCCGTAGAACGAGTACACGATCGGCCAGAGAACCGCGATCACGGGAAAGAGGCGGAAATAGGAGGACGCGTCGGGGACCCCGCTTCGGACCGGAACGATCTCGAGGCCGAACCGCAGGCCGTACGCGGAGGCCAGCGCCAGGAGGGTCGCGGCGAGGTCCGAGGTCAGGAAGATGGCCGCCAGGCGGCGCGTCTTGCGGATCATGAAAGAAGGTTCTCGATCTCGCGCCGGAACTCCCGGGCGAAGCGCTCGGGACAGAACCCGATCGCCCTTTCCCTCATTCGAGTGTACCCGAAGGGAATGCCGTCGGCGCGGCGGACCGCGTCGGCGAGAGGCGCCGGTCCCTCGGCGGAATAGAGGACGCCGGTCTCTCCATCGGCAACGATGTCCGTTGCGCCCCCTCTGCCGAGAGCCACGACGGGCGCGCCGCAGGCCATCGCCTCGACGGAGGCGATCCCGAAATCCTCCTCGCCCGGCTGCACGAAGTACGCGCAGCGGCGGTAGAGCTCGCGCAGCTCCGCGGCCGAGATGCCTGTGCGGATGCGGGTCCGTGAGGGCGAGCTCCGCGCGGCGATCTCCAGGAGATGCGCCTCCTCCGGCCCCTTTCCCACGAGGACGAGGGGGCGGCCGAGCTCTGCCGCCGCCTCGATCGCCCACTCGAACCGCTTGTACGGGACGAGAGCGCCGACGGCGAGGAGAAAATCCCCGCGCGGGCCGCCATCCCCCTCGAAGAACGTCACCTCGACGGGGGGATGGCAGACGGAGGCGTCGCGGCCATAGTGGCGGCGGATCCGGTCCGCGACCGCGGTCGAGTTGGCGAGGTATCGCGTCGGGCGGTCGGCGGTCCTTCGGTCCCATTCCTTGAGTCGCCGGACAAGCGCGCGTTTAGGGCCGCCGAGCGGATCGCCGGCGGGGAAATACGTCTCGAACTGGTCCCAGGCGTAGCGGACGGGCGTGTGGCAGTAACAGAGGTGCGGAACACCCCGGGGCGCGATCGCTCCCTTCGCAACGCAGTGGGAAGAGGAGACGACCAGGTCGAAGCCCGTCAAGTCGAAGGCCTCGACGGCCGCGGGGAAGAGGGGCAGGTAGCTTCGGTAGTGGCCGCGCGCGAAGGGGAGGCTGTTCAGCCTCGAAACGCGGATCGGCCGCCGCTCGATCGCCGCCGAAACGGCTCCGGGAACGTGGAAGAGCGTGAACACCGTCGGATCGGGGACGACGTCCAGGATCGCCTCGAGTACCTTCTCGCCGCCGCGCATCCCGTTCAACCAGTCGTGGACGACGGCGGTTCTCACGCGGGTTCCCGGGCCGGCGGCTCCCCGAGCGCGGACGCGTACACCTCGAGCGTTCTCTCCGCGGCCTTGTCCCACGAGAAGTCGAGCGCGCGCTTCTTGCCGAGCTCCGCGTAGTCCGCCCGCACCTTCTCGTCGGTCGCGAGGAGAACGATTCCGTTCGCGATCGCCTCGACGTCCATGGGATCGACGAGGTACGCGTAACCGCCGGCGATCTCCTGGAGTGCTGACGTGCCGGAAGTGAGCACGGGCACGCCGCAGGCCATCGCCTCGATCACGGGAAGCCCGAAGCCCTCGTAGAGCGTGGGGTAGAGGAGCGCGTCGGCGCCCGCGTAAAGGCCGGGAAGATCCTCCTCTTCCACGATGCCGGGACGCCGGACCGAGGACTCGAGATCGAGGGCGGAGATCAGCGCCTCGATCCGGCCGGGGTTCTTCGGAAGCGGGCCGGCGAGCACGAGCTGCTGCGGAAGGTCCCGGCGCCTCCGCGCCTCGGCGAAGGCGCGGACGACGTTCTGCACGTTCTTGTGCGGCTTCTCCCCGCCGAGAAAGAGCAGGTAGGGCCGGGTGAGCCCGTGGCGCTCGGCCACACGCCGGCGCTCGAGCTCGGGGACGTCCGGACGGAACATCTCGGAGACGCCGTTGTAGATGACTTCCGTCCGCGTCCCCGGCACGCCGAAGTAATCCGTCAGGTCGCGCTTCGTGTTGTACGAGACGGTGATGATGCGATTGGCGCGGTTCAACGCGTGCCGGATCATGAAGCGCGCGTACACGTGTGCCGCCCGGTTGGGCAGGTATTGCGGGTAGAGCAGATGGATGATGTCGTGGATCGTCACGACGGCGCGCGTCTTGGGCAGCGGCGGCAGCACGTAGTGCGTGGCGTGGAAGAGGTCGAGCCGGTCGCGGAAGATCCGCCACGCGAACCCGGTGAGCTCGGCGATCGAATAACCCGGCGACTCCTCGTCCGCGATCTCGAAGTGCGGCGGCAGGGGTGGCAGGGCGTCGTGGTCGGCGGCCCGAACGTAGACGCGGAACCGGTAACGCCCCGACTCCTCCCTGCGCCCGATCGCCTCGAGGAGGTTTCGGATGTAGGACCCGATGCCGTAGTCCTTCACCTTCCGCGCGTCGATTCCGATGCGCGCTGTGCGAGTCATCGCGCTCCCTCCCGGGCCGCTTCTTCGAGCGCGGCGAGCGTCGAGCGCGCCGCCGCCTCCCAGGTGAAGCGCGCCGCGCGGACGGGTCCCGCCGCGCGAAGGCGTTGGCGGGTTTCCGGATCTTCGAGGGCGCGCTCGATCTGCCGCTCGAGCTCCGCGATGTCCCGCGGGGGAGCGTAGAGGGCCGCGTCCCCGCAGACTTCGACGAGGGCTTCCGCCGTGGACACCACCACGGGCGTGCCGCACGCCATCGCCTCGAGCGGAGGAAGACCGAAGCCCTCCGCGAGCGACGGATAGACGAACGCCTCGGCGGCGCGGTACAGGTCGGCGGCCATGTCCCTCGACGCGTATCCCACGAGGTGAATTTTGTCCCGATAGGGCGAGCGCGCGATCCTGCGAAAGAGGGCGGCGGAGTTCCACCCCACCCCGCCGGCGAGCACGAGGTCGGGGCGCGAACGGCGCTTCGACCAGAGGCGTTCGCACGCCAGAATGAGGCTTTCGACGTTCTTGCGGGGCTCGAGCGTGCCGAGGTAGAGCACGAACGGCTCCCCTCCGGCGTGCTGGCGCCGGGTCCTTTCCACCTCGGCGCCCGCCGGCTGCGCGGCGGGGGAGAAGCCGGGATCGAGACCGTTGCGCGCTACCCGGACCCGGGCCCGGGTCTCCGGGTAGCGCTCGACGAGCTCTCTCGCCGTCGTTTCGGAGACGCAGAGGAACCGGGACGCGCGCTCGACCGTGCGCTCCCAGAGGGGAACGAACCCGACGACGGTCCGCGGGGCGTGCCACTGGGGATGGGTCCAGGCCGTCAGGTCGTGCACCACGGACACGAACGGGGGATCCGCGGCCACAGTCGGCCCGATCGTCAGCGCGGAGAGGATCGCGTCCGCGCCCCACCGTCGGGCCCGGGCGGAGAGGGTCGTCTGCGCCCACAGCATCCCGAAGGAGTGCGAGTCCTCGTGGACGGTCCAGGGACCCTGCCCGCGCCCGTCCGGGAGCCGCCGGGGAGAAAACATTCCGATCGAGACGTCCGGGCAGCCCGCGAGAGCGGCGCCGATCGAGCGGGTGTAAGTGCCAATCCCGGTCGTATTCGGCAACAGGGCCCGCGCGTCGATCGCGATCCGCATTGGCTCGGAACGTATCAGGAGAGGTGAGAGGAAAGAGGAGAGAGGTGAGAGGAAGGAGGAGAGAGGGGGCGGACGGCTCTTCGCCCCTCTCCTCTGTCCTTCCCTCTCTCTCCTTAACTTTGCTAGAATGCCCGGTTTCCGTCGAAGGAAGGACCCGATTTCCATGCGATCCACACACGTCAAGGATCCGAACACGATTCCCCTGGAGGCGGCCGCGGAAGCGCCCATCGCGTTCGATTTCGAGCTCCAGGTTCCCGTCGAATCGCTCGACCGCGAGCCGCTGCTGGAGGTGTCTCCCGTGAGGTTCTCGGGCGAGGTGTCTCCCATCGAGGCCGGGTATGCCCTTTCGGCCGACCTCTCCTGGGGGGGCAAGCTCGAGTGCAGCCGCTGCCTCGCCGCCTATCCCTTTGCCTCGGACGAGAATTTGTCCCTCGTTCTCTACAAGCGAAAGACCGCCGAGCAAGCGGAGCTCGAGCTCGAAAAGGACGACCTCGACGTCTACTTCTACGAAGAGCCGGAGGTCGCCGTCGCACCCATCGTCGAAGAGCGGATCCAGATGGCCGTTCCCATGAAGCCACTCTGCCGGGAAGACTGCCTGGGCCTCTGCCCGACCTGCGGGAAGGACTTGAATGAGGGCCCCTGTGAATGCCGGGACGCCGCCATCGACCCGCGATGGGAAGCTCTCTCGAGATTGAAGAACTCGAAATTGAAGAAAGTGTAGGTCCACGATGCCCAATCCAAAAAGGCGCCACAGCAAGGCGAGACGGGACAAGCGCCGGGCGCACGACGCCCTGACTCCTCCGGCTCTCTCGGACTGCCCGAATTGCCGCGAAGCGAAGATGCCCCACCGCGTGTGCCCCCATTGCGGCCACTACAAGGGAAAGCAGACGATCAACGCCTGAGACGCCGAAGAGGCCGACGAGGGAGGTCCCCCGACTTCCCCTTTTCCCCCTCGCTATAATTCCCGGCCAACCGTGGCCAACCTGAGGCAGCGTCTCTAGAAAATGCGGATCGCCGTAGACGCAATGGGCGGGGACCACGCCCCCCAGGTCAACGTGGATGCCGCCATCGCGGCCGTTCGGGAGTTCGGGATCGGGTCGCTGCTCGTCGGCCGCCCGGACGCCCTGGAGCCGCTCCTCGGGAACGCCGGGTCGGCCCGCGACGAGATCGAGATCGTGGAGGCGATGGAAGTCGTCACGATGGACGACCCGCCGACCGCGGCGATCCGGAAGAAGCGCAACTCGTCGATCCGCGTCGCGGCCAACTGCGTCCGGGACGGCCGAGCCGCCGGTCTCGTCTCCGCGGGAAACACGGGCGCGGCGATGGTATGCGCGAAGATGGTGATCGGCACGATCGAAGGCGTCGACCGGCCCGCGCTCGCGACGGTGCTCCCGAACATCTCGGGGCACTGTCTCCTGCTCGACGTGGGCGCCAATCCCGACGCGAAGGTCCAGCACTTCAAGGAATTCGCGGTCATGGGTTCGATTTACGCGGAGCTCGCGTTCGGAAAGCCAAACCCGTCGCTCGGCTTGATGTCGATCGGCGAGGAGGACTCGAAGGGAACGGACCGAACCAAGGAAGTCTTCAAGACGTTGAAGGAGTCGGGCCAGAATTTCATCGGCAACGTCGAGGGCCGCGACGTCTTCTCCGGCAAGGTAGACGTCATCGTGACGGACGGGTTCACGGGGAACGTCATCCTGAAGGTCTCCGAGTCGCTCGTCGAGATGGTGGAAAAGCTCCTTCGCGAGGAGATCAAGAAGACCCTGCAGGCGTCCGTCGGCTTTCTGCTCTCCCGCTCGGCCTTCCGGAGCTTCCGGACGCGGCTCGACTATTCGGAGTACGGCGGGGCGCCGCTCCTGGGAGTGAAAGGATGCGTGATCATCTGCCACGGCCGTTCGAGCGCCAAAGCGGTCAAGAACGCCATCCGGCTCGCGGCGGAGTTTTCCCGGCAGAACCTTTCGGCGAAGATCCAGACCTCCATCGCCGAACTGCACTCGCGCGACGCTCGCGCGGAAGCGTGAGGCCCGGCTCGCGGGCCCGGCGATGAACCGCGCGAAGATCCTGGGGACCGGCGCCGCCGTCCCGAAAAAGCTCCTGACCAACGCCGACCTCGAGAAGCTGGTCGACACGTCCGACACATGGATCCGCGAGCGCACGGGAATCCGGGAGCGCCACATCGTTTCCGAAGGAGAGAAGTTCTCCGACCTCTGCACGACGGCGTCCGCGGAGGCTTTGAAGCGGGCGAAGATGAAGCCGGAGGATCTCGACATGATCCTCGTCGGCACCATTTCGTCCGACATGCTCTTTCCGGCCACGTCGTGTCTCGTTCAGCGCAACCTGGGGGCGACGCGCGCGGCCGCGTCGGACGTCTCCGCGGCGTGCGTCGGGTTTCTCTACGGGCTGCATCTCGCCGACGGCTTGATCCAGTCGAACAAGGCGGAGAACGTCCTCGTCGTCGGAGGCGAGATCCTTTCCCGCTACGTGGACTGGACGGACCGGTCCACCTGCGTTCTCTTCGGCGACGGCGCCGGCGCCGTCGTCCTGCAGGCGACGAAGGGCGACCACGGGATCCTCGGCAGCCGCATGAGATCGAACGGAAACTACAGCGACTTCATCTCCATGCCGGGCGGCGGGTCGAACCGGCCGGCGAACGACGCCAAGTCGATCGAGGAGAGGCTGCCGTTCATCAAGATGAAGGGCAACGAGACCTTCAAGGTCGCCGTCAAAGCGATGGCGGACGTCTCCGCGGAGCTCCTCGCCGAGCAGGGATTCACGAAGGAAGACATAAAAGTGTTCATCCCCCATCAGGCGAACGAGCGGATCATCGACGCCGTCGGCCAGCGGATGAAGTTCCCGGCGGAGCGTGTCTACAAGAACGTGGACCGGTATGGGAACACGTCGGCCGCGTCCATCCCGATCGCACTCGACGAGTGCGTGCGCGGCGGGCTGGTGAAGACGAACGACCTGGTGCTCATGACGGCCTTCGGGGCCGGGCTCGTCTGGGGCTCGGTACTCGTGCGGTGGTGACGGGACGGTGACCCTCGCCCTCCTCTTCCCCGGCCAGGGCTCGCAATTCGTCGGAATGGGCAGGAAGCTCGCCGGCGAGTCTCCTGCCGCCCGCGCCGTCTTCGAAGAGGCGGATGCCGTGCTCGGGTTCCCCCTTTCCCGGCTCTGCTTCGAGGGGCCGGAAGACGAGCTCAAGCTCACGGTGAACACCCAGCCGGCGATCCTGACGCACTCGATCGCCGCGCTGCGCGATCTCGAGTCGCGCTTTCCCGAGCGGCTCGAAGGCGCGGCGGTCGCGGCGGGGCACTCCCTCGGCGAGTACTCGGCCAACGTTGCGGCGGGCGCACTCTCCTTCGCCGACGCGGTGCGGCTCGTGCGCCAGCGCGGCCGCTTCATGCAGGAGGCGGTGCCTCCGGGAGTCGGCGCGATGGCCGCCATTCTCGGGCTCGCTCCGGAGCAGGTCGAGGAGGCCTGCGAGGAGGCGGCCGTGGGTGAGGTAGTCGCACCGGCGAACTTCAACTCCCCGGAGCAGACGGTGATCGCTGGCCACACGGCGGCGGTCGATCGCGCGTGCGTGCTGTGCACCGCGCGGGGAGCCAAGCGCGCCAAGATTCTGCCCGTCTCCGCTCCGTTCCACTGCCGTCTGATGGCGCCCGCCCGCGAGCGGATGCGTCCGCTGCTCGATGCCGCGCCCATGCTGGACGCCCGGATTCCCGTCATCGTCAACGTCGACGCGAGGTCCGTCTGGCGCGCGGGAGAGCTTCGAAACTCCCTTCTCCACCAGATCGACTCGCCCGTTCGCTGGGTCGAGTCCGTCCGGCGGCTCGCCTCGGAGGGCGTCGACCGCGCGATCGAGATCGGCCCGGGCTCCGTGCTCGCGGGCCTGGTCAAGAGGATCGAGCGCTCCATCCCCGTCGAGGGATACGGAGCCGCGCTCTGAGACGCGGGAAGCGCGCTCTCGCCGCGTCCGTCGTCGTCCTCGTGGTCGCGGTCGGCGCCGCCGGCTGCGCGACGCCGCGGGGTGCCGGGGCCGGCGCCGGCACGCTTGGCAAAGGGAGCAACGGGTCCGCTTCCCGCATCGATCAAGCCGTGGACGCCGCGTCGCGCCGGTGCGCCTGCCGGATCGGGGTTTCGGCGCGCCACCTCGAGAGCGGACGGACGTACGAGCGGCTCGCCGATTCCGAGTTCGAGGCGGCGTCGGTCATCAAGATCGCCGTCGTCACGGAAGCGATGGCGAGGGTGAAGTCGGGCGAGGTCGATCTGGCGGAGCGCTGGTCTCTCACGGCCGACCGCAAGGCGAGCGGCTCCGGAATCCTGTTGATGCTCGATCCGGGTCTGAACCCCACGTGGAGCGACCTCATCACCCTCATGATCGGCCCTTCCGACAACACGGCGACGAACGCCTGGATCGACCGGCTCGGGATGGACCGGATCAACGCGCGGATGAAAGAGCTCGAGTTTCCCCACATCCGGCTTCTCGCGAAGCTGCCCGCGCTCGAGAAATCTCCCGACGCGCCATCGCCGTGGCGGGGGCTTCGCCTCGGGACCATCACGCCGCGGGAAACGTCGGAGTGGATGGCGCGCGTCGCCCGCGGCGAGCTCCTCGATGCTGCGTCTTCGAAGCGGATCTTCGAGTACCTCGACAAGGATCCGACTCGCCTGAGGATCGCGCGGCGCCTTCCGTCGGACCTTCTCTGGGCGGGCAAGTCGGGAACGATGCGCGGCGTACGCAACGACTCGGGGATCCTCCGCACCCGTAAGGGCCGCTTCGTCCTCGCGGTCCTGACCGACGGCAGCGACGCGGAGAGCCCCTCCGCCGCCGACCACCCGTCCGTGCTCGCGATCGCGGACGTGGCGCAGGCGATCGTCGGAACGTGGATGGCGGAGCTTCCGAACGTCACGGAAAAACCGCAGTGATGCGGGGGAGACGGCCATGAAGAGGTTCGAAGGCAGACGGGCGCTCGTCACCGGGGCGTCGCGCGGAATCGGCGAGGCCGTCGCTTCGCGCCTGGCGGAGGAGGGCGCTTTCGTTCTCGCCGCCGCGAGGACCGCGGGCGATCTCGACCGCGTCGTGTCCCGGATCCGGGAGGCCGGAGGGCGGGCCTCGGCGCTCGCGCTCGATCTGTCGGATCCAGCTTCGATCGAATCCGCGGCAAAGGCGGCTCTCGCCGAGGGCTCCGTCGACGTCCTCGTCAACAACGCCGGGGTCACGGACGACAACCTGCTCCTTCGCATGTCGAAGGAGTCCTGGGACCGCGTGCTGTCGACGAACCTGACGGGAGTCTTCCTGATGACGCAGGCGCTCATCCGGTCGATGATCAAGAAGCGCTACGGCCGGATCGTGAACGTGACGTCCGTCGTCGGAATCATGGGCAATCCCGGCCAGGCGAACTACGCCGCCTCCAAGGCGGGATTGATCGGGTTCACCAAGTCGGTCGCGCGCGAGCTCGCGTCGCGCAACGTGACCTGCAACGCGGTGGCGCCCGGCTTCATCGCGACGTCGATGACGGACAAGATGACCGACGACGCGAAGACGGCCCTCACATCCCAGATCCCGCTCGGACGGCTGGGATCTCCCGGAGACGTCGCGGCCGCCATCGCGTACCTCGCGTCGGAGGACGCCGCCTACGTGACCGGACACGTGCTGAACGTCTCCGGGGGACTGCTGATTTAGGCGGGAATCGCCTCGTGGGCGTCCGGGTTGCGCCCGGGCAGCCATCTCAGGAAGAATACGTCCGTTTCCATAGCGGGAAGGGGGAGATCGAATGGCAGTCGAAGAGAAGGTGAAGAGCATCATCGTCGAGCAGCTCGGCGTCGACGCGAACGAGGTGACGCCTGAAGCTTCCTTCGTGGACGACCTGGGGGCGGACTCTCTGGACACCGTCGAGCTCGTGATGGCGTTCGAGGAAGCCTTCAACATCGAAATTCCGGACGAGGCCGCCGAGAAGATCCAGAAGGTCAAGGACGCGGTCGAGTACATCGAGAAAAACTCCACGCCCGCCTGAACAACTGATGCCCCGATTTTCCTCGCCCCGCCGCGTGGCCGTGACGGGGGTGGGCATGGTTTCTCCGCTCGGCATCGGCAACACGGAGAACTGGAACGCCCTCCTCGCCGGCGAAAGTGGTATCGGCCCGATCACCCGGTTCGACCCCTCCCGGCTCGCCTGCCGCATTGCCGCGGAGGTCAAGAACTTCGATCCTTCTCTCTACATCGAGAAGAAGGAGATCAAGAAGATGGACACCTTCATCCACTACGCGATGGGGGCGGCGCAGTTCGCGATGGAGGATTCCGGGCTGCCGGTGTCGGACGAGAACCGCGAGCGGATCGCCGTGGTCGTCGGGTCCGGGATTGGCGGCCTGCCGCTGATCGAGGAGACCCAGCGCCGGTTTGTCGAGACGGGCGGCAACCCGAAAGTGATCTCGCCCTTCTTCATCACGGGCCTCATCGTCAACGAGGCGGCCGGCAACATCTCGATCCGCTACGGGATGAAGGGGCCGAACCTCTCGACGGTGACGGCCTGCACGACGGGTTCCCACGCGGTCGGCGAGGCTTATCGCAAGATCCAGTACGGCGAGGCCGACGCCGCGATCGCGGGCGGCACCGAGGCCGTCATCACGCCGCTCGCCATCGGCGGCTTCGCGGTGATGCGCGCGCTTTCGACGCGCAACGACGAGCCCCGCCGCGCCTCGCGGCCGTTCGACCGCGAGCGGGACGGGTTCGTCATCGGAGAGGGCGCCGGCCTCGTGATCCTCGAGGAGATGGAGATGGCGAGGCGGCGCGGCGCGCGGATCTATGCCGAGCTCGCCGGATACGGGCTCTCGGGCGACGCGTTTCACATCGCCGCACCCTCGGAAAACGGCGACGGGCCGGCTCGCGTGATGCGCAACGCGCTCGAAGACGCGAGGATCGCCCCCGAAGAGATCGACTACATCAACGCCCACGGCACCTCCACGCCCGCGGGCGACAAAGTCGAGACCCTCGCGATCAAGATGGTCTTCGGCGATCACGCCAGGAAGCTCGCGGTATCGTCGACGAAGTCGATGACAGGCCATCTGCTCGGGGCCGCCGGCGGGCTGGAGACGGCGATCTGCGCCCTCGCCGTCCACAATTCGACGATGCCGCCGACGATCAATTACGAGAACCCCGACCCGGAGTGCGACCTCGACTACGTGCCCAACGAGGCGCGGCGCGCGCGGGTCCGGTACGCGTTGTCGAACTCCTTCGGGTTCGGCGGGACGAACGGGTGCCTGATCTTCAAGAGCATGGAGTAATCCGACGAAATGAATTCGCTGGTTGCAGTCGCGTACGTTCCCGACACGGAGACGAGGATCAAGATCGCTTCCGATGGGAAGTCGATCGACGAGTCCGAGGTGAAGTGGATTGTCTCGCCGTACGACGAATACGCGCTCGAGGAAGCTCTGCGGACGAAGGAATCGAAGGGCACCGGGACCGTGACGGTGGTCTCCGTCGGCCCCGAGCGCACGAAGACCGGGCTGCGCGAATGCCTGGCGCGCGGGGCAGACGACGCGATCTGGGTGGACACGGGCTCCGTTTCCTCCCTCGATGCGCTCGGCACCGCGAAGGCGCTCGCGGCGGTCGCGAAGGGCGTCTCCTTCGACTGCTTCTGGTTCGGGCAGAAGGGCGTCGGCCCCGACGAATCGCTCGTCGGGCCGATGACGGCCGAGCTGCTCGGCCTCCCGCACGTCGGCAATGTCGTCAAGTTCGAGCTCGCCGAAGGCAAGGCGACGACGCATCGCGAGATCGAGGGGGCCGCCGAAGTGGTCGAGGCCGCGCTTCCCGCCGTCTTCACGGCGCAGAAGGGGCTGAACGAGCCGCGGTACGCCTCGCTGAAAGGCATCATGGGCGCCAAGAAGAAACCGATCGCGGAGAAGAAGCTCGCGGAGCTCGGAGTCCCCGAGGCCGATCCCGCCGCGGCGAAGGTCCGCTGGCGCAAGCTCGAGCTTCCGCCCCCGCGGCAGGCCGTCAAGCTCGTCCCCGCCGACGATCCCGCGGCCTGTGCGAAAGAGCTCGTCCGGCTCCTGCGGGAAGAAGCGAAGGTCATCTGAAGTGAAATTTCTCGTCTTCATCGAACAGCGCGATGGAAAGATCCGGAAGGCGTCTCTCGAGGCGCTCTCCCTCGCGAGGAAGCTCTCCGGCGGTCCCGTCGCGGCGGTCCTCGCGGGCAAGGGAGTCGCGGCTCTCGCGAAGGACCTCGGCCGTCACGGTGCCGGGGTCGTCTACGTGGCGGATCGCGACGATCTGGCTCTCTACAGCAGCAAGGGCTACGTCGGGGCGCTCGACGCCGCGACCGGCAAGGAGAGTCCCGACGCCGTGCTGATCGCCGCGACGTCGATGGGCAAGGACGTCGCCCCGAGATTCGCGGCGCGGCGCGACTCGGGCGTCCTCGCCGATGTGATGGACCTGCGCGTCGAAGGCGACCGCCTCGTCGGGTCCCGGCCCGTCTATTCCGGAAAGGCACGGGCCGAGGTCGACTGCGGCACTTCGAAGCTCCAGATTGCAACGACGCGTCCGAACGTCTTCCCCGCGGAGCCCCAGGAAGCGGGGGAGCCTCGCGTCGAGACTCTCGACCTGCCGCCCGTCGAGCCGCGGGCGAAGGTCCTCCGCGTCGAGACTTCGGAGTCGAAGGAGCTCGACGTCTCCGAAGCGGACGTGATCGTCTCCGGCGGACGCGGGATCAAGGGCCCGGAGAACTGGCCGATGATCCGCGACCTCCAGGAGGCGCTCGGCGCCGCGCTCGGCGCATCGAGGGCGGTCGTCGACGCCGGATGGATCGACCACCAGCACCAGGTCGGCCAGACGGGAAAGGTCGTGTCGCCCACCCTCTACGTCGCCTGCGGCATCTCCGGGGCCATCCAGCATCTGGCCGGCATGGGTACGTCGAAGGTCATCGTCGCCCTGAACAAGGATCCGGAGGCGCCGATCTTCAAGGTGGCGACCTACGGCGCGGTCGGCGACATCTTCCAGCTCGTGCCGGAGCTCGCCAAAGCCGTGCGCGCGGCGAAGGCGGAGTAGCCCCTTCGGACCCGTCGTCAGTTCTCAGTTCTCAGTTCTTAGTTCTCAGTTCTCAGCTCTCAAATCAGCCTCTCGTGGAAGACCGAAAACCGAAAACTGAAAAAACTGATGACTGACAACTTCTTGATCCCCACCGCCCGCAACATCGCCGGCCTTCCCGGCCGCGTCCTCTTCGGCGCCCTCGTTCTCGCCGCGATCCTCGCCTTCGTGTACTCCATGACGCGGCGGATCCGCGTCCTGACGGCGGGCGCCCCGGAGAACCGGTTCGACCGGATCGGAACGCGGATCGTGAAGACGCTCGAGTACGCGTTCGCTCAGAAGCGGATGTTCCGCGACTTCTACGCCGGCGTCTTCCACATCCTGATCTTCGGCGGGTTCGTCGTTCTGATCGTCCGATCGCTCGCGCTCGTGGTCGAGGGCCTGATTCCGGGATTCGTCCTCCTCCCGGGGGCCGCCGGCAGTGCGTACACCCTCGTCAAGGACGTGTTCGAAGTCCTCGTGCTCCTCGGCGTCGGCATGGCGGTTTTTCGCCGGGCCTTCGCTCGTCCGAAGAGGCTGGACCTGACGCTCGACGCGTGGTTCATCCTCTTCCTGATCGCGCTCCTGATGGTCACGGACCTTCTGGCGGACGGTTCGCGGTCGCTCCTCGTCCCCGGCGCCGCGGCGGACGCCTGGGCGCCCGCGGTCAACGCGGTCGCCGGGCTGCTGCGGGGCCGAAGCCCGGAAGCCCTCCACACGCTTTACGAGACGTGCTGGTGGATTCACCTCGTCGACCTGCTCTTCTTCGCGAACTACCTGCCGTACTCGAAGCACTTCCACATCATCATGTCCGTCCCCAACATCTTCCTGATGAAGCTCGACCCCATGGGACGGCTGGGGACCCCGGACCTGGAGAGCTCGGAGCGGTTCGGCGTGTCGCGCGTGGAGGACCTCTCGTGGAAGTCGATGCTCGACGGCTACACCTGCACCGAGTGCGGACGCTGCCGCGTCGTGTGCCCGACGGCGATCACGGGCAAGCCGCTCGACCCGCGCGTCTTCATTGCGAACGTCCGGGACGCCGTCTACGAGGCGACTCCGGAGATCCTCGCCAATGCCTCGGGGCGCGACGGAGGCGTGGTGGCGCAGCGCAAGGACCTGATCGGCGGCTGGATCTCCGAGGAGACGATCTGGGCGTGCACGACCTGCGGATTCTGCACGTCGGCGTGCCCGGTCTTCATCATCCCCGCCGTCGACAAGATCGTGGAGATGCGCCGGTATCTGGTCCTCGACAAGGCGGAATTCCCCAAGGAGATGCAGACGGCGTTCCGGGGAATGGAGACGAACGGGAATCCCTGGGGAATGGCGGCCGCGTCGCGCGCGGACTGGGCGAAGGACCTGCCCGTCATGACGATGGCCGAGGCGGCGGGCAGCCCCGTCGACGTCCTCTTCTGGGTCGGATGCGCCGGTTCCTACGAGGACCGCGCGAAGAAGGTGTCGCGGGCGCTCGTCGAGCTTCTGAACGAGGCGGGCGTGAAGTTCGCGATCCTCGGGAGCGAGGAGACGTGCAACGGAGACTCGGCGCGCCGGATGGGCAACGAATACCTGTTCCAGACGCTCGCGCAGCAGAACGTCGAGACGCTGAACGGCTACGGCGTGAAGAAGATTGTCACCAACTGCCCGCACTGCTTCAACGTAATCAAGAACGAGTACCCGCCCTTCGGCGGCAGTTACGAAGTCATGCACGGCACGGAGCTCGTCTCGAAGCTCGTCGCGGAGGGCCGGATCCGGCTGGAGAACGAGATCGCCGACTCGATCACGTTCCACGATCCCTGCTACCTCGGCCGCTACAACGGCGTCTACGACGCCCCGAGGCGGATCCTGGAAGCCATTCCCGGGCTGCGCCTGCAGGAGCTGCCGCGCAGCCGCGAGAAGGGCCTCTGCTGCGGCGCCGGCGGCGGGCGGATGTGGATGGAGGAGAAGCTCGGCACGCGCATCAATCAGGCGCGCATGCAGGAGATTGCCGGGTCGGGCGCGGGCGTCGTCGGCGTCTCGTGCCCGTTCTGCATGGTAATGATTGGAAACGCGAAGGAGGAGCTGTCGGTGGCGACGCAGCCCTTTGACGTCCTCGAGCTGGCGCGGCGGTCAATGCGCAGCGCGGGCGCTCCGTAAGCCCCGGCACCTCTCTTGCAACCTCCTCGCCCCGGAGGTCCCCCATGACGTTTCGCACCCTTTCACTCGCCACAGCCCTCGGCGTCGCGCTATCGGTCGGCTGCTCGCATACCGCAGCGCCGCCACCCACCTCCGCGCAAGGCGCGGACGTCTCGAAGTCCCGCCAGCACGCGTACTCCGAGGCCGTCGACGCTCTCCACGGCCAGATCCACGCCCCCAAGGCGGACATCGCCGGCGTCTCTCAGGACGACACGACGTGGAACGACAACTGCCTCGGCTGCCCCAAGACGGGGGAGAGCTGCAAGCAGGTGCTGACGCCCGGCTACCGGATCGTCCTGCGGGTGCGCGATGCGACGTACGAGTACCACTCGGACCGCGGGGGCAAGGTCCGCCTCTGCGACCAATCCCAGGTTCCCGGCTCGCTGTCAGCGCCACCACCGCCGGCACCAACTCCTTATCGGTAAGTCGTCTTTGGCGCCGGCGGGTCCTGTCGCCGGGGGACCCGGTAGCGGCATCGGCCGGCGCTCGTTTGCAGGGCCTAACAGGACATCGTCGCGCCGGCCTGCTGACGCTACCGGGGCCTCCCCCGGCGCCACCCGCCGGAACACCAATTCGGCTCATCGGACGAAGTGGGATCCGGCGCCGCGACAACAAGGCTTCATGAGACTCCCGAACTGTTTCCAGAGTCGCATGAAGGGAACTCGAGGGCTTGGACAGGATTGGGAAGACGCCGCCGAGAGGCTCTTACGGCGCGAGGGTTACCGGATCCTCGAGAGGAACTACCGGACGAAGGTCGGCGAGATCGATTTCATCGCTTTCGAGGGCGACGTTCTCTGCTTCATCGAGGTGAAGGCCCGCCGCGGGCTCGGCTTCGGTTTTCCCGAGGAGGCGGTCACGCCGGAGAAGCAGCGGCGCATTCAACGCGCCGCCGAGTGGTTTCTCTCGCGCCGCGCCGAGACCCGGGGGCACGCGCGTTTCGACGTCGTATCGATCGTCGGAACGGGAGAAGGTTCGCGCGAGCGGATCCTCCGCGGTGCGTTCGAAGGACCGCCCGCCCCGCGCCGGCGGAGGTAGAAGTCGGGAAGACGGCTCGCCGTCGGCGCGGGCGTGGTAAAATTTCCACATCCATTTTCTGAAGTCCTCGGAGAGCCGTTGGCCGATTCCGACCTGAGCTACACGTTCACGTGCCCGAGCTGCGCCGGGAGCTTCTCCATCCTCCTCGAGCGGATTCCCCCGGTGCAGGCGCGTTTTCGCTGCCCGCTTTGCAAGCAGCCGATGGACTTTCCCTCGCGCGAGGAGGCGCGGATCTACGCGCGGCTTCGGGCGGGCGGCGTGTCAACGGCACCTCCGCCCGCTTCCGCTCGGGTTGCGTCCGTCGCCGCGCCGGCGCAGGCGCGGCAGCCGCATCCCGCGATGTACCAGGACCTCGCACCGGAGCCGGCCTCGGTTCGCGAAAACACCCCGGGTCTGCTGACGGCCGATGAGCCCCAGGCCACCGACAACCTGCGGTTCCGCGTGGACAAGCCCGGCTGGGAAACCGACGTCTTCGACCGGCGCGCGATGCGCAACCTCATCCGATCGGGGGAAGTCGGGGAGAGCGACCGGGTGCGCGTCGACGACGCGGAGCCCGTGCCCGCCGTTGGCATCTCGTTCCTGAAGGGCCTGTTCGGCCTCCGCAAGAACGCCCGCGTCAACCCGCCCACGTGCTGCCGGACGCACACCGACAGGGTCGCGCATTTCAAGTGCCGCGACACCGTTCGTCCGCTCTGCGAGGAGTGCGCCCCGGAGAAGAAATTCGGCCAGACGGTCATCCGGGTCTGCGGCCACTGCGGCGGAACCGCGACGGAACTGGTGGCGCCGGACATTTCCTAACGTCGCCGGTCTTGACCCTCGCCCGGTCCCCCGTTATCCTTCGCGTCCCCACACGTCGCCTATGCTGCGCTTCGCTCCGCTCCGGCTCCCCGCCGCGTCAGGCTCCACCCTCCCTTCGGTCGGGAGACTCCTAACGCGGCGAGCGAATGTTCCAACGAGGCTTGCGAACACGGCCTCTCTTGACCGTGGACGGGTCCCCCGTTATCCTTCGCGTCCCCGAGCGGGAATAGCTCAGCGGTAGAGCGCCACCTTGCCAAGGTGGAAGTCGCGGGTTCGATCCCCGTTTCCCGCTCCAACAAATCCTGAACACTCGCAAGATAAACTCTGCGTTCTGCCGAAGCTCTCGCCCTCTAGCGCCGCGAATTCATCTGAGTTAAACGGCACTCCGAAACCGACCTGGGCGAATACACTGCGAGGAGGGGCTTCGAAACGTCATCACCAACTTCAAGGGGAAAGCTCGGCTAGCACTACAAGGCGGCGGTTAGCCATCCGCCGCGCGAGACGATCCGATGTACGACGATCGCCACTTCAAGTTCTCGCCGGGGTTGAGGCCCGCGTCGACGGGGTTGATTTCCCAGAGTTGATCGTCCAGAGCAGGACCGCGTTGGTCGCGATGCACACGAGCACGACCACCCGTAAGGTCGACGCTCTGATTAAGGTCTGGTCGATCGACGAGGCGCTGGCGTTGCCGGGAGCCCGAGAGAATCTACGTCTTCGACGTCGTCCTTTACGACCGGCGCTCACTTCAAAGCAGCCCAGCGCTTACTCCTCACCCGGCTCCGTACGCCACGGTTACCGGCGTCTTCCTCGCTCCGCGGGCGGTCCAAACGGACCCTATCTGACACTCGGTCTTCGCGCAGCCCTCACGGTCAGTTAGTCGAGCGGTTTTCGATCGCGCCTCATCCGCGAGCGGCGGGAGGAACTCCCAAGCTCCGCATTCCGCACCGCCGCGGGTGTCCGTCCTAGGCGGCGCTCCGCCACTCGAATCGATCGTTTGGGCTAGAAACGGATTACCGAAGGGACCACAAGCACGGCTCGTTTGAACTAGCTCGCGCGCGGGTCCGATCTCCATCTCTTTTGATCCTTCGCGACGCATAGGCATGACCTGTGGGGTCATGAAATAAGCGAGGTGTCGCATCGGACGAAAGAGAGCGAGCACTTGTCAGATATCAATGTACTGGTAGCGGCCATCTCGCGCGACTTGATGGCTCAGGGAATCGCGACAGCCGTCGACGCACGCGCCGACATGAATCTCGTGAGAAGTGAAGACGAGCTTTACCTCGTCACGCGAGACGCGGAGGCTGTGCTCCGCACGATTCCTCCCTCTCTGGGATGCGCCGTCATTCTCGTAGGACCTCCCGAGCGAACGGCGAGGCTGGCGGAGCAGGTCATCTCAGAGCGGTCGGATCTCTTCGTATTGCAGGTCGAACCCATCCACGACACCATCCGGATCGCGGGAATCGCCCTACGAGACGCCAGCCTCGACTCGCTTCTCAACGCGTTGCGGGAACTCGTGGAGACGCGATCCCAGCAGCGCACATCGCGCGTGCAACTCCGCGCCGTCGACTCGTCCACCAAGGCGGATGGAGAACCGCCGAATTGGTTGGTACCTCCTCGCCCGCTTCTGCGGGCTGCGAACAATTGGATCCACGAACTGCTTCGAGACGCCGTCGAACGAGTGCCGGTGGGCGGCAGCGACGTTCACGGCTTCTCGCTCAGCCGCGACACGCTGTTGAACCTGATGGATGCGCGCGAGCGCGACCCCAAGGACATGCCCCTGAAGCTCGTGGAGGCGGCGGAGGCGCTCGACCGCTCCTTCTCGTCGGCCGAGTCGGATGGCGACCCCCTGAAGATCGCTGGACGCGTGCTCAACCTCGGGTACCTCGAGTTTCGGATGCTGCTGCTCGGGCTCGCACCCGAGCTCGATCCTCGATTCCAGCGCTGTATCGGCTTCCTTCTCGACGACATGGGCCGGCGCGTCGGGACGTTGGGGCTGTATGTCGCGCTACTCGGTGGTCCGGCACGAATCCGCAGCGAGCTGGCGGAGGCCGGGGCTCTTGCGGGCTCGCGGGTATTCGAGGGATCCGCGGGTCACCTATCGGCTGCTGACGAGCCTCTGCGGATCGATCCCTTCCTTGCGGACTGGCTGCTCGGCGATCGGGACGGGCTCGCCGCCGATCCCCGAGTGCGCCGCGCGCTGCGGGTCGTCGCCTGGCCGGGGGCCGGCCTTCTGACCGAAAGGGAGGAACTCGCGAATGCCGAAAGCCTGATTCACAGGCTCCGAGACTCGAGTCAAGCCCTATGGGCCCTTCTCGAAGGCGACGATCCTGCCGGCTGGCGTGCGCTGATCGAGCTCGGCGCAACGATGGGGCAGGTCGAGCCGATTCGAATCGAGGCGTCGCGCTTCACGGGAGCCGACGTTGTTGAAGTCGAGGAATGCGCCCGGAGAGTGGCGCGAATGGCGCGGCTCACTGGCGCACCGCTGGTCGTTGACGCGGCGCAAGACGAAATGAGCGAAGCGGAAGACGACGGGATGCGCCTTTTCCTCTCGGCCCTGAGCAACACGCCCTGCCAGGGCGCCCTGATTTGCCGTGACGAGGCCCGCGCGGCCCGGCTGCTGGAGGCGGCGTCGTACGACCTGATCGGCGATGGCGCTTTATCGAAGACCGCCCGCGTAGCCGCCGTACGAGCGGCGGCAGCCGGCGCCGACGCATACCTCACCGAAGACGCGGCGGCTGGAATTGCGGCGCAGTACCCGATGCACATCGACGACCTCGAGCATGCAATGCGCCTCGCTCGCAGCATGCCGATCCATTACGGTACGACAGATCCGCGGCTGGAGCGTTTTCTCGCGGCGTCCAAGCAGGTGGCGAGCGAAGGCGTGTCTCATCTGGCGGAACGGGTCGAGCCCATCTTCAGCCTCGACGATGTGGTCCTGCCGTCCGACCGAAAAGACCAGCTGAACGAGATCGTCGACAACGTCCGTTTCGCACCCGCGGTACTCGACGGTTGGAAGTTTCGCGAGCAGCTTCCGTACGGCCGCGGTGTCACCGCACTGTTCTTCGGGCCGAGCGGTACGGGCAAGACGATGGCGGCCATGGGTATCGCGCGGAGCCTCGGGGTCCAAGTCCTGCGTCTCGACCTCTCCATGGTCGTGAGCAAGTACATCGGCGAAACGGAGAAGCACATCGATCGAGTCTTCACGGATGCGCAGCGGTCAGGGTCTGCGATTCTGATTGACGAGGCGGACGCGCTCCTCGGCAAGCGCAGCGAGGTCAAGGACGCGCACGACCGCTACGCCAACATCGAAGTCGCCTACCTCCTGCAAAGGATGGAGGCGTACGAGGGCCTCGCGATCCTGACAACGAACCAGAAGCAGAATCTCGACAAGGCGTTCGTGCGGCGCATTCGGTTTATGGTCGATTTTCCGCGACCCGATGTAGAGGCCCGCGAGAAGATCTGGCGCCACTGCCTGCCGGCGGGGTCGTACGTCCTCGACGACGCCGCTTTCCGTCAACTCGCTCGGAGGCTGGACGTCACGGGCGGGCACATTCGGCAGATCACCCTGCGCGCTGCCTTTCTAGCCGCGGCAGCAGGTGAGCTGATCGGTCTTAAGCACATTTCACAGGCGGCGCGCGCGGAGTTCGCGAAGCTGGGAATGCCACCGGTCGAGCTCGACCTCGGCGAGACGAAGAGAGCCGCATGAGCGCCGACCAGATCCTCCTTGTCACCGAAGCGTTGCGAGACCGTCTCAACGTGGCCCTCGCCAGCTCCGGCGTGCCCGGGACGGTGTTCGTCGGTCCGCTGGACGACGCGGATGCGAGCGGGGCGGCGCTCATACTCTTCTTGTATCGGATCGTTCCGAATGCGAGCCTGCGCAATCGCGAGCACCGGGTCCCCACCGGCGGGGTACCGCCCCTCCTGGTGTTTCAGAACTCGCTTCCGCTCGATCTCTACTTTCTCGTCACTGTCGGCACGACGCCGGGCTCCAGCGAGGAGACATTGCTGCGGGCGCTCGGCTTCGCGATGCAGTCGCTCCAGGTCGATCCGAACCTGAGCGGCTCAAACGTGGGGCACGAGACGGTGCACATCTCGCTCGAACCTCTCACGACGGAAGAGGCAAGCCGAATTTGGGCGTTGTTCCCGACGGCGAATTACCGGACCTCCATCGCTTATCTCGCGACGCCGGTGTGGATCGACCCGCAGTTGCCGGCAACGGTCGGCGCGCCTGTGGTGATCGATCGGTTGCTGGACAGCAGTAAGCCCATTGGAGCGCTGTGATGACCGGCCCCGAGCCGATTGAGATGCAGCTCGCGTACGAGCGTCACGCGCTCTTCGCGATCGAGCTGCTCGATGCGGTGACGCTTGAACGAGTCAGCGAAGGAATCGTCGTCACCGCGCATGGTCTACGCGGAAGGCCCTTCGTGAATCACGGCCGCCTGTTCGTCTGGCTCGAGGAAAAGCTGGGTCCGCTGCAGAAGATCTCGATCAACCCAGGCACGCGGCCGTACGAGCCGGTCGAGCGGACCACGGCTCAACTGAACCTCCCGCCGGTGCCGCACCCGCTGACCACGATCGAGCTGCCGCCCCGCGTCGACTATGCGTTCGCTATGGGCACGACCGGTGCGCGCGGCACCTTGATCGAAGACCGTATGACGCTGCCCTTCGAGCCCGTTCCGGACGCGGAGATCTTTCTGCGCTGGCTGGACGACACGAGCGTCTGGCATGACGCGCCGACCATTTCGCACACGAACCGCGCCGGTGACTTCGTGTCGAACCTCCGACTGAGCGCCGCCGACGTCCCGCTTGTCGATAGCGCCGGCGCGCTCACAGTGCGCCTTCACGTGCGCCGTGACTCCGTGAACGAACGTCACTCCGGCGATCTGAAAGTTCCGCAAGGTCGGATCGCGGACCCGACGACCTTGTCCGCGCTGATCGTGGCTTGGGACGAACTGCATCCGTGATTCCGCAATGAGGAGACGAAGGTCATGAGCGAATACAAGCAGCAGCAAAACCAGAACTGTCCACCGGCCAAGGACCCCGCGCCCCACCCAAATCCGCCCGGAGGGTCATGTCAGCCTCTGCCGACGTCGACGCCGCCAACGGTGCCCACGCCGAAGCCGTGTCCGGATCCCGATCCCTGCTGCAAGTGTCCGACGACGCCGGGAACAGATCCGAGGTGCTTCGAGCGCTTCATCAATTCGCAGACAGACGCGATCGCGGCAGGGAAGAAGGCCGAGACGTTCAAGGCCGAGCTGGTGCAATTTCAGGCGAAGGCAACGACCGCCAACGGGGACTATACGCGCGAGAAGTTCGACGCGCTGGTGAAGCTCTGGTTGGATCTTGACGCCGACATCGCGAAGTTCATCGCGAAGTTCGTCTGCAACGTCTCGTGCTGGCGCTGCATCATCGAATGCTACGTCTGCCCGCTGCTCAACAACCTTCACTACGCCGAGCAGTGGCTCTACGGCGACGGGACGCTCTATGCCGACGTCAAGAACTGGTACGACCTCCAGTACTGGTACTCGCGCGACAAGGACGCGAAAGAGCGCACGTTCAACCGGATCAAGGACGTCCTCAAAGCGTGGGAGAAACCGGCCACGACGATCGAGGCGGTCCTCAAGCAGAACCGCGCGCTGCTCGACGCGCTGGACAAGGCGCCGAGCTCGGACAAAGGCAAGGTCGTCTACGACCTGTTCCTGAAGCTCATCCCGCTCCACTTGGCGATCGCGCCGGCGTCCGGCTCCGCGTGGACCACGAAGATCGGCAAGGAGTACACAGAGTTCTGCGGCTGCGACACGGGGACGCCTGATGACTGCTGCGGTCCCGATGTCGGAGTGCTGAGCCTGCGCGAGCGGCTGATCCCCCCGCAGCCATACCTTGTCGATCCCAAGGACTACTTCAAGATCATCTGCTGCCTCGTCGAGAACCGCTACCTGCCGGCCAAGGACGCGCTGAGCGACGCCGAGAACAAGCTCACGGCGGCTGCGGCCACCATCAAGAGTTACACGGACCAAATCACGAACGGCCTCGCGAGCTTCGAGAAGGACGCCAAGGGCGCCATTCCAGGCGTGTTCGATTGCTGCGACTACGAATGCGACGACTCGTCGTCGAAGTCGTCCCAGGCGCGTTGACGTGAATATGGAGAATCGCCATGCCTGAGTATCTGCATCCCGGCGTTTACATCGAAGAGATCGAGCGCGGCCCGCGGCCGATCGAGGGCGTGCCGACGAGCACGAGCGCGTTTCTGGGCGAAACGGAACGAGGCACGCTCACGCCGACGTTGGTCACGTCCTACAAGGACTACCAGCGCTGGTTCGGCGGCGTCTTCGACAAGAGCTGCTACATGCCGAACGCGGTGGCCGGGTTCTTTGAGAACGGCGGCAAGCGCCTCTATGTGTCGCGCATCACCGGCCCCGGCGGCACCCCGGCATCGAAGGACATCGGCAACGGCTTCACCGTGACAGCGGTGGGGCCGGGTGCGTGGGGACTGCGCGTCTGGATCAGAGTGCGCGAGGGTTCCACGACGGATAAGGACAACAAGAAAGGCTTCAGGCTGCAACTCGCGTATTGGACGAAGCCCGGCGCGGTCTTCGATCCGTTCGCCGAGCCGACGCGTCTGCCGCGACCGCAGATCACGGAAGACTACGACGACCTGTCGATCGATCAGCTGTCGTCGGACTACTTCGAGAAGCGGATGCTGGACACCGCAACCAACGAGTCGGTGTCCCCGCTCATCACACTGACGGGGCCGATCGGGGCGACCGACAATCCGTCCGTGGCCGATGGCGACTTCCTGGGCACGGACGGGAACGAGCCGCCCGTGCCTGGAGTCGCGGATTTCAATCCGACGGACCGCGAGCAGGGTCTGGCCGCGCTCGATCTCGATCCGTACAGGGATGTCTCGCTCATGTATGCGCCGTGTCCCCGGAAAGAGCCGACTGAAATCGCGAAGGCGATCTTCGATCACTGCGAAGCTCGCAAGTTCTGCTTCTCCGTGATCGATGCGCCGGCGGAGACTCCGCCGGGCCAGCTCGATCCGCGCGTCTCGAACAAGTGGGACACTCAGTTCGCGGCGTTCTACACACCCTGGATCGTCACGTCGGATCCGTTGACAGGCGCGCGCGTGCGAGTGCCTCCGGGCGGCCACATGCTCGGCATCTACGCCCGCACCGACGCGGAGCGCGGCGTGTTCAAGGCGCCCGCGAACGAAGTCGTTCGTGGCGCGCTCGACGTTCGGTTCGAGATCAACGACGGCACGCAGGATGTCCTGAATCCCCGAGGCGTAAACGCCATTCGTGTGTTTCCGACGCGCGGGATCCGCGTCTGGGGCGCACGGACGCTGTCGTCGAACGGGCTGTGGAAGTACGTCTCGGTCCGACGCCTGTTCATCTTCATCGAGCGGTCCATCTACGAGGGCACGCAATGGGTCGTGTTCGAACCGAACGACGACAAGCTCTGGGCGCGTGTGAAGGACACGATCCGACTGTTTCTACGATCGCAGTGGCGCGGCGGCGCGCTGCTCGGCCGGACCGAAGACGAGGCGTTCTTCATCACCTGCGACCGCACCACGATGTCGCAGGACGACATCTTGAACGGCCGGCTCATCTGCGAGATCGGCATTGCGCCGGTCCGTCCGGCAGAGTTCGTGATCTTCCGGATCTTCCAGAACACCGCTGAGGCCCAGCGCTAGGAGACTGCCATGCCCACTCGCAACGATCCGCTGCGCAATTTCCGGTACCGGCTCGAGATCGACAGCATCACGCAGGCCGGCTTCACCGAAGTCGCGATCGCCGAGACCACGATCGACGCCGTCGAGTACCGCGAGGGCACCGATCCGCCGCATATGCGGAAGCTCAGCGGCCTCACGAAATACGGAAATATCACGCTGAAGTGGGGCCTGACGGTCGGCGGCACGGCGCTGGACCTCTACAAGTGGCACGCGGACGTCTCCGCGGGCCAAATCAAGGACAGACGCAAGAAAGTCGTCATTGTCGTCCAGGATGAAGCGGGTGTCGATGCGGCGCGTTTTGTCGTGTCGGAGGCGTGGCCCATCAAGTACGACCCGAGCGACCTCAGCGGCAAGGGCAACGAAGTGTTCATCGAGCTGCTCGAGCTCGCCAACGAAGGCATCGAGCGGGTGATGTAGGGGAGGGCCGTATGGGAACGACGACGCATCCCGGCTTTCAGACCGAAACGGAATTCGAGCTGCCCAAAGGCTACGTGGACGAGACGGGCACCCTGCATCGCCGCGGAACGATGCGGCTGGCAACGGCCGCCGACGAGATCCTGCCGCTGCGCGATCCCCGTGTGCAGCAGAACGAGGCATACCTCGCCGTGATCGTGCTCGCGCGCGTGATTACGCAACTCGGCTCGCTCGCAGAAGTCAGCACCGGCGTCGTCGAGGCGCTATTTGCTTCCGACCTGGCGTACCTGCAGCGCCTGTACGAGCGATTCAACGGTGCCGACGATGCGGAGCTCGAAACGGCCGGCGCCCGCGACCGCGGCCGATCGCTTCGACGGATGGACGCCGTGGGGGAAGCATGAAGGCCTATCCCGTGAAGTCGCTGTACGAGGAGATGGCCTTCATCGCGCACCACTTTCACTGGTCTCACAGCGACTTGATGCAGCTCGATCATCGTGAACGCCGCCGCTGGTGCCGGGAGATCTCGGCGATCAATCAGACCCTCGACGGCGCACCAGCCAATCCGTTCGACGTCTGAGGCCGAACGCCATGCCACGTCAGGACCCGCTGCGCGGATTCCGCTTCATCCTCGAGATCGATGAGATCGCGAGCGGGGGCTTCACGCGCGTGAAGGGTCTCGCGCGTGAAGCGAAGTTCGAGTCCTATCGCGAGGGCGGGGTCAACGAATACGAGCACAAGCTGATTACGCAGGTCTCGTATCCGGTGCTCGTCCTCGAGCGCGGCCTTGCGCTCGACGACTTGTGGACCTGGGCGCAGGACGCCGCGGACGGCAATGTCACCCGAAAGACTCTCCGCATTCGCCTTCAGGACGAAGCGAACGAGAAGGCGTGGGCCTGGCAGATCGAGTCGGCGATCCCGGTCAAGTGGACCGTATCGGATCTCGACGCGCAAACCTCGCCGGTCGTCATGGAGAGCCTCGAGCTCGCGCATCACGGATTGAGGAAGGCGACATGAAACGGCGGTCGATGCCCCGACCGCGCAGTCCGCTCGCGCTCGGAGCGAGGATGGCCGCGACGACGCTCGGTGCGGGCTTACGGCGCGCACACGAGATCGGGTGCGGTCATCGGCCCGTCGGGCTCAGATGGCGCCGGCAACCCGCCGCCGGCGCGGTCGTACGCGCTTTCACGCGACGGACCACCTCGGTGACCTGGGCGCCGCGAATCAGCCTGCACTTCAAGATTGCCGTGCACGCGGAGCGTTCGTATCGGAAGCAGTGTGCTCAGCGAGGTGCACCGATCACGCATCGTCACATGCACCAGGGCTGGCACAGCATCCACTCGACCGTGGCGTCGCCTCTAATCGCGCGGGCCGTCCATTCACATCGGCGCCATCTACCTGAGTCCGGCCTCTTCGGCGGCCGCGTGCTCTCTGTGGATGGACGGGGACGACCGCTGGCGTCGCCGAGAACGCGCCTCGCAGGTGCACTGGTCCTTGACCGCGCGCGGCCGGCGCTCGTGGCGCGCGACTCGGTCAGACTGACGGATCGCTTCATCGATCGAGTGCTGACCTCAATCAGTCGCTCGACCGTCCGTCGGGTCGCGATAGAGCGGCGGTGGGAGCCATCCGATCCGCGCCCCACCCGTGGCACCCTTCGTCCGCACCACGCCGGCGCGGCTCGACACGTCACGCACAGGCCGGTCGAACTGGCATGGCGACAATCGCATGCCGAACCCGCAGGAACGGCGAAGAGGGTACCCACCGAAGTGCCTATCTCCGCCGCCCCATCGGCCCGGCCTTCGTCCACCTCGCCGCCGACGTCCGCCGGTGTGACGACGGCGGCGCCAGGTGCCAGCACCCCGCGCGCGGTCAGCCTCGACTCCAGCCAGCTCGATCGACTGGCCGAAGATGTAATCCGTCGCGTCGAGCGGCGGGTCCGCATCGCCCGCGAGCGCCGAGGATTGTGAGGCCGCGATGAGCAATACGCAGCTCAAGAAGGCGACGATCTCGGTCCTCGACGGCAAGGACAAGGGCAAGGTCATCACCGTCCTGTTCAACCCGACCGAGTACAGCTTCGAGCGTTCGAATTCCTACAAGGCCACCGCCGTACCGGGTCTGGGCTCACCGTTGCTGCAGTTCGTCAACGGCGAGGCCGACCAGCTCAGCATGGAGCTGTTCCTCGACGACTACACCGATCCGAAAGGCCCGACGTCGCTTCTGCGGCAGGAGCAGGACCCTCTCGCGAAGCGCCTGGTCGATCTCTCGAAGCTGCTGCTGATCGATCCCGATCTTCACGCGCCGCCACCCGTCCGCTTCAACTGGGGTCCGATGGAGTTCTTTGCGGTCATCGAGAAGCTGGGCCGCAAGGTCACGATGTTCCATCCGGACGGATCGCCGGCGCGCGCGACCCTCTCGATCTCGTTCAAGGAATATCGAACGCTGCGCCAGCAGCTCGAGGAGCCCCGGCGCGAGTCGGCCGACAAGACCAAGCGCCGGGTGGTCGTCGGCAAGGAAGCGCTGTGGTGGATTGCCGCCCGCGAGTACGACGACCCGACGGAGTGGCCGCGCATCGCGGAGGCCAACGACCTCGATGACCCGCGCGAGATCGCGGCCGGCGACTGGCTCGAGATCCCGCCGATCGAGAACCCCAATGGAACTGGCAGCGCTCGCTAAGACCTACGGGGACTTCTATGCCCCGGCGTTCGCGATCCGCCTGGGACGCGACGATCTCATGCGCGATCTGCTCGTGACCGTCAAGCAGATCGAGGTGGACCTGGTACTGGGTACGGCCTCGCGCTTCAGCTTCACGGTCTCGGACTCCTACAGCCACAAGCTGCACGCGTTCAAGTCGGGCCGCGGCGAGGACGTGCTGAAGCTGCTGGCTTTCGGAGCGGACGTCGAGATCTGCCTCGGCTACGGCGATGCGAAGTCGACGCCCATCGCGCTCAGCGGCTTCATCACAAACATCTCCACCAGTTTTCCCGAGGGCGGATCGCCTGAACTCGAGATCGCCGGTTACGACCACGGCTTCGCGATGACGATGGGAAGGCACTCGCGGACATGGTCGAAGGCCCTCGACAGCGACGCGGTCCACGACATCGCGAGCTACAACAACCTCGACGCGGTCGTCGAGACCACGAAGGGGACCCACCCGCAGATCGAGCAGAACCAGGAGAGCGACTGGTCATTCCTGAAGAAGCTCGCCGACCGGAATCACTTCGAGCTGTATGTCGACGAGCATCGCACGCTGCACTTCGCGCCGCCGAACGACCGCGCGAGCGAAGTCGTGAGGCTCGTGTACGGCGAAGGGCTGCTGAGCTTCAAGCCCGACGCCAACCTGGCGGGACAGGTCTCGCGCGTCGAGATGTATGGCTGGGACCACAACAAGAAGGAGGCGATAGTCGGCCGTGCGAGCGCCGGCGAGGAGTCGGGGCTGACCGGCCAGAGCGCCGGCCAGCGCCTGAACTCGTTCGTGCGCGACCCCGACAAACGGCCGACGCTCCGCATCCGTCAACCCGTCTTCACCCAGGCGGAGGCCGACCAACGCGCCAAGGCCGCGCTGAACGAGCGCGCCAAGCAGTTCCTCACCGGTGAGGGCGAGACCATCGGCCTGCCCGAGATCCGGCCCGACCGCAACGTCGAGCTCGACAACCTGGGCGTGCCGTTCTCGAAGACCTACTACGTGCAGGAGGCCACGCACCGGATCGACTCGGGCGGGTATCGGACGCGCTTCAAGGTGAAGGAGACGGGTCTATGAACCTGCTGGAAACCGCACCCCTCGAAACCGAGCTCGAAACCGGCGGCTATCTCAAGGGCGTTGCCGTCGCCGTCGTCACCCAGAACAAGGACGACGAGGGCCTCTGTCGCGTGAAGGTGCGCTTTCCGTGGCACGAGGACGCGCGCGAGAGCTACTGGGCGCGGCTCTCGATGCCCATGGCCGGTGACGACCGCGGGCTCGTGCTGATCCCGGAGGTCGGCGACGAGGTGCTCGTGGCCTTCGAGCGTGAGGACCTCCGCTTTCCGTTCGTGCTCGGCGCGCTCTGGAACGGCAAGGACAAGCCGCCGGTCGCGAACGAGGACGGCAAGAACGATAAGCGAAAACTGCAATCACGCAAGAAGCACTACCTCCTGTTCGATGACGGGAGCCAGGGCGTCGTCGAGCTCGCGCACGAGAAGGGCCGGAAGGTCACGTTCGATGACACCGGCTTCGTCGTGCAGGACGAGAACGGCAACACGGTGAAGGTGGAAAGCAGCAGCGGCGCGATGACGATCGAGGCCAAGGGCCAGCTCAACATCAAGGCCGCGACGATCACGATCGAAGCGACCGGGACGTTCGATCTCAAGGCGAGCGGCACCATGACGATTCGCGGCTCGCTCGTGAACATCAACTGACGAGGACGCCGATGGGACAGCCAGCCGCGAGAGTCGGCGACAGCACGAGTCACGGAACGCCGTTGAGTCCCGGACCCGGGTGCGCCACCGTGCTCATCGCCGGTCAGCCCGCATGGCGGGCCGCGGCCGACACACACACGTGTCCGCTCTCCGATGGCCCGAAGCCGCACGTGGGCGGCGTCGTCGCGCTCGGCAGCATGACGGTGATGATCGGCGGCCTGCCCGCGGCGCGTCAGGGCGACATGGTGGTGGAAGCCAGCGCGCCGAACGCGATCGTCGTCGGTGCCATGACGGTGATGCTCGGATGAAGCCGGACACACTGTCCTTCGATCGGAAGGCCTTTCTTGGCCGCGGCTGGGCGATGCCGGTCGCCCTCGACCCGCGCACGGGCCATGTCGCCGACGTGGCCTACGAGGACGACATCCGGCAATCGATTCTCATCATTCTGCAGACGGCCCCCGGCGAGCGCGTCATGCGGCCCAACTTCGGTTGCGGCATTCACGAGCTGGTCTTCACGGCGCTCGACAGCACCACGATCCAGCTCATTCGGTCGAGCGTGGAGGAAGCGCTGCGGCGTTGCGAGGCGCGCATCGACGTGCTCGAGGTCACGGTGGACGAGGCGGCGACGACCGAGGGCAAGCTCGAGGTCGAGATCGAGTACCGCGTTCGGAAGACGAATCAGACCGGGAACCTGGTGTTTCCGTTCTACTTCGGCGAGGGTGGCCGGCCGTGAAGACGCCACCCCCGCCGCGATTCGACCAGCGCCGCACGGCCGAATTCAAGACGGAACTGCTCGCGCGAGCCCGAGCATGGGTGCCCGAGTGGGGGCTGACGGACGGTGAGCGCGATTTCGGTCGCGCGTTGCTCGAGATCGCCGCGCGCTTCAGTTCCGATGTCGCCGAGCGGCTCGATCTCGCCGGCGAGAAGATGCGGCGCGGGTTTCTCGACTGGCTGGCAGTGCGTGGCAAGGCGGCCCGGCCGTCGCGGGTCCCGGTCGTCTTCAAGCTGGCGGACTCCGCGAAGCAGGATGCGGATGCGCTGCCGCCCGTCCGTCTGCAGGCCGACGCCGGCGGTACGACGGTCGTCTTCGAAACGGAGAAGGATCTCCGCATCGTTCGCGGCACGCTGGATGTGGTCGTCGGAGTCGATGCGGAAGCGGATGCCTTCTATCTGCCGGCGCCGGGGCTCAGCGACCTGCAACCGATCGACCCGGTGCCGACGCAGTGGACGCTGAAGAGCTTCGCCTCTACGGGCGGGACGAAGCTGCAGCTCGACCCGGAGGCCGGCCTCGAGCCCGAGCTGCTGATTCGAGTCGCCCAACAGCAGTACCGCATCGTGAAGGCCGAGAAGGGCATCGTCACGATCGATCCGCCGCTCGACACCGATCTCGACTCGGGCGTGCGGGTGGACAAGGTGACGACGTTCGCGCCGTTCGACGGGGCGGCGCGCAATCGGCAGGCGCACGCGCTGTACCTCGGCCACATGGATCTCCTCAACATCGAGGCGGCGGCGGCGATTGACGTCGTGGGCGCGAGCGTGCTCGGCGAGGGCTTCACGTGGCAGTACTGGGGCAAGGTCGACGGCCAGGATGGAGATGAGGACGCCTGGCGGCCGCTGACGATCTCGCCTGTGGACCGGCCGGGGGCCATCGTCTTGAACAAGCCGAAAGGCGCGGTCGATCCGCGCCGGATCGGCGACACGAACAGCCGCTGGATTCGCGCGTACGCGACGAACGTGGGTGGCGCCGCGCCGGCGCTGCGCGTGGATACCCTCGAACTGCGAATCAACTACCAGCCAACTCCGCCGGCGTGTCCGGCCCCGGCCGTCGCGACCGAGTCGTCGCCCGCGGCGGAGGCATTGGCGAACACGACGCCGATCGTGCTCGACAGCGCATTCTTTCCGCTCGGGAAGGAACCCAAGCAGTTCGACGCGTTCTACCTCGGCAGCCAGGAAGCGTTTTCGAAGAAGGCGGCTAAGGTCCAGCTCTGCTTCGAGATGGCCGACCCGACGTTCTTCGCGTTGTCCGCGGTGCGCGACGGGCAGTTTGCCGGCCGCGTTCTGGCCGGCGTCGCGAAGGATGGCGCGCTGCATCTGCTCGCCATTGATCCGGCCAGTGGCGCGGTCAGCAAGCTGCTCGACCGCGATCCGCTGCAACCGCCGGCGCCCGGCTACAACGGCCAGCCGACGTCCGGACCCGCGGTTCCGCTGGACGCGCCGTTTCCGCCCATCGGCATAGACCCGGCGCCACACCAGTGGCGGTTGCCCGTGTGGACAGAGGTCGACTTTTTTGGTCTGTCCGGATTTCTTGTCGGCGTGAGCGCCGGAGACGCGATCTGGGCCTGGCGCGAACACTCGATCGATCGCCACCTCAGCGGCTGGATTTCGTTTGGATCGGTACCGGCCGTTACACCGGCTCCGACGGCACACGAGCCGGTGGCTGGTCTGGTGCACCTGGCGGCCCCGATGCCAGCCAACGCCCTGCTCGTCGCCCTCCGCAAGAACCAGATGTCCAAGCGCCTTCGCGCCGATGGTTCGGGATGGCAGGCGGTTGCGACCAAAGTCGGTGCGGCCCAGGTCAATCTCGAATCCATCATTCCGGTGCTCGATGCGGCGAAGGGCTTCGCGACGTCAATCACTGGCGGACTGGTCGGCGTTTCTGATGCGGGGAACCTGTACAGCGTCGATGTGGCTGGCATCTGCACGCTCCTCCCGGGGAACGCCGACGTTTCGGTGCGGCCGATCGCCGTCACGATCGGAACCGATTTGGTAGTGGCCTTCGTCAAGAGCGGCTCGCAGCGCGACATCGTGATGTACCACGAGACTCACGGGCTTGCCTCAATCCACCTGCAGGAGACCGATGCGCAGGTCCTCGGATTCGAAGTCGCCAGCAACGTCGCAGGCGTGATCTTTCTCGCCTCGGTGCTTGCCGGTGGTGCCGGCTACGTGGCGTCGTGGGAACCGCAGAGCACGCCGGTCGCCAAGCTCAGCTACTCGCGCTCCGCGGTTTCAGCCGGCGTGGGTACCCTCAAGGGCATTCCGACCGAGATCGCCGATCGTCTGGTCATCCCCGGGTCACGCGGCGATGCGTTAATTGCGCCCTTCGATCCAACGAAGCGGTTCACCGAACAGGCCGTCCTGCTCGCAGGCGCGGTCCTGCCAGCCTCTGCACCGTCGCTTGTGCCGACGGATGTGGTGACGCTTATCGATACGACTAGCGTGCCCAACGTACCAGTGGAGCAAGAGATCCAGGCCTACGGCAACACGCGAGATGGCGAAGTTCTGTATCGGATCGCGGGGCAGTTCTCCGCCGGTACGAGTGGTCCGTTGCTCGCGTATCGGGTGTCGGCGCCGCTGACGGGGAAGGTCACGAGCGGGGGCAGCCAGCTGGAGCTACAGGCTGGCGATCACGAGGCAATCGTCAACTCGTTCCTCCGCGTCGGCAACTCGTACTTCAAGATCACAGCATTGACGACGACCGCTGATCCCTGGGTCGCGGACGTCACTCCTACGACGCTAACCGGGACTACGGTGACGTATGCGAAGCCGATTCCTACCGGCGGCAGGACCGCGCCGTTCATAGAGCTCTCGCCGCCGGCGAGCGGCAACTGGCCGGCGTCTCTGCTCGCGAGCACGCAACTGCTGTTTCCGAGAGCGACGCCGGAGCTGCAGTCGGCAAAGGCCTTCGACATCGACGGCGCCGGCCATCCGCTGCTCGTCGCACTGGGTCAGGAGTTTGCGACGCCTCCGCCTGTCAGCCCCGCGTCGCTCGTCGTCGACGCGTCACTCGGCGACTGGACACACATACTCGAAGACGCGTCGGCGAACCCGGAGCTGTCCTGGGAATACTCGAACGGCAAGGGGTGGTGGAAGCTGCCGGTCACGCTCGATGACACGCAGAACCTGAAGACGACCGGCGCCCTTCAATTCAAGATTCCCGACGACATCGCGGCCTCGGACTGGGCGGGACAGACCAACTTCTGGATTCGCGCGCGGTTGATCGGCGGCGACTACGGCCAGCCGAAGGTCACGGTCCACACCAAGGATCTCGGCGGCGGGGAGACCGAGCAGACGGTCGATCGCTCGTCGGAGGGCATTCGGCCGCCGTCCGTGCTGAGACTCGATATCTCATACAGCGTGGCGGACGGCGTGATGCCGACGTTCGTCCTGGCTGAGGACAGCGGTTCCGTTCGCGATCAGAGCGAAGCCAATCGCACCGCCGGCGCCATCGTCGAGGCGTTCGTGCCGATCGGCGTCGAGCTCGGACGCCTGTCGGCCGGGTCTGCACTGAGCGAGGCTACCCCGCCGTGCCCGCCTGACTGCGCGTGTGACGGCGCGAGCCCGGCGTCAAATAGGGGCGCACCAGCAGTCCCGCTGCCGGTCACCGATGCGCCCGCCCTGACGGGGAAGGCGCTGTTCGTCGGTTTCGATGCCGTGCCCGAAGGCGCACCGGTCAACGTCCTTCTCCTCGTCGATGTCGAGCGGAACCATGATGCCTTCGCGCCGCTGAGGGTCGACGCGTTCATTGCCGATCGCTTCGTCCCGATCGTGACCAGCGATGAGACGCGCGGAATCGGTGAGAGCGGCCTTCTGAAGATGGCCTTCACCGTCGCGCCGACGCGGCGTGAGCTGTTCGGTCGGGAGGTCACGTGGCTGCGCCTCACGCCGGCGACGGCGGCGAGCACGGATGGCGCGGACTGGAAGCCGTCTATTCGTGGCGCGTACCTCAACGCCGCCTGGGCGAGCGCGGCCGAGACCATGACCCGCGAGCTGCTGGGATCGTCGGACGGCGCTCCCAACCTGACGGTGACCCTCGCGCGGCCGCCGGTTCTCGACGACACGCTCGAGCTTCGCGTCAAGGAACCGCTGGGCGAGGAGGAGCGCGCGCAACTGCGTGAAGGGGATCCGACCGTCGTGCTCACCGACGTCGACGGTCTGGACGGTGATTGGGTGCGCTGGAAGCCGGTCGTCGATCCGAGCGATGAGCCCTCCGACGCGCGCGTGTATGCGATCGACGAAGCCGACGGAACCGTGACGTTTGGCGATGGCGTCTACGGGATGATCCCGCCGATCGGGACCGATTCGATCGTCGCGTTCAGCTATCGCCGCACCGAACCGCCGAAGCCCGGCAGCGAGGCGACCGCTCCCGCGAACCTCGTCGGCCCGCGAACCCCGCTCAACCTCGTGTCGCCGATCGACGGCGTCGAGTCGGTGATTGCCGCCGACCAGGCCGCGGGCGGCTCGCCACCCGAATCCGATGATCGCGTGCTGCGCTTTGGCTTTGCCCGACAGCGCCACCGCGGAAGGGCGCTGACGAGCGCCGACCTCGAAGACCTCGCCCTCGAGAGCTCGCCCGACATCGTGCAGGCCAGGTGCCTCCAGCGCACGAACACCGTCCGCCTGGTGATCGTGATGCGCGGAGCCGATCCGATGCCCTCGGCCTCGCAGATCCGCGAGCTGCATCGTCTGCTCGTGGACGCCGCGCCGACGTCATTGAGCGCGCCGCGCGCGCTCGCGGTCGTCGGTCCGGTCGTTCGCCGGCTGCGTGTCCGTCTGAAGCTGCACGTCCCGACGCTGGACGTCACCGGAGAAGTGTCCACCGAGGTGAAGCACCGGCTGGCGGCGCTCTTCGATACCGGCAGCGGTGGCACCGACCACGAGGGCTGGCCGCTCGGGGCCAATCCGACAGCCGACGATATCGGCATCGCCCTGATCGACACCCCTCAGCTCGAAAGCATCGAGGAAGTCGAGATCCTCGAAGCCACCGACGACGGAGACCGTCCGTGGCCTGGAGGCCTGAAGTCGAATGAGCTCGCCCTGCTCGACCAGGACCCCGTGCGCATCGAGTTCGAGACGGCCGAGGTGCTGGTGTGAGCGCCCTCGCTCCGAATCTATTCGACCGGCGGTTTCAGGACTTCGTCGAAGTCGGGCGCGCCCGCCTCCGCTCGCTGGCGCCGGATTGGACCGATTACAACGCGCACGATCCCGGCATCACGCTGATGGAGTTGCTGGCGTGGACCGCCGAGGCGCAGCTGTACTCGCTCGGCCGTCTCCGCCGCGACGAGCGAGTGGCCTATGCCGCGCTGCTGGGATTGAAGCCGTCCGGCACGCATGGCGCGAGCGGTGTGCTCTGGCGCGATCGTACGGACCCCGGCGCGCCGGCGGCGACGCTGGCGCACACGCAGGTCATCCCGACGGACGCGACGATCAACGTGCTCGGCTCCGTCGACCCGACGTTCCGGCCGACCGACCGGTTGCTGTGGGTGCCGGGCGCCATCGAACGGCTCGCGCTTCGGGCCGCGACCGATAGCACGGTCGACTTCACGACCATCAACGATCGCGGCGGTCCGGCCTTCTTGCCCTTCGGCGAGCAACCGGGTCGACGCGATGTGCTCTCGATGAAGTTCCGTACTCGAGATGAAGCCGGCCTCTTCGGTGTGCGGAGAGAGGAGGCGAGGGGCGCCCGATGGGCCATCGGCGTTCGCGCCGCGCCGCAGCTCTCCGTGCCTTCGACCCAACCGACCGACGCGCCGCGATCGAAGGGCACACGACCGTCCCGGCTCGACGCCACCCTGGTCAACGGCGATGTCCGGGTGCCGATCGCGATCGTTCGGGACTCGTCGCTGGGGTTGCTCCAGACAGGGATCCTCCTGCTCGATCTCGACAACGCTCCCGATTCGCCCGCGGTGTTCACTATCGAGTTGCGAGCGCCGAATGGATTCCCGCGGGCGCCCCGATTGCTCCGGCTCGAGCCGAACGTCATCCCGATCCTGCAGGGACGGACGATCACGAGCGAGTTCCAGATCGCAACCGGGTTTCCGGACTGGAGCTTCGAGCTGGGTGTGCCCGGGCTGCGCTTCGATGCGGGCCAGCACCCGCTCCGATCACTGACGGTTGGCGAGCCCGACGGGGTGAAGACGTGGACGCCCTGCGATCGGCTGTCGGGCGCGGGGCCGCAGGACCGTGTCTACCAGCTCGACTCGCTGTCGGGCCGGGTCACGTTCGGCAATGGCGTCAACGGTCGGATTCCACCCGCCGCCGCCCAGGTGCTGGTGACCTACGACGTGTCCGACGGTGCCGACGGCAACGTGGCTCGTAACCGGAGCTGGCAAGTGACCGGGTTCCCGGGCGCATTTGGCGTCAATCTCGACCCGATCGCGGGGGGAGCCGATCCGAGCGACGGGAATGACCAGCGGCGAGAGGCCCGCCGCCGGTCTCGCGACGAACACGCGCTCGTCAGCTCGCACGACGTTGTTGCCGCGGCGGAGTCGTTGCCGTTGCTCGAGGTCGCCCGAGCGTGGGTGGTGGCGCCGGACGCGAAGACGCCGCGCACACGCGTCGTCAAGCTCGTGGCGATGCGCAGCCGCGCCACGGAAGGCGAACCGGCGCAGATCCCGGAGACACGGCGGTGGCTGGACACGATTCGCCGCCGGCTCGTCAGACGCATGCCGCTGGGGACGAGATTGTCGGTCGTCGCGCCGCGTTATGTCGAGTTCTCGATCCGGGCCAGCGTCGAGGTGAGCACCGGCCGCGATCCCGGAAAGGTCGGTACCGGGATCGCCACCCGCCTACAGAAGAGGTTGCTGCTCGTGCCCGCGGCCGACGGGACTCCTGCGCGAGAGCCCGGCGTACCCGTCAGCGGGCGTGACGTGGTGGCCTGGATACGGCTCCTCGACGGCGTCAGCCGCGTCGCCTCATTGCAGCTCGTGCTTGACGACGGCACGACCACCGATGAAGTGAAAGTGCTGCCGAGCGGCCTGCCGCGCTACATCGCATCGCCGAAGTCGATCACCGTCACGCGATCGGGGCAGAGGAGCACCCCATGACTCCGGCTCCGCTGCGGCAATATCGGTTTCACACGCGCACCCAGGTCGATGCGTGCCTGTTCTCGCTGGCCGACCGCACGGGTGACGGTCTTCGGCCATTCGCGCCCTGGGGACCGGCCACGCTGGTCCCGACGAAGGGCGGCCATGCGCCCGTCGTCACGCCGGCGGGCGAAATCCTCTGGCGAAACGATGCGGGCGCGCTGTATCGCGTGTCGCCACGTGACCCCGATCCGGAGTCGCAGCCTTCTCCGTACGGCCTCGGTCACGCCTCCAGGATCGTCGCGACGCTTCACGGTCTATGGGTCGCGACCGATCAACCGCCCACGCTGCAGCGATTCGAGTTCGACACGCTCACGTGCCTGCAGACCGTCGACATGACCGACATGCTCATCGTCGACATCGCGAGCGATGGCCGCGACGCGGTCTTCGCGCTGGTCGAGTGTGAATCTCGATTCGCGATCATCGCCATCGATCGATTCGGGCACTCTGGCGCGCCAATCGCCCTATCTGGGATCTCGGGCGCGAAAGCGTTGACGTCTCTTCGAGGCCGGCGCTTCGTCGTGCTCTGGAACGACCGGCATCCCCGCCTGTCGTGGATCAGCGCTCAGGGCGAGCGCCTGTTCAGCGTTGGCGTGCATGGCCTGCGGCCGTGCTTCGAGCCTGGAGCGTTGGGGAGCGACAACCGATCGCGCGTGATTCTGGCGGGCGTCGACGGCGCCGCGTTCGGCGGCGCCGCGCACGTGCTGACGCTCGACGCAGAGGGCGAACTGGCCGGCGACGTCGCCGTCGATCCGCTCGACGGCGCCGCAACCGGCGTCGTCGGAGCGCTCGAAGAGCTGCTCGTGACCACGAAGCGCGGCTTGTTGCGCTTCGGGGCGGCCGACGCCGTGTCTGAGGTTGGCAGCGAGGTGCGCACCACGTTGGTCACACCGCTGTTGTTCTCGCCCGACGACGCCAGCAGGCGTCCGTGGCTGCGGGTCGAGGCCACCGCCACGTTGCCCGAGGGATGCACGCTCGAAGTCGCCATCGCCGCCATCGCGGACGGAGACGTTCGGGGGCGCCTGGCCGCGATCCTCGCCGACGACTCGGCCCCCCAGCGGCAGCGGATCAGTCGGATTGTAGGCGAGCCAGGGATCTGGCAGAGCCCGACGGTGTTTCACGGAAGCAACCAGTCGTCTGCGGGAACGGCTGCACCTTTCGCGGCGAAGTTGTTCGACATTGGCGAGCCGTACGTCATGATTCGGGTCACGCTCGCGGCTGGTCCCGGTGCTCAGCTGCCGGAGCTGTCCGATCTGTCGGTGCTGTACCCCGGCCAAACGCTCATGGATCGCCTGCCGGCCATCTATCAGGGAGACAGCCTCCGATCGCCTGACGGCACGAACGCCTTCGCGCGCGCCCTCGTCGGCGTGCTCGAGGCCACGACGCAGGACATCGACGCGCGCATCGGATCGATGGCGAGCCGCATTCACCCCTCGACCGCGCTGCCCGAGTGGCTCGACTTCGTCGCGCGGTGGCTCGGCCTTCCCTGGGATGACGGACTCTCGCTCGGTCAAAAGCGAGCCATCGTCAGCCGCGCAGAAGAACTGACGAAGTGGAGGGGCACGCGCGGCGGGCTCGAAGCGCTGCTCGGTTGCCTGATGCCGGGATCGCCCGCGCGATTCCGCGTCACCGATGCGACCGCCGACTTCGGCTTCGCGATGGTCGGCGGCGACGGCTGCGATGGGAGCCGGCTGCCTGCGATGCTGGGCGGCTTCAGCCGCTGGAGCCCTGAACTCGACTCTCGCGCGGTGCTCGGGCACATGCGGCTTCCATGTGCGGGACAAATCGACGACGGCGTGGGGGAGATCGCCGGTCGGGTGCGAGTCGAGATCGCCGCCACGGCGGCTGAGCGTAAGACGTGGTCGCCCTGGTTGCTGAGTCTGATCACGGCCATGGTGCCGCTGACCGCGCAGGTCCACCTCCGGTGGGTCAGCGCATACGCGCTCCGGACGAATCGGCTGGACGGCACGATGACGCTTGAGGCGGATCCGATCCCCCACCTCGGTACCGATGCGATCACGGGCGTGGCGCGCCTGCCCGAAACGGGCACGCGGCTCTCGTCCACGGGCCCTTCGATCACCACGACCGCGCGTTGAGGACAGGAGAGGGTTCTATGTTGAAGTCCGAGTGCTGCACCGACATCCGATGCGAGTCGGGCCTCAGGAACAACTACTACGAAGGCAAGCGGCTCACGCCCGAGATGTTCCGCGTCGAGCAGCAGTACCTGCTCGAGCGGCGGCGTCTTCTGAATCGCGCCATCCACGGCTGGGGTGTCGTCTACGGGTATTCGATCGCGCTGATGGATCAGAAAACCAATCGTCGAGATCCGGCAACGGCACCCCTGAAGATCGGACCCGGCCTCGCGCTCGACTCGTGCGGCCGTGAGCTGCTGCAGGCCGTCGACAGCTCAGTCGCTCTCGACAGCGTCATTTTCGTGGACGACGACGGCCATCGGGTCGACCCGGAGAAGGCAATGACGGTCCTCGGGCCGCCTCGATCGGCGAAGGGTCCCGACAGGCGCATTTGCTGGCTGCTGAGCGCGCACTACGCGGAGCAGTCGAGCGGGTCTCAGAACGTGCCCGATTCCTGCGGCTGCGAACGCCGGGAGTGGGATCAGATCTGCGAGACGGTGCGCTTCAGCTTGCGGCCCATCGACTGCCGTGACTGCTGCAACTCCGGTGGTTGCGAGCTCCACTGCGGTTGCGGTGCCGGGCCGTGCTGCGATTCCGACTCGGCGAGTCCGGAGCAACAGACTCAGGAGAAAGACGAACGGTACGGGCTCAATCCGGACCGATTGCCGTTCAAGCGCGGCGGATGTCGATGCCTCTGCGATCACTTGATCGGCCTGAATCCAGGAGGGGACTGCGGAGGCGCCCTCTGTGAGATCGAGGAGCCGTGTGGCCGGGTTCGCGTCGACCTGGGCCACGGCGTGCCGCTCGCGTGCATCGAGCTCGTGCTGGACGACTGTGACTGCTGGACGTTCGGGGAGGAGATCGACGTCTGCGGACCGCGGCGGCTCGTCAAGCGGAATGACCTGCTTTTCGATCTCGTGCGAGGCTGCGACCTGACGCGGATCAGTGCGATCAGCTGGTGGCCATGGCACCGCGCTGTCAACGCGATCCCGTTCGCGGACTTCTCGGCGCAGTTCGGGGCGGTGGGATCTCAGCAGGACGAGTACGTGACGAAGTTTACGGTGACGTTCTCCCGTCCCGTCCGCAAGAAGACTGTCGGCACCGACTGCTTCGCGATCACCGTCTTCAGCGGTGAGACCGAAGGAGGTTGGCTGGACCCACAACGCGTGCCGATCGTTCGAATCGACACCACACCCTCCTCGGGGGACGATCAGCTGGTGACCGACGCCACGCTGATCGTCGCCGGCGGCTGGGTCGAGGATGGCTTGCGCGGCCGACACAGCGTATTTCTCGCCGACGAGACGTGGGTCGAGATCGAAGTGAGGGGCGATTTAATCCTCGATTGCAACGGGCAGCCCGTCGACGCGAATTCGGTGGGCCTGACTCCGGCGCCGACGGGCAACGGAACTCCCGGCGGCACGATGCTGTCCACCTTCCGAGTCGAACAAGCGCGGACTAAAGGAGCGACGTCATGAGTGGCGCCAATAACGTATGCAGTAACGGCAAGGGCTTGTCGACGCTCGTGCGGCCCAGGTTCGGGCCGGGCATGCTCCTGCAGCACGATGACCTCGAGGCACTGAGCACCTACACGCGTGATCTCAACCGCCTGATGTTCCGCTCGCTCCTCGGATGTGGCGTGATCTGCGGCCTGGTGGTCAAGCCGGAGGAGAAATGCGGCAAGGTCTGCGTGACGGTCGGCGCCGGCCTCGCGCTGGACTGCTGCGGCAACCCGGTGTACGTGCCGAAGGACATGACGGTCAGCGTCGACGAGAACTGCGACCCCAACCTGGAAGAGCCGCTTTACGTGTTGCTCTGCGGCACGACGAAGTGCTGTGCGCCCCGCACCTCGATGTGCGCGACCGATGACGACGAGGTGTCGTCGCAGTGCACCCGAGAGCGCGACGCCTTCGAGATTCGCATCGTCCACGATCGGCCGAAGTGCGCGTGCGGATGTGACGCTCTTAAAGGGGACGAGAAGGATGCGAATGCAAAGGACAACGACTGCTGGTGTGTGGACCCACTGGACCCCTGCTACAAGGACCACTACGCCGGCATCTGCGACTGCGACTGCGGTGAGTGTTCGGGCGGGACCTGCGATTGCATCCTGCTGGCGGAGCTCGACAAAGAGAACGGCAACTGGATTGCGGATCACCGCGTGCGGCGATTCGTCCGGCCAGTACTGATGCGCGACCCGCAGGTCGCGCTCGAGGCAACTGATCGAGCGGCCGCAAAGAAGGCCGCCGCCGACGGTGCCGCACACGTCGCCGCCGCGAAGAAGGCCGCCGCCGACGGTGCCGCACACGTCGCCGCCGCGAAGAAGGCCAAGAAGAAGAAGGGCGGATAGTGACCCGTGACCGCGCCGGCCAACGTGCGCCGACCGTCGTCGAACGGCGCCCTTCGGTAGCGGTCGCTCGAAGCGGCGCCGCCGCCGCCGCGCCGTCGGCTGCCCGTGCGTTGCAGCACCGTCTGGGCAATCAGAGCATCCAGCGATTCGCAGCGCAGGTCGTGGCGAGGGCCAGCGCCCCGGACGGCCAGCCCAACGGGGCAGCGCCGTCGGGCACGTTGTCCCTCAGCCGCCCCGGCGACGCACACGAGCGAGAAGCCGACCGCGTCGCATCCGTGGTCATGCGGGACAGCGGGCGAGACGCCACGTCCATCTCACGATCCGGGCCCGCGGTGCAGCGGGTTTGTGGGGATTGCGAGGAAGAAATCTCGAACCACCACGGCGGGGACGAGCCCAGAGCCGCGAGCGACGCAACCACGGTGCACCGATCGGCAGGCACGAACGACGCCGGTCACGTCTCGCCGTCGGTCGCTCAAAGCATCCACAGCATGCACGGCGGCGGCGCGCCCCTTCCGGCCCCGACACGTGCGCTGTTCGAGTCGCGCTTCGGAGCGGCTTTCGGCCGCGTCCGTGTTCACACCGACGCCCACGCGGCGCGTACTGCCAGCGACATCAATGCAAGGGCGTTCACCGTCGGCCACGACATTGCCTTTGCGCCGGGTCACTATGCCCCGCACTCCGATCAAGGGCAGCGCCTGCTCGCGCATGAGTTGGCCCACGTGGTACAGCAAGGCGGTACGACGGCTCGCATCGTGCAGCGCGACGACGCGCCTGGCGATCAGCCCGAGGGCGTTGAACCGGCGGCCACACCACTCTTCGTGCCAGAGGGAGTGGTCCTAGAGCTGCTTCATCTCCTGGAATTGGAAGATGTCACAGGAGCCGCGGAAGGCGCCGGCGCCGAACCCGCCGAACCCGCCGAACCCGCCAAACCCGCCGAAGACTACAGCGAAGCCGAGGCGAAATTCCAGGAAGACCTCGACAACGCCACAGCCTGGGTCGGCTACGGTGCGAGCGCCGACCGCAAGATCATTTTGCTTCGAACCGAAGATCTAAGACTTCAGAACGATGCGGCGTACAAGGAGTCGGTGATAGCGAAGTTCGCCACCAGAAACGACCCGAACGGCGAATACCTCGAGTGGTTGATGGATACGTACAACGCGAGCTCCAAGACGGAAGAGGGCACGCTGAGCAGAATGAATGCCAATGTGCCGGGGCTCGCACTGACCGACGCCAATTTCGTCGATAACGCGATCATCCAGCGTTGGGATGGTGGCAATGCGTTCCCGACTTACGCGTGGAACATCATCAGTCCGCTGGTCTCGCCGCCAGGCTCGATACGGGCCTCCGCTCCTTCCAATCGACGCGAGACTCAAGCTGCCTATGTCAATAGCTGGGGAAGCCTGGACTTCGATCTATCCGAAAACGGAATACCCGCATCCTACAGTCGTTCGTTGAGCATTACCGAGTATTTCACCGTCAAAGAGCGATCCGTGTCGAAGTTATTGACGATGCCGGACGGCACCTGGATATACGAGCATTTCGTACTTCCGGAAGAGACGCAGCTGCATTCGGCTGCAATGAAGTCCTACACCGCACATCTGACGTCGTATGTGCTGGCCGCTCTTCAGCAGTCGGTTCTGGACAAATGGGCCGCCGCAACCGCTTTCAGATGGAACGCCTTTGATGCGTACGCTATCAGCGCGTTCCGTGGGACGCATCCGTCCGGGCTGGGGTCAGTCGAGGACTTCTACAACTACGCACCGAAAGGCCTCGCCCTGGGCAGCGGTCTGATGGCCGCCAAGGTCAAAGCGCAGCTTCAAACGACCGGCGTCAATCCCTATCTATTTCTCAGTAAGGTCAGCGATGACGTTCAGAAACTCGGACCCGGCCTCATCAATCAGCTGAATGCGTCCGAGCTGCAGACATTCAAGAACATTCTGGTCAGCGCGGACAGCAAGATCGTTAAATTGGCGCCGTCCTTGCGCTTGATGACCGCCGTCGAGTGGTCGATTCGGAAGGGGTTCGCCGCCCAGAACATCGTCGCCCTACTGGAGAACCTCGACGCGATCCTGTGGGACATCCTCAAGGAGTATGCCAAGGACAAGGCCGTCAAGAAGGCCATCATGACCGGGATTGGATACTTCGGCCCATGGGGAAGGGCAATCTCCCTGGTCTACAACGTGCTGGATTTCTTCGACGACGCCAGAGACAAGCTCGAACTGGCATTGTTGCTCAAGTCATTTGTGGAAGCACTGGACGAAGCAAAAAACTCCGAAAGCGTCGTAAAGACACAGCAGGTGTCGGCGAAACTGGCGCAGGTATATGAGACGACGTTCCAACGGCTGATCCAGAAGCTCGGCGCGAAATTAGTGTCAAAGCTATCTGCGGTGGGAGCCAGGAAGCTGAAGGAGAAGAGGAGACGAGGGGAAAAGATGGGGGAGGCGGAGAGAACCAATCTCCTGGAGGAAGCGAAGGATGAACGCGATGCAAAGAAGCTGAAGCCCGACTCTGTGGAGGCAGAATTTCAGACAGCTATAAAGTCCCCCATCAAGGTGGTCGGTGGCGCCATTGAAATCGAATTGCCAAACGGCCATCGATGGAGGCGCGAACGCGGTGCCAAGGGCTGGTGCCGGGCGTCGAATGATTGCGTGGGAGACTTTCTCAATCCGGAAATCACGAACGAGCTTGATTCCTATGCCCGGAAGAATCTACCTCGCGACGTCAACTACGATGATTATCCGTCGATCCTCGTAGACGAGCCGAGGCTTCATCAGACAACCAAAGGAAATTTTGGCGAAGTGGTCTCCGACCACATGATGTCAAAACACTACGACAACCTCGGCGGGATTACCCATCTGGAGAATCCAGACAGGGGGCCCGGGATAGACAATGTCTGGAAGCCGCGTAATAGCAGGCATTTTGACTACTCGGTATCCGAAACGAAATTTGTCCAGGGGTTCGATGGCGATCTCCACAGGGTGAAGATGGGAAAGACGAGGAGTGGGCCACAGCTGAGCGACAGTTGGATCACCGGAAAAGATTACAACACGATGAAGCAGAGACTGGAAGAAGTGGTCGGCGAGGAAATGGCAAGGAAGATGCGGGCGTCTGTCGAGAACAACAGGGTCGAGAGACTTCTGATAGTGGTGAACGAGACCGGGCAGACATGGACGTACGAAGTGGACAGCGGTGGAAAGGCCTACAGGTTGAAAACCGACTGAGTCTGGATCGTCGATCAGGCGTTGGCAAGCGCCAACCTTCATGGCCGTCGCCCTTTCCTCGGAGTCGCCGGGCACCGCTCACGGGGATCCCGCCAGCGTGAAAGGGTGTAGTCTCGGGCAAGGTCAGCCCGAGCTAGCCTAACGGGAAATGAGACACAGGAGCCACGGACCCCGCGACCGCAAGTGGGTGGACACGCAGCGCACGCCGGTTGCGCCATCCATAACTGTGCGCAATGCAAGCGAGGTGCACCTCTCGAGGGCCAATCATCTGAGGCAGCGGCTCGGCAATCACGGCGTGCAGCAACTGCTGGGCGAGATCGTCGGTCGGTCGAGTTGCAGCGCTGATACGCGTTCCGTCGCGATCCAGGCGAAGCTCAGGGTCAGCCAGCCGGGCGATGCACACGAACGGGAAGCCGATCGCATGGCGGACGCCGCGACGCAAATGAAGGCCAGCGATGCGGCTGTGCAGCGAATGTGCACCGACTGCGAGGAGGAGCGGAAGCACCAGTCGACCTCGCCGGTACAGAAGAAAGAAAAGGCCGGCGATACTCCATCCGTGAAACCAGCGGTGGTGGAGAACATTCAGAGACTGGGCGGTGACGGCCGGCCACTCCCCGCGGAGACCCGGGACTTTTTCGAGCCGCGGTTCAATGTGAACTTCGAAAACGTGCGCGTGCACACCGGCGCGCAGGCCGAAGAAGCGGCCGACTCCATCGGAGCGAAAGCCTTCACGGTGGAGAACGACATCGCATTTGGCCGCGGCCAGTACTCTCCCTCGTCAGACGAAGGACGAGAGCTGCTGGCTCATGAGTTGACGCATACCGTGCAGCAGGGGGCTTCCGAAACTGATTCCCTGATCGTGCAGCGGCAACCAAAGGGGCCGAAGTCGCCTGAGAAACCAAAAAAGGAAGAAAAAGATAAGCCGGCCCCGGCCGCGCCTTCGGGCCCCATGCAGCAGGTCTATGTCGTGCGGGACGAGAACCTCCGTTTGGGTGGCACTCTGGTGAGCGACCTGAAAGAGTTCAAGCGCAACGTCATGGCCACGAAGATTGGGAGCGATTGGACGCTCGTCCTCTCGATACACGGCTCGGAGGAGCGACTCGGTGCGCAGTCTGGCCCTGATTGGCAAAAGAACGCGGTCTTTTACGGCGCCTCGGACATCGACAAATTGTTCAACGGGGACAAGGATTTTGTGAAGTGGCGCGATCAATACGGCCCGACGTTTCTGTCCCTTGTATCGTGCCAGGTCAGCGCCTCGTTCGAGGGCACGTTGATTTCGAACCTGACTCGTGCAGGGGCCGGCAACAAACGCCAGCCGAAGCGTGGGCTCGGTGCGGGATGCAAGCCAATCGCGACGGCGGTCACGGTCCTGGACGCACCGAAAACGCGAGCTGGGTTCAACAAGCTTCCACAAAGTAGGCAAAATGCCATTCGCGAGAAGCTGAGAAAGCTCAACGGCACGTGGGGCTACTACGGCGCGCAACCTCTCCCGGGTGATCAGGTCGTTCACTTCTACTACGACGAAGAACCGAAAGGCGAGTGGGTCGAGGTCGAGGTGATGGTTGGCACGGGACACTCCGTGCCTGAACTGACGAAAACGGGCATACCGTACTGGAACCGCACGACCGGTGATAAAGCGGCAGAGTTCCGCAAACAGTGCGATCAAGGAGTCGGCAAGCTGAAACGTGAGCATGCTCCGTTGGTTCCGGACGTCCCCGAATGAAGCGCCGCCTTGCGGCGTTCCATCGGGGAGGGATTGCGGGTGGCGAGGTAACGGCCATTGGGCTCGTTCCTAGGCGGGCTGATCGGCGGCGATACCAGCCGGCCATTCTTTGCAGGCACTGCTGCGCGAGGCGGGTATCGGGCGGTCCTCGGTCGTCTTCGACGGAGTCGGGTGGACACTCATGGGTGCTGGCTGCGTAAAATATGTGCCGAGACGTCGCGTGCTGCTGAAGCGCAGGCGGAAGCACAAGTAGATCAACGGGTAGGTGAACTGACGCTGTCGCCGGTGGCGGTAATGATCACGCCGCAGATGCTGGCGGGTGAGTCGAGAACAAGAACCTAGTCCTACCTAGCGCTCACTTTCGGGGGCGTGGGCGCTATCCACGGAGCCTCCCGCACTCGCCGCATGGCCTGCGCCCGCCTCTGGATCTGGAGCTTTTCGAGAATGTGGTGTACGTGGTGTTTGACCGTCGCTACGCTCAGGAACAGGTCCCGCGCGATCTCCTTGTTCGACAGCCCTTGGCCAAGGAGCCGGAGGACTTCGCTTTCTCGTCGGGTCAGGGCGGGATCGAAGTCGGGCTGGTCCGCCCGGGAGTCCCTGCGAAAAAGGGCGCGGAGGAGACCGCCCGAGATTTCCGGTGGGCACGCAAGGCGCCCCGCGACGATTTCCGCCAGGGCCTTGCAGAGCACCGCGATCGAGGCGTCCCGCGCCACGTAGCCGGCGAACCCGGCCCGCCCGCACCGGATCACCTCGTGGCGCTGTTCATTGAGGCCCAGCGCAACGAGCGCCACGGCGGACCAATCGGCGGCGATCGCCCGAACGTCGTAGAGATCGACCCCCTGTGTCACGTCGACCAGGAGGACTTCAGCCGCTGCCTTCGCCAGTTCGTCACGAAGGCTGGCGAGATCGCTCACTACGGCCAGGACCCGCATGTCGGTTTCCCTGCCAAAGCAGGCCGCCAACCCGTCGCCGAGCAGGCGAACGGGAGTCAGGATGATGATGTTCACGGTTAAGCCTTAACTGCTCAGAGTCCAATAACTTCCCGGTGTTGGGCGCTGTTCGGCAGTCATGGTTTTTGGCGAGCGCCCTCCAATGCTACGCAGCCCCGACGCGGGCGACGCGATCGCGCATCCGACTTGGCCGTTCGCTTGGTCAGGTCACCGCCCTCGCCCGCCCGGAACGCCTCCGCGGGTCAGCTCGTGAGCACAAAGGCATCGGAAACAATGAAAGCGATCGAAGCGAGAGAAAACTTTCAAAGGACTATCGGCGTTGGATGGCCGGTTGGGCCAGAGAATTGTTGAAACACGTCAACTCAGTGCATCGAACGAACTCCGGGACCTTTGCCTGCTTGCCCGGTGATAGCATTTCGGCGGAAGTGTTCGTGATGTCTCGAGAAGCTTTGCTTCGGTCTCCGGCAGTTTCGGAATGGCTCGAGTCGCCCTACCTATCCAGGATCGCGTCTCGTGTCGCGTACGAGCACGGACTACCCATGCAAGACGCTCCGGACCTTCTCCAGGATCTCCGGCTAGCGCTCTGGGCAGCCGGAGCAGACACGGCGGTAAACGCGACGTGGGTTTATCACACCGCGAACCACAAGGCGGTCGACTTGCTCATTCGGAATAGGAGGGACCGCCTGGCAACTTGGTCCGGTACGAAATCGGCGATCGCGGGTCGTACTTGCGATTTTGATCTTCCGCATCTACTTCAAGCGAAAGCCGATCGTCTCCCGGAGCGTATTCGTCGGTACTACTACCTGCGCTATCGCGAGGGACTCAGCCAGCGGGAGATTGCAACCCGGCTAGGGGTTTGCCGCAGCTCAGTGCGTTGGATGGACCGACAGTGTCTTCGCATGATGAAACGGGCGTCCACGTAAGGGTTTGTTGGCCTGGACTGGTCCCTCGAGTCGACTCGGGAAAGGTGCTGGCAACGTGACAGGCTTTGATACGAAGCGCACCGCACAGGATCGGAGCCGATACGGAGCCGCTCGACACCCTGACCGACGACGGGTTGCTGACTCCCGAGGTGGGGGACTGGTCGGAGACCAAATACCGGCACCTCAAGAACTACGCGGAGATGTTCGCCACTGCCACGAAGGGAAAGTGGGGCTCCGTCGCCCTCCACTGGGTCACCGGAAGAACGGACTGCGATGGAGACGGCCAATCCCTGTCCTTCGATAGAATCTTCCCCAGCCCGCTACAGAAAGGAGCCGGGCGTATGCGAATCCTCGGAGTCGCGTTACTAGCGAATTTCCTCGCGTGCAGCTACCTTCAGGGTCAGATCGATCCAACGTGCATTCGTTCGCCGACGAGGCGCTCTTTTGAGCGAGCTGGCAAAGGAGAACTCGAATGATGCCTGTTGACGGGGCAGTCGCCCGTCGTGGAGGTTCACATGCCACATGAAGTTCCGGTACGCAACAAGTCGCTGGCGCTGGCGGGACTCCTAGCCGGGCTCTTTCTAGCGGCGACCGCAATTGTCCTGGCTCAGGTCAATGGTCAGATGATCCTTGGTCAACCCGGGTCCGTATCAGGGGCCCTCACCCTGATGCCCCCCGATGGAACAGGGTGGTACCACATCGACAATCCCGGGGGGCAGCAGATCAGGATCTCGGGCGGAGGCAAGCCCGGTCAGTACCTGTACATGACAATCAGCCACCCTGGAAAGGTCACCATTCATGGCGATCTGGAGGTCACTGGTAACTTGAGGGCACGCGCGACACAAGGCCGCCCATCGGCGCCGGGTTCAGCGGAATCGGAGGGAAAAGCAGATACGGCCTCCCAGAGCGGTCTCCGCGACCTGCAAAGACAGATCGACGGGTTGACCCGGCAAGTCAGTGAACTCGCCCAGCGAGTCAACAGGTAAAGACCGCGTGGGAATTCGGAGATCGGTGGAAAAAGCTCTCGAGAATTGGGAAACCGCAATACTCCGGCCGATCGTCACTAGCCTGCTGACCGCTCTGATCTTCTTCACTGTGGCCTTGCTCAATCGCCAGTTCAGACACTTCGCCTTTCCCGAGAAGGTTGTCCGCGACTATCCTCTGATCTGTCGGGCCGAGCCGTATCTGACCGAGACCGGCGTCTTCGCCATCGACTTCTTCATCATCAATCGGAGCGACAAGGATTACTCGAGAGACGAGCTGGCGAGATTCCTGAGAGAACAAAAACTGGAGGCGTCCAGCACACCCCAACCCAGCATCACCCTGAATTACTTTCGAGACATCGGCAGCATAGAGTGGGCCGGTGGCGACAGCGATTTCAATCAGGGGAAGGGTGAGCTCGGAGTTACTTACACACCCATGCGTGTGGTGATCGACGTCCGATCGATTGCCGCGAGAGCGCTGATGAAGGTCGTCGTGCATGTCCGGGGTCTGAAGGACAAACCAAACAGCCGGATGACCCCTTCCGCGGTTCCGCTTGACTTCGAGGGCTACCAGGATGCCTGCTATCAGCGATAGATTGTCGTCGGTCTAGTTGGGTGCGGAGAGCCGTAGGTCCATCCGTTTGCCATCCGCACCGACTTCCGCGCCCGCCGCGAGAGTTGTGAGAGTCATTTCGCTTGCGGTGAGAGGATGCCGTGGCGGGCGCGGTTTCCGGGGCAGCTGTCCCCCGGGACATCGGCCTTGTCTCCAGGACGAGAGATTCCTCCTACGTTCCCCGCAGACGAGGCTCGGTCTTCGTTCGATCCTTCCGCCGGCGACAACGGCATGATCTTCACGCAAGGCGGCATCAGCGCCGGCTGGGGATTTTATCTGCAGAAGTGCAAGCTCGTCGGCGTGCACAACTACGTCGGAATCGAACACTACCGTGTCGTGTCGACCGAGAATGTGCCCACCGGTAAGGTGACTCTGACCTTCGCCTTCCCAGTACGACGGCGGCGGATTGAGCAAGGGCGGCACGATCACGCTCCTGGCCAACGGCAAGAAGATCGGCGAGGGGCGCGTGGCAAAGACCGCGGGATTCAATTACTCGCCTCCACGAGGGACAGGATATCGGCGAGGACACCGGCTCACCGGTCGATTTCACCTACACGCCGCCTTACAAATTCAACGGCAAGCTCGACAAAGTGACCATCGAGCTGAAGCCCATGGATGCAACGCGCACAGCTTCTCTCCAGAATGTGCACTCGACTGCACCGGAGGATTGAACATCTCCTCGAGGAGCCTGGAGTCCTCGGGATCAGATTCTGTCGGTGGCGCCCTGGCGGCGATTCGAAGAGATCGTGGCCGGCCGTCACCGCGTTAGAAGTGAAAGAAGAGACCCGCTTCAGCTTGCCAAATCGAAATGGAATCGGTTAACCGAATGAGCCAAGGATCACGCCGGGAGCCTTCGAGGTTTCGCGCGGAGCGTCGTATATGCCGGGAGTTCACGGACAGTTCAAAGGGAGTTCAAAGGATGCTCGCGGACGCTTCGCGACGCTTGAGGACGGAACGTAACCCCTTCATCCGCAAGCGTCGCGCAACGTCCGGAAGCGGAGCATCTTCTTGCCAAGGTGGAAGTCGCGGGTTCGATCCCCGTTTCCCGCTCCAGTTACGTTGTCTACTGCGCTTCGGCTCCGGCCGGGCGACTGATTCAGCGAGGCGGAGAGCATCCGCCTCCTCCGGCCCGAGAGAGTTGGGGGCGACGGAGGGCTAGAATCCTCGTCGCCGCCATCCCATGACACTTTCCGCCGGCACCCGGCTCGGCCCATACGAGGTCCTCTCGCCGCTCGGCGCGGGCGGAATGGGGGAGGTATACCGGGCGCGCGATACGAGGCTGGACCGGGACGTCGCCATCAAGGTCCTTCCTCAGTCCGTCGCGGCCGATGCCGACACGCTCGCCCGGTTCGAGCGCGAGGCGAAGGCGGTTGCGTCACTTTCTCATCCGAACATTCTTGCGATTCACGATTTCGGCAACCAGGACGGCATCGCCTATGCCGTGACCGAGCTTCTGGAAGGCGAGACGCTGCGCGGGAAACTCGACGCGGGCCCGATCTCCCAGAGGCAGGCGGTGGACTATTCGCTGCAAGTCGCGAAGGGTCTCTCGGCGGCACACGAGAGGGGTGTGGTCCACCGGGATCTGAAGCCGGAGAACCTTTTCGTCACGAGGGATGGGCACGTGAAGATCCTCGACTTCGGCCTGGCAAAGAGAATCGAGGCCGATCCGGGGGAGAGGACGAGCGCGCCAACGAGATCCGGTCACACCGAGCCCGGTACGGTGATGGGGTCGGTCGGATACATGTCGCCCGAGCAGGTGCGGGGACTTCCGGTCGACAACCGATCCGACATCTTTGCGTTCGGGACGATTCTCTACGAGATGCTCTCGGGCAGGAGAGCGTTCAAGAAGGACACCGCCAGCGACACGATGGCGGCGATCATTCGGGACGAGCCGCCCGTGTTGTCGGAGCCGGGGCGGAGCATTTCGCCCGCTCTCGAACGCGTGGTCCGGCATTGTCTGGAGAAGGATCGCGACAACCGGTTCCAGTCGGCGAAGGACATCGCCTTCGCACTCTCCGAGGCGTCGGGGCCGGCGACGCCGGGTGATTCGCAGTCCGCGGCACAGCCGATCGGGCGGAGGCGGCGGTGGATCGCCGTGCCCGTCGTCGTCATCCTCGCTGTTGCGGGATTCGTCCTTCTGCGGCGGCATCCTGGAGACGCTGGCGTGGCCGTGGGCGTGAAGCGTCTCGCGGTGCTGCCATTCGAGAACCTGGGCTCTCCCGAAGACGACTATTTTGCGGACGGCATCGCGGATGAAGTACGCGGCAAGCTCACCTCTCTGCCGGCGCTTCAGGTCATCGCTCGAGGCAGTTCCACGCCCTACAAGAAGACGACGAAGACGTCCAATCAGGTCGCCCAGGAACTGCAAGCGAACTATCTCCTGACGGCTACCGTGAGGTGGGAGAAGCGTGGAGGCACGAGCCGCGTCCACGTGAGTCCGGAGCTCGTGGAGGTGTCGGGCTCCGCCGCACCCACGTCCAAGTGGCAGCAACCCTTCGACGCCGCGCTGACGGACGTCTTTCAAGTTCAGTCGGATATCGCGACTCGGGTCGCCCAGTCGCTGGGCGTCGCTCTCGGCGCCGGGGAGGAGAAGCGGCTCTCGGAGAAGCCGACTCGGGATCTCGCCGCCTATGACGCCTTCCTGAAGGGGGAAGCGGTCTCCAACGGCCTCGGTGCCAACGATCCGCCGAGTCTGCGGAAGGCGCTCGGCTTCTACGAGCAGGCGGTCGCCCTGGATCCGGCGTTTGCTCAGGCCTGGTCTCAGATCGGAAGCGTCGGCGCCGGACTGTACTTCCAGAGCACGCCCACGCCCGCGCTTGCGGCGCGGTCGCGGGAAGCGGCGGAGCGGGCCGTGGCCTTGGCGCCGAACCGCCCCGAAGGGTATCGGGCTCTCGGGGATTATCAGCGGCTGGTTGCCGCAGACCCCGCAAGGGCGATGGAGCTGTATGTGCTGGCACGGGGGCGCGGGCCCGGCAGGGCAGATATCCTCACCGCGGTCGCCGTCGCCGAAGAGAGCCTCGGGCGCTGGCAGGCGGCTGTCGATCACCTCGGCCAGGCGTTGCAGCTGGACCCCCGGTCGGTCTTCACCGCGCGGCGGTATGCCAGCGCGTTTGTGTTCATGCGGGACTACCGCCGTGCCGGCGAGGAAGCCGACCGCGGACTTGCCATCGTGCCCACCAACCTCGCCATGATCGAGACCAAGGCGGAAAGTCTCCTCGGGCAGGGCGATCTCAGTGGAGCGCGGGGCGTGCTCAAGACCGCGCAAGCCCTCGTCGAGCCCACCGCGCTGATGGCTTCTCCCGCGCGCGAGATCGGTCTCGTTTTTCAACAGGTTGTGTAGGGTCTGTTGCCCATCTGGGCGCAGATCGGTGAGGGCGGAGGTCCCTTTGTGAGCCAATGGCGATAGATTCGGTGCATCTTCGCTGAGTGAACCCGCCCGCGGTTCTCATCGGGAGGTGGGCGATGCGGAAGGCCTTCTGGATGCTCGTCGGGGTTTCGGCAAGCGCCGGGATCAGCTGCTCGGATCGTCTGCCGACCGCGCCAGGGTACGCGGGCCGCGCCTCCGTCGACTCTGCCGCGGCGGCAACCGTCCAGGCCGGCCGTTCGAGACGCACCATCGTCATTCCGCCGCGGGGCGTGGAGGCGGCCCGCCTCGGGACCTGGGGATCGGAGAGCGCCAGCCTGACGATCGACGCGAGCGCCGCGAGCCTCAAGCTCTTCGCTTTGAGCCTTGCGACAGGAGGATGTTTCGGGGCGTTTGGCGACATTCCCAGCCAGATCCCGAAGGGTCGTTTCGAGCTGCCTGGGACGTATACGCAGCTGATGGGGGCCTACCCGGGAAGGACCGAATTTCCTGCGCGATACGAAGGCTTCGCCTGGGACGACCTGATGACTTTGACCGTCACCGTCCCCTCGCTGCCGCACGTTTTCGGCCCTTACCTTCTCGTCTACGGTGCCGGCAACGCGTGGACTCCTTGCCTCTTTCCGTGATCCGGCGGCCTGCGCTCGCCGGCGGGTTTCTTTTCGCCGCCGTCCTGGCGGCGCGCGGCGCGACGGCCCCGACCGAAACCGTGCGGGCCGCCGGACTCGATCGACCCGTTGAGATCGTGGTCGACGGTTGGGGCGTTCCGCACGTCTTCGCGAAGAGCGAACATGACGCCTTTTTCGGTCAGGGGTTCGCCGCTGCGAGGGACCGTCTCTTCCAGATGGACCTGTGGCGCCGTCGAGGACTGGGGCGGCTGGCCGGCGTCTTCGGGGCGTCGTTCGTCGAGCAGGACCGGGCGACCCGGCTGTTCCTCTACAGGGGAGACATGGACCGGGAGTGGCGCGCCTACAGTTCCCGCGGCACAAAAAGGGCGGAGCGCATCGCGCAATCGTTCGCCTCGGGCATCAATGCCTACATCGACTTCGTGTCCGCGCACCCCGAACGGTTGCCGTGGGAGTTTCGGTCCTTCGGCTACTCGCCGGAGAAGTGGGCAGCCGCGGATGTCGTCCGCATCCGCTCGCACGGCTTGACGCGAAACCTGACCGGAGAGGTCGCGCGCGCGAACACCGTCTGCAAGGCGGGGCTCGAGGCCGACAATGTCCGGCTGCGCCTGCAGCCGCCGTGGAAGACGCGGGTGCCGGACGGCCTCGACCCCTGCCTGCCCGGGGACCTCCTCAGAGTCTTCACGCTCGCGACCCAGCAGGTCGTGTTGACGAAGTCGCCGTCGAGCGCGTCGGGCGGCCCGCCCGTCTACCGCCTCGCTGCCGCCGCGGCGGAGGAGACGGAGGGGAGCAACAACTGGGCGATCACGCCGCGGAGGTCGGCGACCGGCCGCGCGATCCTGGCGAACGACCCGCATCGTGCCTACTCCGCGCCGTCCCTTCGCTACCTCGCGCACGTCTCGGCACCCGGCCTGAACGTGATCGGCGCCGGCGAACCCTTCGCTCCGGGCATCTCCCTCGGCCACAACGCTGCCATCGCCTTCGGGCTCACCATCTTTCCACTCGATCAGGAAGACCTCTACGTCTACGAGTTACGGCCCGGCGATCCGGCGCAGTACCGCTACGGGGCGGGTTGGGAGGCGTTCCGCATCGTTCGCGAGGAAATCCCCGTCAAGGGGGGCGCGCCGGCGGCGGTGGAGCTCGCATTCACGAGACACGGCCCCGTCCTACTGGTCGACCGGGAAAAGAACCGCGCCTACGCGGTGAGGTCGGGCTGGCTCGAGGCGGGGATGTCGCCGTACCTGCGTTCGATCGACTTTCTCCGCGCGAAGAACTTCGAGCAGTTTCGCCGGTCTCTCCGCCACTGGGGCGCGCCCACGCTGAACTACGTCTACGCGGACGTCGCGGGAAACATCGGCTGGGCGACGGGCGGCCTGGTGCCCAGGCGCCCGAACTGGGACGGTCTCTTGCCCGTCCCGGGCGACGGCCGGTACGAGTGGGCGGGATTTTGGACAGGCGACGAGCTGCCGTCCTCGTACAACCCTTTGTCCGGGTACGTCGCGACCGCGAACCAGTTGAACCTCCCCGCGGATTACCCCTACCGGGAGCGGAAGATCGGATTCGAGTGGGGGAACGACTCGCGATATCGGCGGCTCGAAGAGGTGCTCGGAAGCCTGCCGAAGGTGTCCCTCGCCGATTCGAAGCGTCTCCAGAACGACCTCGTCGCGATTCCGGCGAGAAGGCTCCAGGCCCTCCTTGCTCCCATGCCTCTCTCCGAGGGTAAGGCTCGCGCGGCAGCGGCTCTCCTTCGAGGCTGGGACGCCGTCCAACGCCCCGACGCGTCCGCGCCGGCGCTGTTCGAAGTGTGGCTGGGACGACATCTCGGCAAGGCGTTCCGCGAAGCGATCCTGACGAAGGAAGCGGCCGACGCGATCGCGGCCACCGATCTCGCGGTGATGCTGGACGGGCTCGAGCAGCCGGGCACCTGGTTCGGGGCTGACCCGGCCGCCGCCTCCGCGCGGAGAGACGAGATCCTCGCGACCACCCTGGCTTCCGCGTGGGCCGAAATGGAGAAGATCCAGGGGACGGACGCGTCGAAGTGGGAGTGGGGCCGGATGCATCGCAATCTCTCGCAGCACCCTTTTTCCGAGGCAATGGACGCCCCGACGCGCGCGAAGATCGATGTAGGACCGTTTCCGAAGGGAGGTGGCCCCCACACCCCCAATCAGTCCTCCTACAGGACAGCCGACTTCCGGCAGACCAATGGCCCTTCCGTGCGCCTCGTCATCGACGTCGGCCGCTGGGATGAATCGATGGCGGTGAACCACCCGGGCCAGTCGGGCGATCCGGACAGCCCCCACTACCGGGACCTCGCTCCGATGTGGCTCGCGGGCGACTATTTCCCGCTGCTGTATTCCCGCCTTGCGATCGAACGCGCCGCGCAGACCCGTATCCGGCTTCTGCCATGATGCGAGCTACGACATCGTCTCGCAGGCATAGACAATAGGTGTTCACAATAAGGCATCTGCTGGGCGGAGCTTCCCCGCCCGAGCAGCTTGCGTCCGCTCTGAATCCCGCGACGCGGGATTCCGGGAGAAAAGGCCCATGAAATCCGCTTCACCGCGGCGCTTTCCATTTCAAGTTTCTGGGGGAGCATCTTTCAAATCCTACGCTGCCGTTAACGCGCCGCTGACCCGCGGCGTGTTACACCGGCAGGCTGGCGTCGAGCTTTAGAAAGAACTCCCGAACCTTGTTCGCGTTCTGGCCGAAGTCGAATCCGCCTTTTCGGGCAACGGACTCGACGCGCACACGCGTGGCAGTCTTGACGCTGAGGATCCGGATCACGACGGAGCCCTCCGTCCCAAACAAACCCGTCCAACTTCCTTCGACCAGGCCGCTTTTCGTCGCGTGGGCCTTCCATCCGAGACTGCGAAACGTCCCGGCAACGGCCGAGCGGACGACGTCGATATGTCGCGGGTAATCCCGCTCTTCGATCGCGGTTCGTTTTCTCGTAAAGAAGTCGGCGATACCGGATTTCACCAAAGCACCTCGCGGATCTCGTTGGAAAGGATATTTCACCTTCAAACCCGGGGTGCTGCTGGAACGTTCGGGGTTTTCGCCGGCTCTACGAGGGGAGCATGAGCTCGCCCCGAGAGGACAGTTTTGTCGCTTGCCTCGCTCGGTGGCCATCGCCTCTCGGCGCACGATGCCGCTTGCCGGTGTTCCGCAGAACGAAGACGGAGCGCGGTCGGTAGAGCGTTTCTCGCCCGGGCGGGGCGGTCCAAAGGATCACCCGACACCCAGCCGGAGGGCAGAATGCTTGGGCGCAGCACAGCGTTCGATCGGCCATGGCGACCACTCCCCAGGGGCCCTCCGCGAGCGCGGACACCCTATGGTCAGACGTTGAGATGACTGATGATCCGATCGGCCGACGACGGCAATAGACGCGCGTCAGACTAATCCGGAGCGTCGGCACCGTTGAGCGAGGGTCCTCGCGTGCGGCGACCGGCAGTCCACTCGGCGGGACGACGCGCCGCGCGACGCCGCGGCGATTCGCAAGCGGAAGGATCTCCTCGCGGCCGACTTCGTCTGGACCCTGGGCTGAGCGTCTACCGCTGACCGGCGAGCGCGGCGTCGCTCCGGATCGCCTTGCGTTCTCCTTCGAGCGCCGTGAGCCGGGACTCGAGCGCGCGGATCGTCCGGCGCTGGATGTCGATCGTCTCCTCGAGCGCGTGGATCGCCCGGCTCTGCTTCTGGAGCTCGCCGAGGAGCAGCGGGGGAAGGAACTGGTATCGAACCGTCTCCGGCGCACCGGAGGGCGAGAACTGCACCAGCTCCGGGAAGACGCTCGCGACCTCTTCCGCGACCAGGCCGTACTGGCGGATACCGACTTCGTCGTTCCGATAGAAGAAGGAGACCGGGCGCAGGCTCAGGACGGCCGAGCTCGCGGCGTCGATGTCGCGGATCTCTCTCTTCGCTGCCGCGGAGGAGTTGATCATACCGAGCTGGCCCTGGGAATCGATCACGACGGAGAGAGCGTCGGCCATTCCGGTCTGGACTCCTCGCACGCCGGCCAGAAATGTTCGAGTCTGTCCCGTACCGATCCGGATCGTGTTCGATTCCCCCGCGACACCGGTGTTTCCGAGCTCGATGTTGTCGTTGCCCGTCGTGAGGTTGAACCCGGCGAACGAGCCCAGCCCGATGTTTCGGCTGCCCAGCGTATGGTGGAGAGCCTGCTGTCCGATCGCCGTGTTCTCGTTTCCCGACGCCAGGTTTGCGAGCGAGAACGCGCCGACGGCCGTGTTCAGGCTCCCCGTGTTGTTGGCGACCAGCGAGGCCCATCCGAAAGCGGAGTTGTCGTCGCCCGTCAGGTTCGCCGAAAGCGCGAGCACGCCGACGGCCGTGTCCTGCGCTCCGCGAGAAGCGAAGCTCGCCGCCGAAAGGCCCAGGAACACGCTCTCCGAGCCCGACGTGTGAAGGAAGAGGCTCGGTCCCTGGAAGACGCTGCCGCTGTTCGCGGGCAGCGTCAGGTCGCCCGCGAGCGACAGCGCCGACGCGCTGAAGTTTCCGACGCCGTCCCGCCGGACGATCGCGTTCGCGATGTTCGAGGACGTGGCGGAGGAGACGACCGTCGCTCCCTGGGAACCGGTCACTTCCCCCGCGAGCAGTCCGGTGAAGCTCAATGGGTTGCCCCAGCCGACGGCGCCTCCCGTCGAGACCAGGCTCTGCCCGGGCGTCGAACCGGCAGCGGAGAGTTGCGGAAGGCCGACGCCTCCGTTCGCGATGCCGACCGTGATCACTCCTTCCGACCCCGTCAGGGAGACCCCGGTCCCGGGATTCAAGCGAGTCACCACCGCGCCCGCGAAGTAGCCGTTGATGTCGATGATCAGGTGCGTCCCGGTCCCCGCCATGACGGTGATTCCCCCGCCGGGGCCTGCGGCGACGATCGCCGCGTTGGCGAGGGTCTGGCCCGGCAGATAGTTCAACGTGGAGACGAGAGGCTGAGCCGCTCCCTGCGGGTAAACGACGAGAAAGCCCGCCCCCGAGGGTGCGACGGCGGTGACGTTGAGCGAGAAGGCGGCGGCGGTCGTCGGAATCCCGGGGCAGGGACCGGCCGGTACGACGAAGCTCCGGGGAGACTCCGCCGACAACGCCGGGCCGCCGTAAGGGCCGGCGGGGCCCCGCGTGTCGACGACCCGGCACGGAGCGACCGCGATGAACGGCAGGGGGTTCGTCAAGTCGGTCATCGTCCCCTTGCCCGTTCGAGCGGCGGGCGCCGCCGGGGCGCGGGCGACCGTCCAACCGGCCACCGGCGCGCCGATCTGCGCGAGACCGCGTGACGATGCGGCTGCGAGCCCGAGAGCAACGACGAAACGCGTGCGGGTTCGGGATCTCATGAGGGCTCCTTCGCCGAAATGAAAAACAACCGCGACTCCGGAGGACAGTCCATAGATGGCTCGGGACCTACCGCGAGGCGAAGGCGCCCCCGATCGGACCCCGCGTCCTTTCCAGAGGCTACTCCCGATCGACCGACGACCGCGAGGGCTCAGTCCGCTTTCCGAAACCCCCATCCGTCGGGACACGTCCACACGACCGAGTCGCCCGTCTCACGCGTCGCGTGTTCGGACGCGGGGAATTCGCATCGGTCCGCAGGGCACGGTGAAAACTGCCAGGCCTTGCGCGCGCGGTCGCACTCCGCCTCGTCCGCGCAGGCGGATCCCGACTCCACCACGCGGCGGCAATTGCGGCAGCGGACGGGCTCCATCCGGCTGCCTTTCAGCGGAGCGGGCGGCTCAGGAAATCGAGGAACCCGTCGCAGATCGCGAGCTCAGGGCTGTCTCCTTCTCCTCGCGCGATCTCCATGCCGTGGGGTGCCTTGCAGAAGTAGGAATAGGAAGCCCCCTCTGGTTGACTCTTCGAGACGACGCTGCCCCGGTAGTCCTCCGAGACTTCCAGCAGGTCCCGAAGCCGGGCGGCGTCTTTGGCTTCGCGGGTGTAGCGAAGCACGCGAAGCTCGCCGCCCGTCCGCTTCGAAAGGCCCTCCGCGATTCGGCGATCTGTTTCGTCGTTGGCGTCTTCGGCTTTGAGCATGACGCGAAGCGTACACGTTCACCGGGTCGAAGAGGAATCAGTCCGGCGATCGCCCCTTCGAGAATCGGCGCACGTAGGCCAGCAGGTGCTCGATCTCGAAGGGTTTCGAGAGGTGCGGGACAATTCCGTGCGGCCCCGCGACGAGACCGGACTGCACCACGCCGCTCACGACGATGACCGGAATCCCGAGAAGATCGGGTCGTTTCGCAGCCGGGCCATGAACTCGAAACCGTCCATCCTCGGCATGAGAAGGTCGAGGATCACGAGAGCGGGACGATGGCCCCGGGTCAAATACGAGAGGGCAACGGCGCCGTCCCGCGCCTCGGTCACGCGGAAGCCTGCCCCCGAAGCCGTTCGCACGACGCGGTGCGGAACGCGTCGTCGTCCTCGATATAAAGAACGTCGGTTTCCGAGGGGATGGCCGCCGCGCGCGCTTCGAGCATTGGTCGCGCGCCGCCTGCACAACCTGTGCCCGGAGAACACTTTTCGGGGAGGATCGAATCGGATATGATGGATTGCTCAAAAGCGGAACAAAGGGGTCGTTCGCTGGCCGCAACGAATGGCTCGGTCAGAAAAGGAAGACATGGATCGGTCGGATACCCAGCCGAATCCTGGCGCGGCGCTGTCCTCCGCCACGGCTCGCACCACACCGCCGACTGAGGCCGCGTCTTCCGCGGTGGAGTCGCGTCGTGCGCTGCCCCTCCTCGTCCCCGCGCCGGCGAACGGGCTCGACCCCGCTGCCTGGGCGGCGGATCGCGGGGAATGGATCGAAGCTGTCCTGGAGGATTGCGGCGGCATCCTGTTTCGCGGATTCGATCTTCCGACGGTGGCGCACTTCGAATGCTTCGTCCGGACGATCTCCCCGGACACCCTCCCCTATGAGAACCGCTCGACGCCCCGGTCACGCGTTGCCGGAAACGTCTACACCTCGACCGAGTTTCCCGCTCATCAGTCGATCCCGCTCCACAACGAGCTCTCCTACACGGCCCCCTGGCCGCTCCGGATCTGGTTTCACTGCGTGACACCCGCCGCGATTTCGGGTGAGACGCCGATCGCCGATAGCCGCCGGGTGCTCCAGGCGATCGGGCATGAGGTGTCGGACGAGTTTCGAGAGCGGGGTGTTCTCTACGTTCGGAACTTTCGCAGGGGAGTCGGCCTTTCGTGGCAGGAGACGTTTCAAACTGCGGACCGCGATCGCGTGGAGGAGTTCTGCCGGAACGCGGGAATCGAGTACTCCTGGAAGGGGGCTGACGACCTTCAAACGCGGGAGAAGCGACCGGCGCTCGCGGTACATCCCCGGACCGGCGAGCGAATATGGTTCAACCAGGCTCACCTGTTTCATGTTTCGAGCCTGGGGGAAGAAGTCGCCCGGCTCCTCGTTTCCGAGTTCGGCGAGGCCGGCCTTCCACGCAACGCGTATTACGGAGACGGCTCTCCGATTCCGCGGTCCTCGCTCAGCCGGATACGCGATGCCTATGTCCGGGAGGAAATCGTCTTTCCGTGGCGCCGGGGTGACGTCCTCCTGCTCGACAATATGCTCGCGGCGCACGGTCGAAGGCCCTACGAGGGCGCGCGCGAAATCGTCGTGGCGATGACGGACTCCGTGACCGCGCCCGCCGTCTGACCGCACGGACGTCGAGACCCATGCGCAGTAAATCCCACGAGCTCGCGCCTCCGACTCTTTCCACGGGTGGTTCCGTCGTCGAGTTCTTCGAACGCGCGACGCAGGAAAATCCGGACAGAACCGCCATTGAGGCCGGGGAGCGGTCTCTCTCGTACCGCGAGCTCGACGACGCGTCGAACCGGGTGGCGGCGCGACTGCGTTCGCTGGGCGCGCGACCCGACGCCTTCGTCGTGGTCTGTGTCGACAGGACCGTGGATTTCGCGGTGGCCGTGCTGGGAGTCATCCGGTCGGGGGCGGCCTGGGTCCCCCTGGACCCCCTGCATCCCCGAGAACGCGTCGAGAAGATCTTGGAGACCGTCGAACCGGTCGCGGCGGTGACCGACGGCGCCGGCGAAGCGCTGCTGGACACGGCGGGAGTCCCGCGAATCCGAATCCAGGCGGACGGGGAATCCCTTCCGCCGTGGGAAGCCGGGGAGCGGCCGTCTCTCTTGCCGGATCACGCCGCGTACGTCATGTTCACGTCCGGCTCGACGGGGGAGCCGAAGGGAGCCGTGCTGACTCACGGAGGCCTCTCCAGCTACGTCCGGGAAATGGGGACGGCTCTTCGAATCACCCCCTCCGACGCATACCTTCACACGGCGTCGATCGGTTTCTCCTCGTCGGTCCGGCAGATCCTTCTTCCCCTGACGCACGGCGCGCGAGTCGTGATGGCCGGCGCCGCGCAGATCCGGGACCCGGCGTCCCTTTTTCTCGAAGCCGTGAGACGCGGCGTCTCCATCGTCGATCTGGTCCCGTCCTACTGGCGCGCGCTCATCGACGCCCTCGGCTGGCTGGATGCCGCGGAGAGGGAGAGCGTGCGCAACCATCGCCTTCGGCTCGCGCTCTCCGCGAGCGAGCCCCTCCCGGCCGACCTCGTCCGGCGATGGCGCGCCGAGTTCGCCGGTTCGGAGGAGTTCGTCAACATGTACGGCCAGACGGAAACGACCGGCATCGTGGCACTCCACGTGGTTCCGCACGACCTGTCCGGAATCGGCGCAGGGATCCCCATCGGGCGCGCGATCGGCAGCCGCCGGATCGAGATCCTCGACGAGGAGCTCCGTCCCGTCGCTCCTGGGTCTATTGGCGAAATCTGGATCGGGGGCTCCGGCGTCGGCCGCGGCTATCTCCATCGCGAGGCGGAAACGGCCGCGTCGTTTCGGCCGGAACCGAGCTTGCCCAAGCCCGCCCCGCGTCTCTATCGAACGGGGGATCTCGGCAGCAGACGGCAGGACGGAACCGTCGAGTACCGTGGACGGCGCGACGATCAGGTCAAGATCCGAGGGGTCCGGGTCGAGCTGGATGAAGTGAGCCGGGCGCTCGCGGGAGAGCCGGGAGTCCGGGAGTGCGCCGTGCTGGCGCGCGCGGGGGCGACCGGCGTTCACCAGCTGTTCGCATGGGTGGTTCCGAATCCCGGCGCCGCGCTCGACGTCTCGACTTTGAGGTCGCGTCTCGCCGCCCGGCTCCCGGACGCGATGATTCCGAGCGGGTTTCGTTTTCTCGAAGCGCTTCCCCGTACGGCGAGCGGCAAGATCGACCGCCCGGCGCTTCTCTCGTCGGACGCATCCGCGTCGGAGGACCAAGCGGACGGCGCGCCTCGAACGCCCCGGGAACGCACGCTGGCGCAGATCTGGTCCGGGGTCCTCGGCATGAACCGGATCAGGCGCGACGACGATTTCTTCGAGCTCGGGGGAGATTCGATCAGCGCTTTTCGCATGATCGCTCGCGCGCACGCGCGGGGAATTCCCATCTCCGCGGAACAGGTCTTCACTCACTCGACCATCGCGAGGCTGGCGGCGCTTCCCGTGGCCGTCCTGGGGAGCCCATCGGAAATCGAACCGGTCGACGGTCCTCTCACCTGGACTCCGACCGCCTGCTGGTTTCGCGAACGCGGTCTTCCAGAGCCGAATCACTACGCCCAGGCGGTCGTCCTCGAGACGCGGCCTGACGCCGACCCGGAGCAGATCCGACTGGCGCTCGCCGCGCTTCTTTCCCACCACGACGCTTTGAGAACCCGTTGGGATGAAGTGGACGGGGAGCTTCGGGCCCGGATCGCCGAGGCGCAGGGGGCGGACGCCGCGGAATGGTTCGAACGACGAACCGTGAGCTCGCTCGGCCCGCCGCCCCGGGAGGCCGCTTCGCTCCTCCAGGAGCTCGACCCGACGGTTCCCGGCGCCGGGGAAAACGAGGTCGAGATTGCGGGGGCAGAGGCGCAGGCGAGACTCGATCTCTCGCGAGGGCCCATCGTCCGCGCCGTTCATTTCCGGGTCCCGGGCGCGCCGGGCCGCCTTCTTCTCTGCATTCACCACGCCGCCGTCGACGGCGTCTCGTGGCGGATTCTCCTCGAGGACCTGCACATCGCCTGCGAGCAGCTCCTCGCGGGGGGTTCGATCTCCCTTCCTTCGAAGACGACTTCCTTGCGGCGAGTGGCGGAACGGATCGCGGCGCAGGCGGCCTCGCCGGAGCTGCGATCCCAGGCGCCCTTCTGGGAGGAACTCGCGGCGGCGCGCGTTCCCCGACTTCCCCGGGACGGGCCGTCCCCGGACGCGAACACCGCAGCCTCGGTCCGCACCATGTCGGCCGAGCTCTCGCCGGAGGAAACCCGGGCGCTGCTGCGCGGTTGCACCGCCGCCCATGGTGCCGACGTCGACGAGATCCTGCTCGCGGCGCTCGCGCGGGTGTTTTCCGCCTGGACCGGTGACCCGTCCTTCTTCGTCGACATCGAGGGCCACGGACGCGAAGGGCTCGGAGACGGCGTCGACGTCTCGCGGACGGTTGGCTGGTTCACGGTCCTGTGGCCCCTGCTGCTTCGGATCCCCGCCGCCGGGGATGGCCGGGAATCCGTCCGAGAGATTCGGGAGCAGTACCGTCGGGTCCGCGACCGGCGGCGAAGCTTCTTTCTCCTCCGTTACCTCGGCGACGACGCGACTCGAAGGGCGCTATCGCGGATTCCGCCGGCGGAGGTCCGCTTCAACAACCTGGGTCGATTCGACGGCGTGATTCCCGAAGGCTCGCTGTTCCGGTTGACTCGCGAATCTCCGGGCCCCTCCAGCGCGGCGACCGGCGGGCGTCGGAGCCTCATCGATGTCTTTGCCAACGTTCTCGCCGGCAGTCTGCGGTTCGATTGGGCCTACAGCAGCAACGTCCACCGTGCCGAGACGGTCGAAATCCTCCTGCGGCGTTTCATGGAGGAGCTCCGCACGCTGATCGCCGCCGTGGACGACGATGCCGGCGGTGACTCTCCCGAATTCGCTCTCACGCGAAACGTCGGGAAGGGAAGTCCGTGGTGAACGACGAACTCATCGAGGCCCTCTATCCAGCGACCCCGACTCAGGCGGGAATGCTCTTTCACAGCCTTTACCAGCCGGAGTCGGACGTCTATCAGATCCAGATCGTGTACCGCATCGAAGGCGCGCTCGACGAGGCGGTCTTCGAAAGGTGCTGGAACCGGGCCCTCGAGCGCCACGCGATTCTGCGGACGGCGTTCGTCATGGACACGCGCGATGAGCCGCTCCAGGCGGTCTGGAAAAAGGCGTCGATTCGGTTGGAGCGCCACGACCTCACCGCTCTTTCCGCCGGCGAGCGGCGGGTACGCATCGACGCTCACCTCGAAGCGGGACGGCGTCCCTTCTCCCCCGACGCGCCCCCCTTGATCCGGCTTTTGCTCCTTCAGGAGTCGCCGTCCTCGTCCCTGTTCGTGTGGACCGTCCACCATGCGTTGCTCGACGGATGGTCGAAATCGATCGTCATCTCGGAGCTCTTCGCCGACTACCAGCGCGAAGCGTCGGGATCGGACGGAGACTTCGTGCCGGAATCGCCGACGCCGTTCCGGGACTACGTCGCATGGCTGCAGGAACAGAACCGCAACGAGACCAAGGCCCAATCGTTCTGGCGGGACCTCCTCCGGGGATTCCTCCAGGCCACGCCACTTCCGATCGCTCCGGCGAGAAGTCCCGGCCCCCGCCGCGCGGATCGCTGGAACGAATCGGCGCGCGAACGGCGACTCTCGAGGGAGCTCACTGACCGTATCCGGGGGTTCGCGCGCAGCAACCGGACGACGGTGAACGTCGTGCTTCAGGCCGCGTGGGCGGCCGTTCTCTCTCGGTACAGCGGCGAGGAAGACGTCGTTTTCGGCGCGACGGTTTCTACGCGCCCACCGTCCCTGGCAGGCGCCGAAACGATGGTCGGGCCCCTTCTCAATACGGTCCCGATCCGGGCGGGAATCGGGCCCGCTGATTCCACGCGGAGCCTCCTTCAGAGCCTGCGAAATCAACAGAGGGCCCGTTCGCCCCACGAAACGACGCCGCTCACAGACATTCTGACGTGGAGCGAAGTCTCGCGCCGCGCGCCGCTCTTCGAGAGCGTGTTCGTCTTCGAGAACTTCCCGGAAGACGCGTTTCGCTCGCCTGACGGAGCTCTCGACGTTCGGCGGGAGTTCACGATCCAGAGAACCAACTACGCGCTGGAATTCGTCGTGTTTCCCGAATCGCGCCTGCTCCTCCTGATCGGATTCGATCCGCACCGGTTCGACGCTTCCGCGGTGGAGGTCCTTCTTTCCCGGATCGAGATCTTGATCGAAGGGATGGTCCAGGCCCCGGACGTTCCGATCGTGGATCTTCCGATGGCGACGGCGGAAGAGCTCTCCCTCTCGTTCGAGGGAAGCAGGGGCGAGCGGGCCGTGCTGCCGTCTGTGGTCCAGATGTTTGAGAGGGAGGCCGTGCGCGACCCGGACGCGCTGGCCCTCGCCTCGATCGCCGCTCCGGGGCGTGGACGCCGCGCGAGCCGCGGCGCGCGATGCACCTATGGCGAGCTCAACGCCAGGTCGAACCGGCTTGCCCATCATCTTCTGCGGCGCGGAGTCGGCCCCGATGCGGTCGTCGGCGTCTGTGTCGGGCGCTCGTTCGAGATGGTGGTCGGCGTCCTCGGCATTCTCAAGGCGGGCGGCGCGTACCTGCCTCTCGATCCCGCGTATCCCGCCGAGCGCCTTCGATACATGGTCGAAGACGCCGGAGCTCAATTTCTTCTGGTGGACGGGGAGACGAAGTCCGCGTTTCCCGCCCTGGCGGATCGCACGATCGTGCTCGACCGAAGCCTCCTCCCCTCCTCCGGCGAGAGCGACGAAAACCCCGTCACCGGCGCCTCACCGCGCGATCTCGCGTACGTCATCTACACGTCGGGCTCGACGGGGATGCCGAAAGGCGTCGAGGTCGAACATCGCTCGCTCTCGAACTACATTGCCGCCGTCGCCGATCGATTCAACCTCTCGCCGGCCGACCGCGTCCTCCAGTTTGCCTCCCTCGGATTCGACGTCGCCGCCGAAGAGATTTTCGCCACGCTGTCGCGGGGCGCGACGGTCGTGCTGCGTTCCGACGAGATGATCGGGAGCACCGAGGGATTTCTCGAGCGCTGCCGGGAGTCGAAGATCACCGTTCTCGACCTTCCCACCTCCTACTGGCACGAGCTGGTGGCGGAAGCGGCGAACGAAGCGCGGGATCTTCCGGAGACGCTCCGGCTCGTGATCATCGGGGGCGAGAGCGCCATGCCGGAGAGAGTCGCGCGGTGGCTCGAGCTTTCCGGGGGACGTGTCCGTCTGCTGAACGCCTATGGCCCGACCGAGGCGACGGTGACCGCGACGTTCTGGGAGGCGCCTCCGGGCGAATTCACGGCGGGCAGGGTGCCGATCGGCCGGCCGATCCCCAACGTGCGGGTCCACGTGCTCGACGCCGCACTCAAGCCGGTTCCTCCGGGGATCGTCGGCGAGCTCTGGATCGGGGGAGCAGGGGTGGCGCGCGGCTATCGAAACCGCCCGGCTTTGAACGCCGAACGGTTCCTTCCGGACCCGTTCTCGGAGGGGGGAACCCTCTATCGGACGGGCGACCGGGGTCGGATCGGACCCGGCGGGGACCTCGAGTATTTGGGCCGGCTCGATGGTCAGGTCAAGATTCGGGGGTTTCGCGTCGAGGTGGGAGAGATCGAGGCCGCTCTTCGCCGCGTCTCCGGAGTCCGGGAAGCCGTCGTGCAGGTGCGGGAAGACGCCTCGGGCAGGAAACGGCTGGCCGCCTACATCGTCCCCGAATCCGAAGGCGCGCCCGCTCGAAGCGCGCTGCGCGCCGGACTTGGCGTGAGTCTGCCCGACCACATGGTCCCCTCAGATTTCGTCTTTCTGGACGCGCTTCCCATGACGCCCAACGGAAAGATCGATTTCAAGGCGCTCCCGGCGCCGGAACATTTCCGGTCGGAACTCGAAGACGATTTCGTCGCGCCCCGCACCGAGCTCGAAGCGCGGATCGCCCGGATCTGGTCCGAAATCCTGGCCGTCGACAGAGTCGGAGTCCATGACAACTTCTTCGACCTCGGCGGCCACTCCCTGCTGGCGATGCGTCTCCTCGCGAGAGTCGAACGGGACGTCGGTGCGGGGCTTTCGCTGGCCGCGATCTTCCGGTCGCCGAGAGTCGCAGACATCGCGGCGATCTTCGAGGAGGGCAGGTCGCAGAAGGCGCAATCGCCGTCGCTCGTACCCATTCAGCCGAAGGGGATCAACCCTCCGTTTTTCTGCGTGCACGCAGACTCGGGAATCGTGTATTACCGGCGACTCGCGAGGGTGCTCGGCGCGGATCAGCCCTTCTATGGCGTTCAGTCGCAGGGGCTGGACGGACGCGGCGGGCCGCTCGAAACGGTCGAGGAAATGGCGGCCCATTACCTCCGCGAGATTCGCGCCTTTCAGCCGGAAGGCCCCTACTACCTCGGCGGGCATTCGTTCGGAGGGAAGGTCGCTTTCGAGATGGCGCGCCACCTGGCTGTCGCCGGCCAGCGGACGGCTCTTCTCGCTGTCTTCGACACGGCGGCCTCCCCGAGTCCCGCCTCCTCCGGGGCGTCGGGCCTCGAGCTGGTCCGGCGGCGCACGCGGATGCACGTTCAGACACTGCGGCACATGGCGGCGCGCGACCGGATGTCCTACGTGATGGGGCGATTGGAAACCGTGCGATCCATCCTCTCCCGGACCGTCAGCCGGGTTGCGGAATTCCTCCTTCACCCGCTGCGTCGCGCGCAGCGGAGGGTGAGAGAGGCGAACATCCGGGCGGCGAAGCGATATGTACCCGGCTATTACGAGGGGCGGGTCACGGTTTTTCGGGCAACGGAACGGGGCGGCGTGACGCTCCTCGATTCTCAGCTGGGCTGGGGCGAGCTCTGCGCCGGCGGCGTCGAAGTCCACGAAGTCCCCGGTGATCACTCTTCGATCCTTCTCGAGGACTCGAACCTGCGGATGCTCGGCGCCAGGCTCCGGGAATGCCTCCGCGGGGTGAGAGAGGCGGAACGTCTCAGGTCGTCTTCGATCTCGCGGGACGCCTTGTCACGATGAGCGCCGGCGCCGGCCCGGCATCTCGAAATCCTCCGCATCGGCGCCGACGCACAACGTAGAATTGCGGCATGCGCGGTTGCTGCCGGCGCGCCATGCCCGCGACTATTCTCGCGATCTCCCTCGCGGGGGGAGCGGGGGCGCCCGCCGCGACCCTTCCCGATCTGTTCCAGAAGGCGAAGCTCCGCGTGGCCGCGGGAGACTTTCAGGGCGGCCTTGCCGCGCTCGACGAGCTCGAGGCGGAGGCCGCCAGGCCCGAGAACGCTCCCGCTCGCGCGGCCTTGCGTCCCGCCGCCGCCTTTTACCGAGGAGTGTGCCTCTCCTCGATTGGCAGGGTGGATGAAGCCCGCGCGGAGTTCTCGATCTTCATCGCCGCGAATCCTGAAAAGGGGATCGACCGCAACGTCTATCCGAGGAGAGTCGTCGCGGTCTTCGACGATGCGCGAAAGGGAATGCGCGGAGGCGGAAGCGGAGCGGAGTCGATCTCGAGCCTCGCCTTCGCATACCGGCAGATGCCGCCCCCGCGCGGCGACGGCGCCGCTCCCGGACCGGAATGGGCGACGGGACCCGCGCGCCATCTGCTGACGCCTCAGGAGGCGCGAAGCTTCGCGAAGATCCCGGACGATCGGGAACGCGCCGAGTTCGTCTCCCAGTTCTGGCGCGGTTCGGATCCCCTGACTGCCGGGACGAGGGAGGAGTTTCGACGCGAGTTCGAACGCCGCGCCGCATTCGCCGACGAGCATTTCGGCGAGGACAACGTGCGCGGGAGCCTGACCGACCGCGGTATGGTCTTCATCCTCATGGGTCCGCCCTCAGCGGTCATCCGGCGCCCGATCGCCGCCGCGGACGACACGCCGTCGATGCTGTCGATGAGCGGCACCGCGAACCCCGCGCCCCGGGGACCCATCGGACTCTCCCCGTCCGACCAGCCCGCCAACTGGAGAGAGGTCTGGCGTTTCAATCGGGATCTGCTCCCAGCCGAGTTTCCCTACCAGCTCGTCGACTTCGCGTTCCAGACCCGCATCGACTACGGGAAGAACGTCCTCCAGCGCGAGCCGGCGGTGCTCCGCGCCCTCGATGAGGCGCGCGGCCGGTGGAGAACGCCGGCCCCCTAAGGCGCTCCAGAAACGCCTGCTCGTGCAGGAGATCCCGCCGGGGGCTGACCCGGGCCCGCTTCGTGCAGGACGGCTCGCGTACCATGTTCCGAATGGAACCGTCCCGCCTGACCCGTCCGCCCGACGGGGGCGAAACCGCGCCGGCGGGACAGGGTTCTGACGGCGTTCTGGACAGAAAGCTCCTGATTCTCGTCGTGGAAGACGACGAGGCCCTTCGGACGGTTCTCTGCGAGGTGCTCGAAGACCACGGCTTCCGCGCCGTGCCGGCGGCGAACGGCCTGCACGCGCTCGCGCAGCTCCAGACGCTCGACCGGCCCGATCTCATCATTCTCGACCTGATGATGCCGGTGATGAACGGATGGGACTTCCACAACCATCTCAAGGCGAACGCCAACCTCCAGACGGTGCCCGTGCTCCTGCTCTCCGCCTACGTTCGCCAGGGGACCCACACGGGGCCGCAGGACGTGGCCGGCGCGCTTCAGAAGCCCGTGTCGATGGAAGAGCTGCTCGGATGGGTGAGGAGGCTCGCAGTCCGCGTCCAGCGCTAGCGGGAAACGGCGGCTACCTCCGGCCGACCGTTCCCTTCACGGATTCGATCAACTTCGGGGAGTCCCACCCGACTCCGTCGCGAAAAACGATCTCCGTGTTTTCGATGTCGGAGATCGTCCTGGACGGATCGCCGCGGACCACGACGAGGTCCGCCTGCTTGCCGGCCGCGATCGTACCGATCTTCGTCGACTCTCCAAGATAGGTCGCTCCATTTTCCGTGCCGATGTGGATCGCCTCGAGCGGCGTGAACCCCGCTTCGACCAGGAGCTCGATCCCTCTCAGATCCGCGAACCCCGCGACGACCCCGCCGTAGCCGGTCGGATCGGCGCCCGTCAGGAGGAGGCCTCCGGCTTGGACGAAAAGACGCTCGAACGCCATCTCCTTTTCGAGGAGAGGGTTCCAGGCGCCTCCCGCGCGGCCGTCGACTGTCGCCCGGCCGCGTTGGTAGTCCGAGCGCGACTCTGCCGACAATGAGTCGAGCACGCGGGCCGGCAGCGGCGGCCGCTTTGCCGCGAAGGTTTCGAAAACCGCGAGCGTCGAGGTCACGGCAACGTGGCGGGCGACGAGGTCGCGGATCAGCGCCTGCGCGGCGGCCGACTGGAGGTCGAGCGCGAGAAGCGAGTCTTGCGTAGCCTTTCCCGACGGGCAGACGTCCGGTTGCTTCCCCGGCACGAACTCCGTGTCCGTCACGAGGCCGTGCTCGAGGTTGTCGATTCCGAGCTCGGCCGCCTCACGGAAGCCGATCGAGCAGAGGTGCCCGGTCACCTTCAGCCCGCGCCGGTGTGCCGCCACGACCGCCGCCGAAAGCTCGGCGCGTGTGATGTGCATGTAGGCCTTGAACGACGTCGCGCCCCGATCCGCCCAGTGCTCGACGGTCCCTCGCGCGTCGTCGGCGCCGGCGAGCTCGCGCATGTTCGGCGTGAAGGAGCCGGCGCCCTCGAGGTACGGAGCGGTGACGCGCATCTTCGGTCCCGCGACCCTGCCCGCGTCGATGGCCCTGGCGAGCTCGAGGTCCGTCTGCGGTTCGATCGAGCCGGTCGTGCGGATCGTGGTGACGCCGCTCGCGAGGTACAGCCTCGGAAAGCTGAACCCCATCGTGTGGTACAGCGCGAGAGATCCTTCCGCGGGCGTCGCGGGGCTCGAGGGAGCGGGATAGAACAGGTGGTCGTGCATCCCGACGAGCCCGGGGAGAACGGTCCGGCCGGTGAGGTCGAGCTCGGCCGCGCCCTCGGGGACGGCGACCGAAGCCGAAGGTCCGACCGCCCGGATCGTTCCTTCCACGACGACGATCGCCTGGTCGTCCTGCGCCGCCGATCCGGTCCCGTCGATGAGGCGGGCGTGGCGCAGCACCACGACGGGCGCCTCGACCCGGATG
>JALZAT010000124.1 GCA_030948185.1 Acidobacteriota bacterium
GCCGGGACGAGGAGCCGCCGCTCGCTCCGTGGCAGCCCGGCCGGCGAGCGGCATGTTTCTACCCCGGAGAGCTCGAGCCTGGTCTATGATGCGCCCGAAACGTACAACCCGGCTGTGACGAAAGGTGTCGCCCGGCGCGAAACATTCGCCCCCCAACCTGCGTAGAAGGGGTGACGAAGGAGTAACGGAATGAAGAGGTTCCCCAAGTTTCAGGCGGCGCGAGCCGTCGCTCTGGTCCTCGGCGTGTGGTGCGCCTTTCCGGCGCTGGGCCAGGATCAGCCGGTGGTCTCGTCGCACCCCGGAAACCGGCGGCTCGTTCCTCTGCCCGCGGCGAACGCCCAGGGCGTTTCCCTGTCGCTCTCCCAGGCGGTCGGCATTGCGGTCGCGAACAACCAGGACCAGTACGTGACGGTCAACGCGGCGGAATCCTTCGAGTACCTGATCGTCCAGAACAAGGGCATCTACGACCCGCTCATCAGCGCGGCCGTGGGGCGTTCGCACGCCGAAATCCCCGGGGCGTCGCGGCTCACAAGCGGCATTTTCGACGACACGACCTTCTCGGCGAGCGTCTCGCAGTTCACTCCCCTCGGCGGAACGTTCGCGCTCGGCTTCAACGGCACGCGCGAGAAGAGCAACAACCAGTTCGTAACCGTCAACCCCTCCTACGCGGGCGGCCTTCAGCTGTCGATGAACCAGCCGTTGCTTCGGAACTTCGGCACTCTGCCGTCCAACTGGCTGATCCGGATCGCCCACAATTCGCGCGACTCCGCATATCAGAGCCTGCTGCGGACCGTCCAGGGCACGGTCAACGCCGTCGAGCAGGCGTACTGGGATCTCGTCTATGCGACCCAGAACCTCGAGGTAAAGCGCGAGTCGCTCCGCATCGCGCGGGAGCTGAACCGCATCACCCGGATCAAGATCGACGTGGGCTCCCTCGCTCCGATCGACATCACGCAGACCGAAGTGGGGATCGCGACCGCCGAGCAGGACATCATCATCTCCGAAGGCCAGATCGGAGACGCGCAGGACCGCCTGAAACGGCTCCTGAATTTCGTCGAGGCCGCTCAGGTCAACATCCCGATCATCCCCACGGACCGGCTCTCGACCGAGCAGGTCAAGATCCAGCTCGACGAGGGCACCCAGACGGCGCTGCGGCGCCGCCCCGAGGTCCTTCAGATCGCGTACACGGCGGCGACGGATCTCCTCCGCTACCAGTACTACCGCAACCAGACGCTCCCCGCCTTGAACCTCACGGGATCCTATGGCTCGCGCGGCCTCGCCGGCTTGTCCGTCGATCCCGTCACCGGGCGCGTCACCGACACGAACTTCTCCCAGACGTTCCGTGATGTGCTCGATCGCAACAGTAGGAGCTGGGCGATCGGCTTGAACTTTTCCTATCCCATCCTGAACCGCGGCGCGCGCGGAGCCGCGGGCGTCGCCCGATACACCTGGGAGGCCGACAGGGCGCAGATGTCCGTCGTCGAGCAGAACGTCATCGTGGAAGTCCGCACGGCCGCCCGCGCCATCGACACCGCGCAGCGATCCATCGTCGCCGCGACGAAGGGCCGGGAGCTCGCCGAGCGCAATCTCGACGCCGAGAAGAAGAAGTTCGACAACGGCATGAGCACGACCTTCCAGGTGAACCAGATCCAGAGAGACCTCTCCGCCGCGAGAACGGCCGAGCAACAGGCGCTCGCCATCTACCGAAAGGCGCTCGCGCAGTATCACTTCGCGATCTCGGACAACCTCGACTGGAAGGGGATCCGCGTCGAGGGGCTGCCGGAGTCGGAGCCCCCGGTCGTGAACATCGAGGGAGGCATGCCGGCTCCTGCTCCGATCGTTCGATGAGCGGTGCGGTTGCATCGCCCGCCGCTCCGGTCCCGGACGTCTCCGCCCCGGGCCGGATCGCCGGCGTTTTCTTTTCACCGGGGCCGACCTTTCGGGCGATCGCCGCCCGGCCGACGTTTCTGCTCCCCTTGATCCTCTGGACAGCCTGCTCCCTTCTCATCACCGCGTTGATGCTGCCTCGCCTGGACGTCGAAAAGATGATCCGGCAGACTCTCGAGAAGCGGGGACAGACCGTGCCCGAAGACCGCATCCAGGCCATCGTCGCGACCCAGCGAAAAGTCGTCCAGATCACGACGGTCGTTTTCGGCGCCCTGACCCCGACGCTCATCAGCCTGCTCGTGACGCTGATCTACTGGGCGTCTTTCAAGGCGTTCGGGTGGGATTTCACGTTCCGACAGGGATTGGGGGCGACGGCGCACTCGTTCATGCCCGGAGTGCTCGGCGCTCTCCTGCTCATCCCGGTGATCCTCCAGCGCCAGACGCTCGACCCGCGGGCGATGGGAGACCTTCTCCAGTCGAACCTCGGGTTCCTCGTGGACAAGGCGACCTCCCCGGCCCTCCATTCGCTGCTCGGGTCGATCGACGTCTTCTCGCTCTGGAGCCTGATTCTCCTGACGATCGGCTATGCCGCCGCTGCCCGGGTTTCGCGGAAGGGCGCCGGAGGGGTCGTGTTCGCGATCTGGGCACTCTACGTGCTCGGGAAGGCCGGAATAACCGCCCTGACGTCCTGAGGCCATTCGACACAACTCTCGGCCCGAAAGGCCGTATAACAGGGGAGAGGAACGCCGCCCGCCCATGTTGATCGACATCCGCGACATCACGAAGGTCTACGAGATGGGGCAGGAGCAGGTTCACGCCCTTTCCGGGATCAACCTGGGCGTGGAACGGGGGGAGTACCTCGCGATCATGGGGCCTTCAGGCTCGGGAAAATCGACGCTGATGAACCTGATCGGATGCCTCGACACGCCGACGTCCGGCTCCTACGTGTTAAACGGCCGGGAAGTCGCCCGGATGACCGACGACGAGCTCGCGGCGATCCGCAACCAGGAGATCGGCTTCGTCTTTCAGACGTTCAACCTGCTGCCGCGGACGAACGCCCTCCAGCAGGTCGAGCTCCCCCTCGTGTACTCCGGCCTCGCCCGCAAGGAGCGCCGCGAGCGCGCCGTCAAGGCGCTCGAGGCGGTCGGATTGGGCGATCGGATGAACCACCAGCCCAACGAGATGTCCGGCGGCCAGCGCCAGCGCGTCGCCGTCGCCCGCGCGCTCATCAACGACCCGTCGATCCTGCTCGCCGACGAGCCCACGGGAAACCTCGACTCCCAGACCGGCGCCGAGATCATGGCGCTCTTCGAGGATCTCAACCGCCGGGGCAACACGATCGTCCTCGTCACCCACGAAGAGGACATCGCCGCCCACGCGCGCCGGATCGTGCGCCTGCGCGACGGCAAGGTCCGCGACGACCAGGTCAGCGAGACGGTCGCGGCGGGCGTCGACCGGTAAGAGTCGCCGTCAACTTCGACCGGTAAGAGTCGCCGTCAACGACTGGCGCCCTTCGGCTCCAGGACCTCCACCCTCATGGGCGCCTCGGCCATCCGGAAGTCCCGCCCCGCCCTCCACATCGGCAGAAAATCCCGGTAGCTCTGCTCGAACGGGTTGCCCGACTGGCCGGTCGTGTGGACGTATCGGGAGCCGGGGAGGTCGGCGAAGTCCACGATCTGCCGGTAGCTCGGACCGTCCGACATC
>JALZAT010000125.1 GCA_030948185.1 Acidobacteriota bacterium
CACCCAACCTCTCCCCCGCGACCGGGGGAGAGGAGTAAGCTCCGCTCTTTCCTCAGTCGCCGCGTTAGGAGTCTCCCGACCGAAGGGAGGGAGGAGCCTGACGCGGCGGGAGCCGGAACGCAGCGAAGCGAAGTGCAGGCGACGTTTGAGGAGCTCCTCGAAAAGTACGGGGACCTGCTGCGCCAGGCGATCGCCCGCGTCTGCCCGCGCCGCCTGGGACTCCAGTTCGACGACATCGAGCAGGAGGCGCGGCTGCGCCTTTGGAAGACGATGCAGGGCGAAACAGAAATCGAGAGCCCTGCGTCTTATCTCTACAGGATCGCCCTGACCACGACGATCGACGCCGTGCGGCGCGCGACGGCTCGCCGGGAGGAGCAGCTGCACTTCGAGAACGAATCGTCCGCCGGAGCGCCTCCCTCCGCCCGCCTGCGCGAGCCCGCCACCGACACGGCGCACTCGCCCGAGGCGCTCGCGGAGTCGCGCGTCCTCATCGGAAAGGTCGAGGCCGCGATGAATCGCCTTTCGAGCGACCGGCGGCGGGCCGTCGGGCTCCACCTGCGGGGCTTCACACCGCAGGAAATCGCGAGCCTGCTCGCGTGGTCCGAGTCCAAGGCGAGAAGCCTCGTGTACCGGGGCCTTGCGGACCTGCGGGCGCGGCTCGCCGCAGAAGGGATCGAATATGAAGCTGGATGAACGGGAGTTGAAGCGCCTCAGGGAGGACCCGAGCATGCAGACGCCGCGCGCCTCCCGCGGCTGCCCCGCCCCGGACGCCCTGCGGCGCGTCTCGGCGGGAGAGGCGACGCCCGCGGAGCGGGTCGCCTTCGCCGAACATCTGATCGTGTGCGCCGATTGCGCCGTGGAGTATCGGGCGGCGAAAGCGCTCGGTCCCTGGTCGGCCGAGGCGGCCGCGCTCCTCCGGCCGGGCGCCGGGACGGGAGTCGCGGGGCCTTCGATGAGCGCGCGGAGAACGGGAGCCCTGCCGTGGATCGCGCTCGCGGCCGCCGCCGCCCTCGCCGTCGCCGCCGGTCTCGTCGTGGTCGCCCGCCGGGGAGGTCTCGCGACGGCCGCGCCGGCGGAGCGGGGCTCGTCGGAGATCACGAGCGCTCTCGAGCCGGGCGACCGCGCGGCGCTGCATGCGCCGCCGCAACGGCTCGCGTGGGCGCCGATGGAAGGCGCGTCGAGCTACGAGGCGACGATCTACGACGCCGAGTCGACGCCGATGTGGAAGAGTCTCCCCGTTTCGACGACGAGCGTGGACGTTCCTCCCGAGGTCCGCGCCCGTCTCGCGCCCGGCCGCGTCTATCTTTGGCGCGTCGTCGCGCGGGTCGGGATCGAGACGCGTTCCTCCCCCGTCTTCGAGTTCTCGATCGCGCGCTGACATCCGATGGGAGCGGCCCTCCTCGCCATCTTCATCCTGGCGGCCGGCCCCCCGGTCCCGGTCCCGGTCCCGCTGACCGCCGGACAGGCCGTCGAGGACGAGCTCGGAGGCGACCGGCAGCGCGCCTACGCCGTCCGGCTCGAGAAGGGCCAGTACCTCGAAGTCGCGGTGACCCAGCGCGGCATCGACGTGATCGTCGGCGTGCGCGACCCGGCGGGCAGGCTCCTCTTCGAGAGAGACTCGCCGCGGGGCGCCTACGGCACCGATCGCGCGCTGCTGATCGCCGCCGCCTCCGGAATCCACCGCATCACGCTGCGCGTGCTCGATCCGCAGGCGGTTCGTGGCCGCTATTCGATCCGCGTCGGGGAGCCGCGCGATGCGGGGCCCGCCGACCGGCGCCGCATCGCCGCGCAGGCCGAGGCGGTCGAGGGGATGCGGCTCGACAACGAGCGCACCTCCGCCTCGCTCGCGCGCGCCGAGTCGCGGCTCGAGCTCGCCGCCTCGATGTGGAGGGCGCTGGGGGAGCGCGACGAGGAAGCGCTCGCGCTCTACCAGCTCGCGGGGATCGCGAGGAGGCGCGGGGACAACCGGAAGAACCTGGAGCGCTACGCGGCCGCTCTCGACGCGTCGCGCGCCGCCGGCGACCGGCAGCTCGAGGCGCGTCTCTTGGATGGAATCGCGCTCGCGAAGATCTTCACGGGCAATCCCGCCGCCGCCTCCGACCTGCTGGCGAAGGCGATTGCGCTCGCCCGGGGCGCGGGCGATCCGCAGACGGAGAACGAGGCCTTCAACACCCTTGGCTGGTCGGAGACCCTGCTCGGCCGATACCAGAAGGCGATCGACCTGTACCGGCGCGCGATCGCTCTCGGGCAGTCGCGCGGCGACCGCCGCTCCGAGGCGTGGCCGACGGTCGGCCTGGCGTTCGCGTACCTGCGCCTCGGCGAGACGACGAAGGCGCTCGCGAGCTATGAGCGGGCCCTCGCGTTGTGGGAATCCCTCGGCGACCGAAACGGGCAGGTCGTCACGCTCGAGGACACGGGCTTCCTCTACTGGTCCACCGGGGACCCGCGCCGGGCGCTGGAGCTCTTCGAGCTGGCACTCGCGATCGCCCGGGAGGTCGGGAATGGGCGGGGAGAGGCGCTCGCCTTGAACGACATCGGGCTGGCGCGCGGGAGCCTCGGGGATCCGGAGACCGCGCGCGAGCGTCTGACCGAAGCTCTCGCGATCTGGCGCCGGCTCGCCGATCGGCCCGGAGAGATCCAGACGCTGCACAACCTCGGGCGGCTCGAAGCGGAAGCGGCGCGCCCCGAAGCGGCGCTCTCCCTCTGGCGGGAAGAGCTCCGTCTCGCGCGGGCGTCCGCCGACCCCGCGGGTCAGGCGCGGGCGCTCGCGGCCGTCGCGCGGCAGGAAGGGCAGCTCGGACGGCTCGACGCGGCGAGGTCCGAGGCGGAGGAATCCGTCGCGATCCTCGAGGCGCAGCGCGGGGCGCTTTCGGAGCGGGACCTCCGATCCTCCTTCCTCTCTTCACACCAGGATGCGTTCGAGGTCCTCGTCGACGTCCTGCTTCGCGAGAACGAGGCGGCGCCCGCGCGCGGGCTGGCCGAAAGCGCCTTCGCGGCGAGCGAGCGAGGCCGCGCGAGGAGCTTCCTCGAAGCGCTCGAGAAGTCCGCTCTGGCGGACCACCCGGCGCGGGCGGCGGATGCGGCGCCTTCCACGGGCGCCGCAATCGGAGCGAGCGTCCGCATGCGCCTCGCGCGAGACGGCGCGCTCGTCTCTTTCTGGCTCGGCTCGGATCGCCCGGTCGCGTTCCTCGTCACGCGCGGCGGCATCGACGTCGTCGCGCTCCGAACGACGGCTGCGCAGCTCTCGGACCGCGTGGCGGTATTCGTCGACCTCATCGCGCGCGGGTCTCCTTCCGCCGCCGACGCCGTGGGCAGCCGCCTCTATCGGGAACTGGTCGCCCCGTGGCGCGCGCGCCTGCCGCCGGAGGTGCGCCGCGTCGTGGTCGTCGCCGACCGCTCGCTGCACTCCCTTCCATTCGAAGCGCTCCGCGCCCCGGGCGGAAGGACTCTGCTCGAGGACTTCGTCGTGTCCTACGCGCCCTCGGCGTCCCTCTTCGCGGCGCTCGTCCCGACGGCTGTGCGTTCGGGCACGGGAAGCGCGGCCGCCGTCCTCGGGAT
>JALZAT010000084.1 GCA_030948185.1 Acidobacteriota bacterium
GAGCTCGGGCGGCGGCTCACCGGAATCGGGGGGGCCGCGGCGGCGCGGGGAATCCGGCTCCTCCGGCAGGATCCGCCTTCCTCGTGGCCCGCCTCGGACCGGTCGGCGAACCGGCTGGCGCTCGCCCGCGCGCTCCTCGCCTCCGGAGACCGCCGGGGCGGCCAGGCAGCGCTTGCCGCGGTTGCCGAGGACGGCTCTCCCGCGGACTTCGCAGCGCGGCTCGTCCGCGCGGATCTGGCGCTCGAGGAGATCCGAGCCCGCCGCAACGGCCCGCTCACGGCGTCCGATCCTCTGCTCGGGGCGGCCGAGCGGCCCTTCCTCGGTCTCACGGTTCCTCCGGCGCCGCTCTCGGTGCGGGCGGAGGCGCGCGAGCGGCTGATCCGGCTCGCGGCGGAAGCCGAAGATTTCGACGACGGCCTCGAGCACGCGAGGGCGCTCGTCGCGGCCTCTCCCGGCACCGTCGCGGGTTTCGAGCCCCTCTGGAAGCTCGGCTGGGCGAAGTACCGCGCCCGGGACTTCGCCGACGCGCGCCGTCGGTTCGAGACGCTCGCCGGGCTGTATCGGGACTCGTCCCGCGAGCGGCGGCTCCTGTACTGGCGCGCCCGCTGCGTGGACCAGGAGGGAAGATCCGCCGACGCGGCGCCGCTCTACGAGTCGCTGGCCGGCGCGTCCCCCGCGGATGTCTACGCGCTCTTCGCGCGGCGGCGAATCTCCGGTTACCGCCGGCGCAACGAGCCCGCAGTGGTCGATCCTTCGAAGGAGACGGCCGCTTTCCGCCGGACGGAGGAGCTTCTGCGCCTGCGGCTTTTCGAGGAGGCGGCGGCGGAGGCGCGCGCGCTTCCTTCCTCCCGCGGACGCGACCTGCGTCTCGCGGAGGCCGAGTTCGCGCTCGGGCGTTTCGCTCCGGCGGCAGCCGCGGTGAAGCGCGCGTTCCCCGAGATCGGCACTGCGGAGGAAGCGCGGGTTCCCGACCCCTGGAGGCGCCTCTACTATCCGATCGAGGTCGGCGGATTCCTCGGATCGAACGCCGCGCAGTTCCGGCTGGATCCGGCGATCCTGCGCGGCCTGGTCCGCCAGGAAAGCGTGTTCGACTCCGGAGCGCGGTCGCGCGCCGGGGCGCTCGGGCTCACGCAGCTGATGCCCGCGACGGCGCGGGGTCTTTCGAAGTCGGTCCTCCGCGTCCGCTACCGGCGGGCGTTCCTCTACGACCCGTCCGTGAATTCGAAGCTCGGCGCGGCGTACCTGAAGAGTCTGTTCGACCGGTTCTCGGGAAACCCGCTCTGGGCGCTCGCCGCGTACAACGGGGGGCCGACCCGGATGGCGCGCGTCCTCCGCGAGAATCCGGGAGTGCCGGAGGACGAGGTCTTCGAGTCGCATCCCGCGTACGAGACGCGCGACTACGTGCGGAGAGTGATGCTCTTCGCCGAGTCGTACCGTGAGCTCTATCCCGGGACACAGGCGGCTGCGAGCATCGGCGCGACTCGGGACGCGGACTCCCGGTGAGCACGTTTCGCGTCCGGACGGGCAGGAAGATCGAGCGGCACGACATCACCGACAGGGTGGAGGAGGCGGCGAAAGGCCTCGGCGCTTCCGCGGGCGCCCTGCTCGTTTCCGTTCCGCACACGACCGCGGCGATCACGATCGGTGAGAACTACGACCCGGACGTGACCACGGACCTCGAGCGCGCGTGGGCGAAGTGGGTCCCGGATGTCCGGTTCGACCACAACGAAGGAAACTCGCCGGCGCACTTTCTCTCCGAGGCGATCGGCACGTCCCGCCTCGTCCCCCTCGAGAACGGAAAGCCGAAGCTCGGCCGATGGCAAGGGATCTTCTTGATCGAGCTCGACGGACCGCGAGAGCGGACGGTCGAGGTGACGGCGCTGACGGCCTTGTCATCCTGAGGAGCGGAGCGACGAAGGATCTGCCCTCCTCCTCGACGAGGGCACCACGAGGGCGCTGCAGGAAGAGGGCAGACCTTCGCTTCGCTCAGGATGACAAGGATGGGGAGTCCGGTGGGGCACCCGTCAGCCAATCCCTCTCTTCGCGCTTCGTGTGCGCGTCCCAGCGGTTGGCGAGCGACGCGGCGAGGCCGCGCGCTCCCGCGAGGTCCGCGGTTTCGCCGAGGACACGCCGGGTCATTCCCGAGAGCTCTCGGATCTGAACGTGCTCGACGCGGAGCTCCCGGAAGAGGATATCCGCCGCCGTTTCACCCGGCGACGCCACGAGCTTTCCCGCGCGCAGCTCCGGAAACATCGACTCCTCCATACGGGTGTGGAAGCGCAGCGCGTCGTCGAACGTCGCGATCGCTTGGACCGCGGCCGAGAGGGACCCGGCGGCGGCGGCTTGGAGAAATCGCCCGAGGAGCTCGTCGAGGTCGCGGTGGTCGGTCCGAATCGACTCCGGGAACTCAGGTCTGGGCGAGATAGTCATGGGCGAGCCGAACGACCATGGAACCTTCGCCGACCGCCGAGGCGACGCGGTTCATCGCGCCCGCGCGGACGTCGCCCGCCGCGAAGACGCCGGGCTCGCTCGTCTCGAGCGGCAGGGGCGCGCGGCGTTCCTTCCAGGTGCGTGCGTAGGCCGTGGACGCCTCCAGATCCCGCCCCGTGAGCACGAAACCCTTGGTGTCCCGGAGCACTGTCGGGGGAAGCCAGTCGCTTCGCGGACGGCTGCCGATGAACACGAAGAGCGCATCCGCCTCCTCGACGCAGCATGATCCGTCGTGCAGGGACTTGAGCTCGACGCGCTCGACGTGCCCCGAGCCCTCGACGCGGCCGATCTCCGTGCGAGTCCGCAGCCGGATCGTGCGCGTCTTCTCGATCTGCTCGATCAAGTATCGCGACATCGTGTCGCCGAGCGTGTCGCGGCGCACGACGATCTGGACGTCTTTCGCGTAGCGCGCCAGGTGTATGGCGCACTGGCCCGCCGAGTTTCCTCCGCCGATGACCATGACGCGCCGGTCTTTGAAAGCCGGCGCCTCCGTGGTGGCGGCCCCGTAGTACACGCCCGCGCCGGTGTGCTGCGCGAATCCGGGCGCGGGATGCTCGCGGTAGAGCATGCCGGTGGCCGCGAGCATGGCTCGCGTGACGAGCTCCCGGCCGTCGGCGAGCTTCAGTCTCTTGTACCCCGCCTCGATCGACACCTCGGTCACTTCGAGCGGCACGAGGAACTCGGCGCCGAGACGCTGCGCCTGCGTGAGGGCGCGTCGCGTCAGCTCGCTGCCGCTGACGCCCGCCGGGAAGCCGAGATAATTCTCGATCCGCGCGCTCGAGCCCGCCTGCCCGCCCGGCGCGTGGCGATCGAGGAGCAGAGTCCTCAGGCCTTCGGATGCGCCGTACACGGCCGCGGCGAGACCCGCGGGGCCGGCCCCGACGATCACGAGGTCGTAGAGGTCGAAGGCCGCCGAGAGCGACCGGCCGAGGCGCTCCGCGACCTCGCGCGGCTCCGGATCGCGCAACACGGATCCGTCCTCGAAGAACAGCGCCGGAAGCTGGTCCAGGCCGACTCCCGCGGCATCGAGGAGCGGCCCGGTGTCGGACTCGCGGTTCACGTCGAGCCAGCGATAGGGAATGAGGTTACTGGCGAGGAAGTCCTTGATGGCGTGCGAGCGCGGCGACCATTGGTGGCCAATCAGCCGCAGACCTTTCGCCTCCGGCAGATACTCGGCCTGCCAGGCGTCGAGGAGGTCGTCGACGACCGGGAAGAGCCGCTCCTCGGGAGGATCCCACGGCTTCGACAGGTAGTGATCCACGTGCGCCTCGTTGATCGCCCGGATCGCCGCCTCGACGTCGGCGTAGGCGGTGAGGAGGATGCGCCGCGCCAGCGGGTAGAGCTCGCGGGACCGGGCGAGCAGCTCTCCTCCCAGCATGCCCGGCATTCGCTGGTCGCTGATCACCATCGCGAGGGATTCTCCGCGGCTCTTGAGCTCGCGAGCGGTCGCCAGGGCCTCCTGTCCCGATGCGGCGCTCATCACCGTGTAGTTCTCCCGGTAGCGGGAACGGAGGTCGCGCCGTACCGCGGCGAGCACCTGGGGGTCGTCGTCCACGACGAGGAGGATCGGCTTGTTCACGAACCCGCGCTCCCGGCTGCCGGCTCGGCGACCGGCAGGACGACCCGGAACTCCGTTCGGCCGGGTTGCGACTCGACGGCGATCTGTCCGTCGTTGTGCTGAACGAGGCGGCGGACGATGTCGAGGCCGAGGCCTGTGCCCTGACCCTGCGGCTTCGTCGTGAAGAAGGGATCGAAAATCCGCTCGCGGACTTCGGCCGGAATGCCGCTGCCGTTGTCGACGATACGCACCACCACGCGCTGACCCTCGCGGGCGGCCAGCACGTCCACGCGGCCGGAGTCCGGAACGGCGTCCAGGGCGTTGTCGATCAAATTGCCCCAGATCTGATTGAGCTCGCCAGCGAAGCCCAGAACGCGCGGGAGGCCGGGCTCGACGTCGACGGTAACCGTGACGGACTTGTTTCGCGCTTTGGATCGGAGCACGGCGACCGTGTTGTCGAGACTACGCGTGAGGTTCACTGGCCCGGCGACCGTCGCCTGGTCCATGTGCGTGAACCCCTTGACGGCCATCACGAGGCCGGAGATCCGCATCGAGGCTTCCTGGATCTCCGATGCGAGACCGCGAAGCGAGCAGCCGGCCGCCGCCCAGCGCAACGCGGCGTCCAGCGCAGGACCGTCGAGCGCACCGGCGAGCTGTTCGAGCGCCTCAACCGTCACGGCGGTGTCGGAGAGCGCTTCCGCCGTGGCCTCGTCGAGACCATGTCCCGCGAGCCACTCGACGATACGTTCCTCGCGCTCGGCCTGCTCGATGGGCGAGCGCACGCCGTGAAGCGCCGTGGCCATGCAGGAGTCGCGCAGTTCGTCGATGGCCGTCAATTGAGAGCCGGTCAACGCCGCGGCGCCGAGCGCCCTCGCCGCCCGCTCGAAGTTGTCGAGTCGGCCTCCGAATAGCGCCGCGCTGCGCTCGATCGCCGCCGCCGGGTTGTTGAGCTCGTGCGCGAGGCCCGCGGACAATTTTCCGAGGGAGACCATCTTTTCGTCGTGCAGGTCGCTCGAGTTGAACACGCGAGCCCGATCGAGCATGGTGTGCACGAGGATCGACGCGACCTCATGGCAGTCGCGAGCCAGATCGCGGAGGCGGTCGCCGGGAACCGCGAGGATCACCGTTGGTTCCTGGGCGACGGAATCACCGGGCGGGCTGACCAGGCGCGAATAGGGGAGCAGGCCCGTGACGTCCCCCCCGCGCCACTCCATGATCTTGTGCATACCCGCCCCGCGGTCGACGAAGATCGCGATGCGGCCCGACAGCACCACGTACATGCGCTCGACACGCGCGCCCTTCGCGCTCAGGACGCCGCCGGAGGCCAGTTCGAGGAGAGATCCGTGCGATGCCAGCCACTCGAGCTCCTCGCGAGGCGCCGCTCCGAGGGTTCTGTGCTCGGCCAGCCGATCGACGAGGTCGCTGGCGGTCCGGTCCGGGGTCATTTCGCGGCCGAATCGTATCTCGACGGCCGCGGCCGCTTCCGGTTGACAGCCCGCAGACGCTTCGCTAACGTTGCCGGTCCGCTGCCGTTCCTCAGTAGCTCAATGGCAGAGCACCCGGCTGTTAACCGGGGGGTTGTAGGTTCAAATCCTACCTGAGGAGCCAATCGTCTTGGACACTTACCAACTCACTTTTGGAACCGCCGTTCCGCTCGGGGGAATCTCGGGGGAGTCACGGTCAGTTTCGGTTGGTTTGCGGGTTGTCGAGGACCGCTACCGCTGCGCTTAGTGTGGCGCCGGAGAGATGCTCATAGCGCTTCGCCATGCGCACGGTGGTCGCGGCACTCCATCCCATGAGAGCGGCAAGGATCGGAAGACCGTGCCCGTGCTCAAGGAGCCGCGTGCAGAAGGTATGTCCGAGGACATGCCAACGGCACGCAACGGCGGACCCGGCGTATGATCCCGGCATGATCATCCGCCCGCACAAAGGGCTTGTTGTCTTTGGCTCGCTCCTGGCTCTGATGTCGATCGCGACGGAGCCCCTTCGAGCAGCGGATCGCCTGATCGCGGGAGAGTACCAGGCGACGGTCACGGTCGACGGAAAGACTCAGACCTTCACTCACTGCGTCACCGCGGCGGAGGCCAGGTGGGTCAACGCGGACGCGAAGGCGGGCCGCCAGTACATCGAAAAGGCCTTGAACGGAGCCTGCACAATGAAAGCCTACGATGTCACCGGAGACACCGTGTCCTACACGATGGCGTGTGGCCCGAACATTACCAAGTGCAAAACGACGTACCACGGCGACCACTTCGAGGGCAGCTCTACCAGCACTTTCGGAACACCGGATGAGACCACCTCGCGCGGAAAATCGAAGAGAACCGGCAGCACATGCACGCGCCCGACGCAGCCCGGCGTCTGGACGTGGTTGCGTCCATGATCGCCCGCGCCGAGTGACGACCGAGCGGCCGACTCCCGGGTGACCGTGATCCACTCGCCCGACGGAGCGGGCGCGGTCGCTCCTATCCGAGGAGCCGAACCCGCGTGAGGATCCGCCCCGGTAGAATCGCGCCCTGACGCTCCCCATCGGCCTGAAGCTCGGTTCCTACGAGGTGCTGTCGCCGCTCGGCGCCGGCGGGATGGGCGAAGTCTACCGCGCACGCGATTCGAAGTTGAAGCGCGAAGTCGCCATCAAGGTATTGCCCGATTCTCTCGCGGACGATTCCGACGCACTCGCGCGTTTCGAAAGGGAAGCGTTCTCCGTCGCGGCACTCTCGCATCCAAACATCCTCTCGATCTTCGACTTCGGCACGCACGACGGCGTCTCTTACGCGGTCATGGAGCTCCTCGAGGGCGAGACGCTGCGCATGAAGATCGTCTCCGGCGCCGTGTCGAGGCGGAAGGCTCTCGACTACGGCGTCCAGATCGCGCGGGGCCTCGCCGCCGCTCACGAGAAGGGGATCGTCCATCGGGACCTGAAGCCCGAGAATCTCTTCGTCACGAAGGAGGGGCTCGTCAAGATCCTCGACTTCGGTCTGGCGAGGCAGATTCCTTTTCCCACCGATGGCGGAGACACGAGCAGTCCCACGGATGCGCGTCTCACGCAGACCGGCGTCGTCCTCGGGACCTTCGCATACATGTCGCCGGAGCAGGTGCGCGGGCTTCCTGTGGGCCACCGCGCGGACATCTTTGCTTTCGGATGTGTGCTCTACGAAATGATCTCGGGCCGGCGGCCGTTTTCCGGCGAATCCCCGATCGAGACGATGCACGCGATCCTGCACGACGAGCCGCTTCCGCTCCCGCCCGGCGCGATCGGATCGGGAACGGCGATGGCGCGCGTCGTCGGCACCTGTCTCGCCAAGGAACCGTCGGAGCGCTGGCAGAGCGCGGCCGATCTGGCGCGGGAGCTCTCCTGGATGGGCGAGGCCGAGGGACGAATCGCCACCGGTTCCCTCTCCGCGACTCCGACGCGCCGCCGTCTCGCTCGCTGGCTCCCCTGGACGCTTGCCGGCCTCGTCGCCGCCGGCCTGGTTTTCGCACTTCGGACGCCGAAGGCGCGTGAACGCCCCGCGCCGGTGATCCGCTTTCTCGTGCCCCCGCCCGAAAACACCACGTACGAACGAAATGTTCTCGGCACTTCGTTCACGCCGAGTCCCGACGGCACCACCATCGCCCATCTGGCCTACACGGGAGGGCCCGCGTCCGTGTGGCTCTGGTCGGTAGCGGGGGGAACCGCGACCCGGCTGGCGGATACAGACGGAGCCGTCTCGCCGTTCTGGTCACCCGACGGGCTCTCGATCGCGTTTTTCGCGGACGGCAAGCTGAAGAAGATCGCCGTGTCGGGCGGGCCGGCACAGGTCGTCTGCGAAGCGCCGTTTGGCCACGCCGGAACGTGGGGCACGAACGGGGTCGTCCTCTTCTCGCGTTGGACGGGCGAGGGCCAGGGGATCTACCGCGTTTCGGCCGAAGGGGGCGTGCCGGAGAAGCTCCGGCTCGCAGACGGCGCGCCGTCCGCAACGACGCGCGCGTGGCCCGTGTTTCTGCCGGACGGTGCGCACTTTCTCTACATGACCAGGATCTTCAACGGACTGATCGAGGATCACACGATTTGCGTGGGCCAGCTCGGGTCGCCGACCGCGAGGTGCCTGATGCAGTCCGATTCGCGTGTGGAGTACGCGCCGCCGGGTCGTATTCTGTTCGTGCGGAAAGGCACGCTCGTCGCGCAGGCCTTCGACCTCGAGAAACACCGAACGTCGGGCCAGCCAGTCGCCATCGCGGAACGGATCGCGGTTTTCGCCCCGAGCGGCGGCGCGGACTTCGCGGTGTCCGGAAACGGCCGGCTCCTGGTGTACCGGCACGGGGCGGATGCATCGCGACTCGCATGGCTCGATCGCACGGGTCGTGCGATCGGATCGGTGGGACAGCCGGGATACTTCGGCCTCGTGAGGCTCTCCCCGGACGACCGCCGCGTCGCGGTCGACGTGGAGGATCCGGCGACGGGCGGACGCAACATCTGGTTGTATGACCTCGGCGCAGGCCTCGGAAGCCGGCTGACGTTCGACCCCGTCGACGCGGGCTGGCCCGTCTGGTCGTCGGACGGAACCCGCCTGGCTTTCGGTTCGGGCGCCAAGGGGCCGCCGAAGATCTACATCCGAGAGCTGGCGGGGCCGCCGAAGGAGACGCTGGTGTCCGAGTCCCGCGGGTCCGAGCTCCTCGACGACTGGTCTCCAGACGGGCGGCTCATGGCCTACATTGACTACTCTCCGGGGCGGAAGGCGCAACGCAAAGTCTGGTTGCTGCCGATGACCGGAGACCGCAAGCCCGTCCCACTGGATGGGAGCCCCGCCTCGCAGTACGAATCCCGGTTTTCTCCCGACTCCCGCTCCATAGCCTTCGTGTCTGAGGAATCGGGCCAGGCGGAGGTCTATGTCGCCGCGGTCGACGGCTCGGGGCGCAAGAAAAGAATCTCGCCCTCCGGCGGATCACTTCCCTGTTGGGGCCGCGACGGCCGCGAGCTTTTCTTCGTGGCGGCCGACAGTGTGCTGATGAGGGTTCCGGTAACGCTCGGGCCGGACCCCCGCTTCGGTGTTCCGGGTCCTCTCTTCGCCGTTCCCCCGTTCGCGTTTCGATCCAACTACGACGTCTCGGCGGACGGCCAGCGGTTCCTGGTCAACCTCGGCGCGGAGCAATCCCGAAGGCCCACTCTCATCGCGGTTCACAACTGGCAGGAGCTCAACCCCGGCCCGCGACCCTGAGTCAAACCCCCGGTTCGTCGCCGGCGGACTTCAAAGGGTCGCAAGAAGCTGAAAATATTCCTCGGGAGGCGCCTGCGAGAACCGCACCCCGAAGCCGCTCGGCAGGACCCCCGCCAGAGTCGCAGGTCCGCGAAAGGACCTCACGGCGACGCCGGCGAGCTTTAGATCCTTGTCCTTTGAGGAGCGCAAGGTCATCGCAACGGCGGTTCCCGGCTTGGGAGCGCGGATGGAGCACACGAAGAGCCCGGAGGGCGATATGTCGTGCGTAAACCCGGTGTGCTTGATTCCCGCCGCTTCGAACTCCACGAGAAACCGGCGCCTCTTGCGAAGTCCACGTGATTTTTCCGGCATGGTCGTCCAGTGAGCGCCCCTCACCCTGCCCCTCTCCCCCGGGAGAGGGTGCGGAGTCAAAGGCGTCCGCTCAGTGTTCGACGCAGTCGATCATGACGCCACCCAGTCCGTCGTACACGTCGGAGGGGACAGGGTCACACACTGTCGTGGGCGACACCTCGAGCTTCATGGACGCGGTGATCGAGCGTGTCCCCGCGGGGAGGACGATCTTCACCGGAATCGGCGGCACGCCCGGCTTGACGTTGGGCACGTTTACCGTCAGGGCGTTCAGGGGAACGTACCGGCAAAGCGTACCGGGATCCATGCCCTCCGTGCACTGGGGATAGTCCCTGACGTCGGTGGGTTTCTTGACCTGGGAGTGGACCGTTGTCGCTCCCGCGACCACGGGTAGCAGCGCCAAGGCGAAGAAACCGGCCAGTCCCTTCATCGCTCGCTCCAATCGCAACCTCTGCAAAACGATCCACTTACCGGCATCGAGGCCATCGGGGTCCGAGGCCTGCACGCCGGTACTGCAGGGACCGTGCCCGGTCGCGCGAAGACGTTTTCTCTGTCGGCCGCGCGGATTGGCACGAAATGCGAAACTCCCGTCCGCGTCTCCCGGAGACCCCTCCCTTGAGAACCATCCTTCACCTCTCGGACCTGCATTTCGGCCGCGTCGATCCCACGACGCTCGATCCGCTCGTGGAGGCCGCGCGCGAGATCCGGCCGGACGTCGTCGCCATCTCCGGAGACCTGACGCAGCGCGCCCGCCGCGGGCAGTTCCGGCAGGCGCGGGAGTTTCTCGACCGGCTTCCGGGAACGCCGATCGTGGTCCCGGGGAACCACGACGTGCCGCTCTACAACGTCGCCGCCCGCTTTCTCTTCACCCTGTCGAACTACCGGAGGTACATCAGCGAGGATCTGGAGCCGTTCTATTCCGACGGCGAGATCGCCATCGCGGGCATCAACACCGCGCATTCCAGAACGTTTAAGAGCGGGCGGATCACGCGCAACCAGATCGAGCGCCTTCGTGAGCGCCTCTGTTCGTTCGGTCCGGAGGTCACGCGATTCGTCGTCACGCACCACCCGATCGACCTGCCGGAGTCCTACTCGGACCGGGAGCTCGTGAAACGCGCGCGCGAGACGATGGAGGCGCTCGTCGCATGCGACGCCGACGTCCTTCTCGCCGGGCACCTCCACTCCCCGCACGCGAGCGGCTCGACCGAGCGGCATCGCCTGAAAGGCCACGCCGCCCTGATCGTGCAGGCGGGAACGGCGACGTCCACGCGGGGACGAGGCGCGCCGAATTCGTTCAACGTGATCACTGTCGATCGCCCCCGGATCGACGTCTCCCGCTACGAGTGGTCGCCCTCCGGAGGCGCGTTCCTGCTGGCGGAGAAGAGCGGGTTCGTCCACGGGCCGGAGGGCTGGCGGCCCGCGCCTTCGGATTCCCCATCCCCAGCTCGGATTTGATCGGGCCGGCGCGGAAAAAAGAAAACGGCGCAGCCGATCAGCATCAGGATCGTGCCGGCCGCCCACCCGGCGAGCACGTCGGTCGGCCAGTGGACGCCGAGGAAGACGCGCGAGACGCCGACGAGGAACACGAGCGCCGGAGCGGCGACAGCGATCGCTCGTCGCAGCCGGCGATGCTCCCGGGCGAGCACGACGCCGATGATTCCGTAGACGGCCGCCGAAGTCATCGCGTGGCCGCTCGGAAAGCTGTACGTGTGCAGCGTCGCAATCTCCTCGAACAGCGTGGGGCGCGGGCGCTCGACCAGGTGCTTCAGCACGAAGTTCATCAGCTCCTCCGCCATGAAGACGCCGAGGAGCGCGAAGACGGCTCGACGGTCCCGGCGGCGGACTGCATCCACGGCCGCCGCGGCGAGGGCGACGACGACGACTTTCAGGGACCCGAGGAAGGTGAAGAGCCGCATCGAGAAATCCATGAAGGGCGAGTCGAGGGAGTGGATGGCGAGCGCCACGGAGCGGTCGAAGGCGGAAGACTCGTGGTTCCAGACGTCCTCGAAGATCTTCGCGAAGACGGCGATGCCCACGAGCATCAGGATCAGGACGACCCGTCCGGGGCGTGAGAGGAACGCCCGGAGCACGCCGCGCGGTTCGCGAACAGCGTCCGGCATGCGGGTCAGCGCCCCTGCGGCTTCCCCGATGGCGCCAGGACACGCAGGGCCGCGGGGTGTGCCCGGTAGATGAGCGGAGTCGCGAGCCTCGCCACTTCGCCGTCGGTTGCCACGTCGATCTGCTGCCTCCGCACGTCGATCCGTATTCCTTCGGTGAGCAGGAAATCGAAGTCGGCTCCCTGACGCAGCCTTCCGACGATCGCCTCCAGCCCCATGCGAAGGAGGCTGCGGGCGCCTTCATGGTGGAGGACGTACACGGCGAGCTTTCCCGTTTCGAGCGAGGGCCGGCGGCCCAGCTCGAGCCCCCGCATCTCGTAGGGGTTGTTGCCGATGAACACGAGCGGCGTCCGTTGCCGGAGCGAGCGCCCGTCTCCGGCGATCAGGCGCACCGAAACGGTCGGCAAGCGACGCAGGACGGCGAGGAGGGCCCACGCGAAGGCGACCCACTTGCTGCGTCCGAGCCGCTGCACGTCCTGGCGCCCTCGCACCACGCGGGGGTAGAGGCCGATGCTCGAGTTGTTCACGAAAAAACGGCCGTTCACCTCACCGACGTCCACGTTGCGGATGCGGCCTTCCGCCACCGTTCGGGCCGCCTCCTCCAGGTCGAGAGGGATGCCGACGTCCTTTGCGAAATGGTTCAGGGTGCCGAGAGGCAGCACGCCCAGAGGGGTTTCCTTCCCGACGAGCGTGG
>JALZAT010000085.1:0-2224 GCA_030948185.1 Acidobacteriota bacterium
CAGCAGGCGCCCACGCGCCGGTTTCATCGCGACGTTGTAGTCCGGCAGCGTCAGCATGAAGGCGATCGGCTCGAGAGAACCGTCGGGCCGCCGCGCCTCGGCGAGAAAGAGGAAGTCCTCGTCCAGAAGGGGCTTCAGGCGTTTGGCCATGAAGTCCATCTCCTCCGGCGTCATCGGGACGAACCCCCAGTTCTTCTCCCACGCGTCGTTGTAGACCTCCCGGATCTTGGGAAGATCCGCCTTGAGGCTCTTCTTCGACACCTTGCGGATGACGACGTCCTTTTCGCGCGCCGTGATCCGGTTGGCGAGCCGGGTCAGGCGGGCGAGAGGCTCGGGGCTGATCTCGAAGTAATAGGCAAGGAGGTCCTTCGCCCTGGCGAATCCGGCGCCCTCGATCAGGTCCGCGTAATAGCGGGGGTTGTACGTCATCATCAGCACCGGATCGGAGTCGAACCCGTCGACGAGCAGTCCCGCCTCGTCATTCAGGGTCGGGTTGGCGGGTCCGCGAAGGGTCGCCATCCCGCGCTCGCGTGCCCAGGCGGCCGCCGCGTCGAAGAGCGCGCCCGCCACGCCGGGATCGTCGAGACTTTCGAAATAGCCGAAAAAGGCCGTTCGCTCGCCATGGAACGCGTTGTGGTTGCGGTCCAGGATCGCCGCGATGCGCCCGGCGTCCCGTCCATCCTTCCGCGCGAGGAAGAGCTGCATCTCGGCGTGGGCGAAGAGCGGGTTCGAGTCCGCGAAGACCTTTGCCACGTCGTCGCGCAGGGGCGGTACCCAGTGCGGGTCGCCCGAGTAGATCCGGTCCGCGACGTCGAAGAAGCGGTGGAGCTCCTTCTTCGAACGGCCGATCGAGAGAATGGAAACCGGATTGTCGACCGTCACACCTCGACCGGGCGGATCAGACCCACTTCGCGGCCGACCCGGCCGATCGCGTCGAGCGCCCGCGAGAGCTGCTCGCGGGTGTGCGTCGCCATGAGAGACGTGCGGATGAGCGCCCGGCCGGGAGGCGTCGCCGGAGAGAGCACGCAATTGACGAACACGCCCTCCTCGTGGAGCCGCTGGACCATCTTGAGCGCGGTCAGGTCCTCCCCGACGACGACCGGCACGACCGGGGTTTCCGATTTGCCCGTGTCGAGTCCCATCGTCCGGAGGCCCTCCGCGAAGTACCGCGTGTTCTCCCAGAGCCGGTCGCGCCGCTCGGGCTCGTTCTCCATGATGTCGACGGTCGCGAGCGCGGCCGCCACGGACGAAGGGGGCGGCGCCGCGGAGAAGATGAGCGTGCGGGCGCGGTGCTTGATGTAGTCGATGACCGTCGCCTCGCCGGCGATGAATCCGCCGACCGATGCCATCGACTTCGAGAATGTTCCCATGATCAGGTCGACGTCCTGCTCGAGGCCGAAGTGCTCGGCGGTTCCGCGCCCGGTCTTCCCGAGCACTCCGATTCCATGGGCGTCATCGACCATGACCGCCGCGTCGAAGTCCCGGGCCGCCGCGCAGATCTCGGGCAGGGGCGCCACGTCCCCCTCCATCGAGAACACTCCGTCGACCACGACGAGACGCCCCCGCGCCGTCATGTCGTTCCTCATCTGCCGGCGCAGGTCCGCGGCGTCGTTGTGGCGGAACTTGCGGACGTCGCCGAAGGAGAGCCGTGCCCCGTCGATGATGCAGGCGTGGTCCTGCTTGTCGAGATAGACGACGTCGCCCTTGCCCACCAGGCAGGAGATCGCGCCGAGGTTGACCTGGAAGCCGGTCGCGAAGACGACGGCCGCCTCCTGGCGCATGAACCGCGCGAGCCGGTCTTCGAGCTCGACGTGCAGGTCGAGGGTGCCGTTCAAGAACCGGCTCCCGGCGCAGCCCGATCCGTATTTCCGGATCGCCGCGATCGCCGCCTCCTTGACCCGCGAATCGTTGGTGAGACCCAGGTAGTTGTTGGACCCGAGCATGATGAGCCGCCGGCCGCCGATGACGACCTCGGGGTCCTGCGCGGACTCGACCACCCGGAAAAATGAATAGACCCCGGCCCGCTTGACTCCGTTTGCTTCGTCGTACCGGAAGCACTTGTCGAACAGGGGGGACATCCGGTCCGCCGAGATCACCGGAGCGGATTTGCTCATTTTCACTCCCTGACTCTCTGAACGGCCGGCCCGCCGGGGCGTCCCGAGTCGGCGCGATCTTAGCAAATTTTACAAAGCCAACCAGCCGTGGCGCACGTACCAGTCCCAGG
>JALZAT010000085.1:2234-12385 GCA_030948185.1 Acidobacteriota bacterium
GTCCCAGGTTTCGGCAAGCTCCTGCCGGAGCGGGGGTGGGGGCGGGAGGTTCAGGTCCCTCCGGAGCGGCTCTGGATCGCACACCCAGTCGCCCGCGAGGATTTCCCGCGCCTTATCCGCGTTGAAAGGCCTCGAGCGCCCGGTGAGCGCCTCCAGGGCGGTCTGGGAGGCGCCCGCGACGCGAATCAGGACGCGGGGCACCGACAGCAGGAGAGGACGCTTTCGCGGAAGTTCCGCAATGGCCTCCGAAAGCGCGCGGGTCGTCACCGGCTCCGGGTCGGCGAGAAACCCGGTCCGCCCCGCGAGGTCGCGGCGGCCCGCGGCTTCCGCGATCGCCCCCGCGGCGCGCTCCGCCCGGATGACCTGGAGCCGCGTGGTTCCCGCAGGGACCGGAAGGATGCCCCGGGCCGCCGCCCGGAAGAGGACGAAGAGGCCACGATCCCCCGGCCCGAACACGACCGCCGGCCGAAGCACGATCCAGGGCCCCGGCCATCCGGTCCGGACCGCCTCCTCCCCTTCGAGCTTCGACGTGCCGTACCACGAGACGGGACGGGGCGTGTCTCCCTCCCGGACGGGGCGGCCCTCGCGCATGGGGCCCGCCGCCGCCTGGCTCGAGATCAGCACGAAGAGAGCGTTCGGCGAGGCGCGGCGCGCGGCTTCGACGACGCGCTCCGTTCCGCGAGCGTTGACGGCTCGATAGTCGTCGAGCGAACGCGCGCGCGTGACGCCCGCCACGTGGACGATCGCTCCGGCTCCGGCGATTGCCGCGGAAAGGTCCATCGAGCCGGAGAGATCCCCCGGGACCGGCTCGATGGCGTCGCCCCCGGGGAGCGCGGAACGGCGCGAGGCCCCGCCCCGAGCGAGCGCGCGCACCTTCCAGCCCCGGGCGGCCAGGGCGCGGGCGACGTGGGAGCCCACGAAGCCCGTTCCCCCGGTCAGGAAAGCGGTTCCTCCGGATGCCATATCTTTGGGGCCCCTCAAAGCCGATGACGATACGACAAATCGCGCGCATCCTTCGAACTGCCGTCGCGGCGGCGGCGCTGGCGATTCCCTGCTCCGCCCTTCACGCCGCGGCGCCCGTGCGGCCGCCGGTCGTCCGATACGGGATCCGCGCGAGCCTCGATCCGAAAACCCACGTCGTGGACGGCACGGAGCGGATCGTCTGGCGCAATCCGTCGGACGACGCCGTCGGCGAGCTGCGCTTCCACCTCTACCTGAATGCCTTCAAGAACAATCGTTCGACCTTCTATCGAGAGTCGGGCGGCCAGCTTCGCGGCGACCGCCTCGACGAGAAGCACCCGAAGTGGGGAGCGATCGACGTGATCTCCCTGCGGACCGCCGGCGGCGCCGACCTGCTTGCCCGCGCCCGAAAAATCCAACCCGACGGCAACGACCCGTCGGACGAAACGGTCCTCTCCGTCCCTCTGGCGGTCCCGGTCGCGCCGCGCGGTGAGATCGTCCTCGACGTCGCGTTCCGGTCGAAGCTGCCCCGCATCTTCGCCCGCACGGGATTCGTCCGCGACTACCACCTCGTCGGGCAGTGGTTCCCCAAGCTCGGAGTGTACGAGCCCGCCGGGATGCCGGGAAGAACCGCCGGCGGCTGGAACTGCCACGCGTTTCACGCGAACTCGGAGTTCTACGCCGACTTCGGCGACTACGACGTGACGCTCGTCGTGCCTTCGGAGTTCGTCGTCGGCGCCACGGGCCGGCAGGTGTCGGCGAAGAAATCCGGCGCGCGAACGGAGCACCGGTACGTGCAGGAGAACGTCCACGACTTCGCGTGGACGGCGGACCCGCGGTTCGTGGTGCGGGAGGTCCGGTTCGATCCGGCGCGCGACGTGCCGCGAGGCTGGACGGCGATCGCGGCGGGCGAGCTCGGAGTCCCCGAGTCATCCCTCGCGTTGAAGCCCGTCTCGATCCGCATCCTCCTGCAGCCCGACCACGTGGCCGCGTACGGGCGGTACCTCGAGGGGATGAAGGTCGGGCTCTCCTTCTACGGCCTCTGGTTCGGCGCCTACCCCTACGAGACCTTGACGATCGTCGATCCTCCCGAGGACGGCCTGGGCTCGGCGGGAATGGAGTACCCCACCTTCATAACGGGCGGCACGCACGTGCGCCTCCTCCACTGGCCATTCGCCGACGTCCGACTGACGGAGAACGTCGTGATCCACGAGTTCGGGCACCAGTATTTCTACGGGATGGTCGGATCGAACGAATTCGAAGAGCCCTGGCTCGACGAGGGGCTCAACACGGACGCCGAGTACCGCGCGATGGAGCTCGCCTGGGGGCCGCGCGACATGGTGCGGCTTCCGGGCGGGATCGGCGCCGGGTCCCGAGCGATCGCCCATGCGGAGTACGCGGAAACGCCGAACCTCGATCCGATCCACCGCGCGGCGTGGAAATTCGCCACGAACCAGAGCTACGGCGTGAACTCCTACATGAAGGTCGGGCTCTTCCTGGACCAGCTCCGCAACGACGTCGGCGCCGGCGCCTACGCCCGCGCCGAGCGAGAGTTCTTCTCGCGGTGGTCCTTTCGCCACCCATCCACCGGCGACTTCTTCGACGTCTTCGAGCAGTCGCTCGGTCGCGACCTCTCCCTCTACCGGAAGGGCATCGTCGAAGGAACAGCCCGCCTCGACTGGAAGGTCGTCTCCGCATCGAGCCGCACGTTCCGCGGCGAGGCGGGGATCTTCGACCGCCCCGCCGGCCGCGTGACGGTCGACCCCGAAAAGACGGAGGCGCAACGACGCAGGGAAAAAGAACTGTGGGGCTCCGTCATCCTCTTCGCCAACGCGGGCGACTGGGCACATGCCGCCCGGGCGCGCCTCGTGTTCGAGGACGGGACCGTGGTCGAGCGCGACCTCCCAGCCGATGCGCGGTGGGTCCGGCTCAACACGTCGTCTCGATCTCCGCTCGCCTGGGCGGCGGTGGATCCCGACCGTCGCAACCCCTGGGACGTCAACCGGCTGAACGATTCACGCGTGCTGCGAGGCGGAAGAAAGACGGCCGACACGAGAAGCCTCGCGGCGTCGCGCAAGTACCTGGGCTGGGCGGCGGGCCTCTCGGCGCTCTTCACCGAGCTTTCGGGGTTGATCCCGTGAGGCGCGGCAGCGTCATCGGGGCGGGGTTTTCGGCGCTTCGCCGCTGGCGACTGGTTCTGCTGCTGACCGCGACGGCGGCCGTGCTCGGCGGCGCCGCCGCGTCTCCCCTGGGCCCGGTAATGCGGGACGAAATCGCGGGCCGCCTCGCCGGCGACCACCTCCTTCGCAACGACCCGGCGAAGGCTCCCGTCGATGTCTTCGATTTCTCGCGCGAGAAATCCTCCGCCATTTCCGGCTGGAGGAGCGCGACCGTCTGGATGGCGCTCGCCGGACTTCTCTTTCACGCCTTCTACGCCGGCGGGATCGTCGAGACCCTCGGGCGCTCGGGAGCCGCGCCGGCGGAATTCTGGAGCGCCTCACGGCGGAACTTCGCCCACAACGCGAAGTGCTTCGCGCTCGGGGCGATCTTCGCCGCGATCCTCCTCGGGATCTGGCTCGGCGCGATGGGGGCGGCGGGAAAATCGCTGTTCGAGAACGCCGCGCCTCACACGGCCGGCCGTGCGGTCTGGACAACCGTGACGCTCCTGGTCGGAGCGCTCCTCTTCGCCGCGGTCGCTCTCCTCGCCACCCTTGCGAAGGCCGCGCGGCGCGGCTCGCCCGCGATCGGCGCCTGGCGCGGGTTCCGCGACGCGAGGCGGCGTCTGCGCGGCCGGTGGCTCCAGGGCCTCGGGATCCTGCTGTTCTGGTCGGTCGCCGGCGCGGCGGCGCTCGCCGTCGTGTTCAGCGCCGCGTGGGCCCAGCACACGCCGAGCGGCCCCTCGGTCGCCTTCAACCTCCTGCTCCTCGCGCTTTCCCTGGCGGCCATTCCCGCCGCGAAGGTCGGCGCGTGGGGATCGCTGCTCGAGCTCTTCGACCGGACTGAGGAAGAAAACCGGGAGGCGATGCGGGAGGCGGCGGTGCCGCCGGTCCCGGTCAACCCCCGCGGCTGGCCGGAGGAAATGGGAACGTCCCCCTCACCCAACCTCTCCCCCGCGCCCGGGGGAGAGGAGTAGAGCCCCGCTCGTTCATCCGGAGCGGAGCGTCAGCGCAACAGAGGCGACGTTCTCCCCCACGCCCGTAGGCGAGGAGTAAGCCTCACTCGATGATCCGCTCGCGACGCAAATAGTCTCCCGACCGAAGGGAGGGAGGAGGTTTGCGTCGCGGGAGCCGGAGCGAAGCGTCAGCGCAGCGGAGGCGACGTTTACTTGGCCCAGTCCTGGAACCGGCGCATGCCTTCCGTGATCCGCTCGACCGAGGTGGCGAACGAGAGGCGGATGCAGTCGTCGTCTCCGAAGGCGTCGCCCGGCACCGTCGCGATGCGCGCCTCCTCGAGAAGCCGGCGGCAGAGCTCGACCGAGCCCGAGATTCCCTTTCGGGCGTAGAGCGCGCGCACGCGGGGGAACGCGTAGAACGCGCCCTCGGGGCCGGAGGTCGAGAGCCCCGGGATCGCGGCGAGGCCCGAGAGCATCACGTCGCGACGGCGCACGTACTGGGCGAGCATGTCCGCGACGGATTCGTTCGAGCGCGCAATGTCGCGCAGGGCGACGGAGCCCGCTTCCTGAGAGATCGAGGAAGCATTCGACGTCGAGTGGCTCTGGTAGGAGGCCATCGCCGCAATGACCGATTTCGGGGCGAGGGTCCATCCGAGCCGCCATCCCGTCATCGCGTAGGTCTTCGAGGCGGCGCCCGTGACGACGATCCGGTCCGAATGCTTCGCCCAGAACGCCGCCGCCGAGACGTGGGTCCGGCCGTCGTAGAGAAAACGGTCGTACGTCTCGTCGAAGATCAACACCGCCTCCCGGGAGGCGCACCAGTCGAGGATCCCTTCGAGCGCCTTGCGCGTGACGACCGCGCCAGTCGGATTGTTGGGCGAGTTTACGATCACGCCCCGGATGCCCGCGCCCGCCTGCGCCTCCAGAAGGTCGGCGCTCGGTCTCCAGGCGTCCTCGAGCCGCGTCCGTACGAACACGGGCTTCGCGCCCGCGAGGCGGATCATCTCGGGAAAAGACACCCAGTACGGGGAGAAAACGGCGACCTCGTCGCCCGGATCGAAGAGCACCTGGCAGGCGTTGAAAACGGCCTGCTTCGCGCCGGCGGTCACGAGGACGTTCTCGCGCCAGGAGTCGGAGCCCTGTTCTCGCCGGTACTTCTCCGCGATGGTGTCGCGGAGCGCCGGATCTCCTGCGACGTCCGTGTACTTCGTGAGCCCCGCGCGGATCGCCGCAACGCCGGCGGCCCCCACGAAATCCGGCGTCGGAAAGTCCGGCTCTCCGATCCCGAAATCGACGACGTCGATTCCGCTCGCGGCGAGAGCCTTGGCCGCCTTGCCGGCGGCGGCGGTCGAAGACGGAGCGAGCTCCGCGACCCGCCGCGACAGACGCGTCGGGCTCACGGCCGGCGTGCGCGCCATGACCGGGCGAAGGCTTCGAATGCGAGAAGCTTCTTTTTCCCCGAGGCGACGAGGATCACTTCCACCACGATCCACGAAACATACACAAAAACCATCACCTCGCGCGTCGAGGGCACGAGGAACTGGATGAGCCAGAGGACGAAGAGCCCCGCCGCCTCGTAGGCCTCGAAGCTCATCGAGGCGAGGAAGAGCCAGCCGAGGAACGCCTGGACGATCGTCAGGAGGATCTCGCGCCGCTGGAAATCGTCGAAGGGAAGAGGTTCCGTGGACCCGTGGCTGATGCAATAGATCACCGCCAGGAGGCCGGAGAGGATGCCCCACTGGTTGATGTTCGACGACACCATGTTCAGCAGCGCGACCGGGGCCCGCGTGATCCTCTTCGCCCACGCGAACGCCGACGTCTTCTCGGGAAACTCGGACAGGAACGGCGCCACCCACTGGATGAAGACGAACTGCGACATCCCGAACGTGGCGGCGAGCGCCATCATCGACGTCAGGAAGGGCTCCGCGACGAAGTAGATGACCGCCCCCCCGCCGCCGAGCAGCGAAAGCACCGCCGCCCAGCGTTTCCAGCCCGTGTAAGACAGAGCCCACCGCGACACCCGCGGGATCTCCTCGTCATCCTCGGCGGCCTCCTCCTCGCGTGCCGGCATCCGGAGCAGCACCGCGAGGTAGGCGACGTAGGTCGCCGCGAGGATCGCGGAATCGACGAGCGACAGGTTCGATTTGGCCCACACCACGACGAAGTAGACGAGCGGCGGGAGAAGTCCGAGGACCTCGACCGCATGGTCGTCGGCAAGCCGGATGCGGCCGAGTTTCTGGCCCTTGCGGCGGGAGAAGAATGCCGCGACCGCGTAGATCATGGGCCAGCCGAGCCCGGTCAGGAGGCGAAGGCTGCCCGTGAAGTTCGCGATCGCCAGGTGAACCATGGAGGGGTTTTTCCCGGCCTTCCACGCGATCACCGCCTCGACGGCGAACTCCGGCATGGTCTGGACGAGCGCGAGCACCGCGAGCGCGAGCCCCTGCGACATCAGAAACTCGGCCGCTTCGGCGCCCCAGGAGACGAGGAACGCGGAACCGATCATGGCCGGGAAGGTCCAGAGCGCGGCGAGGGGGGATCCCGGGGAGGCGCTCTCGAGTTCGACGGCGGACATGACCCGTTCGCGCCAGGACCGCATCGCGCGGGTTATAGCATGCGGATTGTGGCGGGTATCGAGTCTCCGTCCAATCCGCTCGTGCGCGAGATCACCCGCGCGATCGATGCGCGAACGCACTTCCTGATCGAAGGCGAGAAGCCCATCCTCGAGGCGGTCGCCGCAGGGATCCCTCTCGAGCACCTCCTCCACGACGCGAGCGTGCGGCCCGGGCGGCTCGCGGCGCTCGCCTCGGCCCGGCCGCAGCTCGTCTCGAGGGCCGTGCTCGAGCGGATCGCGGACTCGTCGACCCCGCAGCACCTGCTCGCCGTCGCGCGCCGCCGCGACGTCTCCGTGGCCGAGATTCTCGGCCGGACGGGACCGGTCGTCTTCCTCTTCGGAATCCAGGACCCTGGAAACCTCGGCGCGATCGTCCGCGTCGCGGAAGCGGCAGGCGCGGCCGGAGTCGCCGCCGCGCCCGGCTCCGCCGACTTCTTCCACCCCCGGTCCGTCCGAGCGAGCGCGGGCAGCGTGCTGCGGATCCCGGTCTCGGGCCGCGTTTCGTTCGAGCCTTTCGCCTCGGATGCGAAGGCGGCGGGGCGCTCCGTCGCGGGAGCGGTCGCGGAAGGAGGAGAGGACCCCTTCGCCTCCCCCCTCGCGTCGGCGTCCGTGCTCGTGGTCGGCGCGGAGGGGTCAGGACTTCCCGCGGGCGCGTACCGCTACCTCGACCGGCGTCTCACCATTCCCATGCGGGAGCCCGTCGACTCGTTGAACGCCGCGGTGGCGGCGGCTCTGCTCCTGTACTCCACGCGAATCGCCGGCAGATCGATCTAAGAGCCCGCTTCAGGGTCCGCCTCGGAAAAAACTTCCGCCTGGAAGCGCCACAGCTTCGCCGCCGGGTCGCGCCAGGCGTCTTCGAAGAGACCGGCCTTTCGGGAGAGCTCCTGGAGAAAACGCTCCCGGTCGAACCCCCACTCGGTGGCCACCTGCGGGAGAAGAAGGCCGCTGCGTCCGCCGACCTCGAGGATCAGGCCGTCGCGCCCGACCTCGATCTCATCGATGGAGGCGACGGGCTGCGGCGGCGTCAGAACCGATATCTCGATCTCGCAGTCGGGCAGCTCCTCCGGAGTGAGCGGCCCAAATCGCGGGTCTTCCAGCGCGGCGCGCCGCGCGAACCGCGGCACCGTGCGCCCGAGGTCGCCGTCCGGCGCGAGCGTGCCGATGCACCCGCGGAGCTCTCCAGTCTTGCGCAGAGTGACGAAGAGGGCCCTTGCCTCGCCGAACGTGTCAGCGCGGTCGGAGGCAAACCGGGGAAGCGGCTCCCTCCGGAAATATCCCTCGATGGACCTGCGGGCGAGATCGAGCAGGTCTCGCCGAAGCTCGGCCGAAAGGGTCCCTCCGGAAGAGCTCATCGAACCACCTCGTCGTCTTCAATCGACACGCCGATGGATACGCGAAGCGTTCGCAGAAACCCCGCGATCGCCGCTTCGAGCTCTTCGAGGTGGCCGGCGAAAAAGTGGTCGGCGCCGGGGATGACGGTCATTCTCGCCTTCCCGCCGAGAAATGCCCGGAGCTTTTCGGGAGGGCCGTACGTGTCTCTTTCGCCGACGACGAAAACGGATGGCACGGCGAGCACGCGGACGTCGAAGGCGGAGTCCGTCGCGATGGGCAGGCCCACCCCGATGAACGCCGCGACTCTCGGATCGCCGGCGCTCGCGCGCAGCGCCGCCGCGGAGCCGAAGGAAAAACCGCCCGCCACGAGCGGAAGACCGCCGCGCCGTACGGTCTCGTCGAACGCGGCCCGCACGTCTTCGGTCTCGCCGCGGCCCCCGTCATACCCTCCCTCCGACGCGCCGACCCCGCGAAAGTTGAATCGCAGCGTCCCGAAGCCTGCGGCGGTCAGGGCGCGGCAGGCCCGGTAAACGACTTTGCTGTGCAGCGTTCCTCCGCCGCGCGGATGCGGATGCGCGAAGACCGCCGCACCTCGCGCGGGCGGAGCCGGATCTTTCCAGAGCCCTTCCAGCCGCCCCGCGGGGCCCGGGAACGCCACGGACACAATCCGATTGGTCAAGCGCGGAGCCTCGAGTGGCGAAAATCTCTCTTCATCGGTATCCTTCCGGCCTCCCGCCGCAAGCCGCGGCGGCGAAACAGGAAACGGGCCCAATGAGCAAGATCGTACACGTCGTCGGCACCGGGACGATCGGCGAGCCGTTGATCGGCTTGTTCGCCGATTTCAAGAAATACCTGGGAATCGACGAGATCACCTTCCACAAGCGAACCCCCATGACGACAGAGCGGGCGAAGGTCAATCACCTCCTGCAGCGCGGGGCCAAGCTCGCCGTCGACTCCGACAAGGTCACGGATTTCGAGGCACTCGGCCACAAGGTGGACTTCGAGGCGGGTGACGCGCTCGCCCGGGCCACGGTCGTGATCGACTGCACGCCGGCCGGAAACGACAACAAGAAGGTGTACGAAACACTCTCGGGTCCGCGAGGATTCCTCGCGCAGGGAAGCGAATTCGGGTTCGGGAAGCCCTACGCGATGGGCATCAACGACGAGGCGCTCGTTCCGGGAACCGACCGGTTCCTCCAGGTGGTCTCGTGCAACACGCACAACATCGCGGCCCTCGTCAAGACGCTGTCGGAAAACGACGACGACCACGGCTCCGGGCTCGAGCAGGGCCGCTTCGTCTGCATGCGCCGCGCGAACGACGTGTCGCAGGACTCCTCTTTCGCCCCGGCGCCGTCCGCCGGCAAGCACGACGACGCGCAGTACGGCACCCACCACGCCCGCGACGCGTCGAGACTGCTCGCGACGCTCGGCTGGAAGACGAAGCTCTTCTCCTCGGCGATGAAGCTGAACACCCAGTACATGCACTCCCTCTGGTTCGACCTCTCTTTCGCGAAACCGATGACGAGGCAACAGGCGATGGACCGGCTGCGAGCCAACCGCCGGATCGCGATCACGGAGAAGCGGTCCTCGAATCAGATCTTCTCCTTCGGCCGTGACCACGGCTACTACGGCCGGATCCTCTCTCAGGCCGTCGTGGCGGCGCCGACGATCACCGTCAACGGCGACCGGGAGGTCATCGGATTCTGCTTCACGCCCCAGGACGGAAACTCGCTCGCGTCCTCGATCTCGGGCGCGCTCTGGCTCATGGATCCCGGCTTCGATCGGAAAAACCTGAACGTTCTCGACCGGTTCTTCTTCACGGAGATCTGAAAGAAGAGAGACGGCGTCGGTCGGCAGCCGGCGGTCGATGTCGCGCCGCCCAATCGGGCGGGATTTTCGGCCCCGGTGGCTGCTACACTCGCCTCGAGAAATGGATTGGGTCACTTGCCCCAAATGCGGATTCACGCAGATCCCGACCGAAGCGTGTCTGCGTTGCTCCCGCCCGTTCGACCGCGTCGTGCCGCCGGCAGAACGGGAGACGGTTCGCCTCGAGCCTCTCCCCGCCGCGACGCCGGACGTGCCGCCGATCTCCCCCTTCGGAGGCACCGAGCCCTTCGGAGGCGCCCAGCCCTTCGG
>JALZAT010000044.1 GCA_030948185.1 Acidobacteriota bacterium
CCCTCACCCAACCTCTCCCCCGCGCCCGGGGGAGAGGAGCAAGCCTCGCTCCTTCATCCGCTCGCCGCGTGAGGAGTCTCCCGACCGAAGGGAGGGAGGAGCCTGACGCGGCGGGAGCCGAAGCGAAGCGTCAGCGGAGCGGAGGCGACGTGTTCCCCCGCGCCCGGGGGAGAGGGAGAAGCGCCGCCTATCCCGCCGCTTCGGCGAGGTCCGGGACTTCGTTCTCCGCACCGGGTTCCCGCGCGTCCGCCCCGTGGCGCTTGGCGACGAGGACGTAGATCGACGGGACGACGAACAGCGTGAACATCGTTCCGATGATCATCCCGGTGACGAGCATGATGCCGATGCTGTTCCGGGCGCCCGCTCCAGGACCCCTCGCGAAGACGAGCGGCATGTGCCCCATCACGGTGGCCGCCGTCGTCATGAGGACGGGCCGCAGCCTGGTCGCGGCCGCCTCGATGACCGCGTGGACCTTGTCGCGTCCCTCCACCTGCAAGTGGTTGGCGAACTCGACGATCAGGATGCCGTTCTTCGCGATCAGGCCGACGAGCGTGATCAAGCCGACCTGACTGTATATGTTGAGCGTCGTGAAGCCGAGGAAGGAAAAGAGCAGCGACCCGGACAGTGCGAGCGGAACGGAGCCCGCGAGGATGATGAAGGGGTCCCGGAAGCTCTCGAACTGGGCCGCGAGGACCAGGTAGATCAGGATGGCCGACAGCAGGAACGTTCCGAGGAACTTGCCGCCCTCCGTCCGCACCTGGCGGGACTCCCCTGCGTAGTCGATCGTGAAGCCCTCGGGCAGGATCTTCTTCGCCTCGGTCTCGAGATACGAAAGAGCCGTGACGAGCGACACGCCCGGCGGAATGACTCCCTGGATGCGGACGGCGTTCAGCTGCTGGAATCGCTTGAGCTCCCGCGGCTGCGTCGTGGTCTTGAGCGTCGCAAACGTCGAGAGCGGAACGAGCTTGTCGTTCGACCCGCGCACGTAGATCTGCGACAGCTGGTCCGGTGTCAGTCGCTCGGATCGTTTCACCTGCGGGATGACCTTGTAGCTGCGCCCCTGAACGCTGAACCGGTTCACGTAGTTTCCGCCGAGAAGCGTCGAGAGATCCTTGCCCGCCTGCGCGAGGTCGACTCCCTGCGAGCGCAGCTTGTCGCGGTCGAAGACGACCTCCGCCTGGGGCTGGTCATATTTCAGGTCCGAGTCGGCGAAGATGAAGAGGCCGCTCTCGAAGGCCTTTCCGACGATCTGGTTCGCGAACTCGGCGAGCTGCTGGGGATCGGCCGTCGAGGAGATGACGAAGTCGACGGGGAAGCTTCCGCTGCCCGGCAACGCGGGCGGTACGAGAGGAATCACGCGGATTCCCGGGATCTGAGAGACGCCGCCCGCAACCAGGAGCTGAAGTTGCTGGGTGCTTCGCTTGCGCTCGTCCCAGGGCTTGGTGACCATTCCCGAGAATCCTCCCGTCGGGAAGGTGAGCTGGAACGTGGCCTGCGTCTCCGGAAACGACTGGAACACGTCGTTGACCTGTTTCGTGAAGAGCTTCGTCTGGTCGAGGGTCGAGTTGGGCGCCGCCTGGACGATGCCGAAGACGACGCTCTGGTCCTCCGTCGGCGCCAGCTCCTTCTGCGAAAACATGTAGAAGGGCAGGATCAGGAGCGTGACGATCCCCCAGAGGACGAATACGACGGCGCGATAGTTGAGCGTGCTCGTCAGGACCTGCGTGTACTTGCGCCGCACCGCGTCGAACCGGCGGTTCACGAATCCGGCGAACCCCTTCTCGGTGTCCCCCTCGCGGAGCAGCTTCGAGCTCATCATCGGAGAGAGCGTCAGTGCCACGATCCCGGAAACGATCACCGCCCCGGCGAGCGTGAAGGCGAACTCCCGGAAGAGCGCGCCCGTCAGCCCGCCCTGCAGTCCGATCGGCGCGTAGACCGCAGCGAGGGTGATGGTCATCGCGATGATCGGCCCGCGCAGCTCCCGCGCGGCCGCGATGGCAGCCTGGTACGGTTTTTGGCCCATGTGGAGGTGGCGCTCCACGTTCTCGACCATGACGATCGCGTCGTCCACGACGAGACCGACCGAGAGCACGATCGCGAGAAGCGTGAGCAGGTTGATCGTGAAGCCCGCGATCAGCATCAGGAAGACGGCGCCCACGAGCGAGATCGGGATCGCCACGACGGGTATGAGCACGGATCGGAACGAGCCCAGAAACAGGAAGATCACGATGATGACGATGACGAGCGTCTCCGTCAATGTCTTCAAGACCTCGCTGATCGCCTTGTCGATGTATCGCGTCGAGTCATACGGCACGCCGGACGTCATTCCCGCCGGCAGCTGCGCCTGGGCCTGTTTCAGCTGCTCCCGGACGCGCTTTACGACGTCGAGCGAATTCGCGGTCGGAAGCACCCAGATCCCCATGAACGTGGCCGTCTGGCCGTTGAATCGGACTTCCTGGTTGTAGTCCTCGGCGCCGAGCACCACGTCGGCGATCTCGGAAAGCCGAACCACGTTCCCCTTGTCTTCCTTGACCACGAGCTGCTTGAAGTCCTCCACGGTCTGAAGGCTCGTGTTCGCCACGAGGTTCACCGAAACCATGGAGCCCTTCGTGCTCCCGAGCGCCGACAGGTAGTTGTTCGCCCCGAGGAGATCCCGCACCTGGGACGGAGAAATGCCGAGCGCCGCCATCTTCTCGGGCTTCAACCAGATCCTCATCGCGAAGACACGCGCGCCCAGGATGTCGGCCCGCTGAACGCCGGAGACGGCGGAGAGCTTCGGCTGGACGACGCGGGTCAGGTAGTCGGTGATCTGGTTCTGGTCGAGCTCCTTCGAAGCGAACCCCATGTACATGGCCGCGAACTGCGAGTCGGCCGTCTGGAGCTCGATCACGGGCGCCTGCGCCTCCGGCGGCAGGTCGTTGCGAACCTGGGCGACCTTCGCCTGGAGCTGTGTCAGCGCCGCGTTTGCGTCGTAGTTCAACTTCAGGTGCACCGTGATGGTGCTGACGCCCTGAGCGCTCGAAGACTCCAGGTAGTCGATTCCGTCGGCGCTCGCGATGACCCGCTCGAGCGGCGTCGTCAGGAAGCCTCGCACCAGGTCGGCGTTGGCGCCTACGTACACCGTCGAGATCTGGACGACCGCGCTGTCGCTTCGCGGGTACTGGCGGACGGACAGCGACCGGATCGACTGCAGCCCCGCGATCAGGATCACGAGGTTGACGACGATGGCGAGGACCGGCCTCTTGACGAAGAGATCCGTGAACTTCATCAGCTGTCCTCCGGCTTGGGAGCCGGGTTGTTCCCGGGCTGGACGGTGTTGTTCACCTTCACAGCCGCCCCGTTTCGCAGCTTGAACGCGCCGGACGTCGCCACCGTTTCCCCGGCCTTGAGTCCGGAAAGCACCGCCACCTGATCGCCGCGCGCGCTTCCGAGCTTCACGAACTGCTGGCGCACTCCCAGGTACTTGTCGCCCTTGGGACCGCTCATGTTCTCCACGACGAACACGGCGTCGCCGTAAGGCGCGTACCTGACGGCCGACGTCGGAATGGTGATCACTGGCTGGCCCGCGCCCAGAGCGACGTTCGCCTTGACGAACATTCCGGGCCGGAGCTTCGCGTCCGCGTTCGCAAACGTCGCCTGGACCTGAAAGTTGCGCGTGGTCTCGTTGACGACGGAGTCGAGGGCCGTGACCCGCCCTTCCTCGTCGACTCCGGCGACCCCTTCGGCCGTGACCCGGATGGACGATCCGACCTTCAACGGCCCGAGCTGCTGCTGGGGAACGGAGAAGTTGACGTAAACCGGCCGGATCGACTGCAGCGGGACAACGGCGGCGCCGCCCTCGAGGTACTGGCCGAGGTTGACCTGCCGGATTCCGAGAACGCCCCCGAACGGCGCCCGGATCGTCTTGCGCTGAATCGTCGCGCGGATCTCGCCGGCCTTCGCGTCGGCCTGCTTCTGCTCGGCGGCGATCCTGTCGAGGTCCGCCTGGGCCTGGATCCCCTGTTCTACGAGGCCTTTGGCGCGCTTCAAGTTCAGCGCCGCGAGCCCGCGTGAAGCCTCGGCGGCGGCGAGCTGCGCTTCCTCCTGTTTCGTGTCGAGTCGGACCAGCACGGAGCCGGCTGGGACCGTCTGCCCGGACTGAAAGAGGATCTTCTCGACGATCCCGGGGAGGTCAGCGCTGACGGTGACGCCCTGAACGGCGGCGACCGAGCCGATCGCATTCCAGGTCGCGGGCCACTCTTCCCGGCGAGCCACGACCGTCGTCACCGCCTCCGGGGGCGGCTGGAAAGCCGCCTGTTTTTTCATGCCCGTCTGGATCTGCCGGGTCTTCACGGCGGCGATCGTGGCGATGAAGACCGCGACGATGACGAGCATCAGAATCATCCGCTTTTTCATCGATTCCTTTCCTCTGTTATCCGGCGGCCCCGCACGGAAAGCGGGAAAGCGGGACGATGTGCCTGGGGTCTCCCTAGCCTATCAACCGACCGCCACGACGCGGAGTTGAGGGGGGAGAAGCCGGACACTCATATTGGTACGCAGGAAAACGCGGGGAGATTCAGCGGATTCCCGTGCGTCCCAGGAGATTTCGGACGGGCGCGCTGGCGCCGGAGTGTAAGAACCATTTGAAGTTACGGGAATCGGCGCTTTCAGCTCGGCGGCCGCAAGCCGCGGCCGAAGAGAAGATAGCCGGCAATCGGTGTGGTCAGAACGCCCACCGCGAGGAGCGTCCTCCCAACGCGGCGACGATCGCCGCGGCTGAGTCTTCCAGCCGCCAGCAGCGCGATCCCCGCCGCCAGAGCGGCGCGGGTGGCCACCACGAACCCGAACTCGTGGAGAGACAGTTCCACCTTCCTCATGACATTTCCTTTCAGACCTCGGACCCGCAACGCCTCACCGCAGAATCATAGGCCCGCCGCTTCCGACCGGGGTGCGGAGGAGACGGGCGATCAGCACCGCCGCGCGGGCCGTGCAAGGCGCGAGCGATGTCAGGTCGATCGACTCCTCCGGGCCATGCTCGCGCCACCCGCGGACTCCGAGCCCGTCCGCTCCCGGAATGGACGTGCCGACGAAGTTCACGTCCCCGAAACCGCGGGACGCCGGGTCGTCCGGTTCGACCGGTCCCTGGCCGAGGTCGCGGCTCACCGCGTCGATGATCTCGAGAAGGGCGCGGTTCCCCGGGGTGGCCGGCCATCCCGGCGCGAGGTTCTCGAACTCGAGGCGAGACGTTGTCTTCGGGAGGCCCGCCGCCGCGATCTCGCGCATCCGTCCCTTCGCCTCCTCCTGCTCCGTGTCGGTCACGAAGCGCAGGTCTCCGCGAACGGCGCCGCGGGGCGCGACCACGTTGAACTTCCCCGCGGCGGTTCCGGCGCTCTTTGCCGTGTCCCAGGCGACGTGCGTTCCGCCGAGCACGATCCCGGGGTTGACCGTGATTGTCGAGTGCCCCGAGAAGGCCCTTCGAAAGCCGTCGAGGATGCGCGCCGTTTCGTAGACGGCCCCGGCGCCAATGGGAGGGCGCAGGACGGAGGCCGAGTGCCCCTGCTCACCCGCCACGTCGAGCGACCACGTCGAGAGGCCGCGTCTTCCGATCGCGATCTTCCCGGAGTCGGGCTCGAACGAGAGCACCACGTCGCTCTCCAGGGCCGCCAGGGAAAGCTCCCGGCGGGACACGTCCGCGGGAAGTGATGGGTTCTCCTCGTCGCCCGTCAGGATGACGCGCACCGTCGCTCCCTCGAGCGCTCCCGCGCCGTGCAGCGCCTTCAGGGCGAAGAGGATCGTGACGTCTCCGCCTTTCATGTCGGTGACCCCCGCGCCGCGCGCCCGTTCCCCGGCGCGCTCGAAGCGGTGCCCGGCCCCCTCGAAGACCGTGTCGAGGTGCCCGATCAGGAGCACACGCCGGCCGCGTACTTCGGCCGCTGTGCGCGAGGCGACGAGGTGCCCGGCCCGGTTCATCGCCGGAGGAAGGTCCGCCCAGCGCGTCGAAAACCCGAGGGCATCGAGCTCTCGGGCGAAGCGCCGACCGATCTCGCGCACACCTTCGATGTTGAAGGTGCCGCTGTCGACGTTCACCACCTCCTCGAGGAACGCGATCTCCTCGGACAGAAGATCTTCCACAGCGCGAACGAGCTTCTCCTCGAGCCGGTCGAGCACTTCGTCAGCCTCCGGCCGGGCCCCGGAAGCGCCACCGGGCGGAGCCGGCCCAGTAGAGCCCCAGAGCGAAAAACAAAAGGAGCATCGTCCAGAGCACGAGCTCGTTGGGCGGAAGACAGAAGACCACCGCGATGAACCCGACCCAGAGCACGGCAATGCCATTCAAGGCGGGAGCCAGGCGGCCGAGGCTCCACGCCGTGTTTCCGCGCGCTGCGAACTCGCCGCGCCCGCGGAGCCGGTTTCTCAGGTTCAGGAGGATCGGAATCCCGTAGGCGAGATAGAGCGCGATCGTGCTGATCGACGTGATGACCGGAACGGCGGCGGCATAAACGCAGATGGCCACCGCAAGCGAGGCCGTGACGAGGATTGCCGGGACGGGCGTGCGCCAGCGGGGATGGATTTTCCGGAGGAACGCCGACCCGGGCATTCCTCCGTCGCGCGCGAATGCGTACCACATGCGCCCCATCGACGTGATGGACGACAGCCCGCAGAGCCACATCGCGCCGCCGATCACGATCGCCACGAGGTTCGCGAGAGCGCGCGGGAGGTTGTGGTCGACGATGTACAGCACGGGATACGGGTCGGCGGCCGTCGAGGCCACGTCGCCTCCCGGGATGCACCACGTGAGCACGACGAGCAGCAGCCACCCGAAAGCGGCGGAGACGGCGACCGAGAGGAAGACGCCCCACGCCGAGTTCTTGCGCGCCATCACCGTTTCCTCGGCGACGTGCGCGGACGCGTCGAACCCCGTGTAGGTCCACTGCGCCTGGAGGAGCCCGAGCACGAACGCCAGCGCGAACGGCCCGGCCGCATACAGCGGCACGAGCGAGGGGAAGAGGGCGAACAGCGGCGACGGGAACGCGCGATCCCCCACCACGACGGCGGGCCCCACGTGACCGTCCGGAAGCTTCGCGGAAGAGGCCTCGAGCGGCGTCACGACGGGAGCGAACCGGGTCAGGAAATCGCGGGGATTGTGCTGCGTCCCCAGAAAGACGAGCAGCACCACGATCAGCGCGCCCCCCGCGATGTGCCACCAGACGCTGAAGTCGTTCAGCTTCGAAGTCAGGCGGATTCCGAACACGTTGATCGCAACCTGGGGAACCAGGATGAGCACCATCACGAGAAGCTGGAAGCTCCAGCTCGTCACGGAGCCGAACACGGGGATCTTCGCGTCGGGAGGAACCCCCAGGAGCCGCGTCGCCGTTCCGATCAGGTAGATGGCCGCCGCGATGTCGATCCCCGCCGTGATGGTGACCTGGCCGATCATGTTGAACCACGCCGTCGTCCACGCCCAGCCGCGCCCGCCCAGCCGGAACGCCCAGAAGTAGAGCCCGCCGGCGGTGGGATAGAGGGACGCGAGCTCGGCCATGCTGGCCGCGACGGCGAGCGTGAAGAGGCTCACGACCGGCCAGCCGACGGTATTGATGACGGGACCCGCGAGCTTGAGGCCGTAGCCGAAGAGCAGGACCGCGCCCGTGAGGACGGAGATGACCGAGAAGCTGATCGCGAAGTTGGAGAAGCCGCCCATCTCGCGCAGGAGCTGCTGCGCATAGCCAAGCCGCGACAGGTCCTCCTCGTCGCTTCGAAGGAGCTCCTCGCGGCTAGGTGTCATGCCTCTTTTGAAATGCTGTCGCGATCGAGCCGCCCCGACGCCGCCGTCCGCCTCCCTCGTCGGCACGCTCCGGCCCTGCCTCTCATGAGAAGACCGGGCCTGCGCTCGTCGCTCGGTCGCAGTCGCAGAGCGGCGATAGAAAATGATCGGTGTGCTCCCTCGCTCATGGCCTCCTCCGGGAGGCGGCCGCGTCGCCGGGGCTCACACTGTGGCAATAGCCTCACTGTGAGCCCGGGGCGCGGGGTCCGTCGGAGGGAGCCTCTCGGAGGCCGCACACCACACTTGTCCTGGCGCGTGACTGCGGCTGCGGTCTCCGAGCGGAGCGGCGGCCCGGTCCTGCCTCCAGCGAGTGGGCCGCCGCGTCTCCCGGAGACGGATCCCGGCGACCCGGGCGGCTCGAAGCAGAAGAACGCACTCTCGACGCCTACTCGGGAGTTACGTAAGCAGCGGTGATCCCTCCGTCCACGGTGAAGGTCGCGCCGTTGACGTAGGACGACTCGTCGGAAGCGAGAAACAGAGCCGCCTGCGCTATCTCGGTGGGCTTCGCCAGGCGGCCGGGCGGAATGTGGACCAGGCGGCGCGCTTTTCGGGCGGGGTCCGACATCAGCTCCTCCAGGAGGGGCGTGTCGACCGGGCCCGGGCACAGGGCGTTCGCGCGGATTCCTTTTCGCGCGAACTCGACGGCGATCTCGCGCGTCATGGAGAGGACTCCGCCCTTGCTCGCCGTGTAAGCGATCTGCGGCGTCGCCGCGCCCATCAAGGCGACGAACGACGCCGTGTTGATGATGCTTCCGCCGCCCGCTCGAAGCATCGCGGGGATGGCGTACTTGCAGCCGAAGAAAACGCCCTTGAGATTCACGCGCAGCACGAGGTCCCACGTTTCCTCGTCCGTGTCGACCACGGATCCGTCCCGGTCCGGAAAGATGCCGGCGTTGTTGAAGAGGACGTCGAGCCGGCCCCACGTCATCTCGGCGGCGAGCACCATTGCCTCGGCGTCCGTTGCGATCGAAACGTCGGCGTGGAAGAAAAGCGCTTTCCCCCCCGCGCTCTCGATCTCCCCCACCACCTTTCGTCCCGCCGCGTCGTTGACTTCCGCGACGACGACCCGCGCCCCCTCGCGCGCGAAGAGGAGCGCCGACTCGCGCCCGATCCCGCTCCCCGCTCCCGTGATCACCACGACTTTGTTCTCGAGTCTCATGAAAGCCTCTCAGCCTCTCTCGAAGAAGCGGCCGCGCTCCCAGCTCGTGACAGCCTCGTCGAACTTCCGCTGCTCGGTCCGCAGGAAGTGCAGGTAGTGCCCCACGACCTCCTCGCCGAAGGCATCCGTCGCGACGGCGCTGACTTCGAGAAGCGCGATGGCGTCGCGAAGGTTACCGGGCACGCGCCGCAGGGACTTCGCGGCGTAGACGTCTCCCCGGAAGGGGGCGGGCGGCTCGATGCGGCGTTCGATTCCGGCGAGACCCGCCGCAAGCGTCGCGGCCCACGCGATATACGGGTTCGCATCGGCGCCGGGGATGCGGCACTCGATGCGCAGCGCCTCGCCCTCTCCCACCACGCGGATGCCTGCCGTACGGTTGTCGACGCTCCACGCGATGGTCGTCGGAGCGAAGGACGCGCTCTGAAACCGCTTGTAGGAATTGACGGAAGGCGCCCAGAACGCCGTCAGCTCCGCCGCGTGCTCGATGAGCCCGCCGAGGAAGAATCGGAACGCGTCCGAGCCGGGGACGCCGTCCGCGTTCGCTCCCCCCGCGAAAGCGCTTTTCTTTCCCGCGGTGTCCCAGAGAGAAAGGTGCTGGTGGAGGCCGCTGCCCGCGTACCGCTCGTCCCATTTCGCCATGAACGTGACGGCGAGCCCCTTCTGATGCGCGATTTCCTTTGCGGCGTGCTTCGTCAGGACGTTGCGGTCCGCCTGCTCCAGGAGCTCGCAGTATTCGACGTTCAATTCCTGCTGGCCCGGACCCCACTCGCCCTTGCTCCCCTCCATCGGGACGCCGCTCTTCTCGAGCGCGCGAACGAGCTCGCCGACGACCGGCTCCTCCCTCGTGCCCTGGAGCAGGTGGTAGTCCTCGATGTAGCCGCCGAACGGCACGAGGTCGTGCCAGTGCTTCTGGCGCGCCGAGTCGTACGTCTCGCGGAAGAGGTAGAGCTCGAGCTCCGCGCCCCCCTTCGGGAGGAGGCCCATCCTGGCCGCCCGCTCGAGTTGGCGCCGGAGGATCCGCCGCGGCGCGACTTCGATGGCGGACCCATCCTCGGCCGCCGCGTCGCAGAGGACGAGCGCGGTCTTCGGAAGCCACGCCGCCCGGCGCAAGGTCGACCAGTCGGGCAGACACCGAATGTCCCCGTACCCGCTTTCCCAGCTCGTGAACGCGTAGCCGGGCACCGGTTCCATCTCCATGTCGCAGGCGAGCACGTAGTCGCAGGCGCGCCACCCATGCGCCGCGACGGTCTCCGCGAAAAAGCGGCCCGTCAGGCGCTTGCCCATGAGACGCCCGTACCAGTCGGGAAGGGCGACGAGCACCGTCTCGATCGTCCCCTCCCGGATCGCGGAGAGAAGCTGCTCCCGGATCAGTCGTCCTTCGTCCATGCCATCACTCTTCCGAAAAAAAGACCGTCTTCGTCTCCGTGTAGTGCTCGAGCGCCGCGAGCCCGAGCTCGCGCCCGAGGCCGCTTTCCTTGACGCCGCCGAAAGGCGCCTCGAGAAACACACTGCGGCTGCTGTTGACGGAGAGCACTCCGGTTTCGAAGGCGCGCGCCACGCGCATGGCGCGGCCGACGTCCCGCGTGAAGAGCGAACCGGAAAGCCCGTACCGGCTCGCGTTCGCGATTTCGACGGCCTCCGCCTCGTCTGAAAACGGGATGACGGACACCACGGGCCCGAAGATCTCCTCCTGCGCGACTCGCATCCCGTTGTCCACGTCGGCGAAAACGGCCGGGGTCAGGAACGACCCCTTCGCGAGCTTCGCATCCGCGGGGAGCTCGCCGCCCGTGACGCGGCGGGCTCCTTCCGCGTCTCCGACCGCGATCGACGCGCGTACCTTTTCGCGATGGGCGCCCGTGATGAGGGGGCCCATTTCGGTCTCGGGCGCGAGGGGGTCTCCGATGCGGATCGCCTCGGTCATCCGCGCGAAGTCGGCGACCACCCGGTCGTAAATCGACCGCTGGACGAGGAAGCGCGACCGCGCGCAGCAGTCCTGTCCGGCATTGTCGAACACGCTCCAGAGCGCCGACTTCAGACAGGTGGAGAGGTCGGCGTCCTCGAAGATCAAGCAGGCGGACTTGCCTCCCAGCTCGAGCGAGATGCGTTTGATGCCATCGGCGGCAAGGCGCATCACGCTCTTTCCCGCTTCGGTCGATCCCGTGAAGGAGACCTTCCGCACGAGCGGATGGGAGACGATGGCGGATCCGACGGTCTCGCCCGCGCCGGGCAGAACGTGGAAGGCACCCGGCGGCACACCCGCTTCGAGGGCGAGCTCGCCCAGGCGCAGCGCCGAGAGGGGCGTGTCGCTCGCGGGCTTCACGATCACGGTGTTGCCCATGGCGAGAGCCGGCGCGATCTTCCACGTGGCGATCGCGAACGGGAAGTTCCACGGAACGATGAGCCCGCACACCCCGAGCGGCTCGCGGAACGTGACGCTCGCCCCGCGCGCGGAAACGGGAATCGTCGATCCTCCGAATTTCGTCGCGGCGCCCGCGTAAAACTCGAAGCACTCCGCGCCCAGAAGAACCTCGCCGCGCGCGGAGCCGATCGGCTTGCCCGTATTGCGGCTCTCGAGCCGGGCGAGCTCGTCCGCGTGATCGCGGATGCGGGCCGACAATGCGAAGAGAATGGAGGCGCGCTCCTTCGGGGTTCGCCGCCGCCAGTCGCCGCGGAACGCCTCGTGCGCCAGCCGCGCGGCCCGGTCGACGTCCTCGGGAGTCGCCTGCGCCACCGACGCGATCGCCTCGCCCGTCGCGGGATCGAACACGAGGCGGCGCTCGCCCTCGGTCCCCTCCGGCCGCTCGCCCGCGACGAGAAGGCGCGCGTCGGGGACCACGGCGGCAGACATGGGGCGAAGGATACCTACAAAAGCGGGCCCAGACTTCGCGCGATCCTGTCGCCGGCAACGTGCAACAGGGAGCGCCGCGCCCACGCCTCCCGCGTGACCTCGAGGGCATTCTTCAGGTCCGCTTCGAAGGCCTCCGCGAAGATCCTCCCCGTTTCCGTGTCGAGCATGACGACGTTGCACTCGGCGTTGAAGTGGAACGACCGGAAGTCGAGGTTGCTCGACCCCGTCAGGCTCAGGAAGTCGTCGGCGACGGCCGTCTTCGCGTGCAGGACGGCGTGCTGGTACTCGAAGACGCGAACTCCCCTCTCGAGCAACGCGGCGTAATGGCCGTGGCCCGCGTGGCGGACGAGGGGCACGTCGCTCTTGCCCGGAAGCAGGAGACGAACGTCGACGCCCCGCTGCGCGGCGGTGCCAAGCGCGTCCACGGCGCGCCGCCGCGGAGCGAAGTAGGCGTTCGTGATCCAGATCCGTGAGCGCGCCCCGGCGACAATCGCGGCGAGCGACGACGCCATCTCACCGGTGCCCCGAAACGGTCGCGAGTCGAGGACCATGATGGGGATGCCCCCGACCTGGGGCTCGAGGGAATTGAGCGCGATCTCGGTTCCGCCCGCCGCGTTCCATGCCTCCGTGAACACGATCGCCATCGCCCACGCCGCGGGCCCGTCGATCTGGACGTGCGTGTCGCGCCACGGGCCGCCGTGTGAGGAGAGGCTCGACCCGTACTCGTCCCCGATGTTCATGCCGCCCGTGAAGGCCGTGACTTCGTCGATCACGAGGATCTTGCGGTGGTCGCGGAACGGTTGGAGAAAGAGCTGGGGAAAGAGAGGATTGAAGAGCCGGACCTCGATTCCCTCACCGCGCATCTCGTTCCAGAATTGGCGCCGCGTCGCGATCGAGCCGAACGCGTCCGCGAGAACGCGCACCTTGACGCCCCTGTCGACGGCGCCGGCGAGCGCTTTCTGCAATGAACGGCCCGTCGCGTCGTCCTTGAAAATGTAGGACTCGAGCAGGACGTCCTTCTCCGCCCGGCCGATGGCCGCGATCATCGCCGCGAAGGTTTCGGGGCCGCTGAAAAACGCCCGCACGCGGTTGCCTTCGAGGATGGGGGACGCGTCGATCCTCCGTAGCAGGATCGCGAAACCGGGGTCGCGCAACCCCTCCGGCAGCGCGGCGGCGAGACGCCCCACGTTGCCGACGCGCAGCTCCGGAGGGAGCCTGCGTCCGGGGCCCGGCCGAAGCCTGGGCCGCCAGAGCCTCCACTTCTTCCACTTCTTCGTCAAGGCGCGATGCCGCCTGCCGTGGCGCGTCGTGCGATGGCGCGCAGCCACATCCTTCGGATGAGGGCGCTCCCCGGATAGATCACCCTCCAGTACGCCGCGAACTTCCGGCGCGCCGAAGGGCTGTTGGCGAAAACGCGGGTCTCGGTGCTCAGGAGGGAGCCGCCGCGGCCGTCGGGTCGCACGAGGAAGTTCATCGTAGCAAGCGTGAATCCGGGAGGAAGCGTCGAATGGTAGGTGTGGGGACCTGGCTTTCCGCGCTGCCGGTCGGGCGCCGCGATCACGGTGCCGACGACCAGCTCCCGCGGAGCGTCCTGCGCCAGCAGAGCGAACGTGCTGTGCGTCGCGACGTCGATCAGCGACTCGCGACCCGCCGCGTTCAGGATGCTGCGGGGCTGCGGACGCCCGCCCCGGCGGATCCACGTCAGGGCGCGAAACAGGAAGATCTCATTCGCGCGCACCTGACGGATCGCATCGAAGACGCGCTCCGGGGGCGCCGCGATACGGATCGCGTGGCGCTCCCGGAAGTGCCAGACCGGAGCGAACTCGTCCAGCCGCGACTCCGCGCGGGTGATCCGCGTTTCCGGAGCGGGGAGAGCGGCGCCGATCACCGCCACGAGGAGGCCGGCGGCGGCGATCGCGGCGGCACGAATCCGGGTCGGCACGCCCAGGCGGCGTGAAGGCCGGACCACGAGCACGAGCCCGATCGCCGCAGCGAGGAGCCCCGCGTAGACGACCGCGGATCCTTTCATTGGCCTCCCGCGCGAACGCGGTTTCGGCCACTCTACACGCGCACGCGCGCCGGAGCCCGCATCCCCTCGCTCCGAACTGGACTGACTTCGCTGCCGGATTGGACCGGCTCCCCCGCAGATAATCCAGTGCCGAGCCGTCCTCGCGGCAGGAGCCTGAAAATGAAACTCCTCGGCATCATCGGCGGCATCGCTCCCGAATCGACGGTCGAGTACTACCGCTCGATCGTCGCGGCCTACCGGCGGCGACGGCCCGGGGCCGGCTATCCACGCATCCTGATCGACAGCATCGACCTCGACAGGCTCCTCGCGCTCGTCGGCGCCGGAGAGCTCGAGGCGCTGACCGCGTGGCTCTGCGACGAGCTCGCGAGGCTCGAACGCGCGGGCGTTCGGCTCGCTCTGCTCGCCTCGAACACGCCTCACATCGTGTTCGAGGAGCTGCGGAGGAGATCGCCGCTCCCGCTCATCAGCATCGTCGAGGCGGCAGCGGACGAGGCGTCCGAGGCAGGAATGAAGCGGGTGGGACTCTTCGGAACGCGATTCACCATGCGAGGCGGCTTCTACGCCGCGGCGTTCGCCCGATTCGGGATCGAGGTGGTCCTGCCGGACGACGCGGACCTCGATTTCGTCCACCAGAAATACGTGACGGAGCTCGTCGAGGGCGTGTTCCTTCCAGAAACGCGAAAGGCACTCCTGGAGATCGTCGAACGCATGCGCAGAGACTCGGCGATCGACGCGGTCATCCTCGGCGGCACCGAGCTTCCCCTTCTCCTGCGCGGGGCAGAGAGCGCCGTTCCCCTCCTCGACACGTCGCGCATCCATGTCGAGCGCGCCGTGACCGAGATGCTGGCAGACGAACCGACGGAAGGCGGCCCGCGCGCCTAGTCGGCGTGGCCGCCGAGCGTCGTCTCGTCCGCGCTTCTCCCGTACACGGCCGGAACGGGGACGTCCAGCAGACGCAGGTACACGGTCAGCTGCCCCCGGTGGTGATACCAGTGGTTCAGGAGCATCGTGCGAAGGACCTGGAGGCGGGGGATGGCGAAGACTTCCCGGTCTCCGAACGTCAACCGCCACGGTGCCTGCGCCGAGCCGTCGTCCATTCCGGAGAGGATCTCGCGGGATTCCGCGAGCCCCGCGTCGAGCGTGGCGGCGAAGTCGGTGTCGGGGCCGGGTTGCGGCGGCTGCCCGGTCGACTTGGCCGCGTCCATCCCTTCGCCCTGGGCGAGGCGGGAGATGTTGCCGGGGATCCGCGCCACGTGGTTGGCGAGCTGCCCGAGCGTCATGGACTTGGCGTGCGGTCTCCACTCGAGTCTTTCGAGGGGAACGCGCTCGAGAACCTTCCTGGTGGCCTTGGCCTCCCGGTCGAGCTCGGCGATGAGAGCGGCAGCGGGGTTCGGCATGACGGTCTCCTTTCTTTTCCGGAGGCTACCGCCTGTCACTTGCAATTTGCAAGTCATTTCCCTATCCTTCTTCCGATGGCCGATAAGCCGTCCCTCCTGCCGCTATCGGACCGTTCGAAGTGCCCGGTCGCGAACGCCCTCGACCTCCTGGGCGACCGCTGGACCCTTCTCGTCGTGCGCGACCTCCTCTTCTTCCAAAAGGTCCGCTACAAGGACTTTGCCTCCTCGGCCGAACGGATCCCGACCAACCTGCTCGCGGACCGGCTGCGGCGTCTCGAGGCCGCGGGGATCCTCGCGAAGAAGGCGTACCAGAAGCACCCCGTCCGTTACGAGTACCGCCTGACGCCCCGGGGCGCCGATCTTCTCCCCGTCCTCCGGGAGATGGTCACGTGGGCGAACCTCCACATCGCGGGCACGGCGAGGCCGCCGGCCCACTTCTACGAGATCGAACGCTAGGCGGAGGCCGGTACACTTTCGACGGTCGCTGCGCGGCGCCGATCGGCCGCGCCGGGCGGACACTGCTGTTCGGACACCACAAAGAGGAGTTGCTCATGCTCGGAGACAAAAAAGTGATCGCCACGATCGCCGTCCGCGACATCGGTCGAGCGAAGAAGTTCTATGCGGAAACCCTCGGACTCGCGGAGGTTCCAAGCGGCGAGCCTGAGGTGCTCGCATTCGCCAGTGGAGGATCCCGCCTGATGGTCTATCGCTCCGAGCTCGCCGGAGGCAACCGCGCGACCGCCGCCACGTGGGTGGTCGGCGACCAAGTGGACGCGATCGTTCGAGACCTGAAGGGGCGCGGCATCGTCTTCGAGCGCTACGACCTGCCGCAGACGACCCGGGAAGGCGACGTCCACGTCGCCGGCAAGACGCGGGTCGCCTGGTTCAAGGACCCGGAAGGCAATATCCTGAGCGTCGTCAACGGGACGGCGCGGGAGCAGCAGGGTCGGTGAGGACCGGCAGCGGGTTGTCCGACCGCTCGTTGTCCCACACGATGCTCACGATCCACCAGCGCGTGCCGTCGTGGAAGAGCTGCACGCCATTGATGCCGCGGACGAACGGCTCGCCTTCGGGGGTGCGCCGCCCTTCGTAGGCGGAGAGCACCTGCGCCTTGTCGCCGAAGACCACCGTGCGTCGGGCCGTCTCCACCTCGAAAAAGGCGTTGGCCGCGAAGAAGGGCGAGCGCGATGCGACATAACCCTCGACGTCCATGATCTCGCCCCCCGCGCCCCCGGCCGGTCCGCGGCCCGCCGGCATCAGGCGTCCGCCCGGGTAGAAGAGCGCGCGTTCCCGGTCCCAGTCCCGCGGCCCGGCAGGCCCGGAGATGACCGCGTACATCTCGCGGATCAATCCGTCGATCGTCGAGAATTCACCGCCGGACGCGCCCACGGGAACAGCCTATCGAATGCGCCCTTTCCCGGCGCTCCTTTCGGCGGAGAGATTCGAAGGCCAGAGAAACTCCAGAGCGGCCGGAAGCCGGCGCTGCCACGCCTGAGAAGTGTGGGTGGCACCCGGCTCGACCACGAGCGCGACCGCGGTTCCCGGCGACACGGCCCGGATCGTGTCGCGGAGCGCCTCCATGGTGGGCGCCGCCTCTTTCGCGAGCGCCTCGTCTTCCGTCTCTCTCGTTCCGATCCCGATCGAAATGCGCGAAGGCCAGGCCCGTGTGGTCCTCACGTCTCTCAACGCGGCGTACCCGCCGAGAAACAGAGGCGTGCTCTCGAGCAGAAGCCTGCCGGCGATCCGAGGATTCCGCATGACGCTGTAAAGCGCCGCCAGCCCGCCCAGCGAAGCTCCCCCGATGCCGGTGTTCTGCGGTCCCGTGAGAACGCGGTACCGCGATACCACGGCGGGTATCACCTCGCGGATGAGGAACTCCGGGTACTCCGCGCCTCGGGGAGCGGGAACCGACGGCTCATTCTTCGGGTCAGCGTAAGGGAGGTACTCGCGGGTCCGCTGATCGACGCTCCCATTCTCTGCTGTCGCCCCGTTGTCGATCCCGACGAGGAGGATCGGACGGATCCTCCCCTCCGACTCGAGGCGCCGCACGATCTGCGGGGCGTTCCAGGCGCCTGCCTTGAAGACCGCGAAACCGTCGTTCAAGTACTGGACCGGGTAGCGGCGGTTCCGATTCGCCGCTACCCCGTATCCCGCCGGCAGGAGTACGCGAATGGTTCGCCGATTGGCGAAGACGCGGCTTTCGAGCTCAAACGTCTCGACGCCGCCCGGCGATCCTTCCGGCGGCGCGGCGGGGAGAGGAACCCCGATTGCCCCGGCGCCCGACAGGAGAGCGGCGAGCGAGAGAATGGCGGGGAGGCGCACAGAAAGAGGAGACGTCCGGAGCCCGGCGAGGTTTCGTGGCGGGGTCACGACGTCGCGGCCTTCAGACGCGCGACGCCGCTGCGGCTCGCCATGATGCGCGCGCCGCTCTTCATGACCGCCGTCAGGCGCGACCCTTCGCGGGGCTCGATCGCGACGAGGAAGTCGAGGTTGATCACGTGCGAACGGTGGATGCGGACGAACCGGCTCGGATCGAGCCGGCTCTCCAGGTCCTGGAGGCGCGCGTGGATGAGGTGCTGCCGATCTCCGGCGTGGAACGCCACGTAGTCGTCGCACGCCTCGAGACGCTCGACTCCGTCGAGGGGCACCGCGAGGACCTTCCCTCGCTCGCGGACAAAGACGCGCGTGATCGGCCCCGGCGAATCTCGACGCGGCCTCCCTGGATCCGGTTGTCGATCGAGTGCCGGACCGCGTTTTCGACCAGGGTCTGCAGCGCGAAAGAGGGCGTGCTGCAGGAGAACGAGCTCGGATCGATGTCCCGCGAGACAGTCAGCCGTTCTTCGTAACGGAGCTGCTCGAACTCGAGGTAGCGCTCCGTCAGCGCCCACTCTTCGCGAAAGGAGACCGTTTCACCGAGGTCGTCGCGCAGCGTGTGCCGGAGGATGTCTCCAAGCTTCTCGACGGCGTTCTCCGCGCGGGCGGAATCCTGCCGCACGAGCGCTCCGACGGTGTGGAGAGCGTTGAAGAGGAAGTGCGGATTCAACCGGCTGCGCAGCGCTTCGAGACGCGCCGCGACGAGGGCCGACTCCGCCGTGAGAGCGCGGCGCTCGCTCTCACTGGCTCCCTGGCGAATCTGGATCGCATAGGAGACCCCGGCGATCAGGCCATACAGCCACACACCCATCAGGAATTGCCATCCGATGACGCGGGAATGGATGGACGCCGTCAGCATCTCGAGAAACGGCTTCCCGTAGACGAGCGCGAAAACTCCGTTCAGCCCCGTCAGCCAGGTCGCGGCGTAAACCGAGGCCACGGCGAGGTGCTTCGCGTAGAACGAGGGTTGGACGCGCAGGGGCCAGGGCCGGTCCCTGCAGAAGCGCCACACGGCGACGCCGAGGACGGCCGCTCCGCCGATCGACACGAGCCCGGACGTGACCGCGGCAGAGAGCGTGCCCTGCGCGAAGGACATGACGAAGAGGACCCAGAAGAGGAAGAAGGGAAGCCACGCCGCCACGACCACCACGGTTCGCGGGAGGACGCGGGGGCTACGCATCGGAGTGCCGCGAGGATAGCGCGCGGTCGCGCGCCGGAGTGTCGATTCACCGAGCGGATCCGAGCATCCGCCGAAGGTGCCCTCGCGAACAGGGCGCCGCGCCGTACGTTGCCTGCATTCCAAGGAGGTGGATGTGAAAACCGCGCTGACTCTCCTGATGACCGTGTCGCTCCTCGCCGTGTCGTTCGTCGTGGTAGGAGAGGGCGGGGTTCAAGATCCGGTCCGATGGCCCGGAGCCCCGCCCAGCATGTAACCGGAAGGAGACACGACGATGCGATTCATGGCGATCGTGAAGGCGAACAAGGATTCCGAAGCAGGGGTTCTCCCCGACGAGAAGCTGCTCGCCGACATGGGCAGGTTCAACGAAGAGCTTTCGAAGGCCGGAGTGATGCTCGCCGGAGAAGGCCTCCACCCGAGCTCGAAGGGGGCGCGCGTCCGGTTTTCCGGATCGAAGCGGACCGTGATCGACGGGCCCTTCGCCGAGACGAAAGAGCTCATCGCCGGCTACTGGCTGCTGCAGACGAAGTCCAAGGAAGAGGCGATCGAGTGGATCAAGCGGTCGCCGAACCCGTTCCCGGGCGAGGACTCCGAGATCGAGATCCGGCAGGTGTTCGAGGCGGACGACTTCGGCGCCGAGTTCACGCCGGAGCTCCGCGAGCAGGAGGAGCGCATCCGCGCCGAGGCCGCGAAACGGAACAAGTAACCCGCCGCAGCGAAGTCGCGGGCGATCGAAGGAGTGAAGAACGATGCGCTACATGATGCTTTACAAACCGGGCAAGGAGACGGACGCTCTTCCGACCGAGCGCGAGATGGCCGCGATGGGCGAGCTGATCGGAGACATGGCGCGCTCCGGCGTGCTGATCGCGACGGACGGGCTGCAGCCGAGCTCAAAGGGCATGCGGGTCCGGATCGACAAGGGCGGGGGGTTCGCGATCACCGACGGGCCGTTCACGGAGAGCAAGGAGCTCATCGCCGGGTTCGCGATCGTACAGGTGAAGACGAAGGAGGAGGCGATCGAGCTGGCCAAGCGCTTCCTCAAAGCGGTCGGAGAAGGCGAGAGCGAGATTCGACTGATGCACGACGCGGCCGCGTTCCCGCCCTCCTGACCCGCTTGCCCCGACAGGCGGAGGATGGTGTGATCGGCGGCCATGACGGCCACCGACACCCATCGCGCGATCGACGCGGTCTGGAGGATCGAGTCGCCGCGGCTGATCGCCGGCCTCGCGCGGATGGTGCGCGACGTCGGCCTCGCCGAGGACCTCGCACAGGACGCGCTCGTCGCGGCGCTCGAGCGGTGGCCGGAGTCGGGCGTCCCGGACAACCCGGGCGCCTGGCTCATGGCCACCGCGAAGCACCGGGCGATCGACCGGCTCCGCCGGCAGAGTCTGCTCGACCGAAAGCATCGGGAGCTCGGACGTGACGCGGATGCGAGGGGAGAGATAGCCGTGGCGAACCTCGAAGCGGCGATCGATGACGACATCGGCGACGATCTGCTCCGCCTGATGTTCACCGCCTGTCATCCGGTGCTGTCGACGGAGGCTCGGGTAGCGCTCACCCTGCGTCTCCTCGGCGGCCTGACGACGCAAGAGATCGCGCGGGCCTTCCTCGTCCCCGAGCCGACGGTCGCGCAACGAATCGTCCGAGCGAAACACACGCTGGCCGAGGCGCGCGTCCCCTTCGAGGTGCCTCGAGGGCCCGAGCTCGCCGCCCGAGTCTCCTCGGTGCTCGAGGTGATCTATCTCGTCTTCAACGAGGGCTACTCGGCCACCGCGGGTGACGACTGGATGCGTCCCACCCTCTGCGAGGAGGCTCTCCGCCTTGGCCGCGTCCTGGCGGGGCTCGCGCCCCGCGAGGCGGAGGTCCACGGCCTCGTCGCCCTCATGGAGATCCAGGCATCCCGCTCGCGAGCGCGCACCGCGCCGTCCGGAGAGCCGGTTCTGCTGCTCGACCAGGACCGCTCCCGCTGGGATCGCATCCTCATCGGCCGCGGCCTGGCGGCACTCGCGAGCGCGGAGGCCCTGAGCCGCGCCCGCGGTCCCTACGCCCTGCAGGCGGCGATCGCAGCGGGCCACGCGCGCGCCCGAGCGCCGGAGGATACGGACTGGGAAGGCATCGCCGCGCTCTATGACGAGCTGGCCGCGCTCGCCCGGTCGCCCGTGGTGGAGTTGAACCGCGCGGTCGCGCACGCGATGGCGTTCGGCCCGGCGGCCGGGCTCGCCCTCGCCGACGCGCTCGCCTCCGAACCGCTTCTCGCCGGCTACCACCTGCTCCCGAGCGTCCGGGGCGACTTTCTCTTCAAGCTCGGCCGCCGCGAGGAAGCCCGCGCGGAATTCTTGCGCGCGGCCGCGATGACCCGCAACGCGCGCGAGCGGAAGCTCCTCCTGGACCGGGCCGCATCTTCCGGGCTCCCAACCTGACAGTGGCGCGACTGCGACTCCGCGAAAGCGGACACCCGATGGTCAGATGGTGAGATGACCCGATCACCCGATCTGCCGACGATGACCCGATAGACGCGCGCTGGGCGCGCGTCAGATCATCCGCCGACCTCGAGAGCTATGCTCGTCACTTCCTTGCGAACGACTTCAAGCCGCACCAGTCGAAAGAGGCCGGAATCCGAGGCGACGACGGCTCCCCTCTCGCGCCGAGCCCTCCTCGCGCGCTCGGGATTCCTTCTCGTCCCGCCGGAGACCGTGGTCAGTCCCGTGTCGAGGCTCCAGTACCGCGCAGACCGTCTCATCGGCGAGGGCGGCTACGGACAGGCATACCTCGCGACGCGGCTCGGGCGTTCCCGCTCGGTTGCGGCGACCGTCTGCATCAAGGGGAGCGAGCACATCGAGGAGTGGGTTCGAGAGGCGTACTTCGGCCAGCTCTTAGACGGTGATCCGAGGGCGCTGCGGGTCTTCGACGCGTTCCCATTGATGCGGCCGGGCCGGCCGATCCTCTACTGCCTCGTCCTCGAGTACGCGCGCCACGGAGACCTGCGCGCGTTCCTGCAGCGGACGGGCAAGCGGTGGCCGGAGCCCGTCGCGCGCCGCGAGATCGCCGGGATCCTCGAAGTCCTCCGCAAGCTGCACCGCGGCCAGATGCTCCACCGCGACTTGACCCCGATGAACGTCTTCGTCTGCGACGAGCGCACGCTGAAACTGGGCGACTTCGGGATCGTGCGGCATCAGGGCGACCGCCGGGGGATCCGGGCGCGCACCTTGAACCGGCTGACCGCCCCGCTCGAGATCCTCGACGGCGCCGCTCCCAAATGGCAGGCCCGCGACGACGTGTATCAGGTGGGCCAGCTGCTCGGCATGCTCGTGAAGGGCGACGCGCGGGCCCGCGTCAGACCCGGAGAGATCCGGGGCCTTCCCTGCTCCGATCACCTGAAGGAGATCGTTTACCGCTGCATCGGCGAGCGCCGGAAACGGTACGAGAGCGCTGACGAGCTCATCCAGGCGCTGCGGCACCGGCCGGCCTCGCTGGAAGTCGGCGCCCTGCGGAGCCTCGAGGGGGTGCACCTCGCCTTCACAGGGATCCTGACGAAACGCCGCAGCGAAGCGGCTCGCGCCGCGCGCCGCGCAGGGGCGATCGTCCACGGCTCCCCTTCCGCCCGCACGAACGTCGTCGTCCGCGGAAAGCCCAATCCGCTGCAGGCGGCGGGCCGCGAGGGCGGACGAAAGCTCCTGGAGATTAAACGCCTCCGCGAGAAGGGACAGCGCATCACGGTGCTGGACGAGAAGCGATTCTGGCGCCTGGCCGCGCGCCCGCGCGTATGAACGTCGTGCTCTTCGGCGCCTCGGGAATGGTGGGCCAGGGTGTGCTGCGCGAGTGCCTCCGCGACCCCGGCGTCGAACGCGTCTTCGCGGTCGGGCGCACCCTGGCGCACTTTCCGGACTGGATATCCGGCGCGGGAGCGAAGTTCGCGCAGGTCGTGATTCCGGACCTGAGGGACCTGTACCCGATCGAGACGGAACTCTCCGAATTCGACGCATGCTTCTTCTGCCTCGGCGTATCTTCGCTGGGACTCTCCGAACTGTCCTATTCGCGGGTCACGTACGACGTCACCGTCGCGGTGGCGCGAACGCTCGCGCAGCTCGATCCGGACATGACGTTCGTCTATGTCTCCGGGGCGGGCACCGACTCGACCGAGAACGGGCGATCGATGTGGGCGCGAGTCAAGGGCCGAACGGAGAACGCGCTTCAGCGACTCCCGTTCCGCGCCGTCTACCTGTTCCGTCCCGCCGCCATCGTCCCGCTGCACGGCATCCGATCGAAGAAGGGCTCGTACCGCATCTTCTACACGCTCGCCCGGCCGATCCTCCCGGTCCTGAAATCGATCTTTCCGAAGGCGGTCACCACCACGGAGCAGGTCGGCCGCGCGATGCTCGCGGTCGCGCGGAACGGATATCCGACGCCGGTCCTCGAGACGCGCGACATCAACAGCCTGTGACTCCCGCTCCGAGCCCCCCACTGCCCCCGGACGGGCGCACGATGGTCCATCTCGTGGACGGCACCTACGAGCTCTTCCGGCACTTCTACGGCCTGCGGCGCATTCCCGCGAAACCCGCCGAGGACGCCGGCAATCGCGAGGACCGCCCCTTCGGCGCCGTCGCCGGCGTCCTCGGCACCGTGCTCGAGATGATCGAGAAGGGGGCGGTCCACATCGGAGTGGCGACCGACCACGTGATCGAGTCGTTCCGGAACCCTCTGTGGCCCGGCTACAAGACGGGAGAGGGCGTCGACCGGGCCTTGCTGGCGCAGTTCCATCCTCTCGAAGAGGCGCTGGCTGCCATGGGCGTCGCCGTCTGGCCCATGGTCGAGCTCGAGGCGGACGACGCGCTCGCGTCGGCCGCGGCTATCGCCTTCGCCGACGAGCGCGTCGGGAAAGTCTGCATCTGGACCCCCGACAAGGACCTCGCGCAGTGCGTCCGCGGAGACCGCGTCGTCCAGGTGGACCGGCGCGGAAACAGAATCCGGGACGCGGCGGGTGTCCGCGAGAAGTTTGGCGTTGAGCCCGTGCTCATACCCGACTACCTCGCCCTGGTCGGCGACGCCGCGGACGGATATCCGGGCATTCCGGGAATCGGACCGGTCAACGCCGCCAGGCTCCTCAACCGCCACGGCCCGATCGAGGCGTTCCCGCCCGAGGTCCTCGGCCTTAAGCACGAACTGGCTCTTCTCTTCAAGAAGCTGGCGACGCTCCGCACGAACGCTCCCCTCTTCCGCGAAGCCGGCGACCTCGCCTGGCGCGGACCGACCACCGGTTTCGCGGCGTGGGCCGAGCGGCTGGGCAACGTCCGTCTTCTCGAGCGCGCCCGCGCCGCCGCGGCCGCGAACGAGGGGGCGAGGGCGCTGTGAGCACAGCGAGCGGGAGACCGGCGCAACGCTTCGACCGCTCGATCGTCGAGGGACCGATCGGCGCCGCCGTCTGGAAGATCGCCTGGCCCACGATGCTGCAGAACATCATCGCGGGACTGCAGGGCATCGTCGACCATGTGATGGTCGGGCACTACGTCGGTTATACCGGCAACGCGGCGATCGGCGTGAGCTGGCAGATCGTCATCGTCGTCATCGTCTTCATCAACTCGCTCTTCACCGGGATGGCCGTGCTCGTCGCCCGTTTCGCGGGAGCCGACCAGCCGGAGAAGGTCAACCGCGTCGTCTACCAGGCGTTCCTGACCGCGATCGGCATGTCCGCGCTGATGGCGGCCGTCGGGTACTTCGCTGCGCCTGCGCTGCTCCAGGTCGTTCACGCCGCGCCCGAAGTCCAGCGCGAGGCCCTTCCCTTCCTGCGCGCGATGTTTCTCGGCATCGCCGGGCTGATGTTGTTCTTCATGTTGAGCGGCGCCTTCCGGGCCGCCGGGGATCCCCGTACACCGCTGCGGCTCGGCGTCACCATGACCGTTCTCACGGTCGCGTTCAACGTAATCCTCATTCCGCGGTTCGGCACCCTCGGCGCCGCGCTGGGGACGATCGCGAGCAGCACGATCGCGGCCGCCTACTGCCTGTGGAAGACGTTCCGGCCCGGTTCCGTCATTCAGTTCCATCGCGGGATGGACTTGAAGCCGGACTTCGGGATCATCCGCTCTCTCTTCCGGTTCGGGCTGCCGACCGGAATCCAGGGGATCGCGATGAACGTCGCCGGCGTTCTGCTCCTTCGCTTCATCGGATCTCTCGAGCACAGCGCCGCCGCCCAGGCCGCCTTCGCGGTGGGATACACGGAGCTCTTCTCCCTGATCACCTGGACGTCCGTGGGCCTGCTGGGCGCCGCCGCGACCATCGCGGGCCAGAATCTCGGGGCCGGCAACCCCGAGCGAGCGAGCCGCGGAGTCGCCGTGACGGCGCGCATCGGCCTCGCCGTGGCCGTCGTCGTCGGAGCGCTGTTCGTCACGATCCCCGAGCTTCTTCTCGGCATCTTCGGGATGACGGAGCCTCTGGTCACGACGATCGGCAAGGAGCTGCTGCGTTACCTGAGCGTGTCCGGGCTCTTCGTCACCGTGGCCCTGAGCTACACCGGCGGCCTACAGGGCACCGGCGACACGAAGAGCCCGCTCTACATCTCGATCATTTCGCAGATCGTCGTGCCGATCGGACTCTGCTTCATCCTTCAGGCCACTCGCGGCCTCAACCCCTCCGACATCTGGCTCGCGATCGTCCTCGGCCACTCGACGCGCGCCGTGCTCTCCGTCGCCCGGTTCCGACAGGGAAAGTGGCGGAACATCGCGGTGGACATTCCCTCCAGCGGGTAGCGACCGAAACGCTCAGAGGGGAGCGCGGGCTAACGCGGAGCCGTCCGAGCGGCAGCGAGCGCCGCGAGTCGGTCCCTCGTTGCCTTCGCCTCATTCCCCTGCTGGCCGGGCACGTCTTTCAAGACTCCGGCGGCGTCGAGGAGCATCCGTTCGGCTTCGTCGTAGCGGCCGAGGTCGGTCAACGCCTCCCCCAACACGCTTTTCGTGAGGGCGGTCCGCCAGTCCCCCGCGGGAAGCGCGCGGACTCGGATCTGCAGCGCCTGCCGGAGCAGAGGCTCGGCGGCCGCCGCGTCGTTGCGCTTCAAATCCACGCGGGCGAGGTTCACCTTGAAAAAGGCGATCAACGGGTGATCGCTGCCCATCGCCGGGATCGCGATCTCGAGCGCCTCCCGCAGCAGGGCCGAGGCCTCTTCGTACTTTCCCTGCTCGAGCAGCGCGCGGGACAGGTTGTTTAGCTTCGAGGCGATGTCCGGGTGCTTGTTCCCGAGCGTTCTCCGTCCGATCTCCAGCGATTGCCGGAAGAGGGCCTCCGACGCGGCGATGTCGCCCCGGTCTCCCATGACCAGCGCCAGATTGTTGAGCGCGCTCGAATAGTCGGGGTGGTTTTCCCCGACCGCCTTTCGGTTGATCGCGAGGCACTCCCGGAAGCCCGCCTCCGCGCCCGCGAGATCACCTTTGCGCCACAGGACGAGAGCCAGATCGTTCACGCTCGTGGCGGTTTCATGGTCCTGGTTGCCGAGCGCCTTCCTCCGGATCGCCAGGGCTTCGTGGAAGAGTGGCTCAGCGCGGTCGTCGAGTCCCCGGTCGTTGTAGAGCCGCCCGAGCTCGACGAGCGTCTGCGCAACGTCCTTGTGCTCCGGGCCGAGCACCCTGCGCCGCATCGCGAGCGCCTGCCTGAGCATCGGCTCCGCCGCGGCAGGCTCGTTCTTCTGGCGCAGCAGCACTCCGAGGTTGTTCAGGCTCTCGGCAACGAGCTCGTGCTCCGGCCCGAAGACGCGGCGCCGGATTGCCAGCGCCTCTTCGAGAAGAGGACGCGCCTTGTCCGGCTCGCCCACCCGCTGGTAGACGGTGCCCATCACGTTGAGCATCTCCGCCTTCAGCTCTGGCTCGTCGACGAGCTCCTTTTGAACGCGCTTCACGCCCGCGTCGAGAAGCCCCCGGACCGTCGGCTCCTTCGTTTCCCGGGCGAGGAACGGATCGGCCCCCGTCAGCAGCCCCGTCAAAAGCTCGCTCACTTTCGAGGCCTTCTGCGCTTGGAGACGGGCGTGATCGCGCTCGGCTGCGACGCGCACCGTGTAGAAGCCGATCAGCCCGGCGAGCAGCAGAGTCACCGCCGCCGCCGCTGCCACTCCCCGGAGGTGCCGTCTTACGAACTTCGACGTCCTGTACGCGAGCGTGTCCGGCCTCGCGCTGACCGGCTCGTGATCGAGAAAGCGCCGAACGTCGTCCGCGAGGGCGGTCACCGATGCGTAGCGCTCCGCGGGGTTCTTCTTGAGCGCTTTCGCGACGATGGTTTCCAGATCCCCCCGAAGGGAGCGGCGGAGCCCTTCGGGCGATGTGGATCGCAAGGCGGCAAAGTGCTCCACCGTCTCTGAAGTCCGAGTCCGGCTCCGGGTCACCGCGCCGGAGAGAAGTCGCGGCTCCGTGTCCACGATCGCCTTGATGAGTTGCGCCGCCGAGCTCTTTGTCTCGCCCGCGGGATGCCGGCCGGAAAGGAGGACGTAGAGCAACGTCCCCAAAGCGTGGACATCCGTCGCGGTCGTGATGGCCCCTCCGGTCACCTGCTCGGGCGCGGCGTACTCCGGGGTAAGCGCCCGTTCGCCCTCGCGCGTGAGCACGGCGTCCCCAACGCCTCCGTCCTCTTCGAGGAGCTTCGCGATGCCGAAGTCGAGCAGCTTCACGCGGCCGTCCGTGCCGACGAGGACGTTGGAAGGCTTGATGTCTCGATGGACGATCAGGTTCGCATGAGCGTGCGCGACGGCGGCGAGCACGTCGAGAAAAAGACGCAGTCGCCCTTCCACGTCGAGAGCGAGATGGTCGCAATAGCGGTCGATCTCCTCTCCGAGCACGTACTCGAGGACGAGATAGGGTTGCCCGCCGGGCGACACGCCTGCGTCCACGAGACGGGCGATGTTCGGATGCGTGAGGCGCGCGAGGATGCTCCCCTCGCGCTCGAAGCGCGCTTCCCCCGCGCGTCCGACGAGGCTGAAGTTCAACAGTTTCACCGCCGCCTTCCCCTCGTAGCGGCCGTCGCTTCGGCGGGCGAGCCAGACGCTTCCCATCCCGCCCTGCCCGATCGGCGAGACGAGCGTGTACGCGCCGACCGCCTGCCCCTCGAGCGACGACGTGGTGGGCTGGGCAGGGATCACGCGAAGGAAGCCTTCGCGGCTCAGAGCGTTTCGCTCGTCGAGGAGCTCCGCCAGGTCGGCGGCGACGTCGGGGATCTCGGCGCGGAGCGAATCGAGCCAGGAGCGCCGCTCGCCTTCCGCCAATTCCAGCGCGTGGTCGAGATACGGGCTCAGGACCTGCCAGCGTTCCGGGTTCACAATCTCCGCCGCTCTCCGGTCACGCGAGGACTCCCTGTCGAATCGTGCCGTGTAGGTAGATGCGAGCTTTCTCCCAGCGCCTCTGCACGGTGCGCTCCGAGACGCCGCGCATCGCGGCGATCTCCGCGAAGGAGAAACCGCAGAAGAACTTCAGATCGACGACCTCGGCGAGAGACGCATCCACCGAGGCGAGCTCGTCGAGCGCCGCGCTGATCCGCACAAGCTCGCTCTCGTCGGGAACGGCCGCCGCGATGCTGTCTCCCAACGAGGTGATCTCGAACCCGCCGCCACGCTTCTGGGCCTGGCGGCTCCTCGCGTAATCGATGATGAGCCCACGCATCACTTTCGCGGCGTAGGCCATGAACCGTCCCTCGTCCGGGAACACGGCGGCCTCGCGCCCGGAGATGTTCAGGTACGCCTCATGAAGCAGCGTCGTCGCTCCGAGCGTCACGCCGGCGCCGTTTCGCGCGAGCTGGCTCTTCGCAAGCCTGTGTAGCTCCGAATACAGCGCCGCGAAGAGCGCGTCGGCGGCTGCATGGTCGCCGTGCTCGGTTGCGAAGATCAGTGAGGAGATGGTCGGCGCCATCGGTTTCAAAGAAGAGAGATCTTCGATGCTACACCTGCCTCGAGCCAGAGCGCCGTCGCGGCTGAGGAACTTTTTTTTAGGCCCCTGTCGTCTTTCTCTCGCCGATTTCGATGCGGGAGGTTGTCGTGTTTCGGGTCGGCTTTCCGATTCTCCTTATAGACGCGCTCTAGATTGCGAGCCGCAACAGGAGGACAGCATGTCGAGCAGAAGCGATCGGACCGGCCGGGGCCGGAGCGTCCGTTTCGGGGTTGCCACTGCCGCCCTCTTCGTCGCGCTCGCCGCGGCCTTCGCCTCCGGCGATCTGAACCGGCCGGCGGACCAGCAGGACCCGCTCGAGCCGTTCGTCAATTCAACCGGCATGGCGAGGACGTTCTCCACCTCCGGCCCGATCGACCGGAACAACGCGTTCTTCCAGAGCCTCGGCACCAACGGGCGCGCGTGCGTCACCTGCCACCAGCCGGCAGCGGCCTGGTCCATCTCGCCGGCGGAGGTGCGCGGCCGCTTCGAGGCGACGCAGGGGCTCGATCCCATCTTCCGCACGAACGACGGATCGAACTCTCCCTGGGCGGACGTCACGACTCTCGAAGCGCGGCGGAGCGCCTACAGCATGCTGCTCTCGAAAGGTCTCATCCGTGTCGGGATGCCCATCCCCGCCGGCGCCGAGTTCACGCTGGACGTCGTGGATGATCCCTACGGCTATGCTAGCGCGGCCGACCTCGCGCTCTTCCGCCGCCCGCTTCCCTCGACCAACCTTTCGTTCCTGAGCGGGGTGATGTGGGACGGTCGCGAGACCTTCGCCGGTCATTCGATGGCGTTCAACCTCGCCGACCAGGCCAACGCCGCGACGATGGGACACGCTCAGGCGAGCGTTCCCCTGACGGAGCAGCAGCGACAGGAAATCGTCGATTTCGAAACATCGCTCTACACCGCGCAAGTCTTCGACGAGGACACGGGCGACCTGACCGCCGACAAAGCCCGCGGCGGACCGCGCCTGCTGGCGCGGCAGGACTTCTTCATCGGAATCAACGATCCGCTCGGGTTGAATCCGAAAGGAACGCCGTTTTCGTCCGTCGTCTTTACGAACTTCAAGGCGTGGGGCAACGACAAGTCCCAGGAACCGCGGGACCGGACGAAAGAGAAGCGCGACGACGACCGCCGCGACGACGCCCGGGCCGCGGTAGCGCGGGGACAGGAGCTCTTCAACACCCGCCCCATCGCCATCGTGGGCGTGAAGGGTCTGAACGACGAGCTCGGCGTCCAGTCGATCGCCGGCACCTGTGGCACGTGCCACGATTCGCCGAACGTCGGCAACCACTCCGTGGCGGCGCCGCTCGACATCGGGCTCACCGACGTGTCACGGCGGACACCCGACCTGCCGCTGTACACGCTCCGGAACAAGACGACCAACGCGACCGTTCAGACTACCGATCCCGGACGCGCCCTCGTCACGGGGAAGTGGAAGGACATCGGCCGCTTCAAGGGTCCGATCCTGCGCGGGCTCGCCGCGCGCGCTCCCTATTTCCACAACGGATCGGCCGCGACTCTCACGGACGCCGTCCAGTTCTACAACACGCGATTCAACCTCCAGCTGACCGACGCAGAAGTGTCCGACCTGGTCGCGTTCCTCAGAGTCCAGTAAACGAAGGAACCAAAGGAGGACGGCATGGAAACGAAGAACAAGGTATCAGCCGGAATGGGCTTCGCCGCGGGCGCACTGTTCGGCGCGATCGCGGTCTTCGTCCCGTTCGTGTCGGTGGGACACCCGCGGACGAACGGGGAACGCGCGGGCGAACGCGTTTCGAGCTCCCCTTCGACTCCGGCGGCCGGTGCGCGCCGTACGGAAGCCAAGAAAGGCGCCGCCGCATCGACAAAGACGGATGCGAGCGAACCGCCCAAGGCGAGCAACGAAGCCTCGTGTGACGTTCAGCTCGATTGAAGCGCGCCCAGCCGCATGGAGCGGCAAGACATGAGGATCGCTCGGGAACCGATACTCAGATCCGGCCTGAATCGCCCCAGGAGCACCCTGAACAAACGTGGGGAGGACTCATGAAGCAATCCCTCCGCGCGATCGTGCCGCTCTTAGTCGCCGGACCGGATCGGTTTCGCCGCCCTCGGCAACAGCCGGACGCGCCGGATACTCCTAGGGGCGCAGGATTGCTTCGTGCAGCCGCCGTTGGGACTCGCTCGCGCCCCCCGTTCGGGGAGATCACCGTCTTTCCGTTCACCCGAGTCAGGACCAAGCCGGCCCGCGGGAGGTACGTCGAGAGGGATTGCCTCCGTGCCGTGGACGTATCGCGCGAAGAAGAGAGCGAGGTCCCTGCCCGCCGTGGCGGAGGCGACGCGCTGGAGATCCTCGTACGTGTATGCCCGGTGCGTCTTGCCGAATTCGGCGTACATCCCTCGCAGGAACCGCAGAACACCTGCCCTGAGGTTCTGCGCGCGCAGCTCGACGTCGAGCGCGATGGCGGCCCGCCATTCCGCGGTAGTAGACCAGCGGATTAGTTCTCCGCCTTCGCGGTGGCCGCCCGCCTTCAGCGACCATCGGCGTACGGCGCCACGCTCGCAAGAATGGCGAGCTTTCCTTCGGGAGACCCGCCCATCGCGGCCCGATAGAAGTCGAGAATCGGTGAAAGGGATTTCGCGAAGAGATCGATAGCGGGGAGGAGCGCGGCGGCGGCCAGCACTCGCAGGGACCGGCGAATCAGGTGCGCCACGCACCCCCCTTCATACCGCTCTCATCGAGCCCCTTCCCGGCACCGGCCAACCTCCCGCATCCCGCGCTCGGCTTCTCTACTTTCTCAGGACCATCTCCTGCCGGCTCACCATGTCCTGGTTCACTCCCGTTACGATGATTTCGCGCGTCATGCCCACGCCGGGCACGAACTGGCGCTCGACGCTCAAGGTGAGCGCGCCCTGAGGCTGCTCGACGAAGACGACGTAGCCGGACTTCACGCCGGCGCTCGTCGGAACGGGAACAGGGCCCCAGATCGTGTAGGTCTGGTGGTACGAGCCGTCGCGCGGCTTGTATTCCCACTTCCGAGACGGCGTCAGCGGCCACGGCAGCAGGACCTGCGGCGGGTCCACCACCATCACCTCGTCGCCGCCTTTTCGTTTGGTCGCCGACAGACCCTTCTCGTCGAGACGCCACCACTCTTCGAAGACGAGCTGTCCGTTGCGCCGCAGTTCGACGTGCTGGCCCGCCGCGTCCGGGGCCGCCGCGGTCATCACGACGTTCGCGTGATACCGCCCCTCCGCGTCGGGCTTGATGCCCGGGATCTCGATGTGGGCCCCCGAGCCCGCCTCCTGCACGAAGTCGTACGTCCAGGTCTGTCCCTGCTTCAGCGGCAGGAGTGCCTGCGGTCCGGCGAGGGAGGACTCCGGCGGGTCCGACACCACGCTGAATTCGACCGACTTCCAGGCCTTCTTGTCCGCCGCGACGTCCAGGCGGTACTTCCCGACGGGAAGTGGGCGAGGCAGCGTGAAGTAGAGGCGGCCCTTGCTCAGAGGGCCCTGGATCGTCTTCGAGGAGAGCGTGTAATTCGGAGTCGCGGCCGCTCCGACGTCCACGGCCACCCACGTTCCCGTGATCGCCTTGTGCGTCTCGCCATTGCCGAACCGGAAAACCGCCATCACCCCCTTCGCCGAGCTCGGGATCGAGAGCGTCGGGTACACCGGCGTGTAGTCCGCGTGCGCCGCGAGGCAGATCTGCAGCATGGCTTCGTCGCCCGCGGCGGCGAGGGCAAAGAGAAACAGCACCGGCAACAGAATCGTCAGAGCTCGAGTTCTCATCGCTTCCTCCCGTTCAAATCTTTCCGGTATTCGTGGAGCGGCATCCCGAAAAAGTCGGCGATCTTCCCGGTCGCGCGGTATCCGCACCGCTCGTAGAAGCGGATAGCGCGCACGAGCGGGGAGGTCGTGTCGAGCGTCACGCTGGAGCAACCGCGATCACGCAACTCGCCCTCGACGGCTTCGAGAAGGCTCGCCGCGGCGCCGGTCCCCTGCGCGCGCGGAAGGACCGCCATCCCGCGGATGTGCCCCTCCTCCCCGCTGGCGCTTGCTCCGACTGTGCCGATGATCGCGCCTTCGCGGCCTTCCGCGACGAACACGGTCATCGTCGCGAGACGAGCGCCCACCCCGCTCCCCGCGGGCACGGTGTCCTCGTACGCCGCTGCCGTGTAGCTTTGCCGATAGGGCGCAAAGGAGGCGCTCAGACAGAAGGCGATCTCGTCGATGTCGCTCAATCGCGCGCGTCGAACGACCACCATGGACCTTGCCTCCTGTCCCGGCGCGTCGAGTCTAACGGCGGTCGGACGCGCTCCGTTAGAATTCGCCCACTCCATGCCCGACCACGAAGAGGTCGATGTCCCCCCGGGCGAGGTGACGACCCTTCTCGACGCCTGGGGCAAGGGTGACCGCGACGCGCTCGACCGGCTGATCCCGATCGTCTATGCCGAGCTGCGGCGTCTGGCGCACCGGGAGCTTCGCGGAGAGGCGCGCCAGCGCACGATGGGAACGACCGGGCTCGTCCACGAGGCCTACCTGCGGCTTGTCGGCCAGAATCGCACACGGCTGGAGAGCCGCCGCCATTTCCTGAACGTCGCGGCACAGGTCATGCGCCGCGTCCTCGTCGACGGCGCGCGCAAGCGCGGCGCGGTCAAGCGGGGGGCCGGCGTGGCGACCCTGCGCCTGGAGGAGGTGCCCGAGCCGATCGGCCAGCCGGACGACGAGCTCCTCGCGCTCGATGAGGCCCTCTCTCGCCTCGAGAAGTTCGATCCAAGCCTGAGCCGCCTCGTGGAGCTGCGCTACTTCACCGGCCTGACATTCGAGGAGGCGGGTGAGATCCTGGGGATCTCCACGGCCACCGCATGGCGCGATTGGAACACCGCCCGCGCCTGGCTCTTCGACGACCTGAACACCGCCCGCTGAAATCTTCCGCGGTTTCCTGCGCGAGTAGAGATGGGTGACCATTTGTCTGCGTCGCGCGAGCCTTGCCGCGGCCCTCGCTCTCGCGTCGGGGTCCGGCGCGTTGCTCGCCCAGCCCGCGGTGCATCTCGAAACCGGCGGGAAGGAGTGGGTGACCGCGCGCACGCCCATCGAGCTGGTGGTCGTCTCGCCGCCGACCGCCGAGGACGGACGCCTCGCCTTTCTCCTCCTTTCCCCGGACGGCTCGAGCGCGGTCGACGCCACCGACCTCTTCCGCGCCACCGAGCGCGGCTATATCTACAGGGCGGAGCTCGCGCCGCTGCCCTCCGGCGAGCATGACCTGGCCGTGTACCTCGTCACGCCGGCGGGGCAATGGGGGGAGTTCACCCGCGTTCACCTGAGGGTGCTCAAGGCCGGAGGGTTCGAATCCGCGACGGCCGTCCCCCGTCTGGACGTCACCGCGGAGGGAAGAATCGCGGGATCCGGCACCCAGACCTCGCTTTCGCCGGCGCTCACGCGCGACAAGTTGAACCTCCAGCTCGACCTCCAGGGTGCCTTCGTGCGCAACGGATGGACACTCGCGCCGCGGGTGAACATCATCGGAGCGAGCCTCCAGAACGAGGCCATCCGGTTCGGGCAGCTCGGCAACGCCGCCCCCCAGGTGGACCTCTCCCAGTACGCGATCGGGCTGACCCATGGGGGCTTCTCGCTCCAAATCGGCACGGTCATCTACGGAACCGAACGGCACCTGCTCTTCGGCTTCCTGAGCCGGGGCGTGCAGGTCCGGGCCCCGCTCGGCGGCGGGGTCGACGTGTCGCTCGTCGCGATGAACGGAACTCCGATCGTCGGTTGGGACAACCCGTCGGGTCTCCAGCAGGACGAGAACCGGATTTTCGCGGGCACTCTCGGCGTGGAGCTTTTCCCCAACCGTCCGGGCGGCCTGCGCATCGAGGCCCTCTACGTCGATGGAAGCCAGAAGCCTTTCGTCGGTTTCAACCAGGGCGCCATCGTCGACGCGCAGAAGAGCCAGGGCGCCGGTCTCCACCTGCTGGCGAGCACGCCGTCGAATCGCATCCGCCTCGACGCCGGCTGGTCCGTCAGCCGTTTCGAGAACCCCTCCGATCCTCTTCTCTCCCAGGGAAACACGCTCGTTCCCGTGGAGCCGGAAAGGCGCCAGGCCCACTACGTCGATCTCTTCCTGGACCTGCTCCAGCGGCAGACGAAGGCCGGCCTTCCCATGAACGTGTCGCTCATCCTCCGCCACTCACGCGTCGACCCGCAGTACCGCACCGTCGGGTCCTTCTTCCAGGCGGACCGCGAAGAGGACGGCGCGGAGGCGAATCTCTTTCTGGGCTCGATCGGCGCCCACGCGATCTACGCGCTCGCGGAGGACAACCTCGATCACATTCCGAGCATCCTGACGACGAAGACGCGCCGCGCCGCCGCCAACGTCGCCGCGCCGCTGTCCCAGCTCTTCGCTCGTTCAGGAATACCCCGCGCGTGGCTCCCCACCGCCAGCTACACGGTCGACCGCACGCATCAATTCGGGACGAAAGTCCCCGAAAACGGCGAGTTCACGCCCTCGTTCGTTCCCGATCAGGTCAGCACCACGCAGACCGCCGCCCTCGATTGGTTCGTCGCACGCGCGCGGGGCGGCATCCGCTACGGGCGCTCCCACCAGGACAACCGCCAGCCCGGGAGAGAAGCGGCGGACTTCGTCGTGAACACGTACGGGGTCAACGTCGGCGTCAACGCGGCGCGCGGCCTCGACGTCGGGCTCGACGCGATCCGGGAGGAGGCCGAGAGCCTCGAGTTCGGGCAGCAGACCCGAACCATGCGCTACGGCATGAATCTCATCTGGAACCTGTCGCCCGCGATCGCAATGTCCGCCCTGGCGTCGCGGTCGGAAAGCGCCCAGAATCCCCGCGCGCGCGAGGTCGAGCTCTGGAACGCGGACGCCCAGATCGGGTGGCGTTTCGAGCGGAGGCGCAACCTTCACGGCTGGGGCGGGAGGCTGTTCCTTCGGTACCTGCTTCAGTCGATTGACACCCGCGTCTTTCCGCAGGAGGCGCCGCCGCGGCAGCACGTCTGGAGAATCAACGGCGGCTTGAGTCTGAATCTCTTCTAGAAGGGCGGGAACGATGAAGACGTCTCGGAAAACTCGCGCGGCACTCCTTGTTCTCGCCGGGCTGGGTTCTCTGCCGGCCCTGGTTCCCGCGGACATCCAGCGGTCGCCGACCGGCACCAACGTGAACAGCCAGGCGGCGACGAGCGCCCTGATCACGTTCGGCAACCTGCGGGCCCAGGTGCCGGCGGAGGCGCTCTGGTGCGGGCAGATCATTGCCGCCGCGCCGGACATCGGCTTCAAGTGCGACCCGAACACGATCTTCGGCGTGCTCCCGATCCGCTACGACCAGTCGCGGCTCTCCGCCAACGGAACCGTCTTCACGGACATCATGTCGATCCCTCCGTCCGTCGCGCGCCGCGCGTACCAGGCGGCGGCGCGGGGCGAAAACTCCGCGTTCTTTTATGTGCGCCGGTTCACGAGCACGTCGGGTGGGCGGGACGAATACGTGTTCGTGACCTGCAAGCTGACGGGAGGAGGCGCGCGGGTTCCCTTCGCGCTCTTAGACGTCCGCGTCGCCTTCGCGACGGACGATCCGATCGTGTCCGTCGAGCGCCTCGCCGCTCCGCCGCCTTTCAAGGCGGAGATCTCCTACAACGGCACGGGACGGCTGGTCGGCCGCTGGGAGGTCGTGCTGCCCGGAGACGAGCGTCCCGCCGGACGCGACCTGCTGACGGAGGGCACGCTCCCGCCGGAAGAGCGGCTGTTGCAGCGCCGTTACACGGAGGTCGAGCGCTTCAACGTGTTTCTGCCTCCCGTCGGCCACTTCACGCTCGTCGGGCCGGACCCCTCCAAGCTGCCGACGACGGTCGACGGTCTCCACGAGGTCCTGCTTCGGATCGAGGCGTCCGACGACAAGGAGGCCGACTCGGATCTCGCCGCGGCCGCGGCCGGGGAGGGAGTGATTCATAGCGGAGCCGTCGCCGGGTTCCCGCTTCCCGTCCTCCGCTACTTCGTCGGC
>JALZAT010000045.1 GCA_030948185.1 Acidobacteriota bacterium
GGCCGCGACGTCGATGGGCGAACCGACCTCCGCCATCTGCTCCGGGCTCACACGCCGTCGCTCCCGCTCTCCCTCGCACGCCTCGCTTTGATTCGGTCCCCGCAGCCGTCTTTCAGGCCCGCTCCCGCCGCGCGCTCCTGTCCCTCGGGACCGCCGTCCGGGCTCCGCGCTCCTCCCCGCGCCGCGTAACCCGGGCTTTCACGCACGCGCGCCGGCTCCACGCCGGAAAAGGGGAGATTCTCTTGCAGACAACGTCCGCACCGCAGCCGCAGGGTTCGTCTCCGCGAACCGGTGACTTTCCCTTCGTCCCGTCGGTCTCGCTCGACACGCTGTGGTTCCAGGTCGCCGGCACGCTGTGCAATCTCAAATGCACGCACTGCTTCATTTCGTGCTCCCCGACGAACCACAACCACGAGATGCTGTCGCTCGAAGAGGTCCGCCGGCGCCTCGCGGAGGCGATCCCGCTCGGCGTCCGCGAGTACTACTTCACGGGCGGCGAGCCCTTCATGAACCTCGAGATCCTGCCGATCCTCGAGGAGACGCTCCGGCAGGGTCCCGCCTCCGTGCTCACGAACGGGCTCCTGCTGACGCCACAACGGTGCGCGCGGCTCAAGGACCTGTCCGACGGGAGCGAGTACTCCCTGGACATCCGCATCTCGATCGACGGCTACACGGCGGAGGCGAATGACCCGATCCGCGGGGAAGGGACCTTCGAAAAGATCCTCGCCGGGATCCGGAATCTCGCCGGCGCCGGGCTGAACCCCGTCATCACGGTCACGGAAGCGTGCGGCGAGGCGGCCAGCGCCGAGGGAAGGACCCGTTTCCTCGAGTGGCTTCGCGAGATCGGGCTGGAGCGTCCGCGTCTCAAGATTCTTTCGCTCTTCCGGATCGGGGCGGAAGAGGAGCGGCTCCGGGCTTACGACTCGTGGGAGTCCCTCCGCGGCCGGCATCTGACGGAAGACGAGTCGGAAAAGCTCCAGTGCTCATCGTGCCGGATGGTCACGTCGCGCGGGGTCTACGTCTGCCCGATCCTGATCGACGAGCCCGACGCCCGGATGGGGGACGGGCTCGCCGAGACTCTCCGCCCGTTCGAGCTGCGCTATTCCGCCTGCTTCACCTGCCACGAGTACGGGGTCACGTGCCGAACGTGAACGGAGGGGAGACGCGCCTCGCGTTCTTCGGCGGGGTCTACAACAACTCGCGAGCGCTCGGGGCCGCGGTTGCGGACGCGCGGCGGGCGGGAGTGGACGGCATGTACGCGCTCGGGGATTTCGGCGGATTCGGCCCCCATCCCGACCGCGTCTTCCCGATCCTGGTCGAAGGCGGTGTGCTTCCCATCCAGGGCAACTACGAGGAGTCGCTCTCAACAGGCGCCACCGACTGCCACTGCGGGTACACGGATCCCCGCGACAACCACTTCGCGCAGATCTCGTACGACTACACGAACGCGAACACCTCGGACTCCTGGAAGCGGTGGATGGGAGCGCTTCCGAAGACGCGGCGCCTGGACGTAGAAGGGCAGAGCGTTCTCCTCGTCCACGGGTCGCCCCGCAAGATCAACGAGTTTCTCTGGGAGTCGACATCGCCCGTCCCTTTCCTCGAAAAGCTTCTCGCCGACTATGACGCCGACGTTCTCGTCTGCACGCACAGCGGTCTGCACTGGACCCGGCGCCTTCCCTCGGGACGCGTCGTTGTGAACGCCGGGGTGCTCGGACGTCCGGCCAACGACGGCGCGACGAACGTCTGGTACGCGCGCGTCGGCTTCGGAGCCGAGGTCGAGGTGGATTTCGTGCGGGTCGTCTACGACCACGAGGGCCTGGCGCGAGACATGGAACAGGAACGCCTTCCGGCCGAGTTCGTCGAGACCGTCCGCACCGGATGGTGGACGACGTGCCTGGAGATCCTTCCGGCTAAGGAGCGCGAGAGGGGACGGTTCTAATGAAAGGAAACTCGCTTTGACGAACTCGACCGCCCGGACCCTCCTGACCCTGGTCGGCGCTGCGGCTCTTCTGCTCGCGTCCGCCGCGGGAGTCGCGCAGACACCGACGCCGACCCCGGCGCCGTCCGGCGAAAACCCGTCGCCCGAGTCCCCGAACGAGAGCCGGATCCGCTCCGAGGTCGAGCGGCAGATGAAGGAGATGGAGGCCAGGCGCTGGACGGTCGGATTGAACCCGAACGGCGGCGGCGCGTTCATCAAGTCGCCGGACGGGAAGGCGTACTTCCGGCTCTACGGATATGCCCAGCCGATCTTCACGCTGACGGACGCGACGAACGGGCAGGCATACGGCACGACCGACTTCCGGATCCGCCGGGCGCGCCTCGACTTCTCCGTCGACTACGGCGACATCTGGAAGCTCTTCATCGAGATCGACGGGCAGGCGAGCGGGGGCGGCACCGGGCTCGTCGAGGGATACGTCCAGGCCTCGTACATCAAGGGGCGCCACTACCTCCGTTTTGGAAAGTTCATCTCGCCGTTCTCGTCGGAGAACCTCCGCTCGTCCCGGGCGCTCGACACCGTGGAGCGCTACATCGCGCTCAACACGATGTTCGGGCTCCCGGCGCTCGACGTCCAGTTCGGGCCGATGCTCTGGGGTTACGCCGACGCGGCCCACAAGCTCACCTATTACGCGGGAGTCTTCAACGGGAACGCGAGCGCGGCGACGACGACCGTGAACGGGTATGGCGGCAACGCGCGGGACAACAACAAGCAAAAGGAAGTCCAGACGCGCGTCAACTACCAGCCGATCAAGGAGGTCACGATCGGGGTCGCATTCGACTATTCGCAGGAGCTCGACCAGAACCTCCAGATATCGAGCTACTCGGGCGCGAAGTTCATCGCTGTCCCCGTGCGCGGCAAACGTCGGGGATGGGACGCGGATCTGCACTGGAAGAAGGACAAGTGCTCGTTCGACGCCGAGTGGCTGCACGTCGATTTCCCCGACAACCCGAACAACGCGCACAAGGACGTGAAGCTCCTCGGCGGCTACGCCCAGATGGGCTACTGGATTTTCGGGAGCGAGGCGAAGGGAAAGGGCTTCCAGGGGCTGGTGCGGGCCGAGTACGCGCAGCTCAAGGGGCCGGCAGTCGACGCGATCCAGGGCCGAACGATGGCCGCGATCACCGCGGGGACGAACATCTGGTTCAACGGCTGGACACGGCTCCAGATCGACGCGATCGGCGAGCACGTCAACGGCAACGGCAATGGCGCGTACACGGGCGGCTCGAAGTGGAGGCCGACGCTGCTGACCGAGCTGCAGGTCAAGTTCTAGAGCCACGGAAGCAAGGTGAACCCGATGAAACAAACCGTTCTCGGCCTGCTCCTCGCCGTCGCTGCGTCCCAGGCGGCGGCGCAGGACAAGACCGTCATTCAGTACGACTGCATTCCGAACTACGCCAACTGGGGCGGCGTGACGGCGCTCTACAAAAAGACGACGGGAGTCACGGTGCCGCCCGATCCGAAGGGATCGTCGATCGCGCTCGCGGCGATCGAAAAAGAGAAGGACAGCCCGGTCGCGGACACGGCGTACTACTCCGGCGCGATCGGCTTTTCCGCCGCGCGCAAGGGCCTTCACCAGCCCTACAAGCCGAGCGGGTGGGAAAATATCCCCGCCGACCTGAAGGATCCCGATGGCCTGTGGTGGACGGTGCACACGGGGACGATCGCTTTCATCGTCAACACGGCGGCTCTCGGCGGGGCGCCCGTCCCGCGCTCCTGGGCGGACCTTCTGAAGCCCGAATACAAGGGCAAGGTCGCCTACGACGACCCGACCTGGGGCGGCACGTCCTACACGCTCGTCTATGGAGTCAACACCCTCTTCGGAGGAGACGACAAGAACTTCCGGCCCGGGCTCGATTACTTCAAGAAACTCGACGCGAACGTCCTCACCTATCCCCGGGAATCGATTTACAACGGCGTTCTCCGCGGAGAGGTGCCCATCTGGATCAACGCGGACGGGAACGGTTACAAGATGAAGCACTCCGACGGGGGACCCGTCGAGGTGGTGATCCCGGCCGAGGGGACGTTCTCGATGCCTCTCGTGATGGGAATGGTGAAAGGCGCCCCGCATCCGGACGAGACACGGCGTTATCTCGACTGGCTCCTCACCAAGGAAGCACAGGCCGAGTTCGCGAAGGGATTCTTTCGCCCTGTCGTCGAGGGGACCATTCCGGCCGAAATCGCCGGGAAGTTCCTGGCCGCGTCCGAATACCGGCGCGCTCGGAACCTCGACCTCGCGAAGATGTCAGCCGCGTCGGACGCCTTGAAGCGCGCGTGGCTGGAGGAGATTCGGCGAAACCGTTGAGCGCGCCGTCGGACTCGGAGGGGCGCGGCCCGGGGTCCGCGTGGATGGCCCCCGCCGCCGCTTTCGTTTTGCTGGCGTTCGCGGTGCCCATGCTCGAGCTCGTCCGGACGGCCGCCGCGGGTGGTCCATCGACGCTCGTGCGGGAGCTCGGTCGCGTCTGGATCGAGCCGCACACCCGTCGGGCGCTCGTCAACGGACTGCTGCTTTCGACGGGCGTTTCGCTCGTAGCGATTCTCGTGTGCCTTCCGCCGGCCCGGCTCCTGGCAGGACGCCGCTTTGCCGGACGGCGCGCCGCGCGCGTGCTTCTTTCCGTCCCGCTCGCGTTTTCGGGAGTGATCGTGGGGTTCCTGGCGATCGTGATGCTGGGACGGGTGGGAGTCGTGCCCTCGCTTTCGCTCGCGCTGTTCGGCCGCCCGATCGGGTCCGGGCTCGCGTACGCGCTGCCGGGTCTCTTTCTCGCGTATCTCTTCTTCGAAATTCCGCGCGCGGTGCTCGCGCTCGAGGCCGCGTTTTCGGGGATGGATCCCGAGCTCGATGCCGCAGCGCGCACGCTCGGCGCGGGCTGGTTGGCCCGCTTTCTTCGCGTCACTCTCCCGGCGCTCCGGCCGGCCCTCGCCGGCACGTTTGCCTCGACGTTTGCCGTGTCGCTCGGCTCCTACGGCGCGGCCCTCGTTCTCTCCCGGCGCTTCTCCGTTCTGCCGGTCGAGATCTACCAGGAGCTCACAGCGTTCTCGAATGACGCGGGGGCGTGCGCGATGGCGCTCTGGCTGGCGGCCACCTCGACTGCGGTGACGCTCTCGGCCGCGCGCGTTTCGGCCCGTGGCTGAACGGGTCGCGACCGCGGTGGCGGCTGTGCTGCTCGTTCTCCTCCTGGCCGTGGTCGCCGCTCCGGTCGCGGTCGTGGTCGCGGGTTCGCTCGTGGAGACTCGCATCTTCGGGGCGGCGAGCGAAACGTGGCGCCACGGCTCGGGAGCAGGCCGGTGGTTCGGGTACGTGCTCTCGCTCTATGGAACCCAGCTTCTTCGCTCCGCGGTCCTCGCGGCCGCCGTCGTCGCGCTCGCCTTCCTGATCGGACTGCCGGCCGCGTACGGCCTTTCCCGCCGCCGCGACGCGCTCTCGTCGGCGGTCCGCGCCCTCCTCGACGCGCCGCTCGCGGTCCCGGGGCTCGCCGTCGCGATCGGGCTGCTCCTCGCCTATCCTCGCGCACGCGCCTCGGGGATCACGCTCGCCGGCGGCCACCTTCTTTATGCTCTGCCATTTTTCATACGCGCCGCGTCCAACGCGCTGGGATCCGCCCCGCTCCAGGAGCTCGAGGAGGCCGCAGCGGCCGCAGGCGCGGGCCCGTGGGAACGCTTCCGGCGAATCGTCTTCCCGCTCGCGAGGCCAGGGCTCCTCACCGGCGCGCTGATGGCGTTCACGATCTCGTGGGGAGAGTTCAACGTCTCGTTCCTCCTGGCGACGCCCGCCACCCAGACGTTCCCGTCGGCGCTCTACCTGACGTACACGACGAACAGCTTCCCCGTTGCGGCCGCCGCGACGACGCTCTTCCTCGCGGCGGCGATTCCTGCGGTCGCCGCGCTCCAGGCGATCGCCGCTCCGGGTGTCGAATGGTTCGGGGAGGCCCCGTGAGCGCGCGCGTGGAGATCCGAAATCTCTCCCGGTTTTTCTCGGGGAATCCCGCCGTCCGGAACGTCACCCTGACGCTCGAGCCCGGGACGACGACGACGCTCGTCGGGGCGTCGGGGTCGGGCAAGACGACGCTGCTGAGGTGTCTCGCGGGGCTTCTCCCTCCTACCTCCGGAACCGTGTTGTTCGACGGGCGCGATGTGACTTCCGTCGCCGCCGAGCGGCGTGGAGTGGGGCTGGTCTTCCAGTCGTACGCGCTCTTCCCGCATCTGACGGTCTCGGAGAACCTCTCGTTCGGCCTCGACGTGCGCGGCGTTCCGGCGGCCGAGCGGCGAGACCGTGTCGGCGAGCTCGCTGAGGACCTCGGTCTCGCGGGGATGCTCGACCGCCTGCCGGGCCAGATCTCGGGGGGCGAGCGCCAGCGAGTCGCGCTCGGACGTGCGCTCGCCTACCGCCCGGTCCTGCTGCTCCTCGACGAGCCACTGGCCGCGCTCGATCCGAACCTCGCCGCTTCCGTCCGCGACGTGCTCGTGCGCGCGATCGCGAGAGAACGCACGACGGCACTGCTCGTGACGCACGACCGCTCCGATGCGCTGCGGCTCGGGGAAAGCGTTGCGCTGCTCCGGGCCGGCGAGCTCGAGCAGACGGGGTCTCCCGAAGATCTCTACCGCAAGCCCCGCACGCTGTATGCCGCCACGTTCTTCGGCGCCGGCGCCGTCTGGGAGGGCCCCTCGGAGGAGGAAGGCGAAGCCTCCGTGGCGAACACGCCGCTCGGCCGCATCCCGCTGCCGGCCGGTTCTCCCCGCCGGGTCCGACTGATCCTTCGTCCGGAGGCCGTGACGATCCACGGCGAGGACGGATCGCGGGGCGTCCACGCGGAGGTCCTCCGGGTGTTCTACGAAGGCGACCGTTCGCGGGTGACCTTCGGCGCCGGGCGCTTCGAGGCGTCCGCGGACTGTCCTCCCGGTCGGAAGATTCGTCCCGGAGAGAGGATCCGCGTGACCATCGATCCCGATCTGGTCATCGCCCTCGACGCAGGCGGGGAGCCATTCCGGGATGAGAAACCCCCCTCGGGTTGTTGACATATCCGCCCGCCGTTACGGCGAAACGTCCTTGCCGGACAGAGGGTTGGGGTCCTTGCAGGGTTCGTGCATGTAATCATTCGCCCTGCTCCGACGTTTCGACAAAACAGGGCAAACGCCGGCGGCAAGCGGGAGATCGATGAAGAACAAGATTCTCTGGGTCGTGATCGTGGTCATAGCGGCCGCCGGATTGGCGTTCGCGATCGGCGCCCGCAAGAAGCCGGAAGACAAGTACCGGACGGCTCCCGTCGACCAGGGCAAGATCACGCAGACCGTGACCGCCACGGGAACTCTGTCGGCAGTCAAGACCGTTCAGGTCGGCAGCCAAGTGTCGGGAATCATTTCAAAGCTGTACGCGGACTTCAACAGCTCCGTGACGAAGGGCGTTCTGCTCGCCGAGCTCGACCCCACTCCCTTCCAGGAAAAAATCGCACAGACTCAGGCCGCCCTCGACAAGGCGCGCGTGGACATGCGCAACTCCGAAATCGGACTGCGGCGCCAGACCGCCCTGAAGCAGCAGGGGCTCGCGCCGCAGGCGGATTTCGATCAGGCGCAGGCCACGTACGACGGAGCCAGGGCCTCCGTGGCGCAGGCGCAGGCTGTCCTCAACCAGGCGCAGACCGACCTGCGCAACTCCAAGATCCTCGCGCCGATCGACGGCGTCGTCGTGGCCCGGCAGTACGACGTCGGCCAGACCGTCGCCGCGTCCTTCCAGGCGCCGACGCTCTTCACGATCGCGCAGGACCTGACGAAGATGCAGGTGTCCGCGGACGTTTCGGAGTCGGACATCGGGCAGATCAAGCTCGGCGAGCCGGTCCGGTTCACGGTCGATGCATACCCGGACCGGCAGTTTCGCGGCAACGTCGCGCAGGTCCGCCTGAACGCGACCGTCAACCAGAACGTCGTGACGTACCCCGTGATCGTGGATGTTCCCAACGAGGACCTGTCGCTCAAGCCGACGATGACCGCGAACGTGACCATCGACGTCGCGACGGTGCCGAACGTGCTCCGCGTTCCCAACGCGGCGCTGCGTTTCCGCCCCGAAGAGAAGCCGGGCGCCGCCGCGGCCGCCGTGGCCGTGACTCCGACTCCGATCTCGACCGAGGAGCGCGCCGCGCGCTCTACCCAGCCGGGGCAGCCGGGCGGCGCGACGAGTGCCATGGCGCGGCAGTTCGGGCAGGGTGGCGGAGGAAGCGGAGCCGGGCGGGGCGGAGCCGGCGGGCGCACGCGCGCCGCCCGGCCGCAGACGGTCTGGATGCCGCCGGCAGACACCAAGAGTGATCCGAAGATGGTCGAGGTCCGCACCGGAATCACCGACGGCCGGTACACGCAGATCGTCTCGGGAGAGATCAAGGCGGGCGACAAGGTCATCGTCGGCCTCGCTACGGCAAAGGCCGCCACGACCGGCGCCTCGCCGATGGGAGCCCCGGGCGGAGGCGGGCGGCGAGGGTTCTGACGGTGGCTACGGCTTCGGCGGCGGAAAACGCCACCGCATCGGGTCCGGCCGCCGACGTCATCCGGATCGAGGATCTCGTCCGCGTCTACCAGATGGGGGAAGTCGAGGTCCGCGCCTTGGACGGTGTCTCACTCCAGATCCGTCCGGGTGAGTTCGTCGCGGTGATGGGCCCGTCCGGATCGGGCAAGAGCACGTTCATGAACATCGTCGGGTGCCTCGACCGGCCCACATCGGGCCGATATTTTCTCGACGGGACGGACGTTTCCGGCCTCGACCGGGACCAGCGCGCCGAGATCCGCAACGGGAAGATCGGTTTCGTGTTCCAGGCGTTCAACCTGCTGTCGCGCACGTCCGCGCTCGAAAACGTCGAGCTCCCGTTGATCTACTCGGCGGACGGCCACTCCGCGAAACAGCGCGCCGAGCTCGCCCGCAAGTGTCTCGAGATCGTCGGCCTCTCCGGGCGCGAGGATCACATGCCGAGCCAGCTTTCCGGCGGCCAGCAGCAGCGCGTCGCCATCGCCCGTGCCCTCATCAACGAGCCCAAGCTCATTCTCGCGGACGAACCGACGGGCAACCTCGACACGAAGACTTCCGAGGAAGTCATGGTCGTCTTCCAGCGCCTGAACGAGCAGGGCAAGACGGTGGTCCTGATTACCCACGAGCCGGACATCGCCAACTACGCGAAACGCGTCGTGGTGTTCCGGGACGGCAAGCTCGTCGAAGACCACCCGGTGGCAAACCGCCGCCTCGCGAAAACCGCGAATTAGGAAAGGCCCCATGCTGAAGTTTCTGACGATCCTGAAAGTGGGCATGAAGGCGATCGCGCGCAACAAGCTGCGGTCCATCCTGACCGCGCTCGGCATCATCATCGGGGTCGGCTGCGTGATCGCGATGATCGCCGTCGGCGGGGGCGCCCAGGCGGCGGTCCAGGCCCAGATTTCCTCCCTCGGAACCAACTTCCTGATGATCTTCCCCGGGACTTCGACGCAATCGGGCGCCCGGATCTTCACGGGGCAATCGAGCATCACCGAGGACGACGTGAACGCCGTGCGCAACGAGAGTCCGTCCGTCGCGTACGTGTCTCCCATGGCCCGGTCGGCGGGGCAGGTCGTGGCGGGGAACCTCAACTGGGGCACGTCCGTTCAGGGGGTCGGCGTCGAATGGCCCTTCGTCCGGTCGTGGAACGTCGACAAGGGAAGCTTCTTCGGCGACTCCGAGGTGCGATCGGCGGCCAAGGTCGCCGTGCTCGGCGCGACCGTCGCCACGTCGCTGTTCGGCGATCAGAACCCGATCGACCAGACCATCCGCATCAAGAACTTTCCCTTCAAGGTGATCGGGGTCCTCGAGCCCAAGGGCGGCAGCACGATGGGCCAGGACCAGGACGACACGGTCATCGCGCCCTACACAACGGTGATGAAGCTTCTCAAGCGAACGACGAAGATCGACATGTTCATGGCGTCGGCCGCTTCCCAGGCGGCGGTGCCCCAGGCGCAGGCGGAAATCGAGGCGCTCCTGCGGCAGAGGCATCGTCTTCAGCCGGGCCAGGACTCCGACTTCATGATCCGTTCCCAGCAGGAGATCGCGCAGACGGCGGATCAGACGTCGAAGCAGATGTCCGCGCTCCTCGCCGCGATCGCGTCAATTTCCCTGCTCGTCGGCGGCATCGGGATCATGAACATCATGCTCGTCTCCGTCACGGAACGGACGCGGGAGATCGGCATCCGAATGGCGATCGGCGCGAAGGGGCGCGACATCCTCACGCAGTTCCTGATCGAGGCGCTGACGCTCTCGATCGCCGGCGGAGCGATCGGGATCGCGCTCGGAATCGCCACATCGCGTTTCCTCGCGTGGAAACAGCAGTGGCCGATCGTGCTCGCCCCAGAGGCGATTCTCCTGGCTTTCGGCTTCGCCGCCGCGATCGGGATCTTCTTCGGGTTCTACCCGGCGAGGAAGGCCTCCCGTCTCGACCCCATTGACGCCCTGCGCTACGAATGAACCGGGCGGGCGGGGACAAGCCCCGCCCCTACACCCGGGGGGCCCAATCGTGTTTCGAGGAAGAGTGACTCCGCGAAGCGGACACCCGATGGTCAGATGGTCAGATGACCCGATGGCCAGATCTGCCGACGATGACCCGATAGACGCGCGGCCAGGGCCGCGCGTCAGATTCCTCAGCCCGGCGATGACTTTCCCAGCCTCCCCCCGTACAATGTCTAAATAACAGAGACATGAAGGGATACGCCCGCCTGCGCCTCGCTCTCTCCCCGCGGCGTAGCCTCGCGGCGCGGCTGCTCTTCTTCTTCTTTCTCGCCTTCTTCGTCCCGGGGTCGGTGATCGTTTTCGTCCTCGTTCGGCGGCTTTCCGATCTCAAGGACAACTCCGTCGGGCAATTGACGGCGGTGCGTTACGCGCAGAGCACGATGCAGATCACGCAGGACGTTGGCTTCCGCGCCGAATCGCTCGAGCGCCGCGCCGGGCTCGTGGAAGAGGTCGGGTGGTCGATCGCTTCGGCCGCCTCCGTGGCGCTGCAGTCCCCCGAGCCGGTCAACGTGGCGCCGCCGCAGGCGGACTCGGATGGACATCTGTGGAACCGCTTCCCCGCCGAGGACACGGTCGGCTTCATCGCGGCCTCGCGGGTGAATGATCCCGCGGCTCTGCGCGACTACGGCCGCAGCCTCCTCATCGCGAAGCTCCTGCGCAACGCGCGCGAGCGGCGTCCCGCCGTGCGTCGCGTGAGCCTCTGGACCGCATCCGGCGTGATGCGCATGAGCCCCTGGTTCGACGTCCATGACGGCATCCGCGAGTCGAACGGCGCCTTCGAGGACTTCGGATTCAACAAAGTGGCAAAGTTCCCGGAGGCGCGGCCGGCGGGAGGAGACGTCGCCCTCTGGTTCTCCGGGCGCGAGGGGCCTCGCCTCACGTCCGAGAACCGCCTCGTGTCGCTCTTCGTTCCCGTGCGAAATGAGGCGGGCGATCTGATCGCGGCGGTCGCGATCGAGTTCGACCTTCGGCGGAACGTCGTGGAGTCTCTCGACCCCCGGCGGATGCAGGGAGACGTCTGGTTCGTCGTCGACGGCTCGGGGCGCGCCGTGTACATGACGGCTCGCGCCGCGGAGCTGCTCCGATGGGCGCCCGCGGGCACCGAGCTCCTCGGAGACGGGCAGAGCCCGGAGCGGCGCCGGCTGGCGCATGCGGTCCTGACGTCTCCGCGAAGCGTCGGGACCTATCGGTTCGGCGATTCGGCATGCCGCATCGCGTCGGCCCGGGTGAGCTCCACGGGATGGGTCGTCGTCGAAGGGCTGTCCGGAGACGCTCTCGCCCGGGTCGCCGCGGAGGCGGCGGGGGAGATCCAGCCGCAGTCGTACTCCGACCTGCAGCGCCAGGCGCTCGTGGTCTTTTTCTGCCTCGCGATGGCCGTCCTCGCGATCGTCATTCTCGTGTCGCGCCGGATCTCGGCGCCGGTGCTCGCGCTGGTCCACGCGGCGGAGGAAATCGGGCAGGGAAGAGCCGTCGAAGTCCGCGGAGGAGGCGCGGACGAGCTCGGCCGCCTCTCCGCGGCGATCGGCCGGATGGGCAGGCGCGTCGAACGCCGGGTCGAGACGCTCCGGCGCCTCCACTCGCTGTTCCGCGCTTCCTACCAGACGACGGACCTGCGCGAGGTGCTCTCGAGGGCCACCGAGGCGGTGGCCGCGTTCACACGCGCCGAGCGCGTCTGGTTCTACCTCTACGATCCCGACACGAACCGCCTCGCCGCGCAATGGCCGGGATGGAACGTGACGGAAGAAGTGACCTCGAAGCTCGTCTTTTCCGCGGAAGCTCCGTCGATTGCGGGCCTCGTATTCAAGACGGGGGAGCCGTACGTCAGCAATGACCTCGACCGGGACCCGTACGTCAACCGGAACCTCCAGTCGGTCGTCTCCGCCGTAAACGCCGTGTTCTGTCCTCTCAAGACCGAAGAGAAGACGATCGGCGTCGCGGTGGCGATCAATCGGACGGGCGGCTTCGGGCACGAGGAGGTCGATGCCATGACTTCTTTCGCCGACGCCGCGTCGGTGCTGATCAAGAACGCGCGGCTGTACGCGACGCTCACGGGAACGGTCGAGGAGCTGCGCCGCGCGAGCCGCCTGAAGGACCATTTCCTGCAGAACGTGAACCACGAGCTCCGCACGCCGCTGACGTCGATCGTGGGGTGGACGGACCTCCTCGAGGAAGGAGATGTCGACGAGAAGACGACGCGGCGCGGGTTGAAGCAGGTTCGGCAGTCGGCTCGCGTGCTCCTCGCGCTGATCGACGACCTTCTCGACCTGGCGCGCATGGACCGCGGAACGCTGTCCCTCGACCTGCGGCCCGTTTCGCTCTTCGACGTCGCACAGCGCTCGATCGAGACCGTGCGCCTCATGGCGGAAGCGCGGGGGGTCGTCCTGATCCTCGCACCTCCTCCCGACGCGCAGCCCCTCGTCCGTGCCGACGCGCTGCGCCTCCAGCAGATCCTCTGGAACCTCCTCGCCAACGCGATCAAGTTCACGCCCCGCCATGGCCGGGTCGTCGTGCGCGTGGATCGGGAGGGGGAGCGCCACCTCATTTCTGTCGAGGATGACGGGGTCGGGATACCGGAAGGCGACTTGCCGCACATCTTCGAGCGGTTCCGCCAGGTCGACGGCTCACCGACCCGGCGGCACCCGGGCATGGGCATCGGTCTCTCGCTCGCGCGCAACCTGGTGGAGCTGCACGGCGGAACCATCTGGGCGGAAAGCGTCGTCGGCCGCGGGAGCCGGTTCACCTTCTCGCTGCCGATCACCGCCGCGGAACGGCGGACATCGACCGGCGTCGCGGCGGCGCGCGTCGAAGTGGAGCGGGACTCCGACGAGGACGAACGACTGGAGGACGAGGAGGGGGAACCGGGAGTCGAGAGCCGCGGGTCGGGAACCGGCTGAAAGGCTCTAACCCGCCGCCGCCGGCAGGCCCGTTCCCTTCAGGAGGTCCTTGACCACCTTGGCCGTCTCTTCCTTGCCGGGCACGCAGAGGTTCGGGTCCTTCTCCGTGCCCGCCGCGATCGCCGCCGCGTAGCCTTCGCAGTCGTAGCCGCACGCCGTGCAGTCGGTCTGCGCCATCGCGGCGTAGAGCTTCGTCTTCAGGTCGCCCTCTTTCGCCATCTCCATCCGCTTCGGGAGAGGGATCGTCTCGTCGTGGAAGGCGGGCGCTTCTTTCCTGACCTTGGGGGCGGCGGTGACGTCCTCCTCCGGCCGGCCCGAGTCGATCCACTGCCCGTAGGAGAGGCAGGTGGGGCACACGAACGTGTAGTCCCACCCGACGGGGAGGAATTTCGCGGGCGTGCGATAGACGACGAGGGGTGTGAACTCCTGGGGGCAGGATGGGGCCTCCCGTTCCTGCGCGTCGAGAGCCATGGTCTTCAAGTGCGGGCGGGAGAACTCGATCTGCTTCGGTTTCTGGTCGAAGCGGTACATGTCTCCCTTCGGGCAGACCATGACGACCTGGGGCTTGTAGACGCGCTCCACGAAGAACGAGCGCATGGGGATCTCGTGCTTCGGGCAGGGCGACGGCGCGTCTTTCCAGAAGGCGGAGACGAGCTTGGATTTCTCGACGACCGAAAGAGCCATGGCGGGGGAATTATAGGGGTACTGAGACGAACGGATTCCCCTTTTTCTCCTCGCCGATCGTGGTGTCCGGGCCGTGGCCGCAGACGACGCGCAAGTCGGCCGGCAGCGTGAACAGCTTCTCGCGGATCGACTCCAGGATCTGCTCGGTGTCGCCGCCCCAGAGGTCGGTGCGCCCGATCGAGCGGCGGAAGAGCGTGTCGCCTGAGAAGAGGATCGGATCCGCGTCCTCCCCCGGATCGAGGAGAAAGCAGGTCGATCCGGGCGTGTGCCCGGGAGTGTGGATCGTCGTGACGGCGAATCTGCCGAACCCGATGCGCTCGCGGTCGCGGATCGGCTCGTCCGGCGGGGGGGCGGGGTCGGCGCGGAGCCCGAAGAGCGCGGCTTGTTCCGCCAGGGCGTCGTAGAGCGGCCGATCCGCGGAATGGATGCGGATCGGAGCACCCGTCGCGGCCGCGACCGCGCCCGAGGCGCCGATGTGGTCGAAGTGGCCGTGGGTGTGGAGGAGCGCCACAACTCGCAGGCCGGCGGACTCGACGGCGGCGGCGATCCGCGGCCCCTCGTCGCCCGGGTCGATGATCAGCGCCTCCCGCGTCTGCGGGTCCGAGAGGATCGAGCAGTTGCACTGAAGCGGCCCGACGGGAAGGATCTGGAGCGACGGCCCCGTTTTTTCCGCGCTCATGGATGCACCGCGACGACCGTGTCCACGTCGTGACGCTCCTTGCGCTCCGGGCTCGCCCACACCGTCTCCGGCGAGGAGAGGTTCAGCTGTACGGCCCACTCGTCGTTGTCGGGCCGCCGGTGCTCCGACGCGAAGAGTTTGCGGCGGCTTCGCGGCGTGAAGATCTCCCACCGCAGCCACCCGAAGTCCGCCGTTTCGTCGTGCAGGTAGAACGCGGGGATCTTCTCCCCGGCTTCGATCGGCGCCTTGCGGACGGTCGTCGGGCGGAACCCATTCGCGGCGAGCCGCTCCTCCATCTCGGGGCGAACGATCCTCTCGTGGTGCCGCAGCGAATGCCGGCCGCGGGCCACCCCGCGGCCGAGGATGAGATCGTCGAGAGCCGACGCGAGCTCCTGGTCCACCGCACGATCTTAGCGCCGGAAAACCGCCAGCGAGAGAAGCGCTTCTTCGCGCAGGGAAGGCTCGAGGTCCGCGAGTATGGCGTCTTCGGCGGAGGGGAAGTGGCGTTCGGGGAGGCGCATCGCCCAGAGCCGCAGCGGAGCGCTCCGCGGCTCCCCGGCGAGCACGAGCCAGGCGCGCTCGCCCGGAGGCCACGAGTAGGCAAGCCGGCCGGCATCGCCCTCGAGGTTGGGGATCTGGCGCCCGGTCCGTCCCCCTTCGAAGAGCCAGTTCGGACCGACGACGTAGAAGGCGACGCAGAGCTGCGTGTACTGGTTTTCGGTGAAGACACGCTCCTCGGGGGGTCTTCGCCGGAGAGAGGCAGCGAGCGGGCGCCAGTCCGCGCGACCCGCCCGGAAATACCTTGAGAGCGACCGCCCGTCGAGGAGCAGGACCGCCCCGAGCGCGAGCGCGGCGAGCGGCCGGGCGGGAGGGCGTCGAAGGAGGACGGCGAGGGCCAGGGCGGCGAGCGGCACGAGCGCCAACCCCGCCGGCAGGAAGCGGCGGACGAAGTCGTAGTGCGGGTGCAGCTGGCCGATGATTTCGATCGTGAGGAAGCCGCCCAGGCACCACGCCGCAAGAAATCGGAGACCGGACCGGCGAATCGCGATCGCCAGGCCGGCGATCACGAACACGAGATAGAACGCGCCAACGATGCCCAGAGGCTGATCGCCCTCCGTGGCGAATAGAAAGAAAGACAGCGTGCGGTCGGCGCGCTCGAGGGTGACCGGCGCCGCCGCCGCCATCGGGGGCCGCCTTCCGGCTTCAACGACGACGGGCCACCAGGGAAGGTAAGCGAGAAACAGGGCCGCGGCGAAGGCCGGGCTCCAGAGAAGGAAGCGCCGCGCGTTCCGGCGGCGGTTGGTCTCCGACGGGGAGAAAGAGTCCTCGAGGATCATCGCGCCCGCGGCGATCGCCAGGACGAGAGCTGCGAAGTAAAGCGCGTAGGCGGTTGCGACCGAGGCCGCGAACAGGAGGATGAGGCGGGGCGGGGACGGGCGCTCGAGAAACCGGTCGAGGAGGAGAAGCGCGAGCGTCATGAGGAAGAGCGACAGCGAGTAGGGCCGGAACTCCTGCGAGTATCGAACGTGAAAGGGCGCGGCGGCGAGGAGAAGGGCTGAGACGACCCCCGCAGCGCGTCCGGCGCGCCGGCCTACGAGAAGTGCGAGGACGGGAACGGCGAGCGTTCCCCAGAGAACGTCCGGGACCTTGCGGACCCAGTCCGCGGGGCCGACGGTTTCGAGCAATCGCGCCAGGAGATAGTCGAGCGGCGGATGCACGGCGTCGAACTTGAGCGACTTCCAGAAGAAGTCCCACGAGCCCTGAATCCAGAAGCCCTGAAGGATCTCGTCGAGCCCGTAGGAGAAATAGTCGAGCCGGAAGAGACGCACGGCGGCGCCGAAGGCGGTGACGATCGCCAGGAGCCAGCCGGTCCTTTTCCCAATCAAGCCACCAGACTATCTTTCCAAGACCTCTCCGAGGCATCCCTGCAGATGCGACGAAGCGCGATCGCTCCCGCCGTCCACGATGCCGCGGCGAGCGCAATGGCGAGACCAGCGCACCACGCGGGCCGAGACGACCGGAAGCTGGAAAGGAAAGTGGAAAGAGGCGCGGGCACGACACCGCGGAAGTGGTGCGTCGGAGTAGTCAAGATCAGGAGCCCGCTCGGCTCCGCGAAAAGAATGAGGTCGCCGGCGATCAGGAGGACGAACAACACGGTCAGGGTGACGCGGAAGATCGTTCGGGGGCAGGGTGCTCTGGCGGCCCCCCACGTGAGGAGCAGCGATTCCGGGAGCGCCATCGACCACAGATACCAACCTCCGGCACCGCCTGGTCCGCCACTCAGCGCGAAATTCCGATAGGCGAAATACGCGAGAGCAAGGCCGAAGAAGAAGATGGGAACGACGATGTCTGAGATGCGATCCGCCGGAGTCCGCGGGATGGCCCGGCCCGGTCGGATCGCGCAGAGGAGCAGGTACCCGAGCGCGGCGGCGATCAGCAGGTACACCGGCGTGGGGAAGACGATGTCGGACATTCCGGACATCCAGATCTGGGTTTTGATCACGGTCCAGGCGTCGTCGAGCCACGGCACGGCGAGAATGCTCGGTGATCCGGGATGCCGGAGGTTCTCGAGGAGCGAGATTGGGTGTCCGTTGATCCTCCATGAGAGCCAGCCGAGGGCGAGACCCGGGAGGAACAGTGCACCCAGGAAGGCCGCCGTACCCGCGTTCCACGGCCGGCGGCGGATCTCGTCCCACGCGAGGCCGGGGATTGCCGCCCAGCCGTAGAGCTTCGCCCAGGGCGAAAGGCCGGCGGAAGCGCCCGCGAGCCAACTCCGGCCGCCAGATCGACGGGCGTGCGTCATCGAGGCGAGAAAAGCGATGGACAGAAGGACAGCGCACGACGCGTCGTTGCTCACCCTGACGAGCGCGAGCGCGTAACCTGGGAGGAATCCCAGAAGCAGAATCGGATAGGCGCGGCGGGATCCGTATCCGGCCGCGCGGGCCGCGGCCAGCGTCAACACTCCCACCCCGGCCGCGAAAATCGCGTTCAACCCACGGAGGAGAAAGAGCTCGTCGACCGGATCCAGCTCGGGAAGAAGCCTGAGGAGGCCACCGGCTGCGAAGTAATAAGCGGGGGATTGGAGCGTCTCGTAATTCGGATCGTGGATCGGTTCCCGATCGGGCGGTCGTTCCTCTCCGTATGTTCGGGCGGCGAAGGCATTGGAATAGTCGAGGTAGAGAGGCCAGTCGCGCATCCTCTTGAGAAGCCGAGGCGGCAGGCGAACGCTCAGGAACGAATGCCAGCGAGCGTCGTCCGCGTACGTCTCGACGAGGCCATGGTGGTACGGCTCGTCGAAACCTGACCAGGGCGGAAGCAAGAACGCCCACGTGAGGAGGCGCAGGGTCAGGAAGACGAGCGCGAGCGACGCCAGTCGTCCTCCTCCCGCGTCCGATCGAGACAGCATGGACGACACTGATACGTTGTCGGCGTGGCTGACGTCGTCTCCCAGCTGATCCGCTTCTCGCTCGCCGTGTGGGTGGGCGGCAGCGTTCTCGTCGCCATGGCGGCGCCCGTGGTCTTCCGCACGGTAACCTCCCGCGACCAGGCGGGCGCCGTGTTCGGGGAGATCCTCCGGCGGTTCGAGGCGGTGAAGCAGCTCCTGTCGCTCGTGCTCGTGATCGGCGTCTTCGTCGAGCTCGAGCGGGGGGGCGGGCTGGCGGGCCCGGCCGTGATTTCCGGCATCGGGATCTTCGTCGCCGTCGCGACGAACGTCTATCTCGCGATGGTTGTGCGGCCCCGCATGAATTACTTCCGGATGAAGGTCGGCTCCTTCGACGAGGCCGGACCGGACGATCCCTGGAGAAAGAAATTCGACCGGCTGCACCGGCGGTCAACGCGGGTTTTCATGCTGGGAGCGCTGGCGGCGGCGGTGGCGCTGGGGTTCCGACCGTAAATCCCGCCGCCCCCTCACCCTGCCTCTCCCCCGTGCTCGGGGGAGAGGTGAAAGTCACCTCATGCGCGCGATCAAGTCGATTTCGAGCGGCGCTCCTCTGGGGAGGCCCGCCACCGTGACCGTCGAGCGGGCCGGGCGGTGGTCTCCGAAGCGGCGGGCATAGACGGCATTCATCGCGGGGAAGTCCTCGGTGCGGGTCAGGAACACCGTCGTCTTGACGACGTCTGAGAAATTCAACCCGGCGGAGGCGAGCACGGCCTCGAGGTTGTCGAGGACCCTCTCGGCGCAGGCGTCGATGCTGCCGTTCACGAGGTCTCCGGACGCCGGGTCGAGCGGTATCTGCCCGGACGCAAACAGGAGGTCGCCGTCCACCACGGCCTGCGAATAGGGTCCGATCGCCTTCGGAGCGCCGCCCGTCGCAAGGAATTTCATGGCTTGCCCTCGCCTCCGTTTTTTTCGTCCCCGGGCTCCAGCACCCCGATGAACGGCAGGTTCCGGTACTGCTCGTCGTAGTCGAGCCCGTATCCCACCACGAAAAAGTCCTCGATCGTGAATCCCAGGTAATCGACCGGGATCCCGTCGTTGCCCGCGATCTTCTTCTTCAGGAGCGCGCAGATCTTCACGGACTTGGGCCGCCGAGTCCCGAGGAGCTCGATGATCTTCTGCAGCGTTCTCCCTGTGTCGACGATGTCTTCGACGATGATCACGTCGCGTCCGGCGATGTCCGTCGTCAAGTCGCGCTGGAGCCGCACGTTGCCCGACGACTTCGACCCCGAGCCGTACGAGGAGACCTGCAGGAAGTCGAGCGAGACGGGCGTCGTCTTCAGCTTCTTGGCCAGATCGCAGAGAAAGAAGATCGAGCCCTTGAGGATCCCGACGAGCAGCGCCGGCCGGCCCTGCTGGTCATGGTCGATCTCCGCGGCGAGGCGCGAAACGCCCTTTTCCAGAGTCGCTTCGTCGATGAGGGTTCGCCCGAGCTTCATGGACGGGAGGCCACGGAATGCGCGTTCCCACGGCCTTTTGGGCCGTTCTCGAGAAACGACGCTACAATAGATGTTTCAGTAAAGCTCAAAAATGTCCGTCGAGCGAATCCAGCTACTCCACGAAGACTACATCCGGCTGACGGAGCGGTTCAAGGCGCTCTGGACGTTCCACCAGTTCGTCCGGGGAGTCTCGAAAACGTTCTTCTCCGCCGAGCCGGACCACGCCATCGACTTCACCGCCCTCTACGAGGAAGTGAAGACGATCGCTTCGAAAATCAACACGGGCTCGCCGGAGAACGTCGATCCGCTCCTGCGGGAGCTGAACGGGCGCCTCGACGACGTCACGCGCAAGCTTCGAAACGTCGATCGGAAGATCTCGCCCTCCTATGTCCGGCGCTTCTTCGAGAAAGTCCGTCCCCAGGACGAGAAGATCGCCTTCTACCTGCTGCGGTTCTACTTTTCCCAGCCGGACGTCGATGAGGACGTCGTCGACAAGGTCGACTTCCTGGCGACGGTCGCGGCGACCGGCCGGTCGGATCCGAACGCGTCGGCGTCCAAGCCTCGACTGCAGATTCGCAAGTTCTTCGAGGGTCTCACTTCCGCGTCCGTCTGGCCCCGCATGGACAATGCGATGACCCCTGCGATCGTGCGGGCCTTCGACGAGCTCGCGTCGGACGTCGCGAGCGCCCGCGAGTTCGAGGAGCTCCTGAATCAGCGCCTCCTCGAGAACGTGCGCACCATGAAGCGCCGGGTGGCGAGCGGGCTCGCTGACCCGGAGATCCTCACGGCGGTCGCGTGGTGCAACCTGACCTCTCGCTCCGTCTTTCACCGTCTCTACGAGAAGGAGGAGCGGCGGCTCGACGACGCGACCGGGCGGATCACGGACCTGGAGCGTGAGCTCACGCGCGGCGGAGAGGAGACGGCTCCTCCGGAAGAGTTTCAAAAGTTCCGCGACTCGCGGAGCCGCTTCGACCGGCAGACCATGGAGCGCAATCTCCGGGGGCAGCACGTCATCGAGTTGAAGCACGCGATCGGCGAGGTCCTCTCGAAATTCGACATCTCGGGGCTCGAGGCCGAGGACATCGAAGAAGCCCTCGAGCTCGTCGAGGAGGTCGACCCGGAGGGTCTCGACGAGGCCTTCTGGAAACCGTGCCTGGACCGGGTGCTCGCGGCCGTCGAGCTGTACGACGACGGCGTCGGCCCTCTGCGTCCGGACATCGCGGGTCTCGCCCACCTCGGCCTCGAATCCTGGGAGCTCGCCGCCGCGCGGCGCGCGGTGACTCACGGCGCGCCCGCTTCGAACCAGGACCGCACTCTCCTTCGGGCCGCGGCGCTTCGCGTGAAGGCGGACGTCGAGACGGATGCGCTCGGAGAGGTCCTCCCCGGCTCTCCCCGTCCGGCGGAGTTCGTCAAGTCCGCTCGGGCGACCCTCGCGAGGGCGGCGCAGGTCGACGCCGCCATGCAGGAGCTCGTGGATGCCGCCGAAGAAGGCCAGGAGGGGCGCTGGTGGACGCGAAGCCGGTTCCGGCTGCTCCGCTCGACCGCCGACCTCTGGCTGCGCCTCGACGCCTCGCCTGTCTCCGGGGGAAGCTCGCCGCGCTAGCCGCTCGCCGCGCGTCCCACTGAGGACCCCGGCGCTCAGTCCCCCGGATCCCCGACCAGCACGAACGGCGCCCATCGAAAGGGCCTGCTCTCTTCAGGGGATCGCGCGATCCACTCTCGCCGAACGCCGAGGAGCGCGCGTCCGGCGTTGCGGTCGACGTGGAGGCGCTCGTAGAACCGCCTCATGAATTCGGCGGCCGACCGGTCGTCAATGCGCCAGAGCGTGACCAGAACGGACCTGGCGCCGGCGCCGAGAAACGCGTGGGGGAGGCCGATGACCCCTTCGCCTCGCACGCTCGTCCCGAGCGCGGTCTGACATGCGGAGAGGCTGACGAGGGCCGTTTGGAGAGTGAGCCGGCGGATCGCGTCGAGGTCGAGCCGGCTCCCGGCGAGGACGAGGCAAGTCTGCGACGGCAGGCGGTCGCTCACGAGCGCGTGCGTCGCGAAGTGAAGATAGCGATACCGTTCCGGATGCTCCCGCAGCCATCCCTCGGCGGTCGCGCTTCGTCCGACGAGGAGCTCAGCCCCCTCCTCCTCGAAGATACGCCACACGCTGCGCGCTTCTTCCGCCGAATAGGGAAGCGGGGCGGTCGGCACCTCCGAGCCGCGCACGAGCGTTGGCGCGCTCGCACCGGAAAAACGCGGCCCTCCGACCGCCAGCATGGCGCGCGGAAAACGACCGGGATGTCCCGCCCGGTGCAGCGCGAGCAGCACGGACGCGGAGGGCGAGTAGCCCACCACGCGGGTCGCGCCCCAGGGAAGATCGCTCCCCGCGGGAATCATCACCTCGAACGGCACGTAAAGCAGAGGCCCGTCGGGGACCACAGACACGTCTCCCGTGGAAGACGGGGAGACGGGTGCGACGAGCTCCCGATACGCGCGCCGGGCGGCGGCTCTCCAGTCGGCCTGACTCACGGGGTCGTCTGCGGACGCGCGCAGGAATTCGACGAGGGGGACGAGCGCCGCCGAAGACCCGAGCCGCGCCCCGCGGACTCCGCGCGCGTCGAGCCACCACGCGTAGACGTCGCGCTCGCCCCAGAAGTAGGAGAGCAGGGCGCGGCCGGGCGACTCAAATGCGCTCCGGATCGCCTCGGAGCTCTCGGATTTCGGGTACCGGGCGGCGGCGGCCGCCGGTAGAAGCCTGCGCTCCTCCGCCTCGAACGCCTCGATCCGGGAAACGGCGGAGGCGATCCGCGGGGCGAGCGCGGCCCGCGCTTCGGGCCGGGCCTTCGCCTGGATGTCCGAGAGCTCGAGGAGCTCCTGCCGAAGGCCTCGGCGCACCGACGCGGCCTTTTTCGCCTCCCGGTCCGCCATGATGTCCAGGAGCAACCGCGCCCTCGCCCTCTCCGCCTGTTCGAATGCCGCGGCGGCTTCGCCGCGTGCGAGAAGCACCCGAATCGCCCCTTCGTAGGCCGACAGTCGAGGCTCCTGGATTCCCATCCGGAGGTCGCCCATGGCCAGCCGTCCGCGCCACGATTCGAGCAGGTCGATGGCCTTTTCATAGGCGTCGGCAGCCGAAGGATCTTTCGAAGCCTCGAGGGCCTCCGCGCGGGCGGACAGAGCCTCGAACTCGACCTCGGGATCGTCCATGGGCTGCGCGAGTGCCACAGCCTCATCCGCCCGGCGCAACGCTTCTCGCGGATCTCCGGCGGCGATCTCGACCCTCGCGCTGACGACGCGCGCCATGACCTGCTGGTGCGCGTACTTCGAACGATCTGCGATCTCGATCGCCTCCGCGAGGGGAGGGCGGGCGGCGGCGAGGTTTCCCGCCTCGAGCTCCAGCCGGCCGAGGTGCTCCAGGGCAGACGCCTGCCCGTACGGTTGTCCCGCCTTGCGCGCCATCGCGACCGCCGTCTCGGCATGGGGCCTCGCGGCCGTCAGGTTTCCCGAGCCGCGATAGACCTCCGCGATGTCTCCGTGGAGGAGCACGAGGCCGTAGACGTTCCCCGTTTTTTCCGCGTGGCGGAGCGATTCGAGCTTGAGGCCGAGCGCTCGGCGCGAGTCGCCCGTCGCCATCCAGACGTTGGAGAGGTTGTAGAGGCTCTGCGCCAGCGCATCCTCTCCGACATCGGCGCGCTTTTCGAACGCGATCGCCTCGTCGTAGAGCTGCACGGCCTCCGCGTAGCGGCCGAGGTGCCGGTCATCGATCGCGACGCTGTTGAGAGCGGTGACGAGCTCTCGGGGGGCATTGGCGAGACGTCTTTCGATCACGAGGCGCCGCTCGTTGGCGGCGAGCGCCTGGCGGTATCGGCCCGTCAGCGAGTGGACCGTTCCGATCACGCCGAGCGCCTTCGATTCCAGGCGAGGATCCCGGGCGGGGCCCGAGAGCTCGAGTGCCCGGCTCGCCTCCCCGAGAGCGTCATCCATTTTTCCCGCGCGGTGGAGGAGCAGGGCGTGCACGCAACGCGTCCAGCCTTCGCGCCCGGGGTTGCCCGCCGCGAACGCGAGCAGCGCCGGGATCTGCGCCAGAGCCTCGTCCGTCTTGCCGATGTCCCGCGCGGCGCGGCACCACCACAGAGTGGCTCGCCATTTTCCGGCGCCGTCCTTGCGGCGCGCGAACTCCTGCTTGAGGCGGAGGTACTCGCTTGCCGCTTCCTCGAAGCGGCCGGCGTCGAGGAGCTTGTCCGCCGCCGCAAACGGAGAAGCTTCCGCTGTTACCGCCGGCGGAACCCGCCCGCGACAGGAGAAAAGAGAGAAGGGAGTCAGAAGAAGAAGCGCGCCGAGGATCGCCGGCGCCGATCGCCGGGTAGGTCCTCTGGCGGCTCCTCGGGATGTCCGGGGACCCACCGCCTCAGCTCCCCGGAGCGGGAGCCGTCCGCACGAGCTTCGAGTCGGCCACGATCTGCCGGAGACGGTCGAGCGCCTGAACGCGAGCGAAGAAGTCCTGTTTTTGCCAGGTCGCGGGGAGCGAAGATCCGTCGATCGAGGCCTGGAGGTCCCGGCTCTCCTGGTGCGAGAGCAGGACGCCGTCCGGCGCGAAGAGCTCGACCCGATACGCATCCGCGTCCTGCTGCGCCGGCCAGCGCAGGGTGAGCCCGCTGGCGGTTCGCCGGACTTCCAGGGAAATCGCCGGAGAACCCGAGCCCCGGAACGCCGACGCTTCCGGCGTCTTCGGACGGGAGGCGAGCCAGAGGCCGGCGGCGAGAACGAGGGCCGCCGCCACGCCCACGAGCGGCTTCCACCAGGTGCTGTGCGAGGAGGCTGCGTCGAGACGGCCGCCTCGATCCGACAGGACCTCGCGCACCTCCATCCCGCGCCGCACTTCGCTCCAGCAGCGGTCGCAAGCGAACCAGTGCTCCTCGAAAACTTCCGAATCCGGCAGGGTTCCGGCCAGGTAACGGCCGACCACGTCGGCCGAGCCCGCGTACGGACAGGCAAGGTCTTCCTTCATCCCTGGATGTGTTCCCGCACGACCGAAATCGTTACGTCCTCGGGCTCGCCAAGCGCTTCCGCGAGCCGCCCCAACGCCCGATGCTTGCGGACCCGCACGGCGCCGGGCTCGATGCCGAGGCGCGCCGCGATCGCGCCGGCTTCGAGGGCCTCGCCATACATCCACCAGAGCAAGTCGCGGTCCGCGGGTCGGAGCCGATCGAGAGCCTTCCGAACGGACGCGCGGCGCTCTTCGCTGATGAGCTCCCGGAGCGCATCCGGCGACGCCCCGCCGCTTTCGGACGCCGACGTCGCGAAGCGCGCCATCGCTCGCGCCTCGCGCCCACCGGATCGGTTCTCGTGCATGCAGATGTGCCGGGCGGTCTGAAACAGGAACGCCGGGAGGGCCTCAGGATTCTCGACCCGGCCGGCGCGCAGGGCCTCCAGCGCACGCCGGAGAGTCTCCTGCGCGACGTCCTCGGCCCCCGACCTGGATGCGATCCGGCGGGCGGCGAACAGTTTCAAACGGTCGAAGTATCGCGCCGCAAGCTCTTCCGCCAGAGCATCCGGGGAGGCTTCGGAGGGGTCGCCGCTTCCGTGAGGCGGGCCGGGCGGGAGGCCTTCGGCCATAGCGGGGAATTATGGCACGCCCCGCAGAGCGGGGCTCGCGACTGTAACGATCGGCGGCCTCCGGCGACATCTGTCTCGACGGCGACGGAGGCACACATGGCGGAACCAACCGCGGCCGGACCCGGCAGGAGATTCTGGAGCAGGAAAATCGCGCTCGGATGCGGAGGCGCGGTCCTCGCGCTCGCGCTTCTCGCCGGCGGGGTCGCTCTGACCGTGAAGAAAGCGACGGCCGGACCGGAAAAGGTCGTTCACGAGTTCCTCGCCGCCGCGGCCTCCGGAGACTACGACCGGGCGCACTCGTACTTCGCGGCGCCGCTCAAGGAGGAGCAGCCCCTCGCACAGTTCCGCGAGGCGGCGTCCTCTCACCCGTCGTTGTTCACGACTCGAGACACGACCTTCAACGAGCGTTCGATCGACACGTCCGGCGCGCGGCTCTCGGGCTCCCTGACGCTCGCGAGCGGCACGCGGCTGCCGGCATCCTTTCGTCTCGTCCGCGAGAACGGGTCGTGGAAATTGATCGGCTACCACATCGGATCGTGAGTGGAGCGTGGAGAACAGAAACGCAGGGCACGAAGGAGACCTCGATGAAAGAAGCCATGAAGCTGATCTGCGCGACGCTGTTCGGGGTTCTGGTCGCGTCGGCGGCCGACGCCGCCCAACCCTGCTGCGGCGTTTCGTCCGTTGATCCGCAGAGCGGCGTCGTCTCCGCGCGAGTCGCCGCAACCGGCGAGGTATTCCAGTTCAAAGTCGGAAATCCGACGCTGCTGCGCCAGCTCGCCCCCGGCGCGGCGATCGATGCCGACTTCGCCGCGAGGGTCGCGTTTGTTCCCGGGTCCCCATACCGGTTCGCGATCGTGAAGATGCCTGAGGCGCCTCCGCCCGGAACGTCTTCCCCGGCTTCGCGGCCGGGAGTCGCCGGTCCCGCCGGGCCGGCTCGCGTCTCCCCGGCGCTGTCGCCCGAGGGGCTGCGGCAGCTGACTGCCCTGAAGCAGAAGGGGAGCGCGATCGCCGGGGCTCTTCGCACCGCGCCGAAGGGATCGCCGGCGCGCGCCGACTGGAAGCGGTTTCTCGCGGAGCTGAAGGCGTGGAAGGTCGCGCATCCCTCGGACGCCCAGGCCGCCGAGAAAACCGGCGACGACTACATCCCCGCTCCCGACAGAGTCGGCGCCGTCACCAACGGCAAGGACATCAAGGACAAGGACGGCACGGTCATCACGTGCCCGGCGGGAACGTCCGTCAACTGGGAAGCCGGTCTGTGGGTCTGCGAGACGACCGATCAGTAGCGCAACTCGAAAGGGCGAGAGCTCAAGGAGGTCTTATGTCCGTCGTTTCAGGCACGAGCCGGCGCGTTTCGCGAATTTGGATGTTCCGCATCGGGATCGCTTCCGCCGCCGCCTTCTGGATCCTGACCGCGTCCGTCTCCGGCGCTGTGCCGTGCTGTGGGATCGCTAGCGTAGACCGCGCCACGGGAGTGGTGACGGCACGCGTCAATGCGACGGGTCAGGTCTTCGACTTCAAGGTCGGCAACCCGACGCTCCTCGCCGGCCTCCAGGTCGGGGCGCCCGTGGACGCGGACTTCGCGGCGAAGGTCGCCTCCTTCCCGAAGTCTCCCTATCGGTTTGCGATCGGGAAGATGCCGTCAGCGCCGGCCGGGAAGCCCGTCCTCGCTCCGGCCGGCGGCGCCTCATCGACTCCGGCCCATGCCCCCGCCGACCCGGTCGCGGCGCAGCGCATCGGCGACTACCGGCTTCTACGCCAGAGAGCGCAGTCGCTCCTTGGCCCGCTCCACGCCGCCGACTCGCTCCAGGCGGGAAACGCCCGCGCCCAGTGGGGCGCATTCCTTCGGGATCTCCGCGCCTGGGCCGATCGATACCACGTCCGGCTGGTCGCGCGTTCCGTCGCCGCCGCCACCATTCATCGGTCGGGCGCGTCGCCCACTCCGGTCCATCTGCCTCAGCTCGACTGTCCGGACATCTCGGGCGCCGGGGGCGGGCCGGGCGGGTCGGATTCTCCGGATCCGGACCCGGGAGGGCTCGACACGAATCCGTCATTCGGCGGGGCCGACAACTCAGGCAGCTGCTTTCTCGACAGCAAGGCCGCAGGGGGGACCTGCAGTTACATCTGCGTCCCGCGGGAAGTGATCGCTTCGCCGAACATCGAGAGCTCCAACTACCCGGCGAGGAACTAGCGATGACTCCGCGGACTTCTTCGCGAACCCCCCGACCCTCGCTCCTCACCGCGCTGGCCCTCCTTTTCGCGGCGCAATTCCTGCGCGCGGCCGAACCTGCCGCCGTGGTCTCCGTCGACGCTCCTTCGGCGATCGTGACGGGGCGGGTCGAATCGAGCGGGCAGGGGTTCCAGTTCACCCTCGGAAATCCGACGATGCTCAGACAGCTTCGCCCGGGGTCCCCGCTCAGCGCGGACCTCGCCGCGAAGTTCGTCTCGGTGCCGGGTTCCCCCTACCGGTTCCCCCTCGTGCTCGTCGCGGCCGCGTCCGCAGGCCCCGCCCCGCCTCCTCCACCCGGGGGACCGACTCCGAACGGCGGTTCTTCCGGAAAACCCGGCGCGAAGCCCACGGTCTCGAGCAAGTCGGGCGGCTCGGCCGAGCAGACCGGCCCCGACAGCTCGAAGATCAACGCCCAGGAGGGCTCCACGGCGGGCGCGATTCGCGGCGTCCAGATGGCGCCCACCAGAGCGCCGCTGGGGGCCGCGCCCGTCCCTTTTCCGATTGCCTCCAACACGAAGGACGTCGACCCGTGCACCGTGGCCACGGCCGACACGGTGCGAACACTGCTGTCTGCCGGCCTCAGGAATTACTTCCCGGTCTCGGTGAGCAAGGACGGGAGGCACATCAAGGTCGATCCCCCTACGCTCGACGGAGCCACATGCCCTCACTTTTCGATCCGGGCGAGCGCTCACATTCAGTACCGGGTCACACAGGGCTTCCCGCAATTCGAGACGGGGGGCGATCTCCGGTTTACGTCGCCGATCGTCGTCCGCGTCTCCCACAACGGTTTGCCGGAGCAGGCCGTCACGGCTTCGAATCTCCGGGAGGCGAACGCGATCCTGACCGACATCCAGATCACCCACCTCTCGATCGACAACGTGCCGAGCTGGCTCGACCTGACCTGGATCAAGCAGTGCTTCAACGGCCAGCACTCGGAGTGGGGCTGCCGCGATCTGGCGAAGCAGATGAGCTTTCCGGTCACGGACCTCGTCCGGCTGTATCTGCAGCAGGGCCACTCGCTGTGAGCCTTCGCCGAGGAAACGGAGCGTACCAATGAAGACCGTGGAAGAGAAAAAGCGGCGCCGCAGGTTCCGGATCGGCCTCGCCGCCGTCGCGGTTCTCGCGTGGACGCGGCTCTCGCCCGGGTTGTCCCCCTCCCACGCTGGACTGAAGAAGCGGGTGGCGGTGGTGGACATGGCCCTGACGGCGGCTCCGTCGGGCAGCGGCAACTACACCTCGAGCGGTGTTTCCATGGCGCCCCCCTCGGACCTTGCCGTCGGCTTGACGGAAATGCTGACGACCGAGCTCGTCAAGACGGGCCGCTTCATCGTGCTCGAGCGCAAGGCGCTCGGCGACATCCTCGGGGAACAGGACCTCGCCACCGGCGGACGCGTTTCCACCGAGACGGGAGCGAAGACGGGAGTCGTGATCGGCGCACAGGCTCTGGTGCGGTGCGCGATCACCGAGTACTCCTACAAGCAGAACAGCTCCTCGGGCGGATTCAAGGGATTTCGAGGTATCTCGCTCGGGGGAAACTCGATCAGGGCAATCGTGGGGATCGACACCCGGATCTACGACTCGACGACGAGTGAAGTCCTGGCCTCGATGCTCGCGCACGGGACGGCGACGTCCGGCGGCCTCGACGTGAAGTACTCAGACTCGAAGGTGGACGTCGGCAGCTCGACCTTCCAATCGACCCCGCTCGGCAAGGCCTCGCGGGAGGCGATCGATGAGGCCGTCCGGTTCCTCGTCGCAAAGCTCGGAGATCTTCCCTGGGAGGCCCGGGTCATCCGCGCCGACGGGAAGACCCTCTACTTGAACGCCGGAGAGGAGAGCGGCCTGTCGCCAGGCCAGACCTTCACCGTGTTCCGGGCGGGAGAAGCCCTCGTGGACCCCGCGTCCGGGATCCGCCTCGGCTCCCCGGACCGGGCCGTGGGCACGGTCCGGATCACGGCAGTCAGGCCCAAGTATTCCGTGGCTCAGGTGCTTTCGGGAGATGCTCCGCAAAGAAACGATCTCGTTCGGGAAGGGTCGGCGGAGAATCCGTAGCGGCGAGAGAAACGAACTAACCAGGAGGTCCCATGCGACATTCGATGATTCGAGAGCCGCTTCTTTTTCTCACTTTTCTGGCGGCCGCCGGCATGCCCGCGTCCGGCGCGCCTTCTCCGGCGCCGACGACGCTGGCGACCACGGACGGAGAGAGGCAGGGCACCCGGATCGAGGTGACGGAGTTGAAGCGCACGAGCGGCGGGACGCTCTCGCTGAAGTTCGCGATGGTGAACGATTCCGACAAGAGCCTCGGCTTCGGCTACGACTTCGGCTCTCCCGACAATCACATCGGGGACCATGGGACGGTTGGAGGCATCACCCTGGTCGACCCGGTCAACAAGAAGAAGTACTTCGTCGTTCGAGACTCCGAAAACAAGTGTGTGTGTTCGAGCGACCTCAAAGACATATCCAAGGGATCGCGAGCGAACCTCTGGGCCAAGTTTCCCGCGCCGCCGGGAAACGTTGGAAAGATCACGATTGTCGTCCCGCACTTTGCGCCGATGGACGACGTTCCGATCGCAAACCCGTGAGGTCCCTCCCGCTTCGCCGCGTCCTCCTCGCCGCTGCGCTCGCCTGCGGGTTCCTCGCCGCCCCGGCGGGAACCCGAGCGCAGGCGCCGGGCGAGAAATTCAAAGTTCTCGACCTGGTGTTCCGGGTCGTGGACATGGGAGGAAAGGTCCAGGACCTTCAGATGAAGGAGACGAAGACGGAGGTGCGCATCGACCTCGCCGCGGACGTCCTCTTCGACTTCGACAAGGCGGACATCAAGCCGGCCGCCTCCGACTCTCTAAAGAAGGTGGCCGACGTGATCCGCGAAAAGGGTCGCGGAACCGTGCGGATCGAAGGGCACACCGACGCGAAGGGGAGCGACGCCTACAACCAGAGGCTTTCGCAACGGCGGGCGGATGCCGTCCGCACCTGGCTCGTCCAGAAGGAAAGCTTGAAGGGCGTCGCCTTCCGAACGGCGGGACACGGATCGAAGAAGCCCGTCGCGCCCAACACGAAGCCGGACGGCGCCGACGACCCGGAGGGCCGCCAGAAGAACCGGCGCGTCGAGATCGTCATCCAGAAGGTCTGATCCGCGGCGCTTTCGGCTCGCAACGGTTCCGTATACTCGCGGGCCATGGACGAGGAGCGGGACGGGGACGTCGAGGCCGCCGGCGAAGGAACCCTCGTCGAAAACCGGCTCCACAACCTCGAGCAGATCCAGGCGCTCGTCGGAAACGTCTATCCGGACCGCTTCGACGCGACGGGCAGCATCTCCGCTCTCGTAGACCGGTTCTCGCCCCGTTCGGCCGAAGAGCTCGAGGCCGCGCCCGAGTCCGTGCGCGTCGCGGGCCGGATCCTCGCCATTCGGGTTCAGGGCAAGGCGGGGTTCCTGGACCTGTCCGACGGCCGCTCGCGGCTGCAGGTCTACGTCCGAAAGGACGCGGTCGGCGAGCCCGCATGGAACCTCTTCCGGTCCCTCGACCTGGGGGACTGGCTCGGGGTCGCGGGGCCGATGTTTCGCACGCGCACCGGGCAGCTCTCCGTCAAGGCTGCCGAGCTCGCTTTCCTCGCCAAGTGCCTGAAGCCCCTGCCCGAGAAGTGGCACGGGCTGAAAGACGTCGAGCGGCGGTACCGCCAGCGGTATCTCGACCTCGCCGTCAACCCGGAGTCCCGCGACGTCTTCGAAAAGAGGGCGGCGGTCGTCCGCGAGATCCGCCGGTTTCTCGACGAGCGCGGGTTTCTGGAAGTCGAGACGCCGATGATGCAGCCCATCGCCGGGGGCGCGCTCGCGAGACCCTTCGTGACGCACCACAACGCTCTCGACATCGAGCTCTTCCTGCGCATCGCCCCGGAGCTGTACTTAAAGCGGCTCGTGGTCGGCGGGATCGAGCGGGTTTACGAGATCAACCGGAACTTCCGCAACGAGGGGATCTCGACGCAGCACAACCCCGAGTTCACGATGCTCGAGTTCTACCAGGCGTACTCGAAGGCGTCCGACCTGATGGACCTGACCGAGGAGATGCTCGCGCGGCTTGCACGCGCCGTCACCGGCGGATCCGAAACGCAGTTCGGCGAGCATCGGATCGACTGGTCCCCCCCGTACCGGAGGATCACCATGCGGCAGGCCGTGCTCGAGGCGACGCGCGGGGATGCGCGGGGCGCCGTTTCGCCGGAGGAGCTCGAGTCCGCGGAGAAACTGCTCGGCGCCGCGAGGCGGTTCGGGGTCGAGAAGCCCGAGCGTTTCGAGGGACAGAAGGGCAAGCTCCTCGCGGAGCTCTTCGAGGCGGTGGGGGAGGAAGGCTTCATCCAGCCCGCGTTTCTCCACGAGTTCCCGACGGAGATTTCCCCGCTGTCGAAGCAAAATCCGAACGACCCGGAATGGGTGGACCGGTTCGAGCTCTACGCGGGAGGAATGGAGATCGCCAACGGATTCTCCGAGCTGAACGATCCCGCTGAGCAGGAGCGCCGGTTCATCGAGCAGGCGCGGCAGAAGGCGGGCGGCGACCACGAGGCGATGCAGCTCGACACCGACTACGTCGAGGCGCTCTCGTACGGGATGCCGCCTACGGCGGGCGAAGGCGTCGGGATCGACCGGTTGACGATGCTCCTGACGGGGAAGCCGTCCATCCGGGACGTCATCCTGTTTCCGCTCATGAGGCCCCGCTGAGCTTCGAGTCGTTCGTCGCGTTGCGATACCTCGCGACGTCGCGGCGCCGCGCTCACGTGGCGCTCATCTCGACGATCTCCGTGCTGGGCCTCGGCGTCGGAGTCGCGGCGCTCGTCCTCTCGCTCTCGCTCCTCTCCGGCTTTCAGGACCGGATCCGCGCGCAGATGGCGGAACGGACTCCGCACGTGGTCGTGTCGCCGCGGCGCGGCGACCGGCTCGCCGACGCGGACGCGGTCCGGCGCGTGCTCGCCTCGCTCCCGGGTGTCGTGTCGAACGGGCCCGCCATCGAGGGACGCGGCTGGTTGACGAATGCGGGCTCCCGCACCATGACGCCCGTGCGGTTCCGCAATGCCCCGCCCGGCGTTCTGCCGGCGACCGGCGGGGCGGGCTATCCCCCCGCCAGCGTCGCGACCTCCGTCGCCGCGCGCAACGGAATCGAGCGGGGGAGCGTCGTCCGCATCCTCTCCTCGAGGACGCGCCTCTCTCCCCTCGGGCCGATTCCCGTGGCCGTGGCCGTGAGCGTCGTGTCCCTCCACCGCGGCAGCCTCGTCGAGAAGCCGCCCGACGTCGAGCTCGATCAGGGGACAGCGCGGCTTCTCTCGGGCGTGGCGACGGGCGCCCGCGCGTGGGAGGCGCGGCTCCGGGATGCCTCCCTCGCGCCCGACGCGGCGGTGCTCGCCCGCGCGCGCCTCGGAACGGCGTACACCGTTCAGACGTGGCGGGACCTGAATGCGCCGCTCGCGTTCGCGCTCCGCCTCGAAAAGGCGGTCATCTTCGCGACGGTCGCCCTCGTCATCGTGGTCGCCGCCCTGAACATCGTTTCGAACATCGCGCTGCTCGTCGTCGAAAAGAAGCGGGACCTGGGCGTCTTCAGCTCGATGGGCGCCGCTCCGTCGTCGCTCGCGCGGATCTACCTGATTCTCGGCGCCACGATCGGCACGATCGGCACCATCGGAGGCATCGCGGTCGGGGTGGCGGGTTCGTATCTGCTCGACCGGTACCACCTCGTCCCTCTGCCGGGGGACGTGTACCTTCTTTCGCACGTTCCCTTCGCGGTGCACCCGCTCGAGGTGACGCTCGTCGCGATCTTCGCCTTCGCGACGGCGGTGATCGCCGCGCTGTTGCCGGCTCGCGCGGCCGCCCGACTGGCGCCTGGGGAAGCAGTGAGACTTTCGCGATGAGGGTGAGAGGTCAGGGGTCAGAGGAGAGAGGGTTCGGCGATTTTCCTCTCACCCCCCACCTCTCTCCTCTCTCCTGAGTTCGATGCTCGCCGTTCAAGCCGAGAACCTCTCGAAGACCTACGTCGGGGAGGGCGCCCCCGTCACGGTCTTTCGCGGACTCTCTTTCGAAGTCGAGGAGGCGGCATTTGCCGCCGTGATGGGGCCCTCCGGCGTCGGAAAATCGACCCTCCTGCACCTGCTCGGCGCGATCGACCGGCCGGACACCGGATCGGTGCGCGTCTTCGGACAGTCGCTCGAATCGCTCCCGCCGAAGGAGCGAGCGCGCTTTCGCAACGAAAAGATCGGGTTTGTCTTCCAGTTCCACCACCTGCTCCCCGAGTTCACCGCGGAAGAAAACGTGGCGTTTCCGTTCCGGATCGCCGGGATGGGAGGCCGGGAAGCGGGGCAGCGCGCCGCCGCGCTGCTCGAACGCGTCGGTCTCGCCGATCGCGGACACCACCGGCCGCGTGCCCTGTCGGGAGGCGAGCAGCAGAGGGTCGCGATCGCGCGCGCGCTTGCCCGCGGGCCCGGCCTGCTCCTCGCCGATGAGCCCACCGGCAACCTGGACGCCGCCTCGGCCGCAGGAGTTTTCGCGCTTCTGGAAGAGCTGCATCGCGAGCGCTCCATGACGACAGTTCTCGTCACCCACAACCCGGAACTCGCAAACCGCTGTGATAAAATCTATTTGATGTCGCGGGAAGGAATCTCTCCCGCGCCGGGTTTCGCCGGACGGGGGTAAGCGTTGACTCCGTGCTCGTTCCCAAGGGGCTCCGATGTTTGAGAAGTACAACGAGAAGGCGCGCCGGGCTCTCTTCTTCGCGCGCTATGAGGCTTCCAAGCTCGGTTCCAAGGTGATCGAGTCCGAGCACCTGCTGCTCGGGATCCTCCGCGAGGGCGAGGACATCATCAAGGAGATCTTCTCCCGCTTCAACGTGAAGCCCGAGGAGGTCCGCCGCGAAATCGAAGGCGACCGGATCTTCGTCGAGCGCATCTCCTCGACCGCCGAGCTCCCGTTGTCCGAAGAGAGCAAGAAGATTCTCGCGTACGCCTCCCACGAGGCGGAGTCGATGATGCACCCCTACGTCGGGACCGAGCACCTCCTGATCGGGCTCCTCCGCGTCGACGGGTGCGTCGCCGGGCGCCTGCTGACGGCGCGCGGATTCAACCTGTACGGCGTCCGGGAAGAGACCATCTCGCTCATCAAGGAGCGCGAGGTCTCGAAACAGAAGAAAGAGCTGCCGTTCCTCGCCGAGTACAGCCGGGACCTGACCCAGCTCGCCACGGGCGGGGGATTCGATCCCCTGATCGGGCGCGAGAAGGAAGTCGAACGGATCATCCAGATCCTTTCCCGCCGCACCAAGAACAACCCGATCCTCCTCGGTGAGCCGGGAGTCGGCAAGACGGCGATCGTCGAGGGCCTCGCGACCCGGATCGTCGAAGGTGCCGTCCCGATGTTCCTCGCGCAGAAGAAAATTCTCGCTCTCGACCTCTCGCTCATCGTCGCGGGCACGAAGTACCGCGGGCAGTTCGAGGAGCGGCTCAAAGGCATCATCCGGGAGCTGCGTGAAAACCCGGACCTGATCATCTTCATCGACGAGATCCACTCGCTGATCGGCGCCGGCTCCGCGGAGGGCTCGCTCGATGCCGCGAACATTCTCAAGCCCGCCCTCTCCAGGGGCGAGGTCTCCTGCATCGGCGCCACGACGCTGAAGGAGTACCGCAAGTACATCGAAAAGGACCGGTCGCTCCTGCGCCGGTTCCAGGCGATCAACGTCACGGCGCCGTCCGAAATCGAGACGTTCGAGATCCTCGAAGGCGTCAAGGATCGGTACGAGCAGTTCCACAAGGTGCGCTACTCGGCCGAGGCGATCAAGACGGCCGTCTATCAGTCCAACCGCTACATCACGGACCGCTTCTTTCCCGACAAGGCGATCGACCTCTTGGACGAGGCGGGCGCAAAGGTGAAGTTGAAGCGGGTCGCCGACACGCAGAACCTGCGCAAGCTCGAAGTCGAGACGCGGCAGATCGTCAAGGAAATGAAGAAGGCGATCTCGGACAAGGATTTCGAGAAGGCCGTGTTCCTCCGCGAGCGCGAGATCGAGCTCAAGGAAGAGATCGAGCGCACGAAGGCGCAGACGGCGGAGCGAAGCGACGCGACCCAGGAAGTCACCCGCCGGGACATTGAAGAGATCATCTCCTCCTGGACCGGCATCCCGGTCGCCTCCCTCGAGATGGAGGAAGCCGAGAAGCTCCTCCACATGGAAGACGCGCTGCGGCGCCGGATCGTGGGCCAGGAGGCGGCGATCATCGGCGTCTCCAAGGCCATCCGCCGGTCGCGGCTCGGCGTCAACAACCCGAACCGGCCGATGGGCTCGTTCATCTTCCTCGGCCCCTCCGGCGTCGGAAAGACCGAAGTCGCGCGGCGTCTCGCCGAGTTCCTCTTCGAGAACCCGAAGTCGCTCGTCCGCTTCGACATGTCCGAGTACATGGAGAAGCATGCGGTGTCGAAGCTCATCGGATCGCCTCCGGGCTACGTGGGGCACGAGGACGGTGGCCAGTTGACGGAGCGGATCCGCCGCAACCCCTACAGCGTGATCCTTTTCGACGAGATCGAGAAGGCCCACCCGGACATCGCCAACCTGCTCCTCCAGATCCTCGAAGATGGGATCCTGACGGACGCCTACGGGAACCTCGTCGATTTCAAGAACACGCTCATCATCATGACGTCGAACATCGGGACGAAGCACCTCGTCAACCGCAGCCGGCTCGGCTTCGGGACCTCGAAGGAGATTCAGAACAGCAAGGAAATCGAGGACCTCGTCCTGAAGGAACTCAAGCGCGACTTCTCGCCCGAGTTCATCAACCGGATCGACGAGACGATCGTCTTCCATCCGCTCGGCCGCGAAGAGCTCGCCAGGATCTGCCGGCTCCTGATCGACGACGTGAACACGACGATCGCCTCCAAGGGAGCCTGGATCGACGTGGACGACGCCGCCGTCGAGTGGCTGCTCGCCAAGACCGGTGAGGATCCGAACATGGGCGCGCGGCCGCTCCGCCGGGCGATCCAGAAGCACGTCGAGGACCCCGTTTCCGAGCTGCTGATCGCCGCCCGCGAAGAAAAGCTCGAAGCGATCGAGGTCCGCGTCGGCCCCGACGGCCTGACGGTCATCGCCCGCGAGCCCGAGCCCATCGGGCAACACTAAACGTCGCCTCCGCTGCGCTGACGCTCCGCTCCGGCTCCCGCGACGTAAACC
>JALZAT010000086.1 GCA_030948185.1 Acidobacteriota bacterium
CGCGAGGAGTCCTCGCGGCGGCAAGCCCGCCCGCCGCGCGCCCCGAGCGCCGCCGCCGGGCCGGGTGATCGCGCCACGCCGGCGCCGCCTCGGACTACCGACCTCTCCCTGTTAGACTTGCGACCTTTGCCTGGAGGCCGCCGCTGTCCATTCTGGGGAAATCCGATCCGAAAAACCTTCCGGAGGGTCCTCCCGCAGCGGGTCCCGGAGCGGCTTCGGCGACGATCCTGGGCCAGCGCTCCCGCTTCGTGGGCGATCTCTCCGGGGACGAGGAAGTCGTCGTAAACGGGCGGTTCGAAGGGACCCTTCGCGCGGAGCGCCGGATCACCGTCGGGACGGAAGCCGAGATCTCCGGGCAGGTCCATGCGCGGGAAGTCGTCATCTTCGGCCGGGTGCGGGGAGACGTGCACGCGGCTGAGCGCGCCGAGTTGAAGAGCACCTGCACGATCGAGGGGAACGTCCACGCGCCCAAAATCGTGATCGCCGAGGGAGCCCGGCTCGAGGGCAAGGTCGCGATGTCCGAGAAGAAAGACGCGGGACCGGCGCCCGGACCGAGCGCGGGCGGCTCGCCCGGACCGAGATAGTCCGGACCAGGCACGCACACACACCGACACGGAGGAGACCATGGCGACCGAGCTTGAGATCGATACAGAAAAGAACCTGATCGGGGGCAAATGGCTCCCGGCGGCATCCGGAAAGACTTTCGAGGACCGGAACCCGGCGGATTTCTCCGAAGTCGTGGGCGTGTTCCCGGAAAGCGATCGCCGCGACGTCGACGCCGCGGTTGCCGCGGCGAAGAAGGCGTTTCCGATCTGGCGCGAGACGCCGGCGCCCCGCCGCGCGGAGGTCCTCTACGCCGCCGGCGAGATCCTGAAGAGAGACAAGGAAAAGCTCGCGCGGCTCATGACCCGCGAGATGGGGAAGGTCCTCGCGGAGACGCGGGGAGACGTGCAGGAGGCGATCGACATGGCGTTCCTCGCCGCGGGCGAGGGGCGCAGGCTGTTCGGGTTCACGACTCCTTCGGAGCTTCCGAACAAGTTTGCGATGTGCGTGCGGCAGCCCGTCGGAGTCTGCGCGTTCGTCACTCCGTGGAATTTCCCCATGGCCATCCCCGCGTGGAAGGGGATGGCCGCTCTGATCGCGGGAAACAGCGTCGTGATCAAGCCGGCGACCGACACGCCCGCTTCCGTGGTCGCGCTCGCCCGGGTTCTCGAGGAAGCCGGCCTCCCGGCTGGCGTCTGGAACGTGGTGATGGGCTCGGGCGCCCAGGTGGGAGACCCTCTCGTCTCACATCCAGACGTGAAGGTCGTCTCCTTCACGGGCTCGACCGAGGTTGGCCGGCGCATCTCGATCGCTTGCGCGCCGACCTTCAAGCGGCTTCACCTGGAGATGGGCGGCAAGAACGCGATCCTCGTGATGGAGGACGCGGACGTCGAGCTCGCGGTGGAGGGAGCGCTCTGGGGCGCCTTCGGAACGACGGGACAGCGCTGCACGGCATCCTCGCGCCTCCTCGTGCACCGGAAGGTCTATGACGACTTCGTCGGGAGGCTCGTCGAAGGCGCGAAGGCGCTTCGCGTCGGCAACGGGCTCGAAAAGGGCGTGGACGTGGGCCCGTGTGTTTCCGAGCGGCAACGCGCGAACGTCGCGCGGTACGTCGAGATCGGCAGGAAGGAGGGGGCGAAACTCCTCTGCGGAGGCGAGAAGGTGACCGAGGGCCCTCTCGGCAAGGGATGGTTCTTCTCTCCGACGGTGTTCGCCGACGCGGATGCGAAGATGCGCGTCGCCTGCGAGGAGATCTTCGGGCCCGTCACGACCGTCGTCCCGATCTCTTCGCTCGACGAGGGCATCCGGATCGCGAACTCCGTTCCATACGGGCTCTCCGGTTCCATCTACACGCAGGACGTGAACAAGGCGTTCACCGCGATGCGCCAGTTCGAGACAGGGATCTTCTACGTGAACTCCTCCACGATCGGCGCGGAGGTCCACCTCCCGTTTGGAGGCATGAAGGACACCGGCAACGGACACCGGGAAGCCGGGATCGCCGGTCTCGACGTCTTCACCGAATGGAAGTCGATCTACGTCGATTACTCCGGAAAGCTCCAGCGAGCCCAGATCGACACGCACGAGAGCGCGGATTGATTCCTTCCGAAGGAGCACCATGATCGTCGGATTGCCGAAAGAGATCAAAGACAACGAGAACCGGGTCGCGCTGACGCCGGCCGGCGTGCGGGCGCTCACGGCCGCGGGTCACGAAGTCGTCGTCGAACAGAGCGCCGGAGCGGGATCCGGGATCAGCGATGAGGAGTACTCCGGGGCCGGAGCCAGGATCCTTCCGACGGCGGATGACGTCTTCGCGCGCGCCGAGATGATCGTGAAGGTCAAGGAGCCCGTCGGCCCCGAGTACCAGCGGCTTCGGCCTGGACAGATCCTCTACACCTACCTGCACCTCGCCCCCGCCCGCGAGCTCACGTCGATGCTCCTGGAGCGCCGCGTCGCGGGGGTCGCGTACGAGACGATCACATCCCCGAACGGCTCCCTGCCGCTTCTGACCCCGATGTCGGAGGTGGCGGGTCGGATGGCGATCCACGTCGGCGCCTTCTACCTTCAGACGTCCAACGGCGGCCGGGGCGTCCTGCTCCCCGGGGTCCCCGGTGTTCCGCCGGCGGACGTGGTCATCATCGGCGGCGGAGTCGTCGGCACGAACGCGGCGAAGATCGCCGCCGGAATGGGCGCGGACGTCACGATCCTCGAGATGTCCCCGGATCGCATGCGCGAGCTCGACGACATCTTCTTCGGACGCGTGAAGACCGTCGCGTCCAACCCCGACACCCTGGAGCGGGGCTGCCGACGTGCGGACCTCCTCGTCGGAGCCGTCTTGATCCCGGGCGCCGCCGCTCCGAAGCTCGTGAGCCGCGAGCTCATCTCGAAGATGAAGAAAGGAGCCGTCGCGGTCGACGTCGCCGTCGATCAGGGCGGCTGCTTCGCAACGACGCACGCGACGACCCACTCCGACCCGGTCTACGAGGTCGACGGAGTCATCCATTACTGCGTCGCGAACATGCCGGGGGCGGTCGCTCGGACGTCCACGTTCGCGCTGACGAATTCGACGCTCCGCTACGCGTTGGAGCTCGCGAACAAGGGCCTGAAGCGCGCGGTTACGGAGAACCCCTACCTCGCGGAGGGCGTGAACACCCTGAACGGCGCTTTGACCTACCGCGCCGTGGCGCAAGCGCAGGGCCGGGCGTACACGCCCCTGAAGGAAGCGCTCGGATAAGGGAGAGGCTTTCGGCCGCGGCGTTCGCTTCGCGAACAGGCGGCCGAGAGAGCGCTTCGCTTAGAAAAAGACAGGTCGAGCGCGGTGCTCCCTCGCAGGAACCGCCCTTCCGCCGGATAGAATTTACGCCATTCGATTCCAAGGAGGAGCGCTTTGAAGAATTTCCCTCGCGTGGCGGCTGTCGCCGCTCTGCTCTTCGCCTCGATCTCTTTCGCCGCGGAGTCCAGAAACGACAGGAAGGACGCCGCGCCTTCGGCGCCGGCGGGAATCGGAAAGCTCTATGAGGGGCTCGAGTTCCGCAACATCGGACCCTTCCGCGGCGGGCGCGTCACGGCCGTCGCCGGGGTTCGGGGGCAGCCGCTCGTGTATTACCAGGGCGCGACCGGCGGCGGAGTCTGGAAGACCTTCGACGGCGGGTCGAACTGGCAGCCGGTCTCCGACAAGTTCTTCAAGACGGGATCGGTGGGCGCGATTGGCTTGTCCGAGTCGGACCCGAACGTGATCTACGTCGGAATGGGGGAGGCGCCGATCCGCGGCAACGTGTCGCACGGCGACGGCGTCTACAAGTCCACGGACGCCGGGAAGACCTGGACGAACGTGGGGCTGCGCAACACCTACCAGATCTCCCGCGTGCGCGTGAGCCCGCGCGACGCGGATCTCGTCTATGTCGCCGCGCAGGGCCACGTGTGGGGGCCGAATCCGGAGCGCGGGATCTTCCGGTCGAAGGACGGCGGGAAAACCTGGGAAAAGGTGCTCTTCGTCAGCGACAAGACCGGCGCTTCCGACCTTTCGATGGACCCGAACAATCCGCGGATCCTCTATGCCGGGATGTGGCAGGTCCACCGCAAGCCCTGGATGCTCGAGTCGGGCGGCGCCGAGGGCGGGATCTACCGCTCGATCGACGGCGGCGACACGTGGAAAAAGCTCTCCGGCGGCCTTCCTGAGGGCGTCGTCGGCAACATCGGGGTGGCCGTCTCCGGAGCGCGCCGCGACCGCGTCTGGGCCATCGTCGAGGCAGAGAAGGGCGGCGTGTTCCGCAGCGACGACGGCGGAGAGAAGTGGACGAAGACCAACTCCGAGAACAAGCTCCGTCAGCGCGCCTGGTACTACTCGCGGATCTACGCGGACCCGAAAACCGCCGACGAGGTCTACGTCCTGAACACGGGCTGCTACCGGAGCAACGACGGCGGCAAGAGCTTCAACGCGATCCGCGTGCCGCATGGCGACAACCACGACCTCTGGATCGATCCCGACGATCCGGACCGGATGATCAACAGCAACGACGGCGGCGCGAACGTCTCCTTCAACGGCGGGCGGACCTGGTCGTCCGTGATGAATCAGCCGACGGCCCAGTTCTACCGAGTGATCACCGATGACCGGTATCCCTACTGGATCTACGGCGCGCAGCAGGACAACTCGACCGTCGCCATCGCGAGCCGCGGGCGCGGCCGGGGAATCGACGTCAACGACTGGTACGACGTGGGTGGGGGAGAAAGTGGCTGGATCGCACCCAAGCCCGGCGATCCCAACATCGTTTACGCCGGCTCCTACGGCGGCCACATCGACCGCAACGACCACGCCCTCGGGCAGAACCGGCAGGTCGTCGCGTGGCCGCAGAACGCGATCGGGCAGGCGGGCAAGGACGTGAAATACCGGTTCCAGTGGAACGCGCCGATCGTGATCTCGCCGCACGACCCGAACACGATCTACCACGGCGCGCAGATGCTGCTGCGCAGCCGCAACGAGGGGCAGAGCTGGGAGGAGATCTCGCCCGACCTGACCCGCAACGACAAGACGAAGCAGGGCAAGTCCGGCGGCCCGATCACGCACGACGACACCGGCGTGGAGATCTACGACACGATCTTCACGGTCGCCGAGTCCCGCAAGGAGCCCGGCACCATCTGGGCCGGCACGGACGACGGCCTCGTGCACGTCACCCGCGACTCGGGCAAGAACTGGCAGAACGTGACGCCGAAGGGGATCCCCGAGTGGATCCGGATCAACTCCCTCGACCTCTCGCCGCACGAGAAAGGCGCCGCGTACGTGGCCGCGACGATGTACCAGTTCGACGACTTCCGGCCGTACCTCTACAAGACGACCGACTACGGGAAGACGTGGACGAAGATCGTGCACGGCCTTCCCGACAACGCGTTCACCCGCGTCGTGAGGGAGGACCCGAGCAAGCGCGGCCTCCTGTACGCGGGGACGGAGCTCGGCCTCTTCGTATCGTTCGACGACGGCGCGAACTGGCAGCCTTTCCAGCTGAACCTGCCGATTGTCCCGATCACGGACTTGACGATCAAGGACAAGGACCTCGTCGTGGCGACGCAGGGACGGGCGTTCTGGGTGCTCGACGACCTGACGCCGGTCCACGAGAACGCGGACTCGATCCGCTCGGCGGCGGTCCATCTCTTCCCACCGCGGCCGACCGTGCGCCACGGCCGGTCGGGTTTCGGAGGCGGGGGCGAGGACGAGGCGTCCGCCGCGACGTTCGGAAAGAACCCGCCGAACGGGGTCGTCGTGACCTACTTTCTGAAGGCAAAGCCGGGCGAAAAGGACAGGCTCACGATCGAGTTCCTCGACGGCGAGAAAGTCCTCCGGACCTACACGAACGAGAAGAAGGACAAGGACGCGGCGGGCGCGGAGGCAGCGGGCGGCGGCGAGGACGACGACCGGGCCGAGAAACCGATCGAGCCCAAAGAGGGCATGAACCGGCTCGTCTGGGACATGCAGATCGTGAAACCCACGCTCGTGCCGAAGGCGATCATCTGGGGCGCGAGCCAGGGTCCGCGTGTGGCGCCCGGCAAGTACACGGTGCGGTTGAAGTACGCCGGGCAGACATTGACGGCGCCGGTCGAGGTGCGCGCGCACCCCGGCGTCTCATCATCGGCGGAGGAACTTCGAAAGCAGTTCGAGCTCCTGCGCGCTTCGATGGACGGGCTCGCGTCGGCTCACGAGGCGGTCACGCAGATTCGCGACGCGAAGGCTCAGATCAAGGGGATCAGCCAGCGCGCCGAGAAGCTCGGGAAGGGCAAAGAGATCCGGGAGAAGGGCAAGGCGGTCTCCGACCGGTTGACCGCGATCGAGAAGAAGCTCGTCAACCCGGACTTGAAGAGCAGCCAGGACGTGCTGAACTTTGCGCCGGCCCTGGACCACCAGTTCGCCGGGCTCGCGCAGGTCGCTTCGAGCGCGGACGCGAAACCGACGGATAGCGCGTCCATCTTTCTGAAGGAGATTCAGGGCCAGCTCGACGGTGTCCTCGCGGAGTGGAAGGACGCCCAGACCAAGGACCTCGCGGAGTTCAACAAGCTCGTGCGCGACAAGGACATCCCGCCGGTGGTCGTGGTGCCGGCCTCCGCAGAGCCGTAGGGGCGGGGCTCGTCCCCGCCCGCCCGGTCTGGTTTCTCCTCAGGACGACGCGTACTCCTCGATCGCCGCGATCAACCCTCCGAGATCCGGCGGAATCGGCGCGACGATCTCGATCGGCTCGTTCGACTCCGGGTGGCGAAAACCGATGCGCTCGGCGTGGAGGGCCTGCCTCGGGAACTCCTTGAGGCGCTTCTCGAGAGCCGTTCCCCGGATGCGCTCGTACCTCGGCCGCCCGTAGACGGGGTCGCCGACGACGGGAAGTCCTGCCGCGGCGAGGTGCACGCGGATCTGGTGCGTCCTTCCGGTGACGAGGCGGCACCGAAGCAGCGTTACGCCGAGCTCGAACCACTCGCGCTCGATCTCGTAGAGCGTCTTCGCGGAGCGAACGCCGGCGGGAAGGGTCTCCGCGGGCCGCTTTGCGTCTGCCTCCTTCGCCGCTCCCTTCCTGAGCGCGTCGGGCGCATAGCGGATGGGGGACAGCTGGAAAGGCCGGAACGCCTTCATCTTCTTGCGGTCGCGCGGGTCTCGGCCGATGGCGAGCGACACATCGCCCTTTCGAACCGGCGGGACTCCGGCGGCGAGCGCGAGGTATTCCTTCTTCATCGTCCGCCGCTTCATTTGCCGCGACAGGGAGGCGTGGGCGAGGTCCGTCTTGGCCACGAGGAGCACGCCGGACGTGTCTCGGTCGAGGCGGTGCACGATCCCGGGGCGAAGCTCGCCGCCGATGCCCGGCAGGTCGCGGACGTAGTGCAGCAGCGCATTGACGAGCGTGCCCGAGCCGTGTCCCGGTGCCGGGTGCACCACGAGCCCGGCCGGTTTGTCGATCGCGAGGAGGTGGCCGTCCTCGAAAAGAACCGAGAGAGGGATCGCCTCGGGAAGGACTTCGGCGCTCCGGGGCTCGGGCACCTCGACTTCGACGACCTCGCCGGGGCGCACGACGTGCGACCGTTTCGCCGCGGCCCCGCTCACGCGGACGGCGCCCTCCTCGATCAGCTTCTGGATTCTGGACCGGGAGAGGTCGGAGCACGCCGCGACGAGGAAGAGATCGAGGCGGGTGCCGGCGGACGGCTGGCCGACGCGGAAGGTACGAAGCGCGCTGCCGTCCGCTGGGCTCAGGAGGCTCAGACCTCCTGCAGCCGGCTGCGCCGCGACAGGTACGCGAGCATTCCCGCGGATGCCAGCGCGATCAGGATCCCGATGAACTGCGACGTCGAGAGGATCCCCGGGATCACGAAGCCGCGGACGAGGTCGCCCCTCCAGATCTCCAGAATCCCGCGCGTGATGGCGTAGAGGAGCAGGTAGAGCCAGAACACCTCGCCGTCGAACGTCTTGCGGCGGTAGACCCACTGGAGGATCAGGAAGATCACGAACGCGTTGATCGACAGGTAGATCTGCGTAGGGTGGAGTGGAACGTTCAAGGGCGTACCCACCGCCGAGTTCGCGAAGGGGTCGGTGAAGGTGACGCCGAAGGGCCCGTGCGTCTCCTTTCCGTAACAGCAGCCCGCGGCGAAACAGCCCCAGCGTCCGATCGATTCTCCGAGCGCGATCGCCGGAGCGCCCATGTCCGCGACCTTCCACGCGGGGAGCCGATGCTTGCGCAGGTACCAGATGCCGACGACCGAGGCGGCGATCAAGCCGCCGTAGAACACGCCGCCGGAACGGACGACGTCCATCAGGTCACCGGGTTTCTCGAGGTAGTGCCGCCACTCGACGACGACGAGGAGCAGCTTCGCCCCGAGGATCGCGGACGCGAGAACGGCGAGAGAGAAGTCGAACACCTTCTGCTCGGGAAGGCCCGCGGCGAGCGCCTTCCGCCGAAGGAACCAGGTCGCGGTCAGGTACGCGATCGCGAGCGTGATCCCGTACGTGGGAAGGTAGAAGGAACCGACGTGGACCAGACGGGGGAACATCGGGAACCTTTCCTCAGCCGCGGCCAGTCACGGGCGGGTGCGTTCCGACACGGGGACTTCGCGCCGCTCCTCTTCCTCGTTGCGGAGCATGTCGAGGAACAGGAGCCCGACTCCGATGCAGATCGCCGAGTCGGCCACGTTGAACGCCGGCCAGTGGTGGCCCGAGACGGAAAAGTCCAGGAAGTCGACCACGAAGCCGAACCGCACGCGATCCATGAGGTTCCCGATGGCGCCGCCCAGGATCAACGCGAATCCGAGCTGGAGCCGGATGCTCCTGTGGGAAGAGCGAAGCGCGTACGCCGAGACGATCAGGAACACGAGCACGGCAACGCTGTTCAGAACGATTGCCTTGACGGACGAGTCGACGGACGCGAAGAGGCCGAAGGCGGCCCCGCTGTTGCGCACGTAGGTCAGGTCGAAGAGGTTGGAGATCACGGACGTGGACTGGTGGACTTCGAAGTTGCGGGTGATGATGCCCTTGGTCCACTGGTCGAGGAGCAGGACGGCGAGAGAGACGAGGAGATACGCCGTCCGGTAGAGGGCGCTCTCTCGGATCCGCGGGAAATTCCTCATCGGGGGATTTTCGCTCATGCGGCCTCGAGGGTGGAAAGGACTTCGCGGCACCGGTCGCAGAGTCCCGTGGCCTCGGCTTCCGGGGTCACGCGCCAGCAACGGTCGCAGCGCCGCCCGCGCGCCTTGCGGAACTGGATCGAGAGCCCTGGATACGCCTGGGAAGCGGTCCACGAGCCAACCTGACCCGGTTCCGTCCCCTCGGCCTCGGAAACGCCGTCGACGACCTCGGAGACGATGAACAGGTCGGCGAGGCCGGCGCCGTGCGTTCCGGTCGACGCGCGGTCCGTTTCGAGGGCCGGGCTCGCCGTGAGCGCAATCGCTCCCTCGAGCGACGATCCGATCGTTTTTTCCCTGCGGGCCGCTTCGAGCACGATCGAGACCTCCTCGCGCAACCGGGCCAGTCGTTCCCAGGCGGGCCTCGCCGCCGGGTCGTCGGAGGTCACGGTCAAGGACTCGAAACGCGCGAGGTGCACGGATTGTTCCTTCTGGTTTCCGCCGGGCAGCGCCTCCCAGATTTCCTCCGCCGTGAACGGCGCGATCGGAGCGAGGGCCGTCGAGATGACGCGGCCGATGCGGAAGAGAGCCGTCTGTGCCGAGCGCCTCGTGGGGGAGGCCGGCGCGGACGCGTAGAGGCGGTCCTTGATCACGTCGAGGTAGAGCGACGAGAGCGTCGTCGAGCAGAGGTTTAAGAGCGTGTGGTAAACGACGTGGAACTCGTAGGCCTGGAAGGCGTCGCGGATCCGGTCCGTGGCGGCGCGGGCCTCGCCGAGCGCCCACCGGTCGAGGGGCAGCAGATCCGCCTCCGCCACGCAGTCCGTCCCCGGATCGAAATCGTAGAGGTTGGAGATGAGGTAGCGCGCCGTGTTGCGGATCTTGCGGTACGCCTCCGCGCACCGCGCCAGGATCTCCTCCGAGATCGGCGTGTCGTCCCTGTAGTCGAGCGCGCAGACCCACAGGCGGAGGATGTCTGCTCCGTATCGCGCGATGAGCTCCTTCGGGTCGACGACGTTTCCGAGCGACTTCGACATCTTGCGCCCGGAGACGTCCTGAAAAAATCCGTGCGTGATGACGGACTCGTACGGAGCGTCTCCAAAGAGGGCGACGGAAGTCAGGAGCGACGACTGGAACCAGCCCCGGTGCTGGTCGTGCCCCTCGAGGTATACGTCCGCGGGACGCCGCCCGTCCGAGCGGAGGAGCTCCGGCCATTCCCCCGAGCGCAGCACCGCCATGTGCGACACGCCGGAGTCGAACCAGACGTCCATGATGTCGCTCTCCTTCTCGAAGAGCTCGTACCCGCGCCGGTCCGCGTCCGGCGGGAGGAAGTCTTCCGCCGGACGCGCGTACCACGCGTCGCCCCCCTCGGCCCGGAAGATCTCGACGACGCGCGCGAAGAACTTCTTCTGCTCCAACGGGTCGTCCCTCCACGGATAGACCTCCGCCCGCTCGCCGTCCCGCATGCCGTAGAGCACGGTGATGGGGGAGCCCCAGCGGCGCTGGCGGGAGATCACCCACTCGCGGCGGTTCTCGACCATCCCCGCGATGCGCTGCTCGCCCCAGGCGGGGATCCACCGGACCGTCGGGATCGCGTCGAGCGCGCCCTGGCGAACATCCGTCCCCGAGGCATCGAGCCGCACGAACCACTGGACGGTCGCGCGGAAGATGACGGGCTTCTTGCAGCGCCAGCAGTGCGGGTACTCATGCGCGTACTTCGTGTCCACGCCGACGAGGGCTCCCGTCGCGCGGAGGTCCTCGATGATCTCGGCGTTGGCGTCGAGGACTTTCTTGCCCCGGTACTTCTCGACGGCCGTGTACCGCCCCGCGTCGTCGACCGGCGAGAGGATCGGGAGGGCCTCCCGCTTGCCCGTCTGGAAATCGTCCTCGCCGTGCCCGGGAGCGGTGTGGACGAGGCCCGTGCCCGTGTCCATGGTGACGTAGTCGCCCGCGACGATCCGGAAGGAGCGGGCCTCTTCTTCGGACGTCAGCTCCCCGCGCATCTCGCGCGGAAGCGGATGGAGGTATTTCAACCCCTTCAGCCGGACGCCGGGTGTTCGAGCCACGATCGACCAATCGGCCCACCCGACATCCGCGGCCACGCGCTCGACGAGGCCGTCGGCCACGACCAAGAAACGGCCACCCACCTGCACCCAGGCATAGACCTCCGCCGGATGCACGGCGATCGCGACGTTCGAGGGAATCGTCCAGGGTGTCGTGGTCCAGATGAGAAACGCCGCGTTGTCCGGGCCCAGGTCGACGCCCTCCAGTTGAGTCCGTTCCGCGAGCGGGAACGCGACGTAGATCGCCGGGTCTTCCCGGGACTCGTACTCGAGCTCCGCCTCCGCGAGCGCCGTCCGGTCGGTGAAGCACCAGCGGACGGACTTCAGGTCCCGAAAGAGGAGGTCCCGCTCGTAGAAGCCGCCGAGAGCCTTCGCGATCTCCGCCTCGTATCCGAGGCTCATCGTCGTGTAGGGGTGCGACCAGAGCCCCCCGACTCCCAGCCGCTTGAATTCCTCCCGCTGGATGTCGATGAACCTCTGCGCGTACTCGCGACACGCGCGGCGGATCGCGACGGCGTCCATCTCCCGCTTCTTCGGCCCGAGCTCCTTGTCCACTTTCTGCTCGATCGGGAGCCCGTGGCAGTCCCAGCCGGGCACGTAGGGCGAGTCGAAGTCCATCATCGTGCGGCTGCGGACCACGACGTCCTTCAGGATCTTGTTCATCGACGTGCCGAGGTGCAGGTGCCCGTTGGCGTAGGGAGGGCCGTCGTGCAGGATGAACTTGGGCCGGCCCCGCCGCGACGCCCGGATCTTCTCCTCGAGGCCCATCTCCTCCCACGCGGCCAGCCTCGCGGGCTCGCGGCGCGTGAGATCGGCTTTCATCGGAAAGTCCGTCCGAGGAAGGTTCAGAGTCGACTTGTAATCGCGAGGTTCCGTCATGCTCCTCTTTCGAATCGGGTTTTCGAGTCGAAAGCCGACTCTTCGAGTCTACCGTCTACCGTTTCCGTT
>JALZAT010000046.1:0-32169 GCA_030948185.1 Acidobacteriota bacterium
GGCTTGTCCCCGCCCGCCCGGTGGCGCCCTCACGTCGCGTTGTTCTTCTGCGCCTCTCGATGCGCGAGCTGCGCGTACATGTAGATCAGCGCGAAACTCCGAAATGGGCGCCAGTTCTCGGACAATTCGCGCATTGCCTTCTCGGTCGAGGGCGCCTCGTGCCCAAACAGTCCCACCGCGAGGTACTTGACGATGGAAAGATCCCCGGCCGGAAACGCGTCCGGTCTCCCGAGCCCGCGCAGCAGGGCGACCTCCGCCGTCCAGGTGCCGACGCCGCGGATCCTTGTCAACCGCTCGATCACTCCCTCGTCGGAGAGGTGCGACAGCCCCACTTCGTCGAGCCGCCCCGACGCGAACCCGCGCGCGAGCCGCAGGATCGTGTCCCGCTTGCTCGTCGACAGCCGGAACCCTCGCAGACCCCGCGCGCCGGCGGAAGCAATGCGCGCCGGGGTCGGAAAATCGAAGTACCGCCGCCCGCCGACCCGCGCGCGCCTGCCGAACGCGACGACGAGCTCGTGCCGGATCGACGCGGCGAACGACAGGTTGATCTGCTGCGCGAGCACGGCGAGGACGAGCGCCTCCCAGAGAGTCGGCGCGCCGGCCACACGCAGGCCGCGAAAGCGCCGGATGGCGGGACCGAGAAGCGGGTCCTTGCGGAATCGCCGCTCGAACGCTGCGATGTCCGTGAAGGCCCCGACCGACCGCGAGAGAACTTGTTCGGCGGCCACCCGCGCTTCCGGGAACCCCGCCCCGAATCCCTCGAGCGAGACGCGCAGCACTGCGCGAGTCGGGCTCCCCTCCTGCCGGACCGACATGAGCGCCGCCAGCCGCAAAGGGAGTAGCCTCCGGTACTCCTCCCCGTCGAAGAGATCCACCGCGTCCGGAAACCGCGAGAACCGCTCCGCCGTCAGTGCGAGCGAGTAGGGCCGCGCCGGAACGAGAGTGAATTGAGCGTGAGCCGCTTCCATCCGCTAACGAAGCGCTCTCCGGCGGACCCGACCGCTCGTCTCGACAGCGTTGGCCGCACCCTCTGTGAAGAACTGACTCCGGCGATACAGAGCATCGCTCAGATTCCGGAGGTTGCGGGCCTCCTGGTCGAAGAGAGCTGCTTTGCGGAGCACGTCGTCCTCGAGGTTCAACAGGCTCGCGAACGCCCGGCCGCGCATCTGGTTCGGGTTGTCCCCGATTCCCGCCGATTCGAGCGCCCGCGTGAAAGCGTCGAGCACCGCGGGGACGGGATCTTCCGAAGGAGGATCCGCCTCCGCCGCCTGCCGAGCCTCGGAGAGCTTCTCGCGCGCCTTCGCTCCGACGAGGCCCGCCTGCATCCCGCCGAGAGACTCGGCGGCCTCACCCAACAATCTCAGAACACGAACCTCTTTTTGGTGGGCAATGAACCGGGCACTCGCGTCCTTCTGGTAGGCGGTGAAGTAGTCGCCGACTTCTCGAAAGAAGCGGGCCTCAGGCGACTCCTGTGCGGCCGCGCTCCGCGCGGAGAAAAGCGCGGCAACGGCCAGGAGGAATCCTGTACGGAAGGCGCGCATGCGTCTACCTCCTGTCAGAAACAGCGCGCAATCAAGCCGCGCAGCCACCCGGCTTCACGATCCTCTTCGTCAATGCGTTATTCCTTTCGAGATGCCGCGCAGAGCGGAGGGGCCGCGCGACGAGATCTCCCCCGCAGTTTGGGCACAGCTCACCCATTTTTTCGGCGCATCGGCGGCAGAACATGCACTCGAACGAGCAGATCCACGCGCCGGGGGAGTCGGGCGGCAAATCCGCATCGCAGCACTCGCAACCCGGCCTCATTTCGAGCATCGAAAACTCCTGTTCGCTTCGCGATCCGGACTCAGAAGCTCAGCAGCGCGTAGCCGTCATTCTGGTAGGTCATGAGCACGATGAGCGCGTCGCTCGCGACACGCACGTCCGGAGTCAGGGTTCGAGGATCGATTTTGTCCGAGGCCAGGTTCTGGCCGCACACGAACATCTCGACTCCCCCCGACTTCAGCCGGGAGAGGACCCTCAGGTTCGGGTTGTCGATGTGGTACTTCGCCCTGTAATGCGCGTCATCCATGAGCGCGTCCATTGCTGGACCGTGAAACACGAGCACGAACTTCGCGGCAGACTTCGGCAGACCGGCCGCCGCGAAGGCGTTCAGCTCGGAACCGAGGTTGTTCACCGCCGGCACGAGTTGCGAGGGCTTGTCCGCCGCGCGGTTCGCGTCAAACACGGCCCGGTAGACGCGGCCCTTCACGGGGGGAACGGCCGCGTTCGGGATCTCCACATACCCGTCGGCCTCCGGCACCGAGGGCGCCCTGGCCGGTCCCCACGGGTCGGAGATCGCCGCGCCCGCGAGAAACGCGCCCGTGGCCACCAGGACGAGAAGCCGTTTGCTCATGGAGCCTCCTTCGCTCGAACGCTACGGGTCAGCGCGAAGCGCAAAACGGGAGTTCGCTTCGCCCACGGTCTCATCACGACGTACTCGGGCGTCGCCGTCGGAGAAGTCTGGAAGGATCGCACGAGCTGGCGCCGCTTCAGCCGGCGGATCGCCGTCTGGACGCCGCTCTTGGAAAGCCCGGTCTCGTCCGCGATCGCCGCGTGGCTGACGCGGACGCGGCCGCGCCGGGCCCGGCGGCTCTCCTTCCACAGGTAGAGGAACACGACGAACGCCGCGGGGGTGCGGTCGTGCCCGACGAGATCGGCCATCAAAGTGTCCAGGACGTAGCGGTCTATCGCGACGCGAGGAACCCGCTCGGAAACCATGCCGGCACTCTATCTTTAATCCCTATAGCATTGAATCGGACCCTTGACGCCCCTCGACGCGCGCCGCTACCGTGCGCCAACAACGTCGAAAAAGGAGGCAACGGCATGATCACCCACGTCAAGTTCGTCGGAATCCCCGTCAAGGACCAGGATCGCGCGCTGAAGTTCTACACGGAGAAGCTCGGGTTCAAAGTGGCGACCGACCAGCCGATGGGCCCCGGGCAGCGATGGATCGAGCTCAAGATCCCGCGTTCGGAGACGGGAGTCGTCCTGTTCACGCCGCCGGGACAGGAAGACCGCGTCGGCACACCGTGGAACGGATCGTTCGCCTGCGACGACGTCCAGCAGACCTACGAGCAGTTGAAGGCCGTGGGCGTCGAGTTCGTGAAGCCGCCGGCGAGGGAACCGTGGGGCATGTACAGGGTCGCAAAGACCCCGACGGAAACCAGCTCGTCTTCGGATCGAAATGAGGCGTGATCGCCGAAGGATCTGATCCCCTAGGCCACCGCCACTTGCTTCCGCGCCCCGGGCGCCACCCGCTCGTCCGGGGTCAGGATTCCGCGGTAGTTGAGCGGGTCGGCGGCGGAGACGAGTATCGGCTCGGGGTCCTGCGGCGACGCCGAGCGCTTCCGAACGGCACGCAGCACGGGGATGGCTTCCGGCAGCGCGTACTGCTCTCCGTCGAATCCGGCCACGAACCGGCCGCCGCGGATCTCGCCGCGCCCCTCCAGCCGCCGGAGAGCCCGCGCGATCTCCCTCCAGGGAACCGGCAGCTTCTCCCGCGCGAGCGTCTTGCGGAAGACGACGCCAGTCCGGCGGAGAAGCCGGCGCGCGACGAACTCCGCGGCCGCCGCCGGAGCGGGCGGCTCCCCCCGCGGGAGCAGGCTCCACCGGCCCGCGGAGAGCCCCGTCGCCTTCCGGCGCCATGCCGGCACGATCAGCCAACGCAGTCCCGAGTAGGAGTCGCAGGTGACGAGCCCGAGCCCGATGAGCTCCGACAGCGCCTCCTCGAGATCCTGCGCCGTCAGCCTCGCGCAGCGCGCCAGCTCCGGAAAGAACATCGCTCCCCGCCCGCCGAGAGCGCCGCGCACGGCGGCCGCGCCTGAAGAGAGCTCGCGGGGCAGCGCGGCCTGCGCGAGCGACGCCCACGCCTCGAGGTCTTCGCGCGGAACGAGGCAAATCGGGGTCCGCCGCGTCGGACCCGCCGCCACGCCGGAGACCCAGAGCCGCGCCCAGGCGACCTCTCCCGAGAACGTGAGCTGGTCGAGCCACTCCCGCTTGTAGCCGCGCACGCGCGCCGGCAGCACGCTCCCCTCCCACGCCGCGGCGGGAACTTCGAAGCCGGCGAGCGATGAGACCGCGTGCGCGACGCCCTTCGGCCCCTCGAGCCGGTGCTCCGGGTCGGCGTGCTGCCAGCATCCGAGGAACCGCAGGAACTGCGCCGCCGTGACGGGCTCGATCTCGCGCCTCAATCGGTCGAGCGTGTAGCGGTGGATCCGGGCGAGCAGGCGCCGGTCGCACCAGGCCTCGCGGCCGGCGATCCGCGTCCGGAGAACGACACCCTCGCTCTCGAGCTCTCGCAGGAGCGCCTCGTCGGCGTCCCCGCCCGCGAAGACGGGCCCGAGCGCCTCCATCCGTCCGCGCAGCGCCGCGCGCGCATCGCGCGTCGCCTCGACGGCGAACCAGCGGCGGCCCTCCTCGGACACGACGCGCCGACCGGCGGCGAGCTCGTCGATCCACGCCTGCCACGGCTTGCCCTCCTCGAACGTGACGTATCCCACCCAGAGAAGCGCCTCATGGACCTCCTCCGCGCTCGCCGGCTGCGGCCATGCCTCCTCGCGCACGCGCTCGATCGCGTCGGGGTCGAGCGCTCCGATGTCGTCGGACCTTCGAAAATCCACGACGCGGCGAGAGAAGACGGCCTGGGTGCGGCGCTCCTCGAGGGGCGCGTCGTCTAAGAATGTGTACGGCTGCGAGGACAGGATGCCGCGCGCGAAGGCGGAAGGCTCGACGGTGTCGACCGCCACCCGCTCGATCGAGCCGTCGCGAAGGCCGCGGAGGACTTCGAGGAACCCCTCGACGTCCATGGCTTCCGTGAGGCAGTCCTCGATGGTCTGCCGCACGATGGGGTGGTCCGGCACCTCGATTGGGCCGCCGGGCAGAGTCTCGGGACAGGCGAGCACCTGGGGGAACGCCCCCGCGAGGAGGTCGTTGGCTCGCATCCGGAGCAGGTTGGCAGGGATCTTCTTGCCGTTGCGCGACCGGTCGAGCAGGAGGGACCTCTGCGCGTTCCAGCGCCAGCGGGTCTCGAACATCGGGGCGGCGAGGAGCGCCTGCACGAGGACGTCGCGCGCGGTGTTGGGATGGAGGTAATCGAAGACCTCCTCGAGCGGGAAGCTGTGCATGGGCCCCAGGGAGAGCACGATCGCCTCCTCGTTGGCGGCTGCCTGGAGCTCGAACCCGAATCCCACGCAGAACTTCTTGCGGAGGGCGAGCCCCCACGCGCGGTTGATCTTCGACCCGAACGGGGCGTGCACGACGAGCTGCATCCCGCCGCTCTCGTCGAAGAAGCGCTCGAGGACGACGCGGCGCTGCGTCGGCACCGTGCCGAGGACGCGCCGCCCCTCTTCGACGTAGTCCGCGATCTGTGCCGCCCCGCCCGCCGGCAATGCGTCGCCGCACTGCTCGATCCATGTCCGCCCGCCATTCGCGGCCGCGTCCGCCCCGGCGCCCGCCGCATCGCGAAGCCGCGCGATCTCGCCCGCGAGCTCCCGCGTGCGGCCGGGGCCCTCCCCGAGCCAGAACGGAATGGAGGGCGGCTGTCCCCGCGCGTCGGCCACCCGCACGACGCCGGTTTCGACGCGAAGGATCCGCCACGACGCGTTCCCGAGCTGGAAGATGTCGCCGCCGTTCGATTCGATCGCCCAGTCCTCGTTGACGGTTCCGACGAGCGTCCCCTCGGGCTCGAGGCGCACCTGGTAATCGGCGGTGTCCGGGATCGCGCCGCCCGAGAGAAGGGCCGTCAGGCGCGCGCGCTTCGTCGCCATCAATCTCCCGTTCACGGCGTCCCGGTGCAGGAGCGCCCGGCGTCCGGAGGTGTGGATGGCGGCGGCCTCGTCGAACTCGGCGCGCTCGAGGTCGCGGTAGGGCCAGGCGCGCCGGAAAAGGTGAAAGAGGTCGTCCTCCCGCCATTCCTCGGCGACGCAGGCCGCGACTATCTGCTGGGCGAGGATGTCGAGCGGGCGCGGCGGCATCGGGGTGCGGTCGAGGACGGACGCTCTTATGCAGTGGACGAGCGCCGCTCCCTCGACGAGCTCGTCGAGCGTCAGCGGGAAGAGCCTTCCCTTCGGCACCCGCTTCAGCGCGTGGCCGGCACGGCCGACTCTCTGGAGGAACGTCGCGATCGAGCGCGTCGCACCGACCTGGATCGCGAGGTCCACGTCGCCGACGTCGATCCCGAGCTCCAGAGAAGCGGTCGCGACGAGGGCGCGGAGCTTCCCGTTCTTCAGCCGCTCCTCGGCGTCGAGACGCCGCTCGCGGGAAAGGCTCCCGTGGTGGCTCGTCACGGCCTCCTCGCCGAGGAGCCGCGTCAGCTGCCCGGCGATCCGCTCCGCCATCTTGCGCGTGTTGACGAAGACGAGCGTCGTCTTGTGCTCTCGGACGAGCTCGGCGATGCGCTCGTAAATCTCCTCCCACTGCTCGTGCGAGCAGACGGTGGCGAGAGGCGACGGCGGGATCTCGATCGCGAGGTCGAGCTGCCGGAACGTTCCCGCGTCGACGAGCACGCACTCGCGGCCGGAGCCGGCGCCGACGAGGAAACGGCCCATGTCCTCGAGCGGCTTCTGGGTGGCCGAAAGCCCGATGCGCTGCACCGGGTGCCCCGCGAGCGCCTCGAGGCGCTCGAGCGAGAGGGCGAGGTGGCTTCCCCGCTTGTCCCGCGCGAGCGCGTGGATCTCGTCGACGATCACGGTTCGGACGGTCGAGATCATCCGCCGGCCTCCGTCGCTCGTGAGCATCAGGTAGAGCGACTCGGGGGTCGTGACGAGGATGTGCGGGGGACGCCTCATCATCGCCGCCCGCTCGGACGCGGGCGTGTCCCCCGTCCTCACGAGCACGCGGACCTCCGGAATCGAAGGGTCCTCCGCGCGGATCTCCGCGAGAGGCCCTTGCAGGTTCTTCTGGACGTCGTTCGAAAGCGCCCGCAGGGGCGAAACGTAGAGGACCACCGTCTCGTCGGGGAGGTCCGGGCCGAGCCGGACGAGGGCGTCGATCGCCGACAGAAACGCGGCGAGCGTCTTTCCTGAGCCCGTCGGCGCCGCGATCAAAGTGTGCCGGCCTTCGACGATATGAGGCCAACCGTCGCGCTGCGGCGGCGTCGGGTCGCCGAATCGCGCAGAGAACCAGCCTCCCACGGCCGGGTGGAATGGCACTGGGAATGTCACCGCGGTCATCTTATGACGACAGCCGCGCGCGAACCGATCCGGATTATCTTCATCCGCGATGCCATCCCGCCCGCGCCGCGTGGTCGTCGTCGGCGCCGGAGCGGCGGGCACCATGGCGGCGATCTTCGCCGCGCGCCGCGACAACGAGACGCGGCTTCTCGAGCGCACGGCGGACGGCGGAAGAAAGATCCTGATCAGCGGCGGCGGCCGCTGCAACATCCTTCCTGCACGCGCGGACGAGACCCGGTTCGTCACCGACTCCTCGCCGAACACGCTGAAGAAGATGCTGCGCTCCTGGCGCCTCGAGGAGCAAGTCTCGTTCTTCGAGCGCGAGGCGGGCATTCCCCTCGTTGAGGAAGCGGAGTCGGGGAAGCTCTTCCCCGCCTCGGACCGCGCCTCCGACGTGCGCAATGCCCTGTTCGCGCTGGCGCGCCGGCGCAACGCGAGCATCGTCACGGGAGCCCTCGTCACGGGCCTTCGGCGAATCGGCGCGTCCTGGCGGATCGAGCGGGACGGCGGCGACTCGATCGACGCGGACGCCGTGGTCGTCGCGACGGGAGGTCTGTCGATTCCCAGATCAGGCAGCGACGGGACCGGCCTCGACATCTTGCGCCGGCTCGGCCACACGCTCCGGGCCACGTATCCCGCCCTGACGCCCCTCAGCGGCTCACCTCCGCCGTTCGCCGCGCTCTCAGGGATCTCGCTTCCGGTCGCGGTGACGGCGAAGGCGCAGACGCGCTCCGCGGAGGCCGAGGGTGGATTCCTCTTCACCCATCAGGGGTACAGCGGTCCGTCGGTGCTGGACGTCTCGCACATCGCCGTGCGGTCGCTCGAGGAGGACGCAGGTGGCCACGCGCGGGTAACGGTCCGATGGACGGCGAAAGGAAGGCACGAATGGGACGCCGCGCTGCGGGCGGCGGGAAGCCGGACCGTCGCGAGTCTGCTTCGCGGCGAGCTTCCGGAACGGCTGGCGGCTGCGCTCGCCGAGGTCTCCGGCGTGGACCCGGCGACGCCGCTCTCCCGCCTCACGCGCGATGCGCGGCTCTCCCTCGTGGAGACCCTGGCGGCAGGCGAGCTTCCGTGGACGGGCCACGGCGGATACGCGAAGGCGGAAGTCACCGGCGGCGGCGTGGCGCTCGAGGAGATCCACCCCGTGACGATGGAGAGCCGTGTGCAGCCGGGCCTCTTCCTCTGCGGCGAAGCGCTCGACGCGTTCGGTCCGATCGGTGGGTATAACTTCCAGTGGGCCTGGGCGACGGGGCGCGCGGCGGGGATCGGGGCGGCGGCTATCCCGACAGCGAGTACGCGTCCTTCAGCCACCGCTTGACCTCGCCATCCACCTCGGCGATCGCCGAGAGCCGGACCTTCGTGTGGTACCGGTTCGCCGAAAGCCGCTCCCCACGCTCGACGCGCGGGCTGTCGATCGGGTAATCCGTCTTCAGATTCAGGAGCAGGTACTCCCCGCGCACCTCCACCCCGGCGAGCGCCGACTCGCGGACGAGGTGGATCGACGTCTTCTTCTTCGGGTCCTCGCTCACGGGCCCGATCTTCTCCAGAAGCTCCAGCAGCCGCTCGTACACCTTCCGGACCTGCGGCGGCTTGCCCGCAAAATGCGCCGCCACGGTAAACGCTCCCGCCTTTTCCCCCATCCTCGCCTCCTGTCCTGATTATCTCCCTCTCAGTCGGCCCTCGACCGGAAGATTGCGGCGAACCGCGGCCGCCAGAAAGCGATCGAGCGCCTCACCGCAAACCCATCCGAGAGTTGGATCCTTCGGGAGCCCTCGCCCGTCGGAAGAGCCAAAACGACCACCAGAGAAATCCGCATCCGGCGAGCACCGCCCAGATCGTGGCCGAGTATTCCATCCACGGCACGCTGGACGCCCTCCGCGGCGGATGACTCAGCAGTCTCGAAAACCCGATGAAGAGATTGGCGAGACCCAGGATCAAGGCGAGCCAGGGCTCGGCTATTCGTACCTTCGGCGCGATGGCGCCCGACAAGAGGACCAGCAATACGAGAGCTCCTGGAATCGCCACGGCGATCAGAATGAGCAAGGTCAGCGACAAGCTCATCGGCGCATGCCGGTTCCCTTCCCTTCAGGCATCGATACGGGCTTCTCCGCCGGGCTAGGGGCCCGCCGGCGAGATCTCGAACTCGCGGACCCGGTCGAGGCGCCGTAGCGACTCCGCGAGCTTCGCCATGTTCCCGGAATGCGCGGTGTGGATCGTCATCCGGTACTCGAACGAGCCGCCGCCGTTTATCACGCCGTAGTTCATGTTGGAGACCTTGAAGCCGTGTTCCTTCATGAGCGCCCTCAGTTCATCTTCGCCGAGCGCGTTGTTGCGGTCGAAGAGGAGACGATGCTCCGCATAGATCTGCACGGGCATCCGGGTCTCGATCCAGCGGAAGATCGACAGCGTCGCGAGGGTGAGAACGGTCGCGAGTGCGGCGGGGTAATAGAAGCCGACCCCCATCAGGATGCCGATCGCCGCGGTGACCCAGATCGACGCGGCGGTCGTCAGGCCGCGAACGCTCAGCCCTTCCTTGAAGATGACGCCGGCTCCGAGGAACCCGATGCCCGTCATGATCCCCTGCGCGAGCCGCGTGGGGTCGGCGCGGATCGCGTCGAGCGGTACGGAGGGAAAGAGCTTCCACTGGTAGAGGGTGAATTGCATCAGCAAGGCCGAAGAGAGGCACACGAGCGCATGCGTCCGAAAGCCCGCGGGTCGGCCATGAAAAGTCCGCTCGAGGCCGATCAGGCCGCCGGCGGCCAGCGACAACGTCAGGTGAGCGGCAATGACGCCCCAGTTATTTCCCATGAAAGTTCTTACCGGGATACTACCTTCGGGGAGGGGCGGCGTCGGAGTCCAGGACGGCCGCCACGGCGCCCGGGCGTCTAATGGCGCCGTTGCTTCATCATCCACTCGAAGAGATCCGCTCGTTCGTACGCGGGGTTCCATGCGTCGTGGCCAATCCCGGGAAGCTCCGTGTACTGGACGTCGGCGCCGATTGCCTTCAGCGCCGCCGCCATCTTGCGTGACTCTTCGACGGAGACCGTGGGGTCCGCGTCGCCGTGGAAGATCCATATCGGCAGATGGGCCACCTTTCTGGCGATGGCGGCGGAAGGATCGGGCTCGGAGGCCGGCGCGAGCGCGGGGTACAGGACATGGCTGGTTGTGCCGCGAAACTCGGAGATGAACCCGCAGATCACGGCCAGAGCCGCGAACCGGTCGGGGTGGTGCGAGGCGAGATACCAGCTGCCGTTGCCACCCGCCGACAGGCCGGTCAGATAGACACGCGACGAGTCTCCGGAGAACTCGGCGATCGTCTTGTCAACGGCCGCCAATGCGGCCCGTCCCCCCGCGCCCTGCCAACCCGGGCTTGCATCCGCGTGAGCCTGGGGAAAGATCACGATCGCAGGGAAGCGCTCCGGGTGGCGACGAATCGCGTCGGCCAGGCCCCCGATCGTCTGTCGGAGGCCATCGTTGCCGTATCCGCCCCCGCCGTGCAGAGCGAGGATCACTGGCCATTTCGATGAGCGCTGGAAATCCCGCGGGACATACACCTGATACCGATATTCGTCGCGATCGACGAGGAGGCTGCGGTTCAAAAAGCCTGTCTCGAGTTTTTGAGCCTGCACGGGGAGAGGACTCCCCACGAGCGCGAGACACAGCCATGCGAGCGAAGCCGCTCTCTTCAGGTCCACTGTCGGCCGATCCGCGAGCGACTGAGTTTCAAGCAACTCTCAACCCCTTTCGAAAACAAGTCCACGGGGAACGACGCGATGGGAGATGACGGACGCCACGTGGATCCTCAGCGCCCGGCGTCCGCTCTCGGGCGCGAATCCCGTATCCGGCGGATCACTTCCGCCGCGACCCGAGGCGCGTCGAGCGAGTCGGTGGAAACATGTTCGCGGAACACCCGCCAGCTGTCCGACCAAGAGACGCGACACCGTTGTCTTCCCCACCCCGAACGCGCCGTTCACAAAGACGACCATGCCGCGCTCTCCGGGATTGTAAACGTCCGCGGGGCCTCGACGAACGTCGCCGGCCTCACGACCGGCGCTCGAGCGCTCCTTCCCGCATGTACAGAAACAGCGGCAGGCCGAGGGAGCCGCCGACGAGCAGAATTGCGCCGAGCGGAGCCCAAAGGTGCCGGATGCCTGCGCGTTTCCCCTCGACCCCGACGAATATCCAAAGGGTCACGGCCGAGAGAATTACGTCCAACCCGAAGAACGCCGAGATCCGATTCGCGAAGAGCTGGTCGACGAAGAGCCCGAGATCGAGGCCATGATCGCGAAGGAACGGAAAGAATTGCGAGTAGGGAATCAAGGTTCCCAGGACGCAGAGCCACAGATAGAGAGTCTTGGCTTTCACAGGGTTATCCCCCTCACCGGATACCGCCTGCGTCTCCGGGCGGCACCCAACCGCGTTACGTGTGCGTGATCATGATGACGTAGCCATCCGGATCCTGGATCCGAAATTCGCCGCGGGGTGCATAGAAGGGATATTGGATCGGGCCGGCGTCGATCCCTTCGGCGATCAGCTGTTCGCGAAGGGCCGGGACGTCGCCGCAGTAGGCGTAGAAGACAACAGCCTGCTGGCTCGGGACGACGGGCTCGTCGGCCTTCGTCACCATGATTTGGGCTCGATCCGACGACAGATACGCCCACGCCGGCTCCTGTTGCCCCGATGGCGTGAAGGTGTTCTGGACCTCGAAACCGAGGCGGCGGTAAAACGAGATGGACGTCGGGACGCTCTCGACGTGAGCCATCGGAACGAGGGCACGCACTCGACTCGCCACGGCCCCTACCTTCTGCTGCGAATTGAGAACCGCAGATTCGGCGTCACCGTCCCCCCTCTGTTGCGCGCTTCGTCCACTGCCAGAGGCCACCCGTGGTCGAGACCGGGAGGCGGTGTCCCAACTGGCGGGCGATCAGCACCATCTGCCCACGGTGATGGCCTTCGTGCGCGACGAAATAGGTGAGGACGTGGCCGACGTCCAGGGGGAGGTTGCGCCACACGTAGGTCGAGGGGATCGGGATGCTCCCGCCGGAGTCGATCCCGAGCCTGAGAAGGTCATTGATTCCCCGGCTGCTGCGTTTCAGCGCAGAGACCAGTTCCCTTCGGCTGACCCTGCGGCGATCGACGCTGTCAAGCATCGGGATGCCGTGTTCCCTGCCGACCATTTTGATCCACATGCACCGGGCTACGCACCGTCGGAGCTATGATGGCCGAAATGCCGCGGGTGCTTACATTCGCTTTCCGCCGGATGGTAATTCTGTGCGGAATCATGGCGGCTGCGCGCATTGCGCGAGCGGATGTCATCCATTGGGACGCATATTGGCAAACCTGCCAACAACGAGGAGTTCTGAACCAGCTGCGTGGGCGGCAGCCGCGCACTCCGGCGGAGCAATACTGCTGGGGCGTGGGATACATGTTGCGCCGGCGCCCTCTGAAAGAAGATCCCGAGGCTGCTTTGCAATGCTCTCGGAAAGCCGCAAAGCAAAATCATCCCGGTGCGCAGACGGCGCTGGGCTATCTGTACGAAACGGGCACAGGGGTGCCGCGTCATCCCGCAACTGCCCTCCGGTGGTATCGGAAGGCGGCCGCACAGGGAAATGCGGATGGCTTGTTCAATTTAGGTCTCGCTTATAAAGAGGGCATCGGCGTCGCACCGAACAGGGCCACAGCCGAGAGGTATTACCGGCAGGCAGCCGCTCGTGGAAGCGAGGATGCGAAAGAAGAACTAGAGGTGCTGAGGCTGGAAGGGTGTTGTGTCCAAGAGCCTCGGCGATAACGCGACAACAACGCGAAATCAGCCCGCGGCTGTTCGTAGTTCGGAGGTGTTTCCGTGCGGAGATACCGTCGTTTCATCAGTTTCAGTTTCTTTGCCCTGATCGCGACAGACCTGCGCCTAGCTCAGGCCACCGACGTTGTCATGGCTTCCGGACTCGTGCAGAAGTGCCTCGGGATCGCGCCCGGAGCCGACAAAATAACGATGCCCGGCCCGGCAACACAGCAATACTGCAGGCAGCTCCCCGGAGCGGAGCTATTCGATCAGGCACGCGTGCGTTTCCAGTCCGGCGACCATGCGGGCGCGGCGCAGATGGTGCGCAAAGCCGCCGAAGCCGGAAACGTCGAGGCGCAGCTCCGGTTCGCGTTGATGTGCGACCAGGGCGATGGGGTGGCCCGGAGCTCAAAAGCGGCTTTTGCGTGGTACAGCCGCGCTGCGGCGCAGGGTGAACCGGAGTCGCAGAGCCAGTTGGGCGCCTACTACGAACTGGGAGAGGGCGTCGCCGAAAACTGGGATCTCGCGGCGAAGCTCTGGCAGGCCAGCGCCTTGCAGGGTTGGACCAAAGGGCAGTCCGCCTTCGGACGCGCGTACCAGTTCGGCATCGGAGTTCCACAGAATCGCCAGGAGGCCATCGCGTGGTTCCGGAAGGCGGCCGCGCAGGGCAACGGCAAAGCCGAATATTTCGCAAATTGGCTGCGCGATCCCACCAACAACATCGGGTACCGCGACGATGCCGAGCACGACGTGGTCACCGCCGGGAAACTGCGGTTCGGGGCCAGCCTCATCGGAGCCGATCCTCATGGCATTACTTTCCACAGTTCCGCTCAACGCGCCGTGTGGATACTGGGACTGCGGAACCGCGTTGACGTCGATGAAGCCGAGGTCTTCCGCCAGATTCGCAAGCACGAATACGACGACTGCACTCGCGCCGGCAGGGACAACTGCGGATTCGGCCGTTTCTAGAGGGATGGTTTGGGCGAGACTCGAAATCCTGATTTGGGCGAGCCTCGACCAGCGAGGTCGCGACAACTCAAGGTGTGGATAAGACGCTTGCCGGCGAACCGCAGGGGCGGGCCTGATGACGCGGCCACCGTCGGGCCTGAGTTTACTCTTGCCTGAAGATATCGACCGAGATCTCCACCGCAGGAAGCGTTCCTCTGTTCTCAAGCCAGTGTGCCGTGTTTCTATCCTCGGGCCAGCCCACTCCCGGCCCATAGTCCGTAGCGACTCCATCTCGATGGTCAGTGATCGTTCCTTGCAGTATGTAGACGGTCCCTGGTCTGTCTTTATGGTGGTGAATCGGGCCGACGACGCCTCCAGGCTCGATGGTCACCATACGCATTCGAAGTTGGCGGCCCGCCATGCCCCCGATCTCAGGGCCAAGGTCAACCGTTGCAAGTAACTTCACCGTGACACCTTTCGTCTCAGGTGCCACCTGTTCGTTGCTCATCGTGCTCTCCCTTCCGTCCTTCCAGAGCCTAACGTCCCAAGCGCAGCGGCCACGGCGAAGCCGGCGACGTCGGCTGCAGCGCGATGTTAGGCGGCTGCTCACCACACACGGTCAGCGATCTCCACCATGATCCATGGAATCGTGTGAGTGATGATGTGGATAAAGGCTGGGCCGCTCGTGCCGAGGGGAACGTCTCCGTGGTGATAGGGCTCTACCAAGTAGACGTTGGCGTACAAATGGGGCCCGAAGGTACGGTTGTCGAGATAGATCACCTTCTCGAGAGGTTCATCCTCGAACTCGGAATAACCCATGTCCATCAGAGCTTCTGAGTAGATCGTCGAGAATCCATTCTGCAACATTACCCAGCCGGTAAACGCATCGAGCGGCTGGCCCTTCGGAAGGACAGTCTTGAACTGGCCTGGTACCTTCCAGTGCCTGGTGCCGTCCGAGGCAGCAAGAGCCAATCCAGGGGCGGGAAGAAGATCGCTATAGCAGCGACAAGAATCCCGATGAGAGATGCGAGAGACCAGGGCTGGACAGAAGCCAGAACTCTCACTTCAGCCGCCTAACATGTTTTAGACCGCCCAATTCGGGGAGCAAACGCTGCGGAGCGAGTCGCCCATCGTCCGGGGCTCCATCGCTGCCGAAAATTTCAACCCCTTTCCGTGCATGGCTTTCCGCAAAGGAAGGCGTGCCAGCGGATCCTGATGGACTGCAGAGGGAGATGTCTAACCTGCCGACACCCCTCAGGCATCGCTGTTTTCTCCTCTTTGGGGAAATGCGGCTGCCAGATTGTAAGCCGGCGAAGAACCGCCGGCCGAGCCTGAATCAGGCCTCCAGCTGCCTCCGCGCCCGTCTTAGCGCGGCCCGGACCCGGCGCGGCGACGTTCCTCCGGTCCCGTCCCTGCGGCGCACGGACGATTCCGGCGAGAGGGACTCGGCGAACGAGCGAAGCTCCGGCGCTTCGATCCAGACGACCTCGCGCAGGTCGCGCTTGCCCACTGCCGCCTTCCGGCTCCAGCGGGCGACGCGCTCGTGCGCCGTGCGGAAGGCCATTCCTCGGCGCACCAGTTCCTCGGCGACGTCCGTCGCGAGCGACGACGGGTCGATTGGGGCGCGCTCTTTCTCCGGGAGAAGGCGCAGTCCCGCGATCACCTCTTCGACGGCCGCGAGCGAGAGCTCGAGCGCGTCGGCCGTTTCGAAGAGCGGCTCCTGCGTTTCCTGGAGGTCCCGGTCGTAGGAGAGCGGGAGGCCTTTTACGATCGTCAGCGTCGCGACGAGGTTGCCGATCACGCGGCCGGCCTTGCCTCGCGTGAGCTCGAGCGAGTCGGGGTTCTTCTTCTGCGGCATCATCGAGGAGCCTGTCGCCGTCGCGTCGGAGAGGGCGAAGAGGCGGAGCTCGTCGCCGGTCCAGAGAATCAAGTCCTCCGCGATGCGGGAGAGATGCGTCATCGTCAGCGCCGCCGCGCCCTCGAACTCCGCGGCGAAATCCCGGTCCGAGACGGCGTCGATGCTGTTCGCCGTCACCGAGGAGAGACCCAGCTCCTTCGCGACGCCCTCCCGGTCGAGGGTCAGCGTCGATCCGGCGCAGGCTCCCGAGCCGAGAGGAGAGACGGCCGTCCGCTTGCGGGCGTCGGCGAGGCGGCCGAGGTCGCGCAGGAGCATCTCGACCCAGGCGTGGAAGACGTGCGCGAGCAGGACGGGTTGCGCGCTGCGCAGGTGGGTGCGCGCGGCGACGACGACCTCTTTCTCGAGAAACTGCTCCGCGCGCGTCAGGATCGCGCCGCCGAGCGAGCGGATCGCGGCACTCGAGCGGTCGATCGCGCCGAGGGTCCACAGCCGCAGGTCGAGCGCGACCTGGTCGTTGCGAGAGCGGCCCGCGTGGATGCGGCGGCCCGCGTCGCCCGCGAGCTCGATGAGCCGGCGCTCGACGTTCAGGTGGATGTCCTCGTCCGCGTCGGAGAAGCGGAACTTGCCCGCTGCGATCTCCTGGCCGATCGCCCGCAAGGCTCGCTGGATCCGGGCCAGCGCCGCGCGGCTCAGCAGGCGCCGGCGGAAGAGGCCCCGCGCGTGCGCGAGGGAGCCGGCGACGTCCGCTTCGGCGAGCCGCCGGTCGAACGGGTGGGACACGGACAGCCTCGCGAGCGCCGCCCCGGGCTGCGCGTCGAACCCGGCGCCCCAGAGCGCCTTCTTCTTCCCCGCGGTCTTGCGCGGCCGTTTCACGCGAAGTACGCCGCGATCGCGCGCCGGTAGATCTCCGGAGCGCCGAGAACCGCCGCCACGTCGATCGACTCGTCGGTCGCGTGGGACTGTGCGGGGTCACCGGGGCCGAACACGACCGCGGGCTTGCCGCCGAGGTGGGCGAGGTCGCTGACGCTCGGAAAGCCCGTCACGGGAGCGCCGCCTGCCGCCTCCGACGCCGCGCGCGCGATCTTCCAGCCCGGGTCTCCCCCGACGGGCCGCAGGCGCGAGGAGAGGACCGTGACGTCGGACTCGACGGCGCCGCGGATCGTTTCGAGCATGGAGTCGTTGTCGAAGCCGGCGATCGTGCGCGCGTCCACCGTCACCTCGCAGACGTCCGGGATGACGTTCGATCGGATGCCGCCGTGGATGATCGTCGCCGCCGCGGTCGGCCGGCCCAGGTACGGGTCCTCGGCGTCGATGGCCAGGCGCTCGATCGCCAGCACGTCCTTCGCCGCCCGGACGATGGCGTTCTCGGCGAGCTCCGGGCGCGCCGCGTGGCCCGCGCGTCCGTGGGCCGTCAGCTTCAGCTTGAGCAGGCCCTTCTGCGCGATCGCCGGACGAAAGCCGTTGGGCTCCCCCACGATCGCGGCGTCGAAGGCGAGGTGGTGCACGAGTTTCTCGAGCCCCTGCCCGCCCGTTTCTTCGTCGCACGTCGCCGCGAAAATGACGCGGACGTTCCCGCCGAGCGGCGCCGTGAGGAACGCTTCGAGCATCGCGGCGACCGACGCCTTGGCGTCGCTCGCGCCCAGGCCGACGAGGCGGTCGCCGTCGATCCGCGGCGCCCACGGATCGCCGGACCAGCCTTCGACCGCGGGCACCGTGTCGATGTGCGAGTTCAGGAGGAGGCACGGCCCCGCGCCGCCGCGCCGCGCCCAGACGTTGCGGCCGTCGCGCTTCGCGTCGACGCCCGCGTCCGCGCAGATCTGCGCGATGCGGTCGGCGAGAGCCGTTTCGTCGCCCGACACGCTCTGGATGGAGATGAACTCCATCAGGCGATCGAGGACGGTCGTGACGCCGGCGGATTTCATTGGCCGTGCCCCTCGCGGGCGGGGACAAGCCCCGCCCCTACACCTCCGGTGGGGCCGCGACGCTTCAGCCGCTTCGGTTTCAACCAACCACCATCGTGCCGCTCCCCTTGTCGCCGAAGATCTCGGACAGTAAGGCGTTTCGCTCGTTGCCGTTCACGATGTGGACGGCGCGCACGCCCGCTTCGACCACCCGCGAGATCTCCTCGAGCTTCGCGACCATGCCTCCCGTCACCGCCGCGCTCTTCGCGAGCTTGCGGGCTTCCGCGGCGGACATCCGCGAGATGCGGCTTTCGGGATTTTCCCGGTTCGCGAGCACCCCGGGGACGTCCGACAGGAGGATCAGCTTTTCGGCGTCGAGCTCGACGGCGAGCGCCGACGCGATCGTGTCCGCGTTGACGTTGTAGACCTGGCCGCCTTCGTCGGCCGCGAGCGGCGAGACGATGGGGAGGTACCCCGCGTCGAGAAGCGTCGTCAAGAGCCTCGGGTCCACCTGCACGACGTCGCCGACGTTGCCGAAGTCCACCATCTCGCGCTTTCCCGTCTCCCGGTTCATCATGCTCTTCCGGGCGCGCTTGCGCGCGAGCACGACGTTCCCGTCGATCCCCGAGACGCCCACGGCGTTCACGCCGAATGCTCGGAGCGCGGAGAGGATCTCGACGGAGATCTTGCCGGCGAAGACCATCTTGACGACTTCGAGCGTCGCGTCGTCGGTGACACGCCGGCCGTTGACGAGCTTCGTCTCGAGCCCGAGGCGTTCCGCGAGCTCCGTCGCCTGCGCCCCTCCCCCGTGCACGACGAGCACGCGGATCCCGACCTGGTGGAGCAGCGCGATCTCCTCGGCGAGCGAGGAGAGGTTGCCGAGGTTCTCCGTCACCTTGCCCGAGATCTTGACGACGAACGTCTTGCCCTTGAACCGGCGGATGTACGGCAGCGCCTCGCGAAGGAGCTCCGCGTCCACCCCGACGGTCCCGTCCTTCACGAGGTTTCCCTCGCCAGGGTCTCCAGGATCGCCTGCTGCGCGTAGAGCCGGTTCTCCGCCTCGTCGAGCACGGCGGAGCGGGGGCCGTCGAGCACCGCGTCGTCGACCACGACGTTGCGGCGCACGGGCAGGCAGTGCATGAAGATCGCGAACTGGCCGCGCGCCATCCGCTGCTCCGTCACGCGCCAGTCGCGCAGCCTCGATCGCCGGGTCGCCTCCGCCGAGGTGTCTCCGTAGTCGGCGAGCGATCCCCACGACTTCGCGTACACGACTTCGACGCCCTGGTATGCCGCTTCCTGGTCTTCCGTGATCGTCAGGCGCCCCCCGTTCTCGTCCGCGAGCTTCTGCGCCGTCCGGACGATGTCGAGGTCGAGCTCGTACCCCTGGGGCCGCGCGAGCACGAGGTCGACGCCGAGCCGCGCGGTGCCCATCAGGAACGAGTTCGGAACAGCCATCGGCAGCGCCTTGGGGTGGTAGGCCCACGTCAGAAGAACGCGGCGCCCTGCCGTGGGTCCGAGCCGCTGCCGGATCGTCATGCAGTCGGCCATCGCCTGGCAGGGATGGTCGAGCGGCGACTCGAGGTTGATCACCGGAACGCCGGAGTAGTTCGCGAACCCGGTCAAGACCGGTTCGCGGCGGTCCTGTTCGTAGTCCTTCCCCTCCGGGAACGAGCGAACCCCGAGCATGTCGCAGTAGCGCCCCAGCACGCCCGCTCCCTCACGCACGTGCTCAACGGCGGCGTCGTTCATCACCACGCCGTCCCGGTACTCCATCGCCCATGCGTCGCTGCCGACGGAGAGGGTGACGGGCGTTCCGCCGAGCTTCGAGACGGCGATCTCCATCGAGACGCGCGTGCGCAGCGACGGGTTGAAGAAGACGAGGCCGACATGCTTGCCGCGAAGGACGCCCGACTCCGCGCCCTGGCGGAACTCCTCGCCGCGCGAAAGAAGCAGTTCGAACTCGGACTGCGAGAGATGCCGCGTTGAAAGGAAGTGCTTCAAAGGATCTCCTGCAAAGTGGAAAGGAAGCGGTCGATTTCCTGCGACGTCAGGACGAGCGGCGGCAGGAGGCGCAGGACGTTCGGAAGGTCGCTCCCGCCGACGAGGATGCCGCGCCCGAGCAGGGCCTCCCGGACGGGCTTGCCCGGGCGGTCGAGAACGACGCCGAGGAGGAACCCTTCGCCGCGGACTTCCCGCACGGCCGCGATCCGGGAGAGCCCGGCGCGCAGCCGGGCGGATCCTTCGAGCACCTTCTCGAGCAGGCCCTCGCTCTCGATGACGCGCACCGTCGCCTCGCACGCGGCGCTCGCGAGCGGACCCCCGCCGAAGGTCGTGCCGTAGTCCTCCGGCTTGACCCCGGCGGCGATGTCGTCCGCGACGAGCACCGCGCCCATCGGGACGCCGCTCGCGATTCCCTTGGCGAGCGTGACGAGGTCCGGCAGCACGCCGTGCCGGCCCGCCCAGAAGAACGTCCCCGTCCGTCCGAACCCCGTCTGCACTTCGTCGTAGATGAGCTTCGCGCCGCGCTCCGAGCACAGCCGCCGAAGGCCCTGGAAGTACTCGCCCGGCGCCGTGATCACTCCGGCGAGGCTCTGGATGGGTTCGAGGAGGACCGCCGCGACACGGTCGTCGATCGACGCTTCCGCAGCCGCCATGTCGCCGAACGGCGCGAGCCGGTGCCCCGGTACGTTGGGGCGGCCGAGCGCCCGGTACTTCTCGAGGCCCGCCGCCGAAATCGCGTCAGCGGTCCGCCCGTGGAAGCCGCCGTGGAACGAGAGCACCTCGTCACGGCCGGTCGCCCGCCGCGCGAGCCGCATGGCGTTCTCGTTGGCCTCCGTGCCCGAGTTGACGAAGAAGACCTTGCCGAGCGAGTCGGGCGCGTGCCGCGCGATCGCGTCCGACGCGCGCGTGCGCACCGGCACGGCGACCACGTTCGAATAGAACAGGAGAGTCTTCGCCTGCTCGGCGATGGCGCGCGCGACTTCGGGGTGCGCGTGTCCGGTCGAGGCGACGGCATGGCCGCCGTAGAGATCGAGATAGCTCTTGCCCGCATCGTCCCACACCGTCGAGCCCTGGCCGCGGACGAGCGTGATCGGCCAACGCGTGTACGTCGGCAGCTCCGTCGAAGCGAGCGGCGGGGCCGCCGGCGAGGGAGACGGGGTCATGGAAAGACTCCCGTCATCTTCAGGCCCGTCGGCTCGGGCAGGCCGAAGAGGATGTTCATCGCCTGGATCGCCTGCCCCGCCGCGCCCTTGACGAGGTTGTCGATCGCGACGAACACCTTCGCGACGTTTCCGAAGGATGCGACGCCGATGTCGGCGAAGTTGGTTCCCTTGACCGCAGCGACGTCCGGAGAGCCGTCGACGAGCCGCACGAAGAACTCGTGCTGGTACGCGTTCTCGTACAGAGCCTTCAGTGAGTCGCGGTCGGCGGGGCGCTTCAGAGGCACGTTCGCGTTGACGAAGATGCCGCGCACGAGCGGCGCCGAGTGCGTCTGGAAGACTATGCGCCCGGCGGCGGGGGCGCCGATCTCCGTCAGCGACTCCTCGATCTCCGGAAGGTGCCGGTGGCCGTCGATCCCGTAGGCGAAGAACGCGGACGCGCGGCGCGGATGGTGCGTCGTCGGCGTCGGGGTGACTCCGGCGCCCGAAGAGCCGGTGATCGCGAAGATGGAAACGGGAGCGGCGTCGTCGACGAGACCCGCACGCCAGAGGGGCGCCAGCGCGAGAAGCGACGCGGTCGCGAAACAGCCGGGCGAGGCGATCGCCCGCGACGAGGCGATCTGCTCCCGGAAGAGCTCGGGGAGCCCGTAGACGAACTCCGGCTGGCGCGCGAAGCCGGGCGGCACGGGGCCGTAGAACTTCTCGAAGGACTTCGGGTCCTTGAGGCGGAAGTCCGCCGAGAGATCGATCACCGGGATCCCCCGGTCGAGCAGCGGCGGCGCCGCGGTGACGGCGTACCCGTGCCCGCCGGCGAGGAAGACGACCTCGGGCTCATCCTGCCCTTCCGGCAGGTCGCTCGTGAACTGCAGGTCGGTCAGCCTCGAGAGGTGCGTGTGGACCGCGGAGACGGGCTGCCCCGCCTGCGACCTCGAGATGACCGCGACGGGCTCCGCCTTCGGATGGTCGAGAAGGAGCCGCAAGAGCTCCCCTCCCGCGTAGCCCGCCGCGCCGAAAATGCCCACCCGGATCGTCATGGCTTGATCTCCTGCGGAATCTCCGCGTGCTCCGCCTTGTGATCGGACTTGTGGATCTCCTCGTAGATGACGCCGAAGAGGGCGCGGCCGTCCGTCTTGGCGTTCGCGGCGGGAAGCTTCATCTCCTGGCTGATGTATTCGGTTCCCGTCTGGTTGTCGGTGACGGGCCCCGAGACGATGGTGATGGGGATTCCCCACTGTTCCATCAGCTTCTGCGCGCCCCACGCCGCCACGAGGTCGTTGGCGCACATCACGACGGCCTTCGTCGCGCGCACGAGCTCCGGGTCGCTGAAGAAGGTCCCCACGCGGTAGTCGCCCAGGATCCCGTCGCCGAGCTCGACGACGATGACGTCCGGGTTCTGCGCGGCGAGCTCCGCCAGGATGGACCGCGCATACGGCGCGAGGTCCTTGACGTGCGCGGTCGAGGGAAGGCCGCAGTCGAGAAACGACAGCGTCGCGAACGCGCCGTGGTCCTCCATGTCGAGGGTGTCCTTCAGACACGCGACGCCCGAGAGCTTCGCCGCCGCGACGCGGTGCCCGGCCTGCGCGAACCGCTTCACGATCTCCGACGCGGCCGCCGTCTTTCCGGCGCTCATGCAGGTCCCGGCGACCACGACGAGCGGCGGGCACGGTCCGAGCGTTTCCCGCGTGGGAATCGAGTTCTGCGAGATGTTCGCGGGCTTGCCGTCGCGCAGGATGGAGCCCAGGACTTCCACCTCGAGCGGGCTGCCGACCTCCGGGTTCTTGCCGACGCAGAGCCCGAGCACGCCGCCGAGGTTCAGGACGTGGATCGTGTCTCCGGCGTGGAGCGTGTCCGGAACGACGCCCACGAACCCCTTCAGGGCGCGGCGATAGCCGAGCGTGCCCGCCATCACGTCACCCTTGTTGATCTTCGCCATGCGGCCGGATACGAGCTCCAGCCGGTCGTAGACGCTCTTCTCCATCAGCGCGCGAACGGCGAGGACGTTGCCCTCCTTCGCCTCGATGTGGGGCGAGATCTCGACCTCCCGCGGAAGCGCGAGCCGCGCCGTCGAGGACGCGATCTTGTCGAGGATGATCTTCACGAGGACTCCTTTCCGGCGAGCATCCAGAGGCGGCCCGGAAGCGCGAGAGTCTTGCCGACTCCCTCCGCCTCGGCGGGCGTCAGATACGAGTTCGACTCTCCGTAGCGCACGAGCGCCGGGCGCATGAGGGTAAACGGGCTGCGGACGCCGGCGATCTCGAAGCGGCCGGCCGAGAACCGCACGCGGGCGTCGCCGGTGACGCGGCTCTGGGTCGCGCGCAGGAAAGCGGCCGCGTCGGCCGCCGCGGGCTCGAACGCGAGCCCCTCGTGGACGAGCCGCCCGTACGTCTCCGCCACCTGCGCCTTCAGCTGCCGCTGTTCTTTCGTCAGGACCAGCTTCTCGAGCTCGGCGTGGGCGGCGATCAACGCGAGCGCGGCGGGCGCCTCGAAGGCGATCCGTCCCTTCGCGCCGAGGATCGTGTCGCCGAGGTGGATCCCCCGGCCCGCCGCGTACGTGCGGCCAATCCGGTTCAACTTGTCGACGAGCGCGAGCGGATCGGCGGAGCGTCCGTCGAGCGACACGGGGCGGCCGTCCTCGAAGGCGACGACGACTTCGCGGGGGCGCTTCGGAGCGCGCGCGACGGTGTTTCCCGGATAGACCTCTTCCGGCGGCGACTGCCAGGAGTCGTGGGTCTCCCCTCCGCCGAGGGTCGTTCCCCAGAGGCCCTCGTTTACGGAGTAGCGCGTCGTCTTCGGAGGTATCGTCACGCCCGCATCCGCGAGGAAGCGAGTCTCCTCTTCGCGCGAAACGCCGCCGTCACGGATTGGGGCGCGCACGGCGATCTCCGGAGCGAGCACGCGCAGCGCGGTGTCGAACCGGAACTGGTCGTTGCCCGCCGCGGTCGAGCCGTGGACGACCGTCTTCGCGCCGGACTTGCGCGCGTACGCCGCGACCGCCTCCGCCTGCACGGCTCGCTCGGCGGCCACCGAAAGCGGATAGACGCCGCCTCGCAGCACGTTGCCGAAGAGGAGCGGAAGGGCATACTTCTCGAAGACGTCCCGCCGGCCGTCGACGAAGACGTGCTTCTCGACCTTCGCCGCTTTCGCGCGTGCGGAGATCGTGCGCCGCTCCGCGGGCGTGAACCCGCCCGTGTCGACGGTGACGGCGTGGACGCGGCTCCCCTCGCGGCGCAGAAGGACGGCGCAATAGGTGGTGTCGAGACCACCGGAAAAGGCGAGGCACACGACCGGCGAGCGGCGTTTCATGGAGCGGCGGTTTGTGGGAATTCTATTTGAGGAGGAGCGCCCACGCCGTCGCCATGGAGGGAGTCCTCCTGGCGGCCCGGACGCGCTGCGAAGCGGGAGAGAGACGCATAGCGAGGGTACGTTGGGACACGGAGACCTCCATGTCAAGAGGATTTTTTGGGTCTGCCGCGCGCCGGCGGCGCGCGGCTATCGGGTCATCGTCGGCAGATCGGGTCATCGGGTCATCTAACCATCTGACCATCGGGTGTCCGCTCCGCGGAGGGACGGGAATGCGCAAGAACGAGCGAGTCCGGATTTACCGACTCTCGATTCTCCCCGTCACCTTCGCGAGGCGGCGCAGTTGCGCGGCGTTTTCAGCCGTGAAGTCGCTTTCTCGCGCTCGCCACCTCCAGTTGCCTTCGGCGAGGCCTGGCGTGTTCATTCGGGCGGACGACGGGAGGGCGAGGACGTCCTGCATCGGGGCGATCGCCCAGCGCGCGACGGACTCGTAGGCGAGGCGCAGGAGTGCCGCGGCGTCGGGCGGCATGCCCGTGTACAAGAGGAAGCGGTCGCGCTCTGCTTTCGACAGCGTCTTTGCCCAGCCTGACGTCGTGTCGTTGTCGTGCGTGCCGGTGTAGACGACGGCGTTCTCGACGTGGCGGTGCGGGAGGTGCGGGCTGTCGTCTTCCGAGAACGCGAACTGGAGAACCTTCATCCCGGGGAACCCGAGCTCGTCGAGGAGCGCGGTGACGTCCGGCGTGATGAAGCCGAGGTCCTCCGCGATGACGGGAAGCGGCGCGCCGCCGAGCGCCTTCGCCGCGGCGTCGAAGAGCGCGCGGCCCGGCCCCGGCGCCCACCGGCCGTTCAGCGCGGTGCGCTCTCCGGCGGGGACTTCCCAGAACGACGCGAATCCGCGGAAGTGATCGATCCGCACGGCGTCGGCCAGCCGGAGGTTCGCGCGCAGGCGCTCCGTCCACCATGCCCAGCCGGACGCCGCGTGGGCTTCCCAGCGGTACACCGGGTAGCCCCAGAGCTGCCCCGTTTCGGAGAAATAGTCCGGGGGCACCCCGGCGACGCGCTCCGGAAGGAAGCGTTCGTCGAGCGCGAAGAGCTCGCGGTGCGCCCACACGTCCGCGCTGTCGTGCGCGACGTAGATCGGGAGGTCGCCGACGATCCGGATCCCGCGGCGAGCGGCCTCGGCGCGGAGGCGTTCCCACTGGCGGAAGAAGACGAACTGTGTCCACTCCGTGAATTCGATCTCCGGGGCGAGCGCCCGCCGCGCCTCGTTCAACGTGGCCGCGTCACGGTTCGCGAGCGGCGGCTCCCACGCGATCCAGCCGGCTCCGCCGGCCCGGCGTCGGAGGGCCTCGTAGAGAGACCCGTCGGGAAGCCACGATGCCTGTGCGGGGGCCGAGCGGAATTCGTCGAAGTCGCGGCGGGATTGCGGCGCGGCGGCGGTGCGGAAGCGCTCGAACGCTCGGCGGAGAACGTGTTCCTTGAGTTGCCGCGCCGCGGAAAAGCCCTCCCCCTCACCCCAACCCTCTTCGACGAGCCGCTCCGGCGAGATGAAGAGCGGGTTGCCCGCGAAGGCGGAGGCGCCCCCGTAGGGCGAGTCTCCCCCGCCCGTCGGACCGAGCGGCAGGACCTGCCAGAGGCTCTGACCCGCCGCGGCCGCCCAGTCGAGGAAGCGCACGGCGCCCGGACCGAGGTCCCCCACGCCGAACGGCGAGGGGAGCGCGGAAACGTGAAGGAGGATTCCCGCGGCCCGCTCTGCTCCCTCTCCCGGCGGGAGAGGGGCGGGGTGAGGGGTCATCCCCGCGCGTCGGAGAAGGGCGCGAGCGCGTACGGGTCGGGCGGCCGTCCCTCGAGGATCGAAATGCGCCGCTCGGCCGCCGGGACGTAACTCTGCTCGAGATATTGAAGGACCATCCGGTCGGAGGAGAACTGCCGGCCGATGCGGCTCGCGCTCTGGATCATCTTCTCGATCCATCCCTGCGGCAGCCCGGCCTCGTCCCTCCGAAAGAAGAGCGGGATCGCCTGGTTCTCGAGGACTTCGTAGAGCGACGTCGCCACTTCCTCGTCGGGCGCGTAGTCGGTCGCCGGACCGATTACGAATCCCGTCTCCTCGTACGGCGCCTCGTCCCACCAGCCGTCGAGCACGGACATGTTGAGCACGCCGTTCATCGCCGCCTTCATCCCCGACGTGCCGGATGCCTCGTGAGGGCGCACCGGGTTGTTCAGCCAGACGTCGCAGCCGGCAACGAGGGTCCGGGCGAGGCGCATGTCGTAGTCGGGCAGCAGGACGATCTTCCCGCGGAAGCGGGGATCCTCCGAAAAGCCTGCGATCGAACGGATGAGGTCCTTTCCGGGCTCGTCGTGCGGATGCGCTTTTCCCGCGAAGAGAATCTGCACGGGCGCCGCCGAGAGGATCCGGGCGAGCCGGTCGGGATCCCGGAGGATGAGGTTCGCGCGCTTGTAAGTGGCGAAACGCCTCGCGAAGCCGATCGTGAGCGCCTTCGGGTCGAGGATCTTCTCGGACGCGGCGCTCTCTTCCGGCGAGGCGGCGCTCGCTCGAAGCCTCGTCCGGCAACTGTCGACGAGCCGGGAGCGCAGGCTCTCGTGCGCCGACCAGAGCTCGGCGCGGTCGACGCGCTCCGGGCTCTCGACCAGCGAGAGCGACGCGATCTCGGGAGCCGTCCAAGTCGGCCGGTGCACCCCGTTCGTGATCGCGCGGATCTTGACGTCTTCGTCCGCGAGCTCGGGAAGAAGCCCGAGCCACAGCCGGCGCGAGACGCGAGCGTGGAGCTGCGACACCGCGTTCGCGTGGCCGCAAAGCCGCAGCGCGAAGACGGCCATCGAAAAGGGCTCGCCCGGATTGCCGGTCGACTCCTGTCCCAGCCGGAGGAACTCCTCGACGGAAAGGCCCGTCGCGGGGACATATTCCGCGAGGTAGCGCGCGACCAGGTCCGGGGAAAAACGGTCGATCCCGGCCGGCACCGGAGTGTGGGTCGTGAAGACGTTCCCCGCGGCGGCCCGCTCCCGCGCTTCCGCGAACGTCAGCTCCTCGTCGACCACGAGCTGGCGGATCTTCTCGAGCCCCACAAAGGCGGCATGCCCTTCGTTGATATGCCGGACCGTGGGTCGGAGCCGAAGAAGGTCGAGCGCGCGCAGCCCTCCGATCCCGAGCACGATTTCCTGGCGGATGCGCATTTCGTGATCGCCGCCGTACAGCGCCGCGGTGATCGCGCGGTCCTCGTCATGGTTTTCATTGACGTCCGTGTCCAGGAGAAGGAGAGGAATGCGTCCGACCTGGACGATCCGGATGAGGACCTGGACGTCCCGTTCCCCGACCTTCACCGTCAGCATGGGAGTGCCCCCGTCGGGCAGCGCGGCAACGGAAATCGGGAGACGGTCGGGGTCGACGGCCAGGCTCGACTCCGTCTGCCCCTTGCCGGGCGCGATCGACTGGCGGAAGTAACCGTGCTTGTAGAAGAGACCGACGCCGACGAGAGGGAGGCGCAGGTCGCTCGCGGACTTCAGATGGTCGCCCGCCAGGACACCGAGGCCGCCGGCGTAGATCGGCAGGAGCTCCGTGAGGCCGAACTCGGCCGAGAAGTAGGCGATGAGGTCCCCGCGCTGTTTCATCGCGCGGGTCGCGGGGTGCGCCGGCTGGGCGTCGTCCTCGATGCCCATCTCCGACCGGATCGCCTCGAGCCTCGCCACGAAGGGTGCGTCGGCGGAGGCGGACTGCAGGCGCTCGGCCGCCACGTCGGCCAAGAGGGCGACTGGATTGCCTCCCGTCTTCTCCCAGAGGTCGGGGTCGAGAGCGGCAAAGAGGGCCCTCAGAGACGGTCTCCACGACCAGCGGAGGTCTCTCGCCAGATCGTTCAAAGGCTGCAGGTTTTCGGGCAGCCGCGGATGCGGCGCGGAGGGAAGCTTCATCACGTAAGTCTCACCACTCGAAGTTTTTAGTTGAGGCGATCACCCCAGGGCGGGCGCGACCCTCGACCCGGTCTCGGCCCTGGCGCAAGAGCAGGTCATGGTGCGCGTCCATTTTAGCAAGGGTCGCGCCGAACGTCGGCCTCGCAGAAGCGAGGCCTCCCGCGAGCAATTGGAACTCAAACGCGTGCTTAGGGTTACGGCGCCTGATTGCCTGCTCCCGTCCCTTCGACGCGGAGGGGGCCGGCGTTCGCTTCGAAGATCTGCCTCGCGGTCCCGACTTCCGAATCGTTGCTCCGGATCTCCTCCAGGCGGCGCAGGAAACCGGCCTCGATCGGGGCGCGGTCCGGCTCGGGACAGAGCTCGATCGCCCGGGCCGCGTAGCGGAGGATCTGCGTCGTCTCGAGGCCGGAAGGGTCGTCGAAGAACCACCCGCAGCTCGTGTACATCAGCATCGCCTGGCGCTGCATGTCGAGGAGGGCCTTCGCCCGGGCGCGGTGCTCTCCGTCGAGGCCCTGCGCGTCCGCCGGGAGACGGCCCATCCGGCGGAGGAGGTCGTCGAGCGCTTCCCCCGAGGGATCCAGCACGACGGCGATGGACGCGTCGCGCGCCTCCCAGGGATCGCCGAAGATCGCGCCTCCCCGCTCCTCGAAGACGCGCGCGAGCCCGTCGCGCAGCGCGTCGAGAGCGTCCCGAAGAGGGCCTCGCCACGCCTGGACCCAGCCCGGATGCAGCCCCGTCCGGCAGCTGCAGTCCTCCTTCCACCGGCCGAGGCCGTGTGCGCAGCTCCAGGCCGTATCCTCGACGATCTCGACCTCGTGGGTCGGCGGGTGGAGCGAGAGGAACTCGCCGTAGTTCGACAGGCGCACGAACCCGCTCGCGGGCAGGAGATCGAGGGCTTCGGCGAGCGCGACTTCGCCGCCGTTGTGGTGGTGCCCGTACGTCTCCCCGTCGGTCGCGACGTGGAGCAGCTGCGGGCCCGGCACCTCCGCGGCGAGCCCGGCGAGGCGGCGCGCCAGCCGTTCGCCTCCCTCGGCGAGGGCCCCGAACGCGATCGCGCCGGCGACCGGCCCGTCATAAAAGAAGATCGCGATCCGAGCGCCGGACGGAAGGTTCACGGCGTACGGCCGTCGCGGGTCGATGCGGCCGCCGGAGACGTCCTCCCACTCTCCCCCCGCGAGCGGACGCACCCGCCGCGCCTGCTGGGGGGCGAGGATCGTGAAACGGATGGCGAGCGAGGCGAGCACTTCGAGAGTCGGGAGATCGACGGCGGTCTCCGGGAGCCAGAGCCCTTCCGGAGAGCGCGCGAACCGGTGCTCGAAGTCGCGAATGCCCCAGAGAACCTGTGTGCGCCGGTCGCGTGCGTTCGCCAGCGGCAGGATCATGTGGTTGTAGCCCTGCGCGATGGCGGAGCCGTGGCCGGAAAAGCGGTCCCGGCTCTCGCGGTCGGCGTGGCGGATCTCCTGCGCGACGTCGGGCGCGCGGCGATCGAGCCACTCGAAGAGCGTGGGCCCGAAGTTGAAGCTCATCCGCGAATAGTTCGACGGCATCTCGCGGCGGGTACCGTCCGCGGAGCGGGAGACGGGATGCGCGTTGGGCCGGTAGCACTCCTCGGTGATGCGCTCGTTCCAGTTGCGAAACGGCGCGGCGGACGCTTCCACGCCGATCTCCCCGGTCCAGGGGTTTTCGCGGGGCGGCTGGTAGAAGTGGCCGTGGACGCAGAGGTAGCGGCTCACTCCTCGGGTTCCCTGGGCGGCTCGATGCGGCGGGAGACGGAGGCGGCGGGGGCGAGCTCGGCGGCCGCTTCTCCGGCGGGAAGCCCGTCCTGCTCGCCGTCCACCCGGTCGGGCTCGTCCGCTTCGCCGGGCTCCCCGGGCGGAGGCAGCGGCGCCGTGAAGAAGACTCCCGCGAGCGGGGGCAGGTTCAGCGTCAGACGCCAGGGGCGTCCGTGCTGCGGCGAAGCCTCCGCCTCGACGGCTCCGCCGTTCCCGATGCCGCTGCCGCCGTACTCGGACGAGTCGCCGTTGGCGATCTCGAGCCAGCGTCCGCCCCGGGGAACTCCGAACGCGTAGCCATAGCGCGGGACGGGGGTGAAGTTGAACACGGCGAGCACGGCGCCGCCCCGGGAGTCGAGCCGCAGGAACGCGATGACGCTCTGAGGACTGTCCTGGAAGTCGACCCACTCGAATCCATCCGGGTGGAAGTCGAGCTCGTGCATCGCGCGCTCTCCCGCCACGAGCCGGTTCAGGGCCGCCGTCCAGCGCTGGACCCCAGCGTGCGCCGACTGCGAGAGGAGGAACCACTGGATGCTCGAGTCGTGGTCCCATTCCGCCCACTGCCCGATCTCTCCTCCCATGAAGAGAAGCTTCTTGCCTGGAACGGCGGCCTGGTACGCGAGGAGCAGCCGCAGGTTGGCGAACTTCTTCCAGTCGTCACCGGGCATCTTCGAGAGGAGCGAGCCCTTCATGTGCACGACCTCGTCGTGCGACAGCGGAAGCAGGAAGTTCTCGGCGTACGCGTACATGGGACGGAACGTCAGCCGGCCGTGGTGGAACGCGCGGTGGACCGGGTCCTGTTCGATGTACTTCAACGTGTCGTTCATCCATCCCATGTCCCACTTCATGCGGAACCCGAGGCCGCCGAGGCGCGTCGGGCCCGTGACCATGGGCCACGACGTCGATTCTTCCGCAATCGTCAGCACGTCCGGATGCGTCGAAAGGATGTGGTCGTTCAGCCTGCGCAGGAACGCGATCGCCTCGAGGTTCTCGCGGCCGCCGTACGCGTTCGGGATCCACTCCCCCGCCTTCCGCGAAAAATCCAGATGCAGCATGGACGCGACGCCGTCCACGCGGAGCCCGTCCGCGTGGTACTGCTCGACCCAGAACAGCGCCGAGGAGATCAGGAAACTGCGCACCTCGGCGCGGCCGTAGTTGAAGATCGCGCTCTTCCAGTCCGGGTGAAATCCCTGCCGCGGGTCGGCGTGCTCGTAGAGGTGCGTGCCGTCGAAGTACCCGGGGCCGTGCTCGTCCGTCGGAAAGTGGGACGGGACCCAGTCGAGGATCACGCCGATTCCCCGCCCGTGGAGATGGTCGACGAAGTACTGGAAATCGGCGGGCGAGCCCTGCCGCGAGGTCGGCGCGAAGAAGCCGGTCACCTGATAACCCCACGACGCGCCGTACGGATGCTCCATGACGGGAAGGAGCTCGACGTGGGTGTAGCCCATCTGGAGCGCGTAGTCGGCGAGCGGGCCCGCGAGCTCCCGGTACGAGAGCATCCTTCCGTCCGCCCCGCGGCGCCAGGAGCCCAGGTGCACCTCGTAAGTCGAAAGCGGGGCGTCGGGCTTCTGCCGCGCTCCGCGGCCCGCCATCCACTCGCCGTCCGTCCACGCGAAGTCGAGCTCGGCCACGACGGACGCGGTCCGCGGTGGCACCTCGTGGAAGAACCCGTACGGGTCCGCCTTGTCCACCGTGTAACCGCGGGCGCGCGAGACGATGCGGTACTTGTAGACGGCCCCGGCGCCGAGGGCCGGGACGAAGCCCTCCCACACGCCGCCCACGCCCCGCGCAACGAGCGGGTTCGCCGCGCCGTCCCAGGAGTTGAAGTCGCCGATGACCGACACGGAGGCGGCGTTGGGAGCCCACACGCCGAACTGGACGCCCGCTGCTCCCTCGCGGAGAGCGAGGTGCGCGCCGAGCTTCGTCTGGACGTGGAAATGGCTGCCCTCGTGGAAGAGGTAGAGGTCCTCTTCGGTCAGGAGCGATCCCGGCGGCGGAGGGGCGGGGACTGGCGGCGGACCCGCCGGTTTCGGGCGCGGCGCGCGCGGTCTGGCGATCGGGGCCGGCGCGCCGGGCGGGGCCGGCGAAGGCGGCTTGCGGGGCGCTCTCGGCATCGAACGAGTCTAGACGAGCGGCTCAATCGTGCGTGAAATCGGGCGAAAGCCCTTCGTGGCTGGACCGGGAGTTCGTGCAGAATCCAAGCCTCAGATGATCGCTGTGTACGCGTCCGCACTCCTCCTCGCCGCGCTCTGCGCACCTTCGGAGCTCGGCCGCGGCCTCGGGCGGCTCGCGACCCCGGCGCGGGGCCACGTCGGCGC
>JALZAT010000046.1:32179-36559 GCA_030948185.1 Acidobacteriota bacterium
GCCTGGAACGGTTCCGATCGTTTCCCGATGCAGAGCGTCTACAAGCTTGCGATCGACTTCGCGGTGCTCCAGCGGGTCGACGCAGGTCGCATGGCGCTCGACGGCAAGGTCCGGGTCGAAGCGTCGGACCTTCCGCCGCCCGGCGTCTTCAGCCCGATCCGCGACCGGCACCCCGAGGGCGGGTTCGACATGACGCTCGAGGAGCTCCTGCGGGCGGCGGTCCTCGAGAGCGACGGCACCGCGTGCGACGTGCTCCTCCGGCTGATGCCTGCCAGCGAGGTCACTGCCGCCCTCCGGAGCGTCGGCGTCCAGGGCATGGTCGTGGCGACGACCGAAGCGGCAATGACGCGCGGTCCCGAGGTTCAGTACCGAAACTGGGCGACGCCGGACGCGACGCTCGACCTGCTCGCCGCCCTCGAGGCCGGCCGAGGCATCTCCGCGGGCAGCCGCGATCGGCTGCTCCGGTGGATGACGGAGTCGGTGCCGGGGCCCGGCCGGCTGAAGGGAGAGCTCCCCGCCACAGCCGCCGTCGCCCACAAGACGGGAACGTCCGGAACGCATGACGGACTGACGCGCGCCACAAACGACGTCGGGATCCTCACGCTCCCGGACGGGCGGCACGTCCTCATCGCCGTCTACGTCTCGGATTCTCCCGCGACGCTTTCCGTTCGCGAGGGCGTCATCGCGAAGATCGCTCATTCCGTCTGGGACTGCTGGATGAAGCCGAAGCGGGAGCCGCCTCCGCGCTGAGGGGGCGGGCGACGACGACGATCCGCGGAGCGCCGCTCCAGTACGGCCGCCGGTCGAAGTCGCCCCACATCATCTCGATCGCCAGACCGCACGACCGGAACAGCTCCCGGATGCGCCGCGGATCCCAGGCCCTGGCGACGAAGGAAGCCGACAGCGTGCGCACGGCACGGCCGCCGGCGAAATCCGTGTACCGGTAACGGGCATGCCATCGCTCGCCCACGCCGACGGGGTACCAGGCCTCTTCGATCCGCAGCGATCCGCCGGCGTGGCGGATCCGGCGCGGCTCGAAGTCGGTGTCGGAGCGCCTGCGGTGGAGGCCCTCCAGGACGAACCGGCCCGCCGGCGCGAGGTGGCGCGCGACCGCTGAGAGCGCCCGGCGCCGGTCCGAGAGCGACGTCAGGTGCGAGAACGGATCGCTCGGCGCCACCACGAGGTCGAAGGGACGCGCGAAAGCGAATCGGCGCATGTCCGCGGCGACGAAGCTCGCCCGGGAGCCGCGGCGCTTGCGGGATTGCGCGCGCGCGAGCATCTCGAGCGAGATGTCGATCCCGACGGAGGGGGCCTCCCGCCCGAGGGCCTCCGTGATCCGTCCCAGGCCGGCTCCGACCTCGAGGATCCGGCGGGGCCGCCAGCGTTTCGCGAGGCCGCTCCAGAATGCGAGGTGGGCGCGGGAGACAGCCTCGAGCTCGTAGAACGGCAGAATTCGTTCGTAGTAGCTCCGGACGCCCGCCACGCTCTTCGTCCCCGCCACGCCCGCCGGTATATACCAACGCCGTGGCGCGGCTCCTGTTCGTGACGGGCACGGCGGCCGACGTCCGCTCGGGCAGCGGGACGTTCGTCGGAATTTCCGTTCTGAAAGCCGCGCTCGAGAGGGCCGGACATCGGATCGACGTGCTCGCGCCGGAGCCGGGCCGCGGAACGCTTTCTGCCGCGGGGCGTCTCCTCTTCAACGTCGCGGTCCGGCGCCGCGCCGCAAAGCTCGCGCGCGGCGCGGACGCCGTCGTCGGGTTCGACATGGACGGCGCGTTCCTTCGCCGCGGCGAGGCGCTCCATGTCGCCGCTCTGAAGGGCGTGCTCGCGGAGGAGTCGCGGTTCGAGCGTGGGGTGGCGGCCATTCGGCTGGGTGCCGAGGCGGCTCTCGAAAGGCTCCACGTCCGCCGCGCGGACCGCGTGGTGGCGACGAGCGCACACTCGGCACGGCGCATCGTCGCCGACTACGGGATCCCCCCCGACCGCATCCGGGTCGTCCCGGAACCGATCGACCTGGCGCGATGGTCGGCCGCCCTCGGGCCCGCGCGCGGCGTCGAACGCGCCGTTCCCTCCGTGCTCTGCGTCGCGCACCTCTATCCGCGAAAGAACGTGGACGCCCTGCTCGAAGCCTTCGCCCGGATCAGATCGAGAGCGATGCTGCGGATCGCCGGAACGGGGCCCGAGGCCGAAGCGCTCGGACGCCGCGCCGCCCGCCCGGACCTCGCCGGGCGTGTCGAGCTCCTGGGCCACGTCTCCTTCGACGCGCTCGTCGCGGAATACCGCCGCGCGGAGGTCTTTTGCCTCCCCTCGCGCCAGGAGGGATTCGGAATCGTCTTTCTCGAGGCGATGGCGGCCGGGCTCCCGATCGTCGCGGCGCGGGCCGCCGCCGTGCCGGAGCTCGTCGTGGACGGCGAGTGCGGCGTCCTCGTCCCCCCCGACGACGTCGCCGCCCTCGCGGCCGCGCTCGAATCGCTCCTGTCGGATGCGGAGCTGCGAAGCCGGCTCGGAGTTGGAGGCCGGCGACGCGTCCGGGACTACGACGCCCCGCTCATTGCCTCGCGATTCCTCCAAGCCCTCGATCTCGGGGCGAGAACCGTCTAGCTCTGCCCTCGATTCGGTTTGGTCGCCCGCGGACGGCGCGCCGGCACCGCCGCGGCGCCGTCGAGCTCTCGCTTGCGCTTCCACGGAAGAGCCTTCGTCGTCCAACCGGAAAGCGTCCGCTGAAAACGGATGCCTCGACCGCAGCGCGCGCACCGGACGTTCGCCGTCTCGCCGGGCCGGTCGGGAACGCAGCCGTACAAAATCGCCCCGCACTCGCAGCGGAGGGAAGGGTGCGCGTTGTTGTCTTTCATGGGCGTGCAGGCACGTTAGCGCAGCTCCCTGCGAATGTCGCGATCCGCGAGCGCAAGGACTGTTTTCGCGGCGCGAATCCGGCGCGACGCGTCACGACTTGCGCCCAACCGTCGCCTACAACCCCGAAAAAAGAGAACCGCACTCCTCTCCCCCGCGCGCGGGGGAGAGGTTGGGTGAGGGGGGCAACTTTCTTTGCGCGTGTTCGTACGGGTGAGCGCGACGAAAGCATGAGGTGCGCCGCGATGAGACGAATCGTCCTCCATGTCGCGTTCGCCGTGCCGTTTCTGCTCGGATCGGCCAGACCCGCGTCCGCCGCTTCGCCGGCGAAATCCAACCCCCACGAGCACTTCGACGTCCAGAAGCTCGCCGAGGGCGTTTACGCGGTCATCCGAACGGATTCTCCAGGCCTGATGGTCGACGGAAACAGCGTGTTCATCGTCAACGAACACGACGTCGTCGTCGTGGACGCTCCGGAGGCTTCGAAGGAAACGCTCGCGGCGCTCCGCAAGATCACGACGAAGCCGGTCAAATTCGTCGTGAACACCCACTGGCACGACGACCATGTCCTCGGGAACCGGATCTGGCGTGACGCGTTCCCGGGCGTCGAGTTCATCGCGCACGAGAACACGCGCGACTACCTTCCGGGGCAGGGACTCACGAACCGCAAAAACATGCTGGAGGGGGCGCCGCCGTTCGTCGCCCAGATGAAGGACCTGCTCGCGCAGAACAAGAGTTTCTCCGGCGCGGAGATGACGCCGGAGGAACGCACCAGCTTCGCGAGCGACATCGCCCTGGTGGACCAGTACCTCGCCGAGGTCCCCTCGATCCCGATCGTGCTGCCGACGATCACGGTCGCCGACCGGCTGCGGCTCCATCGCGGGGACCGGGCGATCGAGGTCCTCTCCCTCGGAAGCGGCCACACGGCGGGCGACATCGTCGTGAACCTCCCAAAGGAACGGATTGCCATCACGGGCGACCTCGTCGTGAACCCCGTTCCCCTCGTCGGGAACCCGCAGTCGCACGTCTCCGAATGGGCCTCCACCCTCGCGAAGTTGCGCGCTCTCTCGCCCGCGATGTTCGTGCCCGGCCACGGGCCGGTGCTGCGCGACGACTCCTACGTGCGGCTCCTCGAAGAGCTGTTCACGTCGATCGACCGCCAGACGCGCGCGGCCGTCGCCGCCGGAAAAAATCTCGAGGAGACCCGCAAGGCGGTCGACCTCGAGGATCTCCGCAAGCGCTTTGCCGGAGACTCCCGCGTTCGCGACACGCTCTTTCGCAACTACGTGGCCGGTCCGGCCGTCGGCGCGGCATTCCGCGAGGCGACGACCGCCGCGACGCCGCCGCGGCAATGATCTAATCGCAGCGACCGACTCCCAAAACCCCGGCCCCCGAACCCGGAGGTCCCATGAGGCGCCTCGCGTCCGCAATCGCCGCCGCCGCGCTCACGCTCGCGCTCGCGTTCGCCTCCGCGGCGGCGCCGCGGGCCGCCCGGCCGCCGGAGATCCGCGCCCTCATCCGGGTCGAGGC
>JALZAT010000047.1 GCA_030948185.1 Acidobacteriota bacterium
GCCCGCGTGGGACGGGCTGAAGACGCCGAGCGACATCGCGCTCGACGACAAGGGCCGCCTCTGGGTGGCCGACCAGGGAAACTCGGTGATCCGCGTGTACGACGCCGCCGGGGCTCCGCTCGGCGGGTGGGGCGGCCGGGGGACCGGGACCTACGGACTGAAGGAGCTCTGCGGGCTCGCCATCAAGGGCGACAACCTGTATGTCGCCGACACGTACCAGACGGGCGTCGAGATCTTCTCGCTCGCCGGCCAGTTCAAGGCGAAAAGCTCCGCCGGGCTCTTCAACCCCCACGACGTGTCCCCGGCGCCGGACGGAAAGGTCTGGATCGCGGACTCCGGCAACAACCGGCTCGTCGTTTCGGACGCGGACTTGTCGAACCCGCGGCCGGTGGGCCGCCCCGGCGCCGGCCTGGGAGAATTCGCCAATCCGGGCAGCCTCGTCGTCGGCTCCTCCGGGCGCGTGTACGTCGCCGACATCGACAACAAGCGCGTTCAGGTGCTCGATGGAGATGGGAACGCGAAGGCGCAGTGGAAGTTTGGGGGCTGGGGACCCAACGGAGACGGCTACCTCGAGCTCGACACGGACGAGACGATCCTCGCGAGCGATACGAATGGCAACGCGATCGTTCAACTCGACAAGAGCGGCCGCGAAGCCCACCGCTGGACGGCGGACGACGCAGGTGAGAAATTCTCGAGCCCCCGCGGGATCGCGCTCGACCGCCGGAACCGGATCCTCTACGTCGTGAACTCGGGAAAGAACTCGGTCACGAAGCTGAAGATCTCCGAAAAGAAGTGACGCCCGTCGAGGGGGCCGAACCCACTCTGGCAGACGACCTCCTGCCGGGCGTCCCGTCCGGACGGCGCCGCTTTCTCTTCGCGCTCGTCCTGCTGATCGCGATCGGCACGCATTTCCTCCGTCTCGGCGACCGCCCGCTCCACCACGACGAGTCGATCCACGCGTTCCAGTCCCACACCCTGTCGCGGGAGGGGACGTGGCGCTACGACCCCGCGTACCACGGCCCCTTTCTCTATTATGCCAACGCCCTCGTCTACAAGGTCTTCGGCGCGACGAACACGACGGCGCGGCTTCTGCCCGCCGCCTTCGGCGTCGGCCTGCTCCTCTTCGCGATCCCCCTCGCGTCGTGGTTCGGCTCGGGAGCCGCCGCCGCCTACGTAATCCTCGTCCTGGCGTCTCCGCACCTGACGTACTTCTCGAGATTCATCCGGGAGGACCTGTATTCGCTCGTGTTCACGTTCGGCACGATCGTGGCGTTTCGGAAGTTTCTCGAGACGGATCGATCCCGTTGGCTGACGCTCTCGGCCGTCTCCTTCGCGCTCGCGGGAACCACCAAGGAGAACGCCTACATGACGGGCGTCCTCTTCGTGGTTTTCGGAGTCTGGCTGTTCCTCGACGGGGTGCTCTCGCAGCCCGGCGGCTTCTCCCGGACCGTCCGCGCCGTCTCGGACTGGACCGCGCCGCGGCTCGTCCCGATCGCGATCGCGGCGACCGTGTTCCTCTGCATCTGGGCCCTTCTGTACACGGCGTTCGGCCGGTATCCCGCCGACTGGCTGGCGATCCCGAAGGCGATCAAGTACTGGATCGGCCAGCACTCGATCGCGCGGATCCCCGGGCCCTGGTACTACTACTTTCCGCAGCTGCTCATGTACGAGACGGCGACGCTCGTCGCGGCCGTCCTCGTGCTGCGGCGCCCGGAAATCCGGCGCGACCGGTTCCTGCAGTCCGTCGCGTGCGCGATCGGCGGGCTCGGGTTCGCGGCGGCCGCCTCCTCGCTGCTCGGCGAAACCTCCGCTTCGAAGTGGGCGTTCCGCGCGATCGCGTTCCTGAGTCTCGTGGCCGCCGTCGACCGCCTGCGCCTCAAATCCGCCTCGGTGGAACGGGCGGCGCCGATGCTGCGGTTCGTCGTGTACTGGGCGCTCTCCTCCCTCGCGATCTACGCGTGGGCGCGCGAGAAGGTCCCCTGGCTCACGGTGCATCCGCTGCTTCCCGTCACGATCCTCGCCGCGATCGCGATGGCGGACCTCTGGAAGGACCGGCGGCGCGCGGGCGCCAGGCTCGCGCTCGTGGTGATCGGCGCGCTGCTCGTCGTCAACGCGGGAGGGATGTACCTCGCCTCGTTCCGGTACGGAGCACACGACGTCGCGCGGGAGCCGGACCACGCCGAGATGCTCGCCTATGTGCAGACGACCCACGACCTCGTCCGCGCCCTCGCGGCCGTCGACCGCGCCAAGGCGCGCGTGCCGGAGGGACAGCCTGTCATCACCGTTTCCGGCGAGGCGTCCTGGCCGCTGACCTGGTACCTGCGCAACGTCATCACGCAGTGGCCGACGCGGATCGACGTCGCGGCGACGCCCATCCTCGTCGCGGACTGGGACGCCAAGGGCGGACTCGAGAAACAGCTTTCCGAGCACTACACGGCCACCCGCGTCCCGATCCGGGCGTGGTGGTTCCCAGGACGCGTCGCCGAGGAGGGAAAGCCGGAGCGTCCCACCCCCGGCGACCTCGTCAAGTACTGGCTGTTCCACCGGATCTGGAGTCCCATCGGCTCGCAGGACGCGACCTTCTTCGTCCGCAAGGATCTCGACTCCGGAACCGGCCCGCTCGTCCCGTTGAACATCAAGCTGCAGGATCCGACGAGCCGGGACTACAACGGCGCGGCCGCGCTCTTGGAACCCCTGAAGGTCATCGGGGGCCCGGGCAACGGACCCGGCCAGTTCACCGAGCCGAGAGGCGTTGCCGTGGACGGGCGCGGGACGCTCTACGTCGCGGACACGAAGAACAGCCGCATCCAGGTCTTCGACGGCACGGGCCAGTTCGTGCGCCAGTTCGGCTCGAAGGGGCCCGGTCCGACCGATTTCAACGAGCCGTGCGGAGTCGCGGTCGACGCCATGGGAGAACTCTGGGTCGCGGACACCTGGAACCAGCGGGTCGTCCACTACACGCAGGACGGCCGGATGGTCGGCATGCTCGGCCCGGAGAACGCCTTCTTCGGGCCGCGGGCCGTCGTCGTCTCGCGGAACTTCGTCTACGTCGCCGACACCGGCAACAAGAAGATCGTGCGGTTCGATCGGGACGGGAGACGGTTGAATGAGTTCGGCGGCGAGGGCAGCGGGCCGGGGCAACTCGTCGAGCCCGTCGGCGTCGCGGCGGACGTTTCGGGCAACGTGTACGTGGCGGACACGGGCAACCACCGGGTGCAGGTGTTCGACGGCGAGGGAAAGTTCCTCCGCCAGTTCCCCGTCGCCGGATGGATGGACTTCTACACGGAGCCATACATCGCCGTGGGCCCGGCGGACACCGTGATCGTCACCGATGCGTGGGGCGGCCGCGTCGCCGCGTACGACGCCAAGGGCGTGATGCGCCGGTCCTGGAAGGCGGATAAGGACTTCAAGCAGCCGACGGGAATCGCGGTCGATCCCTACGGACGCCTGTTCGTCTCCGACCGCGGGACGAGCCGCGTCTTTTCGTGGGCCCTGACCGCGGTCCTGCCTTGATTTTGTCCCCGCCGTGCGGGCCCTGACGCCGGACGTCATGAAGCCTGCGGAGACCTCTGCGCCGCCGGCCGCTCCCCGGCTCGAGTGGGTTCTTTTCTTTGCGGCGCTCGGCGTCTATGCCGTCACCCGGTTCGCGGGCTTGAACCGCTATCCGATCTATTTCTTCTGCGACGAGGCCCTGCAGGGAAATCTCGCCTGGCAGCTGATCCACAACGGTTTCCGCGATCACACCGGAACTTTCCTGCCTCCGTATTTCTTGAACGACCGGCGCTGGGCGGTGAGCCTTTCCGCCTACGCGAACGTGCTGCCCACTCTTCTCTTCGGCAAGACGGTCGCCGCGGTGCGCGGGACCTCGGTGGCGGTGACGATCCTCGGGGCGGCTGGAGCGGGGCTCGCGCTGCGCCAGATGAAGAATCGATTCTGGTGGGCGGCGCCGCTTCTCGTCGGCATCACCCCGCTCTTCTTCGTGCACGCACGGCTCGGGTTCGAAAGCGCGATGATGGCGTCGTTCTTCTTCTGCTTCCTCTGGGCCTACTTCGTCTACAGGAACGGAAACCCCCGGTGGCTCCTCGTTGCCCTCTTCTTCGGCGCGTGCACGTTCTACTCATACACGGCCGGCCAGGGCATCATGCTCGTGATGGGAGCACTCCTGCTCTTTTCCGACTTTCCCTGGCACCTCGCGCAGAAGAAGAGCATCCTCGCGGCGGCCCTGCTGCTCGCGGTGGTGCTCGCGATCCCGTACCTGCGCTACCGGCGCCTGCACCCCGGCGTCGTGCAGGAGCAGCTGCAGGTGCTCGACTCCTACTGGATCCATCCGATCCCGCTTTCCGAAAAGCTCGCGCACTTCGGCCGCAACTACGCGGCCGGCCTCGACCCGCGCTACTGGTTCCTTCCGAACGCGAGAGAGATGGAACGGCACCGGATGGACTCGTTGGCTTTCCTCCCGCCGTACCTCTTCCCCTTCATCCTTCTGGGGATCGGCGTCTGCGTCGTGAAGTTCCGCTCGCCGCTGCACCGGGCCGTTCTCTTGACCCCGCTCGGAGTTCCGTTCTCCGGAGCGGCCGCCAACCTGCAGATCCTGCGCCTGCTCGGAATGATCGTTCCGGCGGCGCTGCTCGCGGCGATCGGAATCGACCAGCTCCTGAAGTGGCTCGCCCGTATTCGGTTGCCCCTTCTGCCCGCGGCGGTGGTCTGCGGGTCCGCCCTCGCCGCAGGCAACGTGGTCCTCACGCGGGAAGCCCTCGTGCACGGACCGACGTGGTTCCGCGAGTACGGCCTCTATGGGATGCAGTGGGGAGCGCCTCAGGTGTTCCGCGCGGTCTCCGAAGAGCTCGCCCGTTCCCCGGGATCACGCATCCTCGTCTCCTCGACGTGGGCGAACAACCCGCACGAGTTCGTCTCGTTCTTTCTCACCCCCGACGAGCAGCACCGCGTCGCGATCGCGGACATCCACGCATGGAGCCAGCGCATCACCCCTCTCGCCGGGGACGAGATCTTCGTCATGACCCCCGACGAATACGAGGCCGCCCGGAACCGGCGGCAGTTCGTCGTGCCGGAGCCGATCCGGACGATTTCCTACCCCGACGGCCGGCCCGGCTTCCGCTTCGTCCGGGTCCGGTACTCGCAAGACGCTGCGGAGATCTTCGAGGCGGAGCGCCAGGCGCGTGCGGCGCTCACGGAAAAGACAGCCGCCGTCGGGGGTGAGTCATGGACGGTCGGCCACTCGCAAAGCGACATGGGAAACGTCCCGGATCTCTTCGACGGACGGCCCGACACGCTGCTCCGCGGCCTCGAGGCGAACCCGTTCGTCGTCGAGATCGGGTTCCCCGCGCCGAGGGTCGTCTCCGGGATCTCGGTGACGCTCGGATCGATGGACCGCGCGCACGTCCGCCTTCGCGCACAGGTCGAGGGAAGCGGGAAAGAGTCCGTCGGCGACGCGGCCGTGCCGAACCGCCCGCCGAAGGCTTCGATCGACGTCTCGCTGCCCGCTCCCGTGCGCACGTCGAAAATCCGGATCGAGATCGGAGACGCGGACGAGAGGGAGCCGACTCACGTGGAGGTGCGGGAGATCCGGGTCAGGAGCAAGTAGCCGCCAGCCGGCAGCTCTTCAGGTTCTCCCGTTCTTGACGACGTTGCGGAGCTGGTCCGCCTTCCGCATCTCCCCGCGGAGATCCAGGAGATACCGGATCACACGGCGGATCGTCCCGAGCATCTTCCAGGGACGGTGAATGCTCTGCCCCGCTTCCCGGGGGAAGTGCCGCACGACGACCTCCGCCACCCGCCAGCCCGCGATGCGGCAGCGCGCGTAGATCTCGTCGCCCACGAAATTGATCCGGTGCCGGATCTCGATGCGCCGCGCGACCTCGCGGCGGAAGGCTCGGCACCCGCCGTTGATGTCGTGCAGCGGAGAGCCCAGGAGCCAGCCCGACAGCGTGTTGAGGCCCTTCGACAGGATCAGCCGCGCAAACGGGTCGTGCCGCTTCTTTTTCCAGCCGAACACGACGTCGGCACCGGCGTCGATCGCCGCGAGGAAATCCGGCGCGTCCGCCATCGTGTGCTGCCCGTCGCCGTCGACGACCATCACGACTTCTCCCGGCGTGTTGCGGAGCGCCGTCTCCGTCGCGACGGCATACCCCTTGTTGCCGTCGTGGTGGAAGACGAGCACCCGCGGGTCTTTCTTGGCGAGGTCGTCCGCGATCTCCCCCGTCTTATCCCGGCTCCCGTCGTCCACGACGAGGATGCGCCAGTCGAGTCCCGGCACGGCGGATAGGGCCGAAACGGCCTCTTCGACCGTTTTCGCGATGAGCTCCTGCTCGTTGTAGGCGAGGAACGCGACCCCGAGGCGCGGCTGTTTTTCAGTGGCCATAATTCTCGCGAAAATTTTCGACGCCGGGGACTTCGAACGGGAAGATGCAGCCGGAACCTTTGAACGGGAAGATGAAGTAGTTTAGCAAAATGCCCGAGTGGCTCGAGGCCGACGGCCGCGGAGGCTTCGCATCCGGAACGGTCGCGCTCGTGCGAACGCGGCGTTACCACGCCTTACTCCTCGCCGCGGCGAGTCCGCCGACGGACCGGTTCGTGCTTGTCAACGGCTTCGAGGCGTGGGTCGAGACGCCGACCGGGCGGTTTGCGATCTCCTCGCAACGGTATGTGGAAGGAGACGGCGGCGGCGTCCTCCATCCCGACGGAGTCGACCGGGTGACGGAATTCCGGCCAGACCCGTGGCCGCGCTGGACGTTCCGGCTCGAGGACGGAACGGAGATCGAGCAGGAGATCTTCGTCGATCGGGAAAACGGCACGACGTTGATCGCCTGGCGCGCTCGGGCGGGTGGGAGTGGCATATGGCTCGAGGTCCGTCTCCTGATGTCCGGACGCGACTACCACGCGCTGCACCACGAGAATCCCTCCTTCGCGTTCGAACCGGAGGAGAAAGACGGGGAGCGCGTATGGCGCTCCTACGCCGGAGTTCCCGGAATCGCCGTCCGAACGAACGGGGAATACAGGCACGATCCCGAGTGGTACCGGGGATTTCTGTACGCCGAAGAACGCGCCCGAGGGCTCGACTTCATGGAAGACCTCGCCTCGCCCGGGATCCTTCGGTTCGACCTCTCGGGGGGCGAGGCGGTCTTGCATCTGCGTGCCGAGCTGCCAGTCTCCGGGAGCTACAGGGCCACGCCCCTCACCCCAACCCTCCCCCGCCGGGAGAGGGAGCGGCGCGAACGGTTCCCGTCCCGTCTTCAACGCGCGGCGGACGACTACCTCGTCGCGCGCGGCGACGGAAAGACCGTCGCCGCGGGGTATCCGTGGTTCACCGACTGGGGCCGCGACACCTTCATCTCGCTGCGTGGGCTCTGCCTCTCGACGGGACGGCTCTCGGACGCGGGCGAGATCCTCGCAAGCTGGGCGGGAGCCGTGTCCCGGGGCATGCTCCCCAACCGGTTTCCCGATCGGGGCGAGGAGCCCGAATACAACTCGGTCGACGCGTCGCTCTGGTACGCCGTTGCCGTTCACGAGTATCTGCAGAAGAGCCACGAGGCAAAACGCCCTGTTCCAGGCGCCGAGGGCAGGCGGCTCCTCGACGCGATGCAGCAGATCCTCGACGATTACTCCGCGGGGACGCGATTCGGGATTCGCGCCGACGACGATGGGCTGCTCGCGGCCGGCGTCGAGGGAGTGCAGCTGACCTGGATGGACGCGAAGGTCGGCGGTCGCGTGATCACGCCGCGGATCGGCAAGCCCGTGGAAGTGCAGGCGCTGTGGATCAACGCACTGACCATTGGGAGCATGTACTCGGACCGTTGGTCCGGGGCGGCGCGGCGGGCCGGCGACGCCTTCGTGTCGCGGTTTTGGAACCCGGAGACGGGAACGCTCCACGACGTCGTCGACCCGGATCATCGTACGGGCACGGCGGACTCCTCCTTCCGGCCCAATCAGATTTTCGCCGTGGGAGGGCTTCCCTTCCCGGTGCTCTCGATCGATCGAGGCCGCTCCGTCGTCGACGCGGTCGAGAGATCCCTCTGGACGCCCCGGGGGCTGCGCACCCTCGCCCCGGAGGATCCCCGCTACCGCGGCCGCTATGAAGGAGGTGTCGTCGAGCGCGATGGGGCGTACCATCAGGGGACCGTGTGGCCATGGCTCGCGGGACCGTTCGTGGAGGCATGGGTCCGGGTGCGCGGCGGCGCTCCGGCCGTTCGACGCGAGGCGCGCGCCCGTTTTCTCGAGCCGCTTCTGGCCGGGATGAGCGATGCCGGCCTGGGACACCTCCCCGAGATCGCCGACGGCGACGCGCCGCACGCCCCCCGGGGCTGCCCGTTTCAGGCGTGGTCCGTGGCGGAGGCGCTCCGGCTCGATCTAGAAGTGCTCGCCGTGCGTGACGGCGAAGCAAGCGCCTCGCGATGACCGACCAGGGCGAAATCGAATCTTCGGGCGAGGACGCGTACGGGCCACCGCGGGTCCGGAACGGGCGCCTGCTGTTCACCTACCGCGACGAAGCCGCCCGGCGGGTCTCCGCGACCGGAGAGTTCAACGGCTGGAATCCCTCGCGCGGGCAGTTCTCCCGCGGCGACGACGGCACGTGGCGCCTCGAGATCGCCGCTCCGCCTCCCGGCCGGTACCGCTACAAGCTCCTCGTGGACGACACGAAGTACATCCAGGACCCGACGCACGACGCAAGCGAGCCCGGGCCGTTCGGAGGATATGATTCGGTCCTGACGATCGAGTGACGCCGACGTCTCCCCGCATTCCATATTGACGAACGGCCTCGCGTGGGCTCAATGCATTCCCGGCGTTCACCCCCGGTTTCGACAATCCAGGGAAGCGCGGCACGCGTTCAGAGCAACGTCCGCCGCCGCGATCTCGGCGGTTTCGCGAAGGAAGTCCGCCGCGAGGTTGCTCTCCTTGAGGGGGCCGGCCGGAAGATCAGGCGATCTTGACGCGGAGCAGCTTGATCGAGTTCAGGAAAACGAGGATGTCGGGCCCGAGGTGGATCATGGCCGCCTGAACGGGGCCGATCCATCCGAGAAGGGCCGCCGTGATCCCGAGCACGTGCACCACGCCGACACCGACGAAGATGTTCTCCTGCACGGTGCGGTAGGCGCGGCGGGCGAGCGCGCGCGCCAGAGGAATCTTCGAGAGGTCGTCGGTCATCAACGCGATGTCCGCGGCCTCGAGCGCCGCCTGCGTGCCCCGGGCGCCCATCGCGATCCCGACCTGCGCCCGCGCCAGCGCGGGAGCGTCGTTGACGCCGTCTCCCACCATGGCGACGAGGTGGCCCTCCTTCTCGAGGGCGTCGATGGCGAGCACCTTGTCTTCGGGCAGGAGCCCTGCCTTCACTTCGTCGATGCCGAGCTCCCCCGCCACCCGCCTGGCGACGGCGGCGTTGTCTCCGGTCAGCATGACGACCCGTTTCACGCCGGATTTCCGAAGACGGGCGATGGCTTCCCGGGCACCAGGGCGGATCGGATCTTCGAGCTCGATCCGTCCGATCGCCCGACCGTCCGCCACGACGTAGACCGCCGTGCGCCCGGATCCCTCCTCCGGAGGCGAAAACGACACGCCGTTCTCCCGGAGGAGCGCCTCATTGCCCACGAGGACTTTCCGGCCGCCGACCGTGGCTCGGACCCCCCGTCCGCGAATGGCCTCGAAATCCCCCGGTTCCGGCACGTCGATCTTGTCCGCGCGCGCGCGATCGACGACGGCCCTGGCAAGGGGGTGGCCCGAACGCCGGTCCGCAGCGGCGGCGAGCGTCAACACGTCCCTCTCCGTTGCGGACGCGTCGAGCACGCGGATTGCGGCGACGGCGGGCTGGCCCGAAGTCAGGGTGCCCGTCTTGTCGAAGACCATCACATCCGCCCTCGCGAGGGTTTCGAGGTAAACGCCGCCCTTGACGAGGATTCCGCTTCTCGCCGCCCGCGCGATCGCCGCGATCATGACGAGCGGGGTCGCGAGCCCCAGCTCGGCGGGCGACGTGAAAATGAGAAGCGTCACGATCTTTCGGACGTCGCGCGTGGCGAAGTAGACGATCAGCAGGAAGAGGAACACGACCGGAATGAGCCAGGCCGATACTTTGTCCGCGAGCTTCTGGACCGGTGCCTGCTCCTCCTCGGCGTGCTCGACGAGTGCCACGATCCGCGCGAACATCGTGTCCTGGCCGACCTTTTCGGTCCGCACGTCCAGAGCACCGGACTCCACGACCGTTCCCGCCAGAACGGACGAATCGACGCCCTTTTCGATTGGCAGGCTCTCCCCGGTGATGGACGACTCGTTGACGCTCCCCTGTCCGCCGACGATCGTCCCGTCCACCGGAATCTTTTCGCCGGCGCGGACGAGGACGACGTCGCCCGGCTTCAACTCCTCGACGGGGACGGTGCGCTCCGACCCGGCGGCGCGGACGACCGCAACGCGTGGAACGGACCCGATGAGCGCCTGGATCGAGGCGCGCGCCCGATCCGTGTTCATGTCGGCGACGAGCTCGGCGAAGAGGATGATGTCCATCAACACGGCGGCGGCGACGTATTCGCGCCCCAGCAGCGCGACGATCGTGGCCACCGTCACGAAGATCTCGGTCCCGATCTTTCGCTCGCGGACGAGATCGAGGACGCCCTTCTTCACGAGCGGATACAGGCCGAGGGCGACGCCGACGAGCAGGATCGGAAGCGGAGCGACCTCTCGCCAGTAGAGGAAGGCGATCACGCCCACGACGAGAATGCGCCCGATCTCGACCCGCCGGCCTCGGGTCATCAGCGCGCGCTGAGATCGCGCCGCGTCGGGTTCGGGACCCGCGAGATCGGCGGCTGGCATCGGTTCCACGAGACTACGATATCCGGGCGGGTCCGGGCGGCTACCGGACGAGATGACAGGAATAGGTCTTGATGATCAACCAGACCTCGCTCCCCGGCGCGAGGCGCATCGCGTCGCGAGCGGCCGGAGTGACCGTCGCCTGCACGTCCACGCCGCAGTCGACGACCACGGCGACCGTAACCCCCGATTGCGAGACGGACCGGATGTGGCCGGCGATCACGTTTCGCGCCGACACGAGACCGGGCGGACCGGCCGCGAGGAGGACGTCGCCGGAACGGATCGCGACACCCACCGGCGCTCCGGCGGCGAGGCGCGTGAGCGGAACTTCCAGGTCGACGGGCCCGTCTTTCAAGCGGCAGGTCATCGTGCCGAGAGCGTCATGGCGTTCCGTAACGACGGCGTCGAAGATGTTTTCGAACCCGGCGAGCTGTGCGAGCGTCTCCTGTGCCGGGGCGACGAGGACCTCCTGCGGGGTTCCGAAGGAGAGGATCTTCCCCGCTTCCAGGACGATCGCCTGTTCACCCAGCGCGAAAACCTCCGCGTGGCTGTGCGTCGCGTACAGGATCGGAACGCGCCGCCTGTCGTTCCAGACGCGGAGGTCCGCGATGATCCGGGACTTCGTGGGGGCGTCGAGGGCGGTCAGCGGCTCGTCCAGAAGCAGGACCCGGGGCCGCAGGACCAGCGACCGGGCGAGCGCGACGCGCTGGCGCTCCCCGCCGGAGATCTCACCCGGCAGCCTCGTTCGCAGGTGGGCGATCCGAAACGATTCGAGAATTTCCTCCGTGCGCTCAGAACGCTCGCGCTCGTCGAGCTTCGAGAGCCCGTACCGGACGTTGGCTTCGACGTTCAGGTGCGGAAAGAGCGCGAGGCTCTGAAAGAGATAACCGATCGAGCGCCGGCCCACGCTCTCGTCGACCCGAGCTTCCGAGTCGAAGAAAACGTGATCGCCCGCGGCGATCCGGCCCGAATCCGGCCGGACCAGCCCGGAGATGCACCGGAACATGGTGGTCTTCCCCGAACCGGACGGACCGAAGACGATGGTGATGCCGGGGGGGACCGAGAAGCCGACGTCCAGCAGGAAGCCGTCGGGTCGGCCGGCGGAGAGCCGCTTCCGCAGGGCAACGGAGAGCAACGACGACGTCTCCGGGGACGGCGAGCGCGTCACCGCCTCCATGTCTCGACGGGCAGCGCCGACCGGGAGCCGGAGATCGAGAGCCGGCCGAGAAGGGCGACTCCGGCCATCGCGGCCGCGGCCAGCCCGACCAGACAGAGCGCGAGAGGAAGCGCCGCGCCCAAGCCTTCCGACGCCAGTTGCACCCAGAGATAGACCGGCACCGTGTACGGGTGATACGCGACCACCAGCGTCGCTCCAAACTCGCCGATGGTTCGCACCCACGCCAGCGTGACTCCCGCGGCGATGCCCGGCCAGGCCAGCGGAAGCGCGATCCGCCGGAAGCTCCGCCACCGCGAGTCGCCGAGGGTGGCCGCCGCCTTCTCGAGCTCCGGGTCCACGCTCGAGAACGACGAGAGGGCCGCGACGACCACGTAGGGGGCGGCCACGAAGATCTGCGCCAGAATCACCCCCGTCAGGCTGTTGACGAGCGAGATTCCCCTCGTCTCCAGAAGGGCGCCGACCATCCCGTAGGGACCGCAGAGCAGGAGAAGAAGGATGCCTCCGACGAGCGGCGGCAGGACCATGGGAACGAAGACGAGCGCGGTCACGAGCGTCCGTCCCGGGAATCGCTCCCGCGCGAGGAGGTAGCCGAGCGGAACTCCGAGGAGCGTCATCATTGCCGTCGCGACGGTCGAGGTGAGCAGCGACACTCCCACCGCCCGGACGGCCTGCGGAGCCGCGAGCACCGGCCCAATTTGACGCCAGTCGAGCCGGAAGAGGAGGTAGACGAGGGGCAGGACGAGATAGATCAGGAGCGTCCCGCCGAGAGCCGCGAAGAGGAGAGGGGTGATCCCGGGACGACGAATCAATCCTTTTTTCCTTCGGAGAGGAGAGGGCGAAGATCGGCGGCGACCTTCGAGATGTCGCCTTCCCATTTTAGCGGGATGGGCCGGAGTCCGGACCTGCCGATGATCTCGCCCCCCGGTCCGGACAGGATGAAGCGAAGGAATGCGACGGCTCCGGGAACGTTGCGGGAAGTCGACGGGATCGTGATCGTGAAGACGATCGCAACGCCCGACGTCGTCACACCCTTGCCGTTCGTGAAGCTTCGATCCGCGTAGAGCGCGGCAAAGCGCGGGTTGCTCTGGTTGATCTCGTCGGGAAGCTCGAGAAAGGGAAGCGCGTGCGCGATCACTTCGTGGCGATAGAAGACCGCGGCGTCGAGCTGCCCCGACTCGAGCCGGACGAGGAGCTCCGGCTCGGGAAAGATCTGAGCCGGGTTGGCGGGATCCCCGAGGAGCGCCGCGAGCCCCGGCCTCGCGTAATGCCGCTCCGCGAGTTCGAACAGGAAGAGCGTGCGGTACCCCTTGGGATCCAGGTTCGGATCCGTTCGCCCGAACCGGAACCCGGGCTTCGCGACGACTTCGTACCAGGGCAGCTTGCCCGCTTTCGACTGGTCGAACAGATCCTTGAATCGGCTCTTCGGGTTGTAGCCGAGGACGAGACCGCTCGACGCGAACGTGGCGTACCAGTCGACGAGATTCCTGTTCTCCGCTCCCATCAGAATCTTCGAGTTGACGGCAGCGTCCGCGCTGATGAACGCGTCGGGCGTGCGAAGGCCGTCCTTGATCATCCGGGCGGCCGCGACCGACCCGTTCCCCTCGCCCTGAAACGGATATCCCGAGCTCTTCTCGAACTCCGGGCCGACGGATTTCTCCATCAGTCCCCCGAGGGACCCGGCGTAGAGAACCGTGACGGGCGCGCTCTTTTCGGCTGCACCGAGAGCCTGCGTCACCGGCGACGCGAGCGCGAGTCCCGCGATCCAGAGGATCGACCATGAAAACCGACGTGAAAATTTCAAGTCATCTCCCCGATATATCCCTGTGAGCATATCGAAATGCGACTTTTCTCTCGTTTGACATACTCGTATAGCAGTCGGTATATGTGACGGGAACACGGGCGCCGCTCGCGTGCGCCCCCTCCGAAGGGTCGGAACGAGAAGGGAAGGGGCCATGAAATTCCGGAATTCGTCTCGTCTGGCCGCGGCGATAGGGTTGGCTGCGTCGATGTGCCTGTCGGGTTCCCAGGCGCCCGCATCGGAGCCCGCGGCCGTTAAGCCCGTCAGCCTTCCCGGCGGGGCGGCGGGAATCGGCTTCGACGACCTGCGCTTCGCGCCTTCGCTCGGCGTCGTGCTCGTTCCGGCGGGCCGCAGCGGTTTCCTCGACCTCGTCGATCCGGCCGGTGGAACGGTCACCTCGATCTCCGGCTTTTCCGAAGCGGCGACCTATGGCGGCGGGCACGGTCAGGGAGTCACTTCCGCGGACGAGGGGGCGGGCCTTCTCTTCGCGACGGATCGCACGAGCGGAGATCTCGTCGTTCTCGACTCGAAGAGCCGCAAGATCGTCTCCAGGACGAGGCTCGGCGGTCCCCCGGACTACGTGCGCTACGTGCCCGCCACGCGAGAGCTCTGGGTGACGTCGCCCGACAAGGATCGCATCGAGGTCTTCCGGCTCGGCAGCGAAGCCGCCCCAAAGGCGGTTTCCGTCGGATTCATCGCGGTCAAGGGAGGGCCCGAATCGCTCGTCATCGACTCGAAGCGCGTCCGGGCCTACGCGCACCTCTGGGAGGGAGAAACGGTCGCGATCGACATCGCCGGCCGCAAGATCGCCGCGACCTGGAAGAACGGTTGCAAGGGATCGAGGGGCATCGCCCTCGATGAAGCCCGGGGACTCCTCTTCGCCGGATGCGCGGAAGGCAAGGCGACGGTGCTCTCCGTGACGGACGGGCATCAAGTCTCGAGCGCCTCCTCGGGAGACGGAGTCGACATCATCGACTACGACCCGGCGTCGCGGCGGCTGTACCTGCCGGGCGGGAAGAGCGCGAACATGGCGATTTTCGACGTTTCCCCCGAAGGGATGCTCTCGCTGCGCCGCGTCGTCCCGACGGCGGAAGGCGGTCACTGCGTCGCGGCGGCTCCCAACGGGACGGCGTACGTTTGCGATCCGAAGAAGGGCCGGCTGCTGGCCTTCCGCGAAGGGCCGGGCCGGTAGGCCGGCGGCGGGGGCTCCGCCCGACAAGCTCCAAGGAGTCGATCCCGATCAAGCATGGAAAAGTTCGAAGGAGGGATCCCATGAATCGAAAATTGCTCGCCGCAGGCTTCGGGGCGCTTCTGTGTTCATCCATCTCCATCGCCGCGCCCCCGCCCGACGGCGGATGGAACGCGGTCGACAAGGTCTTCGGTCAAACCGGAAAAGACCAGCCCGGGAACGTCCACAAGTTTTCCTGGCCGCGCACGGATCTCAAGGTCTCGATCGCCGGCGTCCCGATCGAGCCGGCGCTCGCCCTGGGCTCGTGGGCCGGCTTTACGAAGATGGAGGGCGGAGACGCCCATGCGATGGGCGATCTCGTGCTGCTCGGATCCGAGGTCGCGCCCGTGGTGCGCGCCCTCGAGAAGGGCGGCTTCGAGATCCTCGCCATCCACAACCACCTGATCGGCGAAACGCCGCGCGCTGTGTACGTTCATTTCCACGGCAAGGGAGAGCCCGCCGCGATCGCTCAGACCCTCAAGACCGCTCTTGGACAGACCGCGACGCCGCTCTCCGGGTCGGCGCCGGCCAAGCCGACCCCGGAACAGGAGAAGACGTTCCAGACCGTCCAGGACGTCGTGGGGCGAAGGGGCAACATGGCCGGCCGCGTCCTGCAGCTCTCGATTCCTCGCGCCGAGGCGATCACCGATTCCGGCATGGAAGTCCCGCCGTCGATGGGAATGGCGATCGCCGTCAATTTCGAGACCGTCGGCGCGAAGGTGGCCACCACGGGCGACTTCGTGCTCATCGCGGACGAGGTCAACCCGGTCATCCGCGCGCTCCACGCGCACGGCATCGACGCGACCGCCCTCCACTCCCACATGCTGAAGGAAACGCCGCGTCTCTTCTTTCTGCATTTCTGGGGAGTCGACGCGCCGGAGAAGATCGCCGCAGGAATCAAGGCCGCCCTCGCGAACGTCGCAACGAAGTGACGCTGCTCGAGAACGCGGCCGGAACCCGGACCGTTGCCGAAGGGCTCGATTCGGGCTGAGCGCGAGCCGCGCCGCGCCGCGCCCCGCTACGACCGGAAAGGCGATTGAAAGATCACGACACACCGGCATCTCTGGACGTCGATCGCGCTGGCCCTCGCGATCGTCTCGCCCGCCGGGAGCCAGCAGGCTCCGGGCGGTGCGAAAACGGTGACCTTCGACGGCGACGCCGTCGGGAGCCCGCCGGCCGGCTTCGAGTTCGCACGCAGGGGCCCGGGCGCCGAAAGCAGGTGGGTGGTCCGCGCGGACGCGTCGAAGCCAGCCAACCACGTGCTCGTCCAGGAGAGCGCGGACCCGACCGAGTATCGCTTCCCGCTCGCGGTCGTCAAGGAGGGCAACTGCGGCGACGTGACGTTGTCGGTGCGCGCCAGGCCGGTTTCGGGCCGCGTCGACCAGGGCTTCGGACTGGGCTGGCGCTATCGGAACGCCGACAACTACTACATCACCCGCTGCAACGCCGACGAGGACAACTGCACGATCTACCACGTCGTGGACGGGAGCCGGCGCCCTTTCCAGAATCACGAGGTCAAAGTCGCGACGAATGCGTGGCACACCGTCAAGCTCGAAGCGGCCGGGGACCACTTCGTCGTCTTGTTCGACGGTCAGAAGGTCCTCGACGCGCGGGACCGGACCTTCCAGAACGCGGGACGCGTCGGTCTCTGGACGAAGGCCGACTCCGTCATCCAGTTCGACGACCTCACGATCGAACCGCGCTGACTATGGCGGGCCGCGCCGCATGAGCTCGCCGTCCTCCGGCGAAAGGAGCGCCGCCCGCGTCGGTTTTCGGGAGGCCTTTCGTTACTGGGTGAAGCTCGGGTTCATCAGCTTCGGCGGTCCGGCCGGGCAGATCGCGATCATGCAGCGCGATCTCGTCGATCGGAAGAAATGGATCTCGCAGGGAAGTTTTCTCCACGCCCTGAGCTACTGCATGCTCCTTCCCGGACCCGAAGCGCAGCAGCTCGCGATCTACATCGGGTGGCTTCTGCACGGCACTCTGGGAGGCGTCGTCGCCGGAGCGTTCTTCGTGATTCCATCCGTCTTCATTCTCTGGGGCCTCTCGTGGATCTACGCGGCGTACGGGAGTCTGCCGCTGATCGCCGGCATCTTCGCGGGCCTGAAGCCCGCGGTCGTCGCGCTGGTGCTCGCGGCTCTCCTGCGAGTCGGGTCTCGGGCGCTGAAACCGCGGGCCCTCGTCGCCCTCGCGGCGGCCGCATTCGTCGGAATCTATTTCCTGCACGTTTCTTTTCCCGCCATCGTGGCGGGCGCGGGGATCCTCGGCTTCCTGGCGGGGAAGATCTGGCCGGGCCGGCTCCGTCCCGTCTCCCCGGTCCTCGAGCACGCCGGAGATCTCGACCTCGCCTCCGAGCAGAGCCGGGATCGGGTCGAGAAGGCGCGCGGATCGTGGACCCGGTTCGCGCGGATTGCCTCGGTGGGTCTGCTGATGTGGGCCGGGCCGCTCGTCGTGCTCGGTCTCTGGCGCGGCTGGTCCGGCCTGCACGTCGCCCAGTACGAGTTCTTCACCCAGGCCGCGTTCGTGACCTTCGGTGGCGCTTACGCCGTGCTCTCCTACGTCACACAGGCCGCCGTCGCGACGTACCACTGGATCTCCCACGCGCAGGCGATCGACGGCCTGGCGCTGGCGGAGACCACTCCCGGCCCTCTCATCATGGTGCTCGAGTTCATCGGGTTCATGTCGGGCTGGAACCGCCCCGAGGGCATGAGCCGGCTCGGCAGCGCTTCGCTCGGCGCGCTGGTGACGACCTACGTGACTTTCCTCCCCTGCTTCTTCTACGTCTTCCTGGGCGCGCCCTACGTCGAGAGCCTTCGAAGCAACCGAAGTCTGACGGCGGCGCTCTCGGGCATCACGGCCGCCGTCGTCGGCGTCATCCTCAACCTCGCGGTGGTCTTCGCGGTTGCGGTTCTCCTGCCGGGGGGATGGGGCCACGCGCCCGACTGGTTTGCGCTCGCTCTGACCGCGGCGGCGTTCGCGGCTCTCCACTTCTTCGATGTCGATGCAATCTGGGTGGTTCTGGCCGGCGGCGCGGTGGGGCTCCTCCATGCCCTGCTCGGGTAGATCCCCTTCGTACTCCTCGTCAACCCCTGTCGACAGAGCCGCTAGGGCCGGAGGGTCCAGCGCGCCTTGACGACGAGCTGGTCGGACTGTTTCTCGAGACCGAAGGAGAAGTTGCGCTCCGCCGGCGAGAGCCAGCCCCGGTTCCAGACGAGGAAGACGTCGTTTCCCGGCTTGACGGTCCACCGCAGTCGGGCGTTCAGGCCGACGTTTCGGGAACCGGAGTCGTACTGGACGTAGCTCGCGAGCGCGAGGTCGGGAGAGAACGCCACCACGGTCTTGACCTGCCAGAGGCGCTCGATGAAGTTGCCCTGGGGCAGGTAGCCGAAGTCGTTCTCGGCCGAGAGCTCCGCGGAGAAGCCGCCGCGCGGGCTCGTCCAGTTCGCGAACGCCGAAAATTGCGTGAGGTGACCCGTGTAGAAATCCCCGAGCCACGACGTCGTCCCCACGCGCCAGGGCCGGTGATCGGCGGATTGCAGGTCGATGCGGAAGCGGTTGAAGTGGTAGGCGCCGGCGGGGATCACGACCCGGGGTGAGATCTCCCCTGGGCCGGAGACCAACCCGTCGCTGCGGGCTCCCGCGGCGCGTTTACGCGAAACAGGTACGCCCTCCGATCCTTGAAGGTGTCGAAAACCAGGGCCACCGAGTCGTCGCCGGTCATGTCGCCGTCGCGCTGCAGCGTGTGCACGGCGATCCGGCCGGGCTCCGGGTCCGCGCAGGTGATGGCGACGTAGATCGCCCCCGGGTCTGCGAGGATTCGCACCTCCGTCCGGTAGGGCGTCGGTTCTCCCGGCCGCGGAGCCTGCTGGAGCAGGTCGGGGATCACTCCCGCCGCGCTCCAGGCGGGCTCGTCGAGGACGCCGTCGATCCGGATATCACCGATCTTCGGCGCGGCGCGGACGGCGGATCGCAGCCGCGGGGCCTCCTCCGCCGCGGCGAAGCCCACGAACACACCGAGAATGGCGGCACCGGCCAGGTGCGGGCGGCCGGCGATCTGTCGACTGCGGAACAAGCGCTTTCGATTCTAGGCCTCCGCTCGGAATGAAATCCCCTGCGGAGCCGATTTCGCGAAGTACCATTCGCCCGGAGCTCACCGGAGGAGGATCGATGCGGTTCGCGATCGTCGGCGCGGGGGGGATCGGCGGCTACTTCGGCGCCGGACTCGCGCGCGCCGGGCACGACGTCCGTCTTCTCGCCCGCGGCGAGCACCTCGAGGCGATTCGATCGCGCGGCCTCGAGGTGCGCGAGCCGGGAGAGACGTGGACCGCCCGGCCGTTCGCCACGGACGATCCCGGCAAGCTCGGTCCCGCCGACGTCGCGATCGTCTCCGTCAAGAGCTACTCGCTGCCCGAGGTGTCGGGGCTGGTGCGGGTGCTCGCGGAGGAGGGCGCGCTCGCTCTCCCGCTCTTGAACGGGGTCACGGCGTTCGACGAGCTGGAGTCGGCGGGCGTGCCCCCTGGCCGGATCCTTCCCGCCCTGGCCGTCATCAGCGTCGAGAAGACCGGCGCCGGCGTCGTCACGAGGCGCAGCGACTTCCGCAGCATCGTCCTGGGGGAACCCCGAGGCGGTCCGTCCGAGCGCGGCGAGCGGATCGCCGCCGCCCTTCGGGAGACCGGCGCCGACGCAAAGGTCTCCGCCGACATCGGCGTGGACCTCTGGCGAAAGTTCCTGTTTCTCTCGACGATCGCCGCCGCGTGCGGTCTCTCCCGCGCTCCCATCGGACCCGTCCGCGAGGCTCTCTACGGAAAGCTCCTCCTGGAGCGCGCGCTCGGGGAGACGGCAGCGATCGCCCGTCGCCGCGGAGTCGCCCTTCCCGAGGGAGAGGAAGGGCGCGTCCTGCCTCGCATCCTGGATCTCGCCGGCGGACTGAAGCCGAGCTTCCTTCTCGATCTGGAACGGGGCGGGCCCAACGAGCTCGACGTCCTCTCCGGAGCCATCGCCCGGTTCGGGCGGGTGCTCGGGGTCGATACACCCGTGCACGACACCGCCGTGGCGGCGTTCTCCGCCGTCCGTACCGGTTCATGACGGCCCCGAACGCCAGGGGCGAGATCTTCCGCGCACGCGCCGGCGCTGTAAACGACAGGAATCGAGGCCGCATGTCTTCCCACAATCCCTCCGCGATGGGCGGCGCCTGGCCGGAGGTGAACCGCCTCGAAGACGACTCCTCGCGCCGCAGGAACTGGAAACGCTGGGGGCCGTACCTGTCCGAGCGCCAGTGGGGCACCGTGAGGGAGGACTACTCGGAGTTCGGAACCGCGTGGGACTACTTTCCACACGACCACGCGCGGAGCCGGACTTACCGGTGGGGAGAGGACGGGCTGCTCGGGTTGAGTGACCGCGAGGGTCGGCTCTGCTTCGCGCTGGCGCTCTGGAACGGGCGCGACCCGATTCTGAAGGAGCGCCTCTTCGGGTTGAGCGGCCCCGAAGGCAACCACGGCGAGGATGTGAAGGAGAGCTACTTCTACCTCGACTCGACGCCGACACATTCGTACATGCGCGCGCTCTACAAGTACCCGCAGGCCGAGTTCCCGTACGCACGCCTCGTCGAGGAAAACCGGAGGCGGGGCAAGGCGGACCCGGAGTTCGAGCTCGCCGACACGGGCGTCTTCGACGGCGACCGCTATTTCGACGTTTTCGCCGAGTACGCGAAAGCGGGGCCTGACGACATCCTCGTGAAGATCACCGTGGCGAATCGGGGGCCGGACGTTGCGTCTCTCGAGCTACTCCCGACGCTCTGGTTCCGCAACACCTGGTCGTGGGGCCGTACGGGAGAGGGTTACTGGCCCAGGCCCCGCATCGCGGAGGACGGGCCGGGCGCGCTCGTCGCGCACCACGAAGACCTCGGCCGGTTTCACCTCTACGCGGAGCCTGCCGCCGGGACGGGGACGCCCGAGCTCCTCTTCACCGACAACGAAACGAACGTCGAGCGCCTCTTCGGCGCTCCCAACACCTCGCCTTGGGTGAAGGACGCGTTCCACGAGCTCGTCGTGCACGGCCGCGCGGGCGCCGTGAGCCCGCACCGGACGGGGACGAAGGCGGCGGCCCGATACAAGCTCACGGTCTCCGGGGGCGGGGAAACCGTCGTGCGGCTGCGGCTCTCTGCCGCGGGCGCGGGCTCCGCCGCTGGACCACCCTTCGGGCCGGAGTTCGAACGCACTCTTTCCGAGAGGCAGGCCGAAGCGGACGCGTTCTACGCATCCCGCCTTCCGCCCGGCCTCTCTCACGAGGAGGATCGCGTCGCCCGCCAGGCCTACGCGGGACTTCTCTGGTCGAAGCAGTTTTTCCACTTCTCCGTGAAGGACTGGCTCGAGGGCGACCCGTCTCAGCCTCTCCCGCCCGCGCGACGCCGCGCGGGCCGCAACGCGGGGTGGCCGCACCTGTACAACCGCGACGTGCTCTCCATGCCGGACAAGTGGGAGTACCCCTGGTACGCCGCCTGGGATCTCGCTTTCCACATGGTGCCCTTCGCGCGCGTCGATCCGGACTTCGCCAAACAGCAGCTCATCCTGCTCCTGCGCGAGTGGTACACGCACCCGAACGGCCAGATCCCGGCGTACGAGTGGGCGTTCGGAGACGTGAACCCGCCCGTCCACGCGTGGGCCGCGTGGCGCGTCTACAAGATCACCGGAGCGCGCGGCGGCCGCGACCGCGTGTTCTTGGCTCGCGTGTTCCAGAAGCTGCTCATGAACTTCACCTGGTGGGTCAACCGGAAGGACCCGGAAGGGCGCAACCTCTTCGCGGGAGGCTTCCTGGGGCTCGACAACATCGGCGTCTTCGACCGTTCCGCCGAGCTGCCGACGGGCGGCAATCTCGAGCAGGCGGACGGCACGGCGTGGATGGCGTTCTTCTGCTCGACCATGCTCTCGATGGCCTTGGAGCTCGCGAGCGAGGACCCCGCCTACGAGGACGTCGCCTCCAAGTTCTTCGAGCACTTCGTGGCGATCACAGACGCGATGAACAGCCTGGGGGGCATGGGGCTCTGGGACGAAGAGCACGGCTTCTATTACGACCAGCTCCACGTGGACGGCCACTCGATTCCCTTGAAGCTGCGCTCGATCGTGGGGCTCATCCCGCTCTTCGCGGTGGAGATCCTCGAGGAGGAGGTCATCGCGAGGCTCCCCGGCTTCCGGAGCCGAATGAACTGGTTTCTCGAGAACCGGCAGGACCTCGCGAAGAACATCTCCTACATGAGCTCGGGAGGCGAGGACGGGGACTCGCACCGGCTCCTCGCGATCCCGTCCCGCGAGCGCCTCGAACGGGTGCTCCGGTATCTCCTCGACGAGAATGAATTCCTCTCGCCGCACGGCGTACGAGCGCTCTCGCGCGTCCACCGCGATTCTCCGTACACGTTCAGCGTCGGGAACGAGGAGTACCGAGTCGCCTACGACCCGGGCGAGTCGACGACCGGGCTCTTCGGCGGCAACTCGAACTGGCGGGGGCCCGTGTGGTTCCCCGTCAACTACCTCCTCGTCGAGGCGCTGCAGCGGTACCACCACTTTTACAGCGACGACCTGCGCGTCGAATGCCCCACCGGTTCGGGCGTGCTCATGAACCTCCTGGAGGTATCGCACGAGATCTCCCGGAGGTTGGCCGGCCTCTTTCTGCCGGACGAGAAAGGCGCGCGGCCATGCCACGGGGGCGACGCGCGCTTCGCCGAAGACCCGAACTGGCGCGAGCTCCTCCTCTTTCACGAGTACTTCCACGGCGACACGGGACGGGGTGTCGGCGCGAGCCACCAGACCGGCTGGACGGCGCTGGTCGTTCGATGCCTCGAGGACCTTGCCGCCGGACGCAAACGCGCCAGAATGGCGGAAAGGAAGACTGCCCCATGACCGCTCCTGCCGCCGTCTCACCGCGCGCCGCCGCCGCGAAGATCCAGGAAGTCCGGAAAGTCGTCCCCAAGCACCACGCCCTCGTTCGCCTCTCTCACTGGCTGAACGTGCCAATCCTGCTCGCCCTGATCGCGAGCGGGCTGTCGATCTACTGGGCGTCTCCCGTCTTCACGCACGCCCCGATCGCCGGATCGAACAGCGGGGAGTACCTCTCGGACATCGGCATCTGGGTCGCCCGCCACGCCCCCGCCCTGGTCGGGAAGGGCAATCCGGCAGCATGGGTCTACGACCATTTCGGCATCGGGATTTTCCGCCTCGCGCAGGCGCTCCGCCTCCACTGGCTGTTCGCGTACCTCTTCATGGCCAACGGGCTGCTCTACGTCATCGGCCTCGCCGCCGGAGGCGGGTACCGCGCTCTCCTGCCGCGGGCCTCCGATCCCGCCGACGCGCTGCGGATGATGCGCTACTACGCGGGGGTGATTCCGGCAAAGATCCTCCGCCGCCCGTGGCCCCACCCTCCGGCGCGCTCGAAGTACAACGCCCTCCAGCGCGGCGCCTACTTTTCGATGCCGGTCCTCGGCCTGCTCGCCGTCGCGAGCGGCTGGGCGATGCACAAGCCGGCGGCCCTTCCCTGGCTCGAGCGCCTCTTCGTGAACTACAACGGAGCGCGCATCGTCCACTTTGCCGTGATGGCCGCCTTCGCCGCGTTCATCGTTCCCCACGTCGTCCTCGTGATCGCCGACGGCTGGGACACCTTCCGCTCGATGATCACGGGCTGGTCGGAGCGCATCGGAGGGCCCCATGGCCGGGACTGAGAAAGATCGGAAGGCGGCCCGCCGCCGCTCGCTCGCGGACCGGATCCGCGAGCCCGAAGAGGCGCCGGTCGAGATCCCCGCGGCGACCGCGCGGGCGCGAAGCCGCCGCGACTTCCTCCTGTTCGGCGCGGGAGCGCTGGCCGCCGCGGGCGGGCTCTGGTGGCTCCTCCCCGATGACACCAAGCAGCAGCACTTGACCGAGTCGTTGCGGGAGCGGATCGACTCGCTCGAGGCCCGGCTCGGCGCCACCCCGGAACGGCGCGAGAAATTCCTCGATCGCGCACTCACCTTCGACGACGACGTCGCCGAAGCGCTCTACTCGCCCACCCGGACCGTTCGCACGTACTTACGCTCGCAGACGACTCCCCTCCGCAACAACTACAACGGAAAGACGCCCGGCCCCGGCTACCTCCCCGCCTGGAGGCTCGAGCTCGCCGGCCTCGCGTCGGGAACGAACGAGACGCTCGCGATCGCGGACCTCCTCTCGCGTTTTGCCCGCCGCGACCAGGTCACGCGGATCTGCTGCGTCGAGGGCTGGAGCGCCGTCGCGTGGTGGGGCGGTTTCCCCTTCGGCGACCTCCTGAAGGCGTACCCCCCCGCGCCCGGCGCCCGGTGGGCGAAGATCGAGTCCGCCGTGAATCTCGACGGCTCCGGGAATCCGGACCCGTACTACGTCTCGATCGACCTCGCGACCGCGCGGCACAGGCAGAGCCTCCTCGCGACGCACTTCTCTGGCAAACCTCTCCCGCTCGAGCACGGAGCTCCGCTGCGCCTCGTCGCCCCGATGAAGCTCGGCTTGAAGAACATCAAGGCGATCACGTCGATCGCGTACACCGCGGAGGAGCCGCCCGACTACTGGAGCGAGCGCGGCTACTCCCGGTACGACGGGCTGTGAGCCATGCGATCCGCTCACAAGCTCGTCGCCGCGGCATGGATACTCGGAGGCGCGGTTCTGCTCGGCAAGGACGGCGACCGCGGCAAGCCCCCCTTCGCCGTCGCTCCCGCGGGTACCGGCGGCGCGCGGGACCTGACGCTCGCGCCCGCTCTCTCCTTCACAGACGACTCCTCGAGCAACTTCCCGATCCGCGGAGCCGAGCTGGCCGACGGGCGAATCGCCTCGGACCGGCCGACGGCGATCTTCTTCGGAACGGCCCACTGCTGGAACACCAACCGTGAGGCGGAGCGCTTCGTCGCTCTGTACGGGAAGGTGAAGGACTCGACGCGATTTCTCGTCGTCGACCTCGAGCATCCGTCCGCCGACCAGAAGGCGCTCGTCTCGCGGCTCTATTCGGGGTTGATCCCGACGGTGGCCTTCCTCGACCGGACGGGAGCCGTGGTTTACGACCGGGCGGGAGAAACGGCCGGCAAGCGGGGAGACACGAGCCGGCTCGAGGAGCTCCTCAGGAACGCTTCCGCCGGACGCTGAACGGGGCGCTTCCGGTCTTCCGGCGCGAACCCAATCGCAGGGGCGGCTCGAAGGAGCTCCCGAGCCTCTCGATCGTCGCAAAATGCTCCGCCGCGAGCTTCTTCAGGAGAGCCGCTCCCCGGGGCGTCATCGTCACGAAGACCCTGCGCCGGTTCGCCTCGTCCCGCCGCCGCCGCACGAACCCGGCCGCCTCGCACCGGTCGATGAGGCCGACGGCGCTCTGGTGTCGGATCTGGAGCCGTTCCGCGAGGTCGGCGACTGTGGGCGCCCGCCCGGCGTTCCCCCGGATGAAAAGCAGCAGCTGGTACTGGGTCGGCGAGACGCCCGCGGAGCGAGTGATTTCCTCGGATGCGGCGAGGAAGCGCCGGATCGCGTAGCGCCACTCCGCCAGCGAGCGGTAGTCCTCGTCGGCCGGGTCTCCGCCGGCTCTCCGCGCCATTCCGCCATTCTACACATCGTGCTACGATATGTGGACTGTATAGGGAGGACAGTCCAGATGAAACGCGCCCGCCTGATTTCGATCCACGCGCTCTCCTTCGCCCTCGTGTTCGCGCTCACTTCGGCCTGCAAAGCGAAAGCTCCGAAGAACGCCGACGCCTCCCGTCCGGCGCCGCTCGCGACCACGGAGGTCACCTCGCCCTCCGCCGCCCCGACGGACGTCGGATCGCCGGATGGGGGCTTGATCGCTGACCATTTTCGAGGACCCCTCGGGGACGCCTTCTACGACTACGACGCAGCATCGCTCCGTGAGGACGCGCGGGCGGCGCTCGCCAGGGACGCCGAGTGGCTGAAAAGCCATCCCACGGCGAAGGTGCTCATCGAGGGGCACTGCGACGAGCGCGGCACCGACGAATACAACATGTCGCTCGGCGACCGGCGCGCGAACGCTGCCAAGGAGTACCTCTCGGCCCTCGGCATCGAGGAGTCCCGTTGCAAGACGGTTTCGTATGGACGGCAGCGGCCGTACTGCACGGACGACAACGAGGAATGCTACCGGCAGAACCGGCGCGCGCACTTTCTCCTTACGGCGAAGTGATCCGGGGCCGGAGACGGGGCGGCCGCGCTCCGGGCCGTGAATCCGACTCCCCCGGAATGCCGTAGTTCCTGCAGCGCGAGGCCGCTCAAAGCGCGGGGAATCAAAGCAAAGCGGCGGGGGTTTTTTCCCCTGCCCACTAGGAGGCTCTTCCTTGAGATCGACATCGAACTGCAGGCCCCTATCGGCCCTGATCCTCTTCTTCGCGGCCCTCTTCGCTTCCTCGACCCTCACGGCCGCCCCCGCGACCGGTAAGGCCGTCTTCGCAGGCGGCTGCTTCTGGTGCGAAGAGACGGCTTTCGAGGGCGTGCCCGGCGTCATTTCCGTCGTCTCCGGCTACACGGGCGGGCAGAAGAAGAACCCGACCTACGAGGAGGTCTCTGCCGGGGAGACGGGCCACGCGGAATCCGTCGAGGTGACGTTCGACCCCGCGAGGATCTCCTACGAGAAGCTCCTGGAGATCTTCTGGCGCAACGTCGACCCGCTCCAGGCGAACGGGCAGTTCTGCGACCACGGGAACCAGTACCGTTCCGCGATCTTCTACTCGAGCGCCGCGCAGCGCGCCGCGGCGGAGGCCTCGAAGCGCAAGCTCGAAGAGGAGCCGCGTTTCAAGGGGAAGATCGTCACGCAAATCGTGCCGGCATCGACGTTCTATCCGGCCGAGGAGTATCACCAGGACTTCTACAAGAAGAGTCCCGTTCGCTACAAGACGTACCGGGCCGGCTGCGGACGCGACGCGCGCCTGAAGGAGCTCTGGGGCCAGCCCGGCGGAGGTGCACATTGAAGACCACGCTCGCGACAATCGCTCTCACCGTGATCGCCGCGGCTGCCGCCGCCCAGACGCCGGCCAGGGGATGGACGGGAACCTTTCAGAAGCCTCCGGACGCGGAGCTCAAGGCGAAGCTCACGCCGCTCCAGTACGACGTGACGCAGCGCGCCGGAACGGAGCGCGCCTTTTCCAACGACCACTGGGACAACAAGCGCCCCGGGATCTACGTCGACATCGTCTCGGGCGAGCCCCTCTTCTCGTCTCTCGACAAGTACGACTCGGGAACGGGCTGGCCGAGCTTCACGAGGCCCCTCGAGAAGGAGAACGTCCGGTCCGGAAGCGACCGCCTCATGGGCTTCCTTGGAGCGGAAGTGCGCTCGACGCACGCCAACTCGCACCTCGGGCACGTCTTCAACGACGGCCCGCCCCCCCTCGGAGTGCGTTACTGCATGAACTCCGCGGCGATGCGTTTCATCCCGGCGGACAAGCTCGTCGAAGAGGGCTACGGCAAGTACGCGCCGCTGTTCCAGAAGAACGCGAAGCGGTAGACCTTTTGCTGTCATCCTGAGCGAAGCGAAGGATCTGCTCCGTGACTGAAGGGCTCCGTGGTGCCCGGGTCGAGCGAGAGGGCAGATCCTTCGTCGCTCCGCTCCTCAGGATGACAAGCGAGTGCCGTAAATAATCCACCCCGCCGTCACGACCCAGGCGAGCACGATGATGAGAATCCAAGGGTCGTCGATCAGGAGCGCCTGGGTCGGGTTCCCTCCCCCGCCCCGGCGGTAAACCAGCCGCACGTAGCGCGCGATCCCCAGCACCACGAAGGGGACCGTCAACGCGAACGAGTGGCCGCCGTGCATTTCCCGCGTCGCTGGGGTGACGCTGTAGGCGGTGTACGCGGCGACCGTCGAGAGCGCCGTGACGACGAAGAGGAAGTCGAGCCCCTCGACGCCATAGGCGGCGAGCGCCGGCCGATGGTCGGAAGACGACGACGCTCCTCCGGCGTTCTGGAGTTCCCACTGCCGCTTCCCGACGACGAGGAAGAGCGCGAGAAGGTACGCGCAGCCCATCAGGAAGGGCGAGGGCGCCACGCCGGCGAGCGCCGCTCCGGCGAGCGCGCGCAACGGAAGGCCCGCCGCCACGATCAGCGCTTCGAGGAACGGGACGCGTTTGAGCCAGAGGCTGTACGCGATCATGAGCGCGGCATACACGGCCGTCCACGCCCCGAAGCGTCCGTCGAGGAGGAACGCGGCGAAGAGACCGCCCGCCCCGAGGACTCCGGCCGCGGCGAGCGCCGTTCCGACGGACAGCGCGCCGGTCGCAAGGGGCCGGTGGCACTTTACCGGATGGGAGCGGTCGCGCTCCCGGTCCATGACGTCGTTGACCAGGTAGATCGCGCTCGTGACGGCGCAAAAGACGGGGAGCCCCGCGGTGGCGAACCACCATCCTCTGGCCGTCGAGAGGGCGCCGCCGAAGAGAAAGGGAAGCGGAAGGACGAGATTCTTGACCCACTGTGCGGGGCGAAGAGAGGCGAGAAGCGCCCCGCGAGACGGTCGGGCGGCGGAGGCCGCTTCCCGATCCGATGTCGACGCCATGAAGTTTCAATTGTACGGCAGGCGCGCCCCTCACCCCGTCTCCCGCCGGGAGGGGGCCGACCCGGGCAGGCGGCGCCACCTTAAGCCCTCCTTCTGCAGTGCCGCGTAAATCGCGAAGCCCGCCTTCGCGCCCTCCGCTGGCCGTCACAACAACGACCTGCACGTCGTCGCGCGCGTCCAACGCGACATCGAGGTTGGGAACACACGTGCCCGCGAAACGGTTCGCGCGGACGGCACCGCGGGGCTGAACTCGCAACCGAGGCGTTCGGCGAGCGATCGCTGGTGCGCGCCTGAGTGGAATAAGAGCGCGCTGCGCGCGAGGGGATCGCCGCGCTCGAAGACGACGCGTTCGAGGCGCCCGTCCTCCCCCTTGAGGCGAAGACCGGCTCGGTGCGGACGGCGATGCCATCGCGCACCAAGCGCTCCCGGTCCCGCCGGAGGAGGCGTCCTCTCTCGTCCGTTAGGAGCACGACGTCATCGCTCCGGGTGCGCAGGCCGAGCGCGAGCCCGGCGCCTCGCGCCCGGGGCCGTACGCGGCGAGCGATTGGCTCCGTCGCTCCCAGCCGTCGCAGTACGGGCAGTGGAAACGCTCTTGCCGTAGCGCTCCCGCACGCCCTCGAACTCCGGCAGCTGATCGACGACGCCGGTCGCGGGGAGAAGATTTGCGGCAAGCTAGGCGGCTTCCGTCGCCGAGCGACACGGAGAAGCCCGTCCGAATCCTCTCGGCGTCGGTCACCTCGCGAAGGGCAACCTCGATCCCAAAGGGCGCGAGTTCCTCGCGGGCGACGCGGAGAAACTCCGCGGGCGGCGTCCGGTCGCGGTGAGAAACCCGTGCAGCGCGTGGGAAGCCGCATTGCGGGACTTGCCCACGTCGCAAAGAAGCACGCGGCGATCGCGACGACAGAGGATGAGCGCGGCGGAGAGCCGCGGGCCCGCCACCAACGATGATGACGTCGAACGTCGACTCGCGCACCGTCACGGCATGCTCCGGGCGACGCCCCGCGGCCCGCGTGCCACGGGAACAGAACTTCCAGACTACAATCGGGAGAAGCGGAGGAGCTCCCCTTGCAGGAACCCGGGACCCTGATCGAAGGCAAGTACGAGATCCTGGGAAAGATCCGCGAAGGCGGCATGGGCACGATCTACAAGGTCCGCCACCGCCTCTTGGACGAGATCCGTGTCGTGAAGGTGATGAGGCCCTCGATCACAGCCGACGCGGAAATGAAGAGTCGCTTCGTCGAAGAGGCCAAGATGGCGACCCGTCTGAAGCACCCCAATGTCGGCACGATTCACGACTTTGCCTTGGACGACGATGGCACCGCTTACCTCGTCATGGAGTTCATCGATGGCGTGAACTTGGCCGAGCTGCGCGGAACAAAGGGCCCTCCCAGGCTCCCGTTGGCCCTCGAGATCGCCCACCAGGCCCTTCTCGCCCTCGGGTATCTCCACCGGCGAAACGTGATCCATCGGGACGTCGCTCCCGACAACCTGATGCTCACGCAGGACGAGGAGGGGATCCCGCAGGTGAAGTTGATCGACTTGGGCATCGCCAAAGCCCTCGACCGGTCGGTCGATCTGACATCAACGGGGGTTTTCCTCGGAAAGTTGAAGTACGCTTCTCCGGAGCAGTACGGAGCCCTTCCGCCGGGCGAGAAGCTCGACGGCCGCAGCGACCTCTACTGCCTGGGGGTTGTCCTCTACGAGCTGATGACGGACTTTCGCCCCTTCGCCGGCGTGACTCCGGCCGAGCTGCTCCGGGCGCACCTGTTCAGCCCTCCACTGCCCTTCGAGCAGTCCGACCCAGAGGGAAAATTACCTCCTGAGGTCCGAAGAATCCTTCTCCGTGCCCTCGAGAAGAAACGCGAGGACCGCTACCCGACCGCGGAGGAATTCGACCGGGAGATCGTCGCGCTGCGGCACAAATACGGCACCGCCGGGCTCGAGCACACGTTGCAGATCCTCTCCACGGTCCGCCAGACGCCGGTCTCTGCTGAGGAGCCAACGATCACGCCAAGCGCGCAAAGTCGCCTCGACCGCCAGTTCGTTGCCGCTAAGACCCCAACCGAGTCCCGCCCGCAGCTCACGCCTGTCTGGGATGGCGCCGGCGAAGCGCAGAAGACGGCGATCGCTCCCGGCACCGACGAATCCCAGCGCGCCGAGCGACCCATTCTCTGGGTCGTGAGCGCTGTTATCACTCTCGTCGCGATCGGCCTGGTCTTGAAGCGGCCGTGGGAACCTAGCCGATCAGGTCCTTCGACACGCGTGACGATCGCGCCTGCTCTCGCTGCCACGACTGCGCCGCGAGCCGAAAACCTCGAAACTCGGCCCACTCTCGCCCCGCCGACGGTGCCACCTCCGACGCCTCTCTCGAACACTCCGGAGCCCACGACGCCGCCGCGGGCCATTCCATCCGTCGAAACGGCAGCGGACCGCGTGGCCGCCGAGCAAGCGCGTCGGCTCGTCTCACGGGCGCGTGCCAACGCGGAGCGCGTCGGCGCCTCCGAAAGAGCGCCAGGCCCGTACGGGCTCGGTCGCCGGGCCGAGGGCGAGGGCGATCGGCTTATGGCCCAGCGCAAGTTCTCAGCAGCTCAGGCCGCGTTTGAGAAGTCCGTGGCCAGGTTCTCGAGCGCCGAGGCTGCAGTCGCGCAGCTCACCGTGGCACGGTCGGCCGCAGCGACGCCCATCCCGCTCCCGACACGCCCCGAGCCGACGCGTGTCCCGGCGACGGCCGCCGCTTCCGCCGAGAGACCGCGCCTGCCAACGACCGCGCCCGCCGAACCGACTCGGAGTACCCCGCCCAACGCGGAGAAGATCCGCGAGACCATTCGCCAGTACGAGAAGGCGCAGAACACGCTCGACGCGGACCTGTACGCGCGCGCATTCCCGTCGGTCGACCGCGATAGGGTTCGGGCTGGGTTCGAGAGCCTGCGTTCACAGATTCTCGAGTTTGAAATACAGAAAATCGAGATCGCCCCCGGAGGCGCCTCCGCCGTCGTGCGCGGTTACGAGAAGCGCACCGCCGTACCCCGCGTCGGTGGCGAGCAGCGGCTCAACGGTGAGCGCGTCATCCACCTCGAAAAGAGAGCAGAGGGATGGGTGATCGTCAGGCTCGGGGGCTGATCAAACGGGAGTCAAGTTCGGTCGGCTGATCGGATGAAGACAGCGATCGAACTCCGATCTCCAGATCGACCCTACTCTCCTCCTAGAAGCTGTACTCGATTCCAACCAGCGGCGTGAACCGGCTCTGCAGACCCTCTCGGTTCAGAGAGAAGAGACCATTGACTGTCAGCAACAGATTACCGACTGGATTGAACTTCAGCCCCACGGAGCCGATCAGGGTATTTAAGTCCTGGACATTCTCGATTGTCAGAGTCGGAAATGTCGCCTCCCTGATCGTAGGCGGGTTCTCGTTGCTGTTCGTGTTGGCCGTGTAAACCGTATTCACAACGCGGACCCTGGACGTCTTGCGGAAGTCTCGACCCAGGACCTCCGCAGCCAGGGTCATGCGGGGATTTACCGCCAGGTCGAGTCCCACGGCGTAGGAGATCTCGTTGGGGACCCGGGCCTCGCCCGTCTTGGTCGACCAGGTGTATCCCGCGTTGAGGTGGGAAGAAAAAATTCCCAGGTGGAGCGACCCGATCAGCGACCCTTTGGCCCGCGTCGTGCCCGTGCCCAGGAGGTCCTGTTCGTCGCCAGTCGGCAGCCGGACGTCGGCGACGAAGGCCAAACCGCCTGAGCCTCCCCGCACCATTTGCAGCTTGCCGCGCAGGGCAACGTCACCGACACCACTCGCGCTCCCACTCTGCCGGAGTGTTTGCGAGTTACCCCCGCCGGGGAATCGGTGAATGAGTGGGAAATCGAAGGTCGAGAGGTGCTGGATTGTCGCCGTGGACTGAGTCTCGAGTTTCACTCGGACAATCGGAACGGCCACTCCGATGTCCAGGCGGTCCGAGACCCCGTAGTTCAAAACGAAGGCGGTGATATCCGTTTCAATCTTCATGAGAAGTTCGGCTGTGATGACGTCCCCCTCGAAGAACGAATGAATGTGACCGCCATCTCCGTTGTCGTCCGCATGGGTGAAGACGAGATTCAAGTCCCCGTTGCGCAAATTGAGATTGTCGATGCGTGTAAAGGCAGAGTGACTGAAGTTCAGGCCGAGATTGAATCTTCCCTTCCCGATGGTGTCGGCCCGCTCGGTATAGATGGTTCCGAAGCTCCCCGTCGTGCGCGTGAGAACTCCGAGCTGCGGGTCGAATCGGTAGGTAAAACCTCCGCCGGAGGAGGCCAGGGGGAAGGAGGAGAGCTGGTTCGCGATCTGTGTATTGAACTGCTCGAGGGCCAGCAGCTGCCGATTATCGGCCTCGACGAAATCCGCCGTGTGGGGCGGCCCCTCCGTCGGAGGCGCGAGCAGAATGCCGTTGCGGACAAAGTCGGTTAACAGGTCGCGGAGGTTGAAGCTTTGCGCCCCGGCTGGCGCGGCTGCGGCGAGAAACGCCGGGAGCGAGAGCGCGAGAAAGAGGCGGGCCCGTCGAAGCCGCATGGTTCCTCCGTTCGAAAGGATGTTTTCTTTTCCGGCAGACTAAGGGCGCCACTCTCCGCGGTCAAGCGGGAACCGCGTGCGGCGCTCAGCGGCGGCTCAGCTTGCGATACTGCTGGAGATGCCGCAGCGCGGCGGCGGTCTCTCCGAGCCGGATGCAGAGATGCGCCGCGTTGTAATGCGCGTCGACGCTCCCGGGATCGAGCGCGACGGCCTGGCGATAGGTTTCGAGAGCCTCGCGGGAGCGCCCGAGGTCTTCGAGCGCGACCGCGAGGTTGAACGCCGCCGTCGCGTTCCCCGGCTCGAGGGCGAGGGCGCGCCGGTAACGCGGCTCCGCCCCCGCGGGGTCGCCCGATTCGTGCAGCAGCCGTCCGAGGTTTACGTGAGCGTCTCCGTGGCCGGGCGCGAGCTCGATCGTCCGCGCGTACGCCTGCTTCGCCTCCTCCGGCGCGGAGGCGTCGAGATCGCATCCCAGGGCAAACCAGTCCTCCGCCGTCATCTCGTCCGGCTCGCGGTTCGCTTCGCCGAAGGCCCGCAGCGCGAGAGGAGCGGCCTTCTCCGCGATCTCCGACACGCCGAAGTCGAGCAGCGTCTGACCCGTGTCGGCCTGCCACGTCGCGTCGCCGTCGGCGGCGAGGACTTCGTCGCCCTGCGCGGTGATCCGGAGTCCCGTAAGCCGCCGTCCGGGCGGAAGCTGCTCGCGAAGGCGGCCGAGCGCGCGCCGGACGCGCCGGGGAGGCAATCCCGCCGAGACGAGCCCCTTGGCGGCCCTTAGAAAGACGAGGTCGGAGAAGGAGAACTGGAGCCGTCCCCCCGCGAGGCGCTCCGGCTCGAGGAAACCGGACCGGACGTACGAACGCACCTGCGCTTCGGAGAGGCCGAGGATCTTCGCGACTTCGGGGGTGCTGTAACTCATGAGCCGAGCGGGCCCGACTCCCGACACCAATGCGATCTGGCTATCTCCGCGCCGCCTTCTTTTCCGGCTTCTCGGCGACCCGGGCGGCCTTCTTCGGAGGCTTGCGGCTCTCGGCGGCGCCGGGCGCGTTCTTGTTGCGCTTTCCTTCAGACGGCGACGCGGCGAGGCTGCGGCGCAGCGCCTCCATCAGGTCGATCACCTCGCCCGTCTTGGGCTTGGGCGACGAGGAGATCTCCTGGCCCGTTTCGATCTTCTTCTGGAGCTGACCCTGGATGCGCTTCTTGACCTCGTCCTCGTACTGCTCGGGGTGGAAGCGGTCGGTCGCGCGCTGCTCGATGAGCATGGTCGCGAGCTTCAACTCCGAGTCCTTCACGTCTTCCTCGCCGAGCTCGACCTCCGAGATCGGCCGGACCTCGTCTGCATACATCAGCTGCTGCATGACGAGCCCGCCGTCCACCGGCCGGATCATCACGAGGTACTGCTTGCCGCGGGCGGCGTACTTCGCGAGCGCGACGCGCCCGGTCTCCCGGAGCGCCTTCGACAGGAGCCAGTACGCCTTCGCGCCGCCCTTCTCGGGGCCGAGGTAGTACGCCTTGTCGTAATACACCGGGTCGATCTCGGTGATCGGGACGAACTCCGTCACGTCGACGGTCTGCGTCGATTCCTCTTCGAGCGCCTTCAATTCCTCGGGCGAAAAAAGGACGTACTGGTCCTTGGAGAACTCGTAGCCCTTCGTCATCTCCTCGCGGGGGACGACGATGTTGTCTTCCTTCGGGCAGATGTACTGCTGCTTCAGCCGCGACCCGCATTTGGCGTGGAGCATGTTGAAGGAGATGCCTGCGGAGCTGTTGGCGGCCGAGTAGAGCTTGACGGGAATGGCCACCAGGCCGAAGGAGATGTTGGCGTTTCCAATTGCTCGTGCGCTCATGATGGACGTAAGTGTAGCAGGGAAAGGGGTTCTGGTTTAGAGAATCCGCGCGAGCCCTTCCGCGAAGAGCGGCCCCTTCGCCTCGTCTTCGTGCTTGAAGTAAACGAACGCCTCCGACCAGGACTGTGCGGCGATCCTGTCGCGCCACGCGGAAATCGAGTCCGGCCCATAGTCCTGGCGTCTCAGCCGCAGATACCCCCAACCGGTTGTGGCGACGGGAGGGGTGGCGAGGTCCTCGTCTTCGGCGATGCAGAGCGCGGCGTGCGCGTCCCGGAGGGCTCCGTAGACCTCCTCGTCGAACCAGGACTCGTGGCGGAATTCGAACGCGGCGCGGCTGCCGGCGGGAAGGAGCGGGAGGAAATCGCGCAGACGCGGCAGGTCCTTCTTCAGGTTCGGCGGCAGCTGGAAAAGGACCGGGCCGAGGCGGTCGCCCAACGTCGCCGCGATGCGGAAGAAGAACTCGACGGACTCTCCCGCGTCCTTCAGCCGCGAGCGGTGCGTGATGCGCTGTGACGCTTTGAGCGCGAAGGTGAACCCGTCGGGAACCTGCTCCGCCCACGACGTGAGCACCGAGGCCGAAGGCATCCGGTAGAACGTGTTGTTGATCTCGACCGTCGAGAACTTCGTCGCGTAGTAGCGGAGCATCTCCTTGGGTTCGATGTCCTCGGGGTAGAAGCTCCCCTTCCACTCCTTGTACGAGAACCCGCTCGTGCCGGTGCGGACGCGCATGCGAAGAAGCTATCAGCTGTCAGCGGACAACACAGCCTCACCGGGCGGG
>JALZAT010000126.1 GCA_030948185.1 Acidobacteriota bacterium
CGGCTTCCTCTCCGAGAACGCGTATTTCGCCGAGATCCTCCACGACTGCAACATCACCTTCATCGGCCCCTCCCCCGACGCGATCCGGAAGATGGGAGACAAGGCTCTCGCACGCAAGACCGTCGCGGCGGCGGGCGTGCCGACGGTGCCCGGCTCACCCGGTCCGGTCGAGACCGTCGATGAGGCGCTCGCGTTCGCGAAGAAGGCGGGTTATCCCGTGATCCTGAAGGCGACGGCAGGCGGCGGCGGCCGCGGCATGCGGGTGGCGCGCGACGAACGCGAGCTATCCGGCGCCTACGACACCGCGCGTGCGGAAGCGGAGAAGGCGTTCGGGAATCCCGACGTGTACCTCGAGAGGTACCTGGATGACCCCCGCCACGTCGAGTTCCAGGTCTTCGGGGACATGCACGGCAACGTCCGGCACATGGGTGAGCGCGAGTGCTCGATCCAGCGGCGCCACCAGAAGCTGATCGAAGAGGCGCCTTCGGCGGCTCTCGACCCGGAGCTCCGCACACGGATGGGAGATGCCGCCGTCACGGCCGCGCGGGCCGTCTCGTACACCAACGCGGGGACGATCGAGTTCCTCGTGGACCCGCACGGGCACTTCTATTTCATGGAGATGAACACCCGGCTCCAGGTCGAGCACCCCGTCACCGAGGAGGTCACCGGAGTCGATATGGTCAAGGAGCAGATCGCCGTGGCGGCCGGCGCGCCACTCTCGTTCCTCGACCGGGACTTGAAGCCCCGCGGCCACGCCATCGAATTCCGCATCAACGCGGAAGACCCGGTCTCGTTCAAACCTTCCCCGGGTCGGATCGCGACGTTCCACACGCCGGGAGGGCTCGGCGTCCGCGTGGACACGGCCGCGTATCAGGGCTATCTGATCCCTCCGCACTACGACTCGCTGATCGCGAAGCTGATCGTCCACGGCGTCGACAGGGCGGAAGCGATCGCGCGAGGCCGCCGCGCCCTGGATCTGTTTGTCGTCGAGGGAGTGAAGACGACGATTCCGATGCACCGGCGCATCCTGGACGACGCCGATTTCATCCGCGGGAAGCTCTCGACGCGATTCATGGAGCGCTTCGCGGAAGCGTCCTGAGGCGGCCTCCGGTGCCGCCGATCGTCCGGCTCCCGCCCATCTACGCGATCACGGACCTCGCGACGGCAGGCGCCTCCGACCATGCCTCGATCGCCGGCCGCCTGTTCTCGGTGGGGGTTGCGCTGGTCCAGGTCCGGGAGAAGACCCGCAGCGACCGGGAGTTCCTTCCGGACCTGGAGGCGTGCGCGACGCTCGGCCGCACGGAGGGCGCGACCGTTCTCGTCAACGACCGTACCGACCTCGCGCGGGTCGCGGGAACGGGAGTCCACCTGGGCGCCCAGGACCTCCCGGCGGAGCTCGCGCGGCCCCTCCTCGTGCCAGGCGCGCTGATCGGGGTTTCGACGCACGACGACGGCGAGGCTGCGGCCGCTTTTTCGGCTCAAGACCCGGATTACGTCGCCTTCGGGCCCGTTTTCGAGAGTGGAACGAAGACGACCCGCTCCGCGCGGGGTCTCGACGCCCTCGCGCGGGTGGCGGCGATGAAGACGCGTCCCCTCGTGGCCATCGGCGGGATCACGGCCGAGACGGTCGCGCAGGTTCTGGACGCCGGCGCGGACTCGGCCGCGATGGTGGCAGGGCTCCTTGCCGGCGGACGGATCGAGGAAAACGGGAGAGCTGCGCTCGACGCGGCGCGCCGCCGCGACTTCGCCGGACGGATCTACCTCGTCGGCTTCATGGCGTGCGGAAAAACGACGATCGGCCGGCGGATCGCAGAGCGGCTTCACGTTCCGTTCGTCGATCTCGATTCGGAGATCGAGCGGACGTCGGGGCTGACCGTCCGCGCGCTCTTCGAGAGCGCGGGAGAGGCGGTCTTCCGCGAACGGGAGTCCGTTTTTCTCGAGGCGACGGCGGCGCTCCCGAACGCCGTGATCGCCACCGGCGGGGGCGCCTACGTCCGCGACGACAACCGGCGCCGCATCGCCTCGCTCGGCACGGCCGTCTTTCTCGACCCGCCTCTGTCGACCCTGATCTCGCGCCTTTCGGGCAAGGGGGACCGCCCGCTGTTTCGAGACACGCTGCAGGCGGCGGCCCTCTGGGCGGAGCGGGAGCCCTTCTATAGAATGGGCAGCCTTTGCGTGCCTCTGAATGACGGAACGGTCGAAACGGCGGCCGACCGCGTGCTGATCGCTCTCGACAAGCAACGGCGACCGGAGCCCTCTTGAAGCGGATGCGCTATCTCATTCTGTCCGACATCCACTCGAACGACGAGGCGCTCGCCGCCGTGCTCGCGCGCGTGCGCCGCAAGCATTTCGACCGGGTGGTGATCCTCGGGGACTTCGTCGGTTACGGGTCGAACCCCAACCAGGTCCTCGATCGAATCCGCCGCATCCGGCGCGACAAGGTGTCGATCCGCGGGAACCACGACAAAGTCGTCTGCGGGCTGGACGCCGGGGAGCAGTTCAACCCAATCGCCCTCGCCGCGGCGCGATGGACGACGGAGAAGCTCACACCGCGAAATCGCAAATTCCTGGAGACGCTGCCCGTCGGGCCCCTGGAGGTCGAGGAAGCGTTTGCGATCTGCCACGGCTCGCCCCGCGACGAGGACGCCTACATCTTCTCGGACCGGGACGCGTGGATGAACTTCCGCGACTTCGGGTTCGCCGTCTGTTTTTTCGGCCACAGCCACATTCCCTCCGTTTTCACGCTCGAGCCCCACGGAATCCAGGTGGATGTGGTCAAGGGAGACAGGGTCCGGATGCAGCTCGATCCCGAACGCCGGTACCTGATCAACCCGGGGTCGATCGGGCAGCCGCGGGACCGGAATCCCGCGGCGGCGTACGCCATCTTCGACTCCGGCGCCAGAACGGTCTTTTTCGACCGGGTGCCGTACGACGTCGAGAAGACGCGCGAGAAGATCCATCGGGCGGGTTTGCCGGGTATGCTCGGCGACCGTCTGCTCGTCGGCGCCTGACGTGAGGGTGCGAGCGTCGGGCGGCGCGTCCTTCGCCGGCTCCGCGATTCTCATGGCCGCGCTCGCGTCGGCCTTCGGCTGTTCCTCGTCGAAGCCGCCGGCACCGTCTCCACGCCCGGAACCGTCCGCGCCTCCTGCGACCCCGACGGCGGTCAACACACCCAATCCGAATCCGTTAGTCGGGCTCGAGGCCGAGGCGACCCTGGTCGAGCTCGAGGACCGCCGTGCGTTCGACGAGACGGCGCTTCGCGCGCTCTGCGCGGGCCCCGAGCCGACCCGCGCGCGCGCCGCCCTCGCGCTCGGACGCATCGGCGA
>JALZAT010000127.1 GCA_030948185.1 Acidobacteriota bacterium
CTTTCATCGGAAAGTCCGTCCGAGGAAGGTTCAGAGTCGACTTGTAATCGCGAGGTTCCGTCATGCTCCTCTTTCGAATCGGGTTTTCGAGTCGAAAGCCGACTCTTCGAGTCTACCGTCTACCGTCTACCGTCTACCGTCTACCGTCTACCGTTTCCGTTAGCCGTTAGCGTCTCCCATCGGTGACGAGCACCACCACCGCGGCGGCGAGGTCGGCCGTGTGCGTGATGGAGACTTCGGACTCGACGACGCCGAGGGCTTTCGCCCTTGCGGCGGCGCGGCCTCTCAGATCGAGGGTCGGCTTGCCGCGGGCGTCGCGGAGGACGGCGATCTCGCGGAACGCGATCCCCCGCCAGCCCGTTCCGAGCGCTTTCATCGTGGCTTCCTTGGCCGCGAAGCGCCCGGCGACGTGTTCGGCGAACGCGAGCGGGTGGCGGCGGGCGCGGCGGATCTCCCCGTCCACGAAAACGCGCGCGAGGAACCGCTCCCGGAACCTGTCCAGGATCTCCGCGACGCGCGAGACGGGCGTGAGGTCGAGTCCGACGAGGATGGCCACGGCTAGCTCAGTCCGAAGAAGCGGGAAATCCGTTCCGCGAGCGGCGCGCGCTGCGGAGCGCGGAGCTCGCCCCTCGAAGCCTCGAAGGAATCCGCAACTCCTTTGCGCCGCTCGCCGATCACGCGTTCGAACGAGTGGCAGAGATCGGGGCTCTCGCGGAGAATCGGCTCGAGCGTCGCCTTGTCGATCTCGACAACAACGGATTCTTCGAGCGCCCGGACTGTCGCCGTCCGCCGCTCGCCCGTGAGGAGGCTGATCTCGCCGAACGCGCTGCCCGGTTCCAGGATCGCGAGCTTGCGCGATTCCCCGCCAGCGCCGTGGATCGAGACGCCTGCTCTTCCGGTCGCGACGACGAACATCGAAGAAGTGCCGTCGCCTTCGCGGACAATGATCTCGTCCGGCGCATAACGGCGTTCGGCGGCGCCCGCTGCGATCTTTTCGCGTTGCTCTTCCGACAGCGCGGCAAAGAGGTCGACGCCGTCGATCGCCGGCCGGATCCGTGTTCCGCGCGGTGCGATGGGGAGCGGGCCCGCCTGGAACACGTGCTGGCGGATGACGTTGTAAGCGAGCGCAAGCCCCGCGCGGCGAAGGGCGTACCACACCCGTTCGCGCGCGCGAGCGTCGATATCGAGGTAATCGCCGTAGTCCTCGAGCCAGTACCGCAGCTCGTACACGATGTTCGAAGCGTCGAAGGTCCGCAGGGCCGCCCGAGGCGGCGGGTTCAGGGCGATCCCCTTCATTCCCCGCAGCGCGGACTCGAGGGTTTCCCGCGCGTGCTCGGGCGACGCGTCGTATTCGAGCCCGACGCGCAGCGTCCGCGCGACGGGAGGGCCCGGGCGCGCGAAGACTTCCAGCCGCTCGCGCCCCGCGAGGCTGTTGGGGATCAGGAGGAGATTCCCTTCCGTCGTTCGAAGCCGGATCTCTCTCCACGAGAGCTGCTCGACGGTGCCGAACGTCTCGCCGTAGCGAATCATGTCGCCGACCCGCATCGTCCGCTCCAGGTGGAGGGCGAGGCCGGCGAAGAGATTCCCGAGGGTGTCCTGGAGCGCGAGGCCGACGATCGCCGTCAGGATCGCCGAGGTCGTGAAGACGGCCCCGAGGTGGACGTCGGGGAGAATCGACTTGATGACCGCAGCCGCGACGGCGAGAAACACGACGATCGAGACGAGCTGGCGCAGCAACGCCGGCGCCGCGGCCCGCCTGCGGACGCGGAACCCGACGTCGAAGATCGCGTAGTCGAGCACCCGCGTCAGGACGATCGCGGCGGCGATTCCGATCGACAGCGCGCCGAGATTGCGCGCGTCTCCGGGCTGGAACGCGCCGACGCCCAGCGAACGCAAACCGAAGACCGCGAGGAGGACGCCGAAGAACAGCAGAACGGGCCCGGCGAGACGCCGGACGAACGAGGGGAGGGGCACGGACTGAGAGGTCACCGCGCCGCGACTCTTTGCACGACCGCGCGCGGGTCCGGCGCCGTCTGAAACAGGCGGACGGCCGCCACGCCGCTCAGCCGGTCGAGCACGGGATCGAGCTCATCGAGCCTCTCCTCGGTGATTCCTCCGATCGCGTAAACCTCGGTCGAATGGCTTTCGAGAGGCGGCAGGCCTTCGAGACCGGCGACCCCGAGGGGCGGCCCGTAGCCGGATTTCGACGGCGTCGCGAAGACCGGACCGATCACGACAACGTCGACGCCTTCTTCGATGGCCGCCGTCGCTTCGCGGGCGCAGTGCGTCGAGATCCCGACGCGAAACGCCCGCGGGGTGTTCGCCCGCACGCGCGCCGGCGGAAGGCCGTCCGCAGGGAGGTGAACGCCGCCCGCCCCACCCGCGAGCGCGAGGTCGAAACGGCGGTTGACCGAAAGAGGAACGTGCGGCCCGAGGCTCTCCCGCGCCCGGCGCACCAGCGCCACGACTTCCCGGTCGGTCGCGGTTTTCTCGCGAAGCTCGACCGAGAGCTCCCGCGCTCCGCGAAGCGCCGTCAGGATTTCCTCCAGCCGCTCGCCGCCCGGCGCCGTGCGGTCCGTCACCCAGAGCGCCTTCACGAAGTGGCCTCCCCCGGGCGCTCCGGGTCCGGCGGCGCGCCGTCGATCGCCCGCGAGAGGAAGCGGAGGTCCGCGACCGCCGCGAAGAGGTGCACGAGGCCCAGGCCGGATACGAACCCGCGGAAGAACCCCGACGTGCCGATCCCGAACGTCGATCGGCGCAGCCAGGGATTCAGAACGAGGTAGACACCCACGGCCGTGCAGTAGAAGACGAACAGGGCGCTCGACACGAGCGGGGCGCGTTGCCGGGTCATGGGTGCGCAGATTCTAAGGTCGTCCGGGCAAAAAAAAGGCGCGCCTCGCGGGCGCGCCGGACAAAGGAGAGGCCGGAAGTCTTCAGTTGCGGCGGCCGCGCTCGTGTTCGGAAGGCGGCGGACCCGATTTCCCGGGAGGCGGCGGTGCGGCGGGAGCCCGCTGCGGGGCACGCTCGACCCGCGGCGGCGGAGGCGGCGCGGCCTCTCTGCGCTCGGGCCGGGGCTCGGGGCGCGGCTCGGCACGGTACTCGCGCGGCGCGGAAGGAACGGGCCGCGCGCGATAGGTCTCCGAGGGCGGAGCCGGAGAATCGGCGGGGCGCCGGTACGGAACCGCTCCGTCGATCACGCGCCGGGCCGGCGGAACCTCGGATCGGGAACGCCAATCCTGCCGGGGCGCGGACTCGCCGGCAGCGGGCGGAGCCGCCGAGCCGGGCGGGAGCGATTCGGCCGGCCGTCCTCGAA
>JALZAT010000048.1 GCA_030948185.1 Acidobacteriota bacterium
AGCCAATACGGCGCCGGGAACCAATCCGCCAGCCGTCGACGATCGCTCCTCGCGCGGACGGACGCGTGCTGTGAATCCAGTGAACCCGAACCCCCCTGTTCCCTCCGGCAATCGTGAGGACGCGCAGGCTCCGCGCAACGAGAGCTGGCGAAACCGCCAGCAGCCCCGGGCGGACGCCGCGCCCGCAACTGCCGCGACTCCCGGGGATCAGCCGCCGCCGGACCGACGCCGCCGCGTGGTCGACCGGCAGCCGCCGCCGGCAGAGGCGCCACCAGGAAACGACGCGCCGGGCGAGGCACGCGGGCAGCAGGGAGGCCGCCCGCAGCGTCCGCCGCAATCGCAGCCGCAGCAGGCCACCCCCGTCCCGCCTCAGCCCGAAAAGGGCAGGGCTGCTGCGCCGCCGCCTCCGGCTCCGGATCAATCCGGCAGAGGGCGCGAGAGGCAGATCGAACGCCGGCCGCCGGCCGAAGCCCCTCCGCAGCAGGCGCCGCCGCAGGCAAACCCGCGGGAGGAGCGCGGGAGACCGCCCGCGCAGGCGGAGCCGAAACCCGAAGCGGAGAAACAGAAAGAAGAAAAACAGAAGGACGAGAAACAGAAGGACGAGAAGCCCGCTCCCGAGGGGAGGGGACGGGGAAGAGGAAACGCGGAGAAACCGACGCCGGAAAAGAAGCCCGACTAGGAAGCGCCCGGCCCGTTCGGCCGCCGTTCCTCGCCCCGCTCGTGCGCGCAGGGTATAGCCGTGTGAAGTCAACGACTTACACCCTGACGCAAAGTTGACAAAAACATACAGATTGCATATCGTTCGGGCGGAGGTTCCTGACCGATGCCCGCCGACAACCGTTCCCTTCTGGAGATCACCAATCGCGAGTACGGTGCCGGCTTCATCACCGACATCGAGTCGGAGACGATCCCCCCGGGCCTGAGCGAGGACGTCGTCCGTTTGATCTCCGCCAAGAAGGGCGAGCCCGAATGGCTTCTCGCATGGCGTCTGAAGGCGTACCGCCATTGGACGACGATGAAAGAGCCGACCTGGCAGAACGTCCACTACCCGCCGATCGACTACCAGTCGATCGTGTATTTCTCCGCCCCGAAGTCGAAGAAGGATGGTCCGAAGAGCCTCGAGGAGGTGGACCCCAAGCTCCTCGAGACTTACGAGAAGCTCGGGATCCCGCTGCGCGAGCGCGGAAGGCTCGCCGGCGTGGCGGTCGACGCCGTGTTCGATTCGGTGTCCGTCGCGACGACTTTCCGGGAGCAGCTCTCGAAGGTGGGAGTGATCTTCTGCTCGTTCTCCGAGGCCGTGCACAACCACCCGGAGCTCGTCCGCAAGTATCTCGGCTCCGTCGTTCCCTCCGCGGACAACTACTTTGCCGCGTTGAACTCCGCCGTCTTCTCCGACGGCTCGTTCTGCTACATCCCGAAGGGCGTCCGATGCCCCATGGAGCTCTCGACGTACTTCCGGATCAACTCCGCCAACACGGGCCAGTTCGAGCGCACGCTGATCATCGCGGACGAGGGGGCGTACGTCTCATATCTCGAGGGCTGCACAGCACCGATCCGCGACGAGAACCAGCTGCATGCGGCCGTGGTCGAGCTCGTCGCGCTGGACGACGCGCAGATCAAGTACTCGACCGTTCAGAACTGGTACCCCGGCGACGAGAACGGGAAGGGCGGCATCTACAACTTCGTCACGAAGCGAGGCAAGTGCGCCGGGGCGAGGTCGAAGATCTCGTGGACCCAGGTCGAGACGGGGTCCGCGATCACCTGGAAGTACCCGAGCTGCATCCTTCTCGGAGACGACTCGGTCGGCGAGTTCTATTCCGTCGCCGTCGTCAACAACTGGCAGCAGGCGGACACGGGCACGAAGATGATCCACATCGGGAAGAACACGAAGTCGACGATCGTCTCGAAGGGAATCTCCGCGGGGCACGGGCAGAACACGTATCGCGGGCTCGTCAAGATCCTCGGGAAGGCGGACGCGGCGCGCAACTACTCCCAGTGCGACTCGCTCCTGATCGGGGACAAGTGCGGCGCGCACACGTTCCCGTACATCGAGGTCAACAACTCGACGGCGCAGATGGAGCACGAGGCCTCGACGTCGAAGATCGGCGAGGACCAGATCTTCTACTTCCAGCAACGAGGCGTTTCGGCCGAGGACGCGGTCTCGATGATCGTGAACGGCTTCTGCAAGCAGGTCTTCAAGGAGCTGCCGATGGAGTTTGCCGTCGAGGCGCAGAAGCTGCTGGGCGTTTCCCTCGAAGGCTCTGTCGGATGACGAACGGAAAACCGATGACCAGCGCTCCCCTCCTCCAGATCGAAAACCTCCATGCCTCCGTCGTGGGCAACCCGATCCTCCGCGGAGTCGACCTGACCGTCGATTACGGCCAGGTCCACGCGATCATGGGGCCCAACGGCTCCGGCAAGTCCACGCTCGCGCACGTGCTCGCGGGCCGCCCCGGATACGAGGTCACGCAAGGGCGCGTGCTCTTCAAAGGGCAGGACCTCCTCTCGATGCCGCCCGAGATCCGGGCGCGCGAGGGAGTGTTCCTCGCCTTCCAGTACCCCGTCGAGATCCCGGGCGTCTCGAACGTGTACTTCCTGAAAAACGCGCTGAACGCGATTCGCAAGCACCGCGGCCTGCCGGAGCTCGACGCGATGGACCTCCTCTCGCTGACGAAAGAGAAGGCGAAGCTCGTCGAGATCGACGAAGAGCTCGTCCGTCGCCCGGTCAACGAGGGTTTCTCGGGCGGCGAGAAGAAGCGCAACGAGATCTTCCAGATGGCGGTGCTCGAGCCGATCCTGGCGATCCTGGACGAGACCGACTCCGGACTCGACATCGACGCGCTTCGGATCGTCGCGTCCGGCGTCAACGCGCTGCGGACCCCCGAGCGGTCGATGATCGTCGTGACCCATTACCAGAGGCTCTTGAACTACATCGTTCCCGACTTCCTCCACGTGCTCGTGGACGGACGGATCGTCCGCTCGGGCGGCAAGGAGCTCGCGCTCGAGCTCGAGGACCGCGGTTACGCCTGGCTCGAGAAAGAGCCGGCGCCGGCCGGAGCGCCTGCTGGAGCCCCCGCTGGAGCAGGAGTATCGCGGTGACCGTTTCCGCCGTGTCGCGCGACACGGAGGCCTACGCCGCCGCCTTCGAGGAGATCGCCGGCGGCGCCCGGGCCCGCGCGGAAGCCCCGTGGATCCGGAAGCTGCGCTCGGACGCCTTCACGCGCTTCCAGGAGCTCGGCTTTCCCGCGCCCGACGACGAGGCGTGGAAGTACACGAGCGTCACCCCGATCACGCGGACCGAATGGCGAATCGCTCCGCCGGAGCCGCGGGGACACCGGTCCCCCACGATCCCGCTCGACCTCTCTGCGTCCATGCGGCTCGTCTTCGTAAACGGCCGTTTGTCGATGGAGCTCTCCTCCGACCTCGGAGCCCTCCCGGATGGCGTCGAGCTCGCGAGCATGGCCGCCGTCCTTCGGGACCATCCCGACTGGCTGCAGCCCTTCCTCGGACGCTGCGCCTCGTCGGAGAAGTCCGCGTTGACGGCCTGGAACACGGCGTTCTTCGAGGACGGCGCCTTTGTGCGGATCCGCCGCGACGCGGCCCTCCGCGAGCCGGTCGAGCTCGTCTTCGTCGCCGAATCGGAGCCCGGAGCGGGCCCCTTCGTCTCGCACCTCCGCAACCTGATCGTCGCGGATCCCCATTCGGAGGCGTCCGTGGTGGAAACGTACGTGGGGGACGGGCTGTCCCTGACCAACGCGGTGACCGAGATCGCGCTCGAGACGGGCTCGTCGCTCCACCACTACAAGGTTCAGCGCGAGTCGCTCCAGGCCGTGCATCTGCAGACGATCGCGGCGACCGCGTCCCCGTCGAGCCGGTACACGTCGCACAACGTCGCCCTCGGCTCCTCGCTCGCGCGGACGGAGATCGGCGTGGTCCTGGACGGCGCCGGCGCGGAGTGCGAGCTGAACGGCCTGTTCGTCGGCGGTGGGTCCCAGCACCTCGACACCCACACGACCATCGACCACGCGAAGCCGCACGGTTCGAGCCGCGAGCTCTACAAGGGCATCCTCGACGGCCGGGCGCGGGGCGTCTTCCACGGCACGATCCTCGTCCGGAAGGACGCGCAGAAGACCGACGCGATGCAGACGAACAGGAACCTGCTCCTTTCGAAGGAAGCGCTCGTCAACTCGACGCCTGCCCTCGAGATCTTCGCCGACGACGTCAAATGCAGGCACGGGTCCACCATCGGCCAGCTCGATGAGGCGGCGATGTTCTACCTGCTGTCGCGCGGCATCGGCGAAGAGGACGCGCGCGCGATCCTGACCTGGGCGTTCGCGGAAGACGTGGTCCGGCGCATCCGCATCCCCCAGATCCGCGCGGGCGTCGAAGCGGCGCTCGGCCTGCGGCTGCCGGGAGCGGATATCGCGGCAGCAACGCCATGAGTCAGACGATTCCCACTCCCGTGCTCGACCGCGTCGAGCCCCCGTACGACGTCGAGGCGATCCGCGGCGATTTCCCGATCCTGACCCGGCGCGTGCACGGCCGGCCCCTCGTCTACCTCGACAACGCGGCGACGACGCAGAAGCCCGCCTCGGTGCTCGCGGCCGAGCGCGACTGCTACGAGCGGTACTACGCGAACATCCACCGCGGCGTCCATCTGCTTTCCGTGGAGTCCACGGAGGCGTACGAGGCCGCCCGGGGGAAGGTGCGCGCCTTCGTGAACGCGCCGGAAACGCGCGAGATCGTCTTCGTCCGCGGCACGACGGAGGGGATCAACCTCGTCGCGCAGACCTACGGGAGGCGAAACGTCGGAGCGGGCGACGAGGTCCTGATCACGGCGCTCGAGCACCACTCGAACATCGTCCCGTGGCAGATGCTCTGCGAGGAGAAGGGAGCCCGCCTCCGAGTCGTCCCCATCGACCGCACGGGGGCGCTCGACCTCGACGCGCTCCGCGCCCTCGTCACGGACGGGACCCGCATCGTCTCGGTCGCGCACGTCTCGAACGCCCTCGGGACCGTAAACCCGATCCGCGAGATCGTCGAGATCGCGCACGCGCGCGGCGTGCCCGTGCTCGTCGACGGCGCCCAGGCGATCTCGCGTATGCCCGTCGACGTCCAGGCGCTCGGCTGCGACTTCTACGCGTTCTCCGGCCACAAGCTGTACGGCCCCTCGGGCGTCGGCGTGCTGTGGGGCCGCGGCTCGCTGCTCGAAGAGATGCCTCCGTGGCAGGGCGGCGGCGACATGATCAGCTCGGTCACCTTCGAGAAGACCACGTACAACGTGCTCCCGTACAAGTTCGAAGCCGGCACGCCGAACATCGCCGGAGCCATCGGCCTCGGCGCGGCGATCGATTACGTCCGCGCGCTCGGCGTCGCGCGCATCGCCCGGCACGAGGAGACCCTTCTCGCGCAGGCGACGCGAGCCGTGGGCGCGATTCCCGGCGTCACCCTCGTCGGCACCGCCCGCGAGAAGGTCGCCGTTCTCTCCTTCACGATGGACTGCGTGCACCCCCACGACATCGGCACCGTGCTCGACCGCAACGGCATCGCCGTTCGGACGGGCCACCACTGCGCGCAGCCCGTCATGGACTTCTTCGGAGTCCCCGCGACGGCGCGCGCGTCGTTCGGGCTCTACAACACCGCGCAGGAAGTGGACGCCCTCGTGGCGGGCATCCACGACGTGCGGCGGATGTTCTGCTGATGGAGACCCAATGAGCTCGGAGCTGCGCGACCTGTATCAGGAAGTGATCCTCGACCATGGCAAGCGGCCGCGGAACTTCCGCGAGCTCGAGGGGGCCAACCGCAAGGCCGAGGGGTACAACCCTCTCTGCGGCGACCGGGAGACCGTGTATCTCGCGCTCGAGGGAGACATCGTGCGCGACATCGCCTTCCAGGGCGCCGGTTGCGCGATCTCGACCGCGTCGGCCTCGATGATGACGGAGTCCTTGAAGGGCAAGACGCTCCCGCAGGCGGAAGCGCTCTTCGAGCGTTTCCACGACCTCATCACCGGGCAGAAGAACGCGCCGGCGGACGCGCCCCCTCTCGGAAAGCTCGAGGTCTTCTCAGGCGTCCGGGAATACCCCGTGCGGATCAAGTGCGCGACGCTCCCCTGGCACACGATGCGCTCCGCCTTGAACGGAGCGGGCGCGACGATCTCGACGGAGGGAGGCGCGGAGGCTTCCCCGACGGAGGAGCCCGTCGCGCTTCCCGGCCCTGCGCCCAAGGTCTGCTGAAAGTAATCAAAGGCGATACGGAGACACGGCCATGCGCATGCAGAAAGAAGCGATCACGACCCGGGAGTTCGAGGCGACCGAGATCCCGAGCGGGATGAAGATCAAAATCCCCGAGGGCACCAACGTCGCCATCACGCAGTCGCTCGGCGGCAGCTACACGATCATGACGCCGTACGGATACATGGCGCGCGTGGACGGGAAAGACGCCGACGCCATCGGCGAAGAGACGGTGACCGCCGGCGCGGAAGCGGCCGCCGGAAAGACGCCGGAAGAGCTCGCGTGGGACCAGCTGCGCACGTGCTACGACCCCGAGATCCCCGTCAACATCGTGGACCTCGGGCTCGTCTACAAGTGCGAGGTCGCCCCGCGCCCCGAGGGCGGAAACAAGGCAGACGTGCGGTTCACGCTGACGGCTCCCGGCTGCGGGATGGGAGACGTCCTGAAGGACGACATCCGCAACAAGCTGCTCGCCGTTCCGGGCATCGAAGACGCGGAGGTGCAGGTCCTCTTCGACCCTCCGTGGAACATGAGCATGATGTCGGACGCAGCGAAGCTGCAGCTGGGAATGATGTGACGCCATGAAGCTTTCCACCCAGGAGGAATACGGCCTTCGCTGCCTCCTTCGCGTCGGGCGCGAAGGCGCAGACGCGAGCCTGACCATCCCGGAGCTTGCAAGGGCCGAAGGGATTTCCGAAGCCAACGTCGCAAAGATGATGCGCATCCTGCGCAAGGGCGGGCTCGTCCGCTCGACGCGCGGCCAGTCCGGCGGATACAGCCTCGCGCGGCCTCCCGAGGAGATCGCCGTCGGCCACGTCCTCGCGGTCCTCGGCGGCCGGATCTACGACGCGAACTTCTGCGGCACGCACGCGGGAAGCTCCACGACCTCCGCGCTGTGCGCCCACGACTCCGACTGCTCGATCCGCCAGGTCTGGAAGACGATCCAGACCGCGATCGACGACGTGCTCGCGCGGCTGTCGCTCAGGGATCTGCTTCGAAGCGAGAGCGAGATGACCAGCTGGGCGACCGCGAAGTCGCCGGGGCTGCCGAGCTACTCCTTCCGGGCATAGGCGTTTCGCCCGGCGGGCGGGGCGTTCCACCCGGCCTCAAGAACGGACGAATCCCTCTACCTTCCTCCGGAAGCTCCGCGGATCTACCGCGGGGTACCTGTAGAGCATCGGCTCGATGGCTTCGAAAAACGACTCGAGCCTTCCCGAGTCGATGAGGCCGCGCGACCGCATTTCAGCAACATCCGTGAGATCGACATTGTGTCCGCGCTCGAGCTTTGCGAGGGCCTGTGCGTAGAAGTCGTAGTGGAAGAAGCTCGCCTTTCCTTCCTTCGAGATGAACCGGCTTCGCTCTTCCCAGCCCGGCAAGGGCGGGATGAAGTCGTCCGGAGCGGCGAGCTCCACGTTGATTTCGAGCTTCTCTTTCGTCTCCGGGATCGCGCGAAGGACTCCCTCGTCATCCGGGACGAGCTTCAAATCGACGTCCTTCGTGCTGGCGCGCCACCCCTCGAGGACGGCCGTCGAACCGCCGGTCAGGTAGATCCGGACGTCGGCCCGCGCATGCGCGCCAAGCGACCGCATGAGCTCCGAGACGCGGGACGCGTCTACCGGATGCCGCATTCCGCGGCCCGCTCGAAGCTGACCAGCCTCCGGACGAGGGCGTTGTATCGCCCGTGCGCCGAGTCCGCGTCCTCACGGGCGAGCCACTCGTAAAGCCCCGCCTCGGGATCCGGAAGCGGATTCGGCACATCGATACCGATCCAGTCTCTTAAACGCGGAGCACCGATCGAGACGAGCCACGCCTCGGCGGATCGCTCTCCGCGCGCGAGATCCGCGAGACCCTTGTTAACGAGCTCGGCGCCCGGCAGCGTGGAGTCGATCACCCTCTCATTATGAGCCGAGTAACGCGCGCGACCGATGTCTCGACTCGCCTCGCGACAATACAGAGCGAGCGCGCTTGGGGCCCACCTCGGTCGTCGAACTTTCCCGCATCGAAATTCCGATCGAACGAAGGATGGAAATTATGTGGAGGGTCATCCGATTCGTGGCCGGAGCGATCGTGCTCCTTCTTGCGGCATCCCAGAGCTCCGCTCAAGGGTACACGGACCATTGCGACACCTGCGATATCGGGACGGGATCGATCGCCTTGAGAATCCCGTTCTGCCTCGATGCCGATTCCGGTACCCGCGGGAACACCCGTTGCCAGATCCGTGCGGACGTGAGCTTGACCGGATCGACGAGGGTGGGGTGCGTCTATACCGGCGATCCCTGCTTTCCGACCCAGCCGATCCGAACGTATCAGGCGTACTGGCAATTGCAGGGCCTCTTCGGTTACACGGCTTCCATGTTGAGCGGCGGCGGCTACGGCTGCTGCGAACCCGACGGCACCGACTGGTGCGCGGTCTGGGGAATGCCCTCGGGATGCACCTGATCGGTCTCGGTAGATTCGCGTGAGCACCCGCGGCGGAGAGTCGAATCCAGACTTCATAGCGAGGTTCCCATGAACTTTCTTCACCGGCGGCTCGTTCTCGGAACCCTGGTCATGACCCTGTCCTCCCTGCGACTCTCCGCCGCGGATTCTGTGCGAGTGCCGGTCCGGTGGGTCGGCGCCGCTCCCGCCGCTGTCGTTCACGTCGAAGGTCTCGACTCGTCCAACCGGGTCATCGACGGCTTCGACGCGGTCCCCGTCTCCTCGTACCTGGAGATTCCTCAGTCGCCAAAGCCCCGGAAATACCGATTCCACGCCGCCGGCTTCGTTCCGGCCGATCGGGGCCGCGACCTCCTCGCCTTTGGGGTTCTGCTGAGGGCGTTCGGAGCCGTGATCGTGGACGTCCCTCTCGAGTCGGCTTCGGCTTCGGCTTCGGCTTCGCCGGCACCTCAGGCCTTGACGATTCACGTCGTCGAGGACCGACTGCCGGATCCCCGCGGAGTCACCCGAACCGTGACGGCCTTTCGGCGAGGCGAGTACTCGTTTCCAACTCCGCCCGGCACGTGGCACCTGTTGATCGACGATGGGGCCGCTGCTCCGAGAGTCGTCGAAGGCGTTCGGGTCTCTCCGGGAGAGACGCGGCGGATCCGGCTCCAGAAGCCCTCTCCCGCGCACGGGGAGACATGCTCCGTCACCGATTCCAGGGGGAAAGCGCTCCCCGGCGCCGAACTGGGCTGGGGCGAGCCTTCTACGTCGCCGGCGAGCGCGCTTTTCGCGCGATGGATCGTCTCGCGGAATCTGCGCACCGCACGCGATGGCCGCGTCCGGATCGACCGGCTTCCGCCGTCCGCCCACTCGTGGGCGATCCGGCTGGCCGGGTTTCGACCGAAGAGGGTCGACGTCCCTGCTCGCGATGCGCGCCTCGGCAAGCCTGCGGAGAGGCTCGTCCTCGTGACTGCGCGGCTGCGCCCTCTTCCGACCCTGAGGATCCACGTGAACGGCCGCGCCCTCGAGTCTCCCGCGGCGCCGCTCTCCCTCTGGCGAGTTGCGGCTCGGCGGGGAGGGGCGGCCGCGCCTTCGAACGACCAGCCTGTCTGGAAAGGCGAGATCGTCCGGGACGCCGCCGCGCCCCATCTCCCGGGCGGCCTGTATCGGGCCGAAGTGGCGGTGGGTGGCATCGTCGCCGTCGCGGAAAAGACCGTCGACGACTCGGACGAAGCGGACGACTTCCAGGACCTGACGGTCGAGCTCGTCCGAAAGGTCGTCAAAGGCCGCGTGACGCGCTCGGACGGCCCCGTGGCCGGCGCTCCGGTCGAAGCGGTTCCGAGCGACTCCTCCATCACGCCGGCCACGACCCGTCTCGCTCGATCGAAGACGGCCGCTGACGGATCCTTTGCCCTCTCCTTCTCCTACCGGGGGATCGTTTCGATCACCGTCTCGACCGAAGGGGCGTCGAAGACGAAGAACGTCGACCTGATCGGCGACGACGAAGCGGAGACGGACTTCGAATTTCGCCCCGCCCGCGTCGTCCTGCAGGCCGTCGACGGAAAGACGGGAGCTCCGCTCGCAGCCGCGGAGCTCGCTACCGAGTTCGTGCCCGCCGGACAATTCAGCGAGGGAATCCGCGTCGGGACGACGGACGCCGCCGGCGAGCTCAAGCTGGACGATCTCTCCGACGGTCTGCTCAAGGTCACTGCCCGCGCGAAGGGGTATGCGCCCCGGGTCCTGAGAGACGTGCCCGTGGCTCCCGATGGCGAGACCGCCGTTCCCGTCGAGCTGACGCGGAGCGCGCCTTTCCGAATCCGTGTCGTGGACGAGTTCTCCGCGCCGGTCTCGAGGGCCGAGATCCTCGTCGAGCGGGACCCGCACGTCCGCCGGCCGCGGCAGTGCCCCTTGAAGTCCCTCGGAAGGACGGATGAAGGCGGGGAGCTCGTTCTGGACGAGCTCGCGGGCGAGCGCACCCCGGCATATGTCGTCGCTCCCGGGCTCACGGCGCAGGCGTTCTGGCTGCCCGGCGCCGTCGATCCCGATGGCGGCCCCGAGCGGAATACCGCGGACGTCGTTACGGCGCACCACGTGGCCTCACCCGGCATCCGTGTCCTGGATGCGGGGGGAGCGTTACGCGAGGATGCCGTGCTCGTCTTCGAACGAAACGGCATCGTGGTGCCCTTGTCCGTGATCAGCCGCGCCGCGGAGCTCAACGCCTTGAGACCGGAGGCCCTCTTTCAACGCGGGGACCGTGCGATTCACTACCACGAGCTCCTCGCGCCGGGACGCTACGCCGTCGAAGCCCTCTCTCCCAGGGCCGGCGCGGAAGGGGACCCGACCCGGGATGTCCGGGACCTGCTCGGCACCGTCCTGCTTCCGACCGACTCGACGGTCGACCTTCTCTGGAAGGAAAACCGCGCCTACCCGCCCGCGGTACCCGCTGTACCGCAATGAATTCGCGGGATACTGGCGCGTTCCCGGCGCCGACAGGGGGAAAACAATGAAGTCCGTGAGGGACGTCCGGATCGTTGCGGTTCTGTTTCTCATCGCGGGTGTCGCCGCGGTCGTCCAGATGATCCTGACTCGCGTCCTCGAGGTCGGTACTACGGGCCTGCTGGCGCTTCCCACCGGAATAGGGCTTCTCCGATACAGCAACGCGTGGCGGATCGTGGCTCTCGTCATCCTTTGGATCTCGCTGGCGGTTTTCATCATCGCGATGGGAATGTGGCTGGTGAACGGAAGCGCTGTTTCCGTGACGTTCTGGGTTCGCTCGCCGGCCGTCATTGCCGTCCTGATCTTCCTCAGCTTTTCACTGACGGTGTGGGAGATCCGGGTCCTGACGAGGCCGGACGTCCGCCGCAGCTTCGAGCTCGGCGACCCCGCGGCCTGATCAGCGCGCCCAGCGCCCGGCGTGGCGGTACGGCCGCTCGAAGACCCCGACCGGCGTCGAGAACGTGATCTCTCCTTCGACGGCGTAGTCGACGGAGCCCGAGAAGAGGAAGTCGAGTCCGGCGGACTTGACCTTCGACCAGTCGAGTGTCAGCGGCAGCTTGACGAGCGTCGTCGCCTTTCCCTCGAGCACGGTCTCCTGGTCCGAGGCGCCGCCGCCGGCGTCGCGTCCGTTCACCGAAACGCGATACGTCAGCCTCTGCACTCCGATGCGGTACCGGTTCGGGTTCGTGACGTCGAAGGAGGCCTCGAGCGCCGCTCCCGACGCATCGAGGGAGCCGAGATCGACTCCGCGGAACACGACCTCGGGACGCCGGAACGTGAAGCACCCGGACCCGGCGGCGGCCGCGAGGAGGAGCATCGGGAAAAGGAGCCGGCGAAGACGCGTCACGGGCTTGAGAACCGCGGCGGAACGGGGGAATTTCCGCGTTTCGCGCTGGTCCCCGCGTACAATCGTTCAAAACTCATGCGAGCCAGCCGGCTGCTCCTCCTCGTCGTCGCCCTGGGCGTGGGGGCCTGGCTCTATCTGAACAACTCGAAAAACCTCCTTCAGACGAAGAGCGAAGACGGGTCCGCGTCCACGCCCCTCGAGCGCGCCCGCAAGGCCGCAGCCGCGAGCTCGTCCAGAAACGCGGACACCACCGGCGCGCAGGCCGCCACGGAGGCCACCGCCCCCGGAGCGGGAGTCAGCGAGAACATGACCACGGACCAGGTCCGCGCGCTCCTCGGACCGCCGACCGAGACGACCTCGGAGACCCTCGACACCGGCGTGAAACGCGAGACGTGGACCTACCGGGACGTCGGGAAGACCGTGATCTTCGAGAACGGGGTGGTCAGCTCCATTCGCTAGTCCCGGGCTCCGGCCAGAATCTCGCGATCTTGCGATCTCATGATCTCGCGATCGATCCCGGCATATTCTTTTCCCGCTCGCGACAATAAGTAAGGAGATCGCAATGCATCGTCTGTACCGGCTCTCTTTGACGCTCCTCCTCGCCTTCCCGCTCTCATCCGCCGCTGTCGCCCAGCCGGCCGGGAAGGCTCCCGGCACGCGGATGGACGAGGCAAAGGACGTCTACGGATCGGTGACGGTCGCCGACCCGTACCGGTGGCTCGAGGACCAGAAGGCGCCGGAGACGAGGGCCTGGATCGACCAGCAGAACCAGTACTCCGACGCGTTCTTGAAGACGCTTCCCGGCCGCGACGGCCTGCGAAAGCGCCTGACCGATCTCCTGAAGGTCGACGTCACCCAGAGCCCCTCCGTGAAGGCCGGCCGCTACTTCTTCTACAAGCGCCTCGCCGACCAGGACCTCGCGATCCTCTACGTGCGGAAGGGCGTGACGGGAAAAGATCAAGTGCTGATCGACCCGCATCCGCTCTCCCCCGACCACCGCACGTCGGTGAACCTGCTCGACGTCACGGAAGACGGGACCATGGTCGCCTACGGCGTCCAGCAGGGCGGCGAGGACGAGAACACGGTGCACTTCCGAAACGTCGACACGGGAAAGGACCTCGAGGACACGCTGCCGCGCGCGCGGTACCAGGGCGTCTCGGTGACGCCGGACAAAAAGGCCGTGTACTTCTCCCGCCTCGAGAAGGAGGGGCCGCACGTCTACCTCCACGTGTTCGGGACGGACGCGGCGCAGGACAAGAAGCTCTTCGGCGACGGCTACGGCCCCGACAAGGGTCTCTCGGCGACCCTGTCCGACGACGGCCGCTGGCTGCTCATGGTCGTCTCGCACGGGTCGGCCGCGACGAAGTCGGAGGTCTACGTTCAGAACGTCGCCGCCGACGGGCCGATCGTCACGGTCGTCAACGACGTCGAATCCCGCTTCCAGCCGCGCCTCGCCGGCGACCGGCTCTACCTCGAGACGAACTGGCAGGCCCCGAACGGGCGCGTCCTCGCCGTGAATCTCAAGAATCCGGCGAAGGAGAACTGGAAGGAGATCATTCCGGCGCGCGACTCGGCCATCGACGGTTACTCGGCCGTCGGCGGCAAGCTCTTCGTGCGCTATCTCGAGAACGTCCAGTCGAAGGTGCGGGTGTTCGACGCGGAGGGGAAGCCGCAGGGCGAGCTCTCCTTTCCCGAGCTCGGCACGCTCTCCGGCATCCGCGGACGCTGGGAGTCACCCGAGGCGTTCTTCACCTTCAACTCCTTCGTGACTCCGCCCACGATCTACCGCTACGACACGGCGAAGGGCTCGCGCTCGATCTGGGCGAAGGAGACGGTCCCGATCAGGAGCGACGATTTCGAGGTGAAGCAGGTCAAGTACCCGTCGAAGGACGGAACGATGATCCCGATGTTCGTGGTGCATCGCAAGGGGATCAAGCTGGACGGATCGCATCCGGCGCTGCTGACCGGATACGGCGGATTCAACCTCTCGCAGACTCCGGGGTTTTCAGCGCGCGCCGCGGTCTGGGTCGAGAACGGCGGTGTCTACGCGCTCCCCAACCTGCGGGGCGGCAACGAATTCGGCGAGGCGTGGCACAAGGCGGGGATGCTCGACCGCAAGCAGAACGTGTTCGACGATCTCATCGGCGCGGCGGAGTGGCTCGTGAAGCAGGGGTACACGTCTCCGGCGCGGCTGGCGATCTCGGGCGGCTCCAACGGCGGGCTGCTCGTCGGCGCCGCGTTGACGCAGCGGCCGGAGCTCTTCGCGGCCGTCGTGTGCTCGTATCCGCTCCTCGACATGGTCCGGTACCACAAGTTCCTCGTGGCGGGCTTCTGGGTCCCGGAGTACGGCTCGGCCGACAATCCCGACCAGTTTTCGTACATCTATGCCTATTCGCCGTACCACCGCGTGAAGGCCGGAACGAAGTACCCGGCGGTGCTCTTCATCACGGGAGACGCCGACACCCGTGTCGCGCCGCTCCACGCGCGCAAGATGACGGCGCTGCTCCAGGCGTCGACCGCCTCCGACCGCCCCGTCATCCTCCACTACGACACCAAGGCAGGCCACTCGCGCGGCGCAACGCCGATCGGCAAACAGATCGACGACCTGACGGACGAGCTTTCGTTCCTCTTCGCGGAAACGAACCCGATCGCGCATGCGAAGCCGGCGATGAAAAAAGCCTCGTAGGAAGACCTCTGCCCCGGGCCCGGGGAGAGGCAGAACTGGGGCACGCTCAGGAGAGGTTCCTAATGCTGGATGAGGCTCCGATCGCGGGCGCGAGCGGCTGCCTGGTGCCGTAGCCCCGAGGCACTGCGACCGATTCTTTGGACCGTGCCCAAACCTCCTGATGCGGTTGGCGCGGCGGTTCTCAGGAGTACCGAACGACTGTGAGACCTCCGGTGGGAACCCTAATGGTCCGCCGGGCAGCGCGAGCCGCCATGCGGGCCGCCGTGTACGTAATCAACGGACCTGAAGGGGCGAGTGCCTGGTGTTCATCGCTTGGGCGCAGACCTCGCGACCCGTATGATCCAACGTGGCGTTAGGCCGTCGTTTGAAAATGACCCGAGCGCGTTGCCGGCCGTATCGAAGGCGGTGATCGTTCCCAAGGGAAGGTAGTCAGCGGCGAGATCCCCGTCTCCGTCCGTCGAGCCAGAACGGCCACAGCCCAAAAGAAAGCGAAACGGATATTCGAGCGGTAGCGGTGTATTGCCAATCCGAAAGGTTAGCGGCAATCCAGAGACGGCCCTGCGCTGAGCGTCCTCCACGTGAACAGTCAACGATGTCGGGCCGTCGAGAACTATGTGAGCTGAAGAGCTGGTGTCTCCGACCTTGATTTCGGAACCTCCTAGCTTGTACCCGCACCGAAACCCAATGACGTCGTAGCTGCCGTTGCCGAGGCCGGTAAAGCGAAACCGACCCGCTGAGTCTGAAACCGTATCCGCCATGAAGAAGCGGCGACTCGGGTCGAGACCAACGCCGACAGTCGCGCCCGCGATCGGATTTCCGGCAGCGTCTATAACGACGCCTCCCGCGTTGTCATCTCTGTTGAGTTCTATTGTGACCGAAGTCCCACCGTCCGAGGGCAGGACATTCGCCACGGTTCGGTCAGCGTAGCCTTTCGCACTCACGGTCAGGATTAAGGCATCTTGAGTCAGGTTCTCGATCCGGAAAGCTCCGTCGCCGGCCGTCTGAACACCGGCGTTCACCGCCGGGGATCCCTCGTCCGATTGCGTTGCCCTCGAGTACTCCACGTCGGCGTCGCGGATTCCCGTCCTCGTGGCGGCGTCGATGACGCTGCCGAACACGGTTCCAGCTGGCAACGAGATGTCGCGAACAAACTCACGGGAACCCTCCGGTATCTCGAGGGATGAGGCCACGGGAACGGGGCTACCCGGAGGAAATGCAAGTAGGAAAAAGAAACCTGGCGACCAGACCCTGAGCCGATATGAGCCATCAGAGTCAGAAAGGGTCGAGAACAACTTGCCTTCGCTCTTGGCTTCTATTCGCGTGTCCCCCACCGGTGCATTGCCTCTCGAGACGTAGCCCGACACGGAGATCGGTACCAGCGTGAAGGTGAGCTCTGTCGTCTGCCCAGCCAGGACCTCCGTCGGCTGCCTGTAGTACTCGCGGCCCTGTTCGTCGACGATTGCCAAGCTCACGTAGCCAGGCGCAACTTCGGCTATTCGAACGGGATTTGAGTCGAGGGGCTTGCTAGCAAGAGGCTGTCCTTGTCTGGCCCGGTTTCCAGGTTCCGGGGGGAGCGAAACGGACAGCAGGAGGTGCTCTGAAGGGCGCCCCTCCGGAAAACCGACCGTCACCGCTAGAGCTCCAGCTTGAGAAATTGGTACGGAGCCGAGGTCTATTACCCCCTCACCTTTCGGTACCTGAAGCGACTGGACACGGGTTCCGCGATCATCGAATTTCAGAGTCAACTTCCAAGATCCGGTCGGCACGGACGCGAAATCGAGTGCCGCGGTATTTGCTCCGATGGGCTGTTGGACGAGGAACTCCTCCAGATCCGTCCTGCCGTCACCGCTCGAACTCTTCAGGAACGCCTTCCAGCGCGTGATCGGCTGATTGGAGCGCGAGTCGACGAATCGTGCCATCACTCGCGATGCTTGACGAAGCGCGACGCGAGGCAGAGTCAAGTCGACGCCGGTTGAAATGATGCGAGAAACCGCGGGTTCGGTTCCCGGAAAAACCAAAGCAGCGGCCCATCGTCCTTTCGGGAGTACGAAGCGGGCGCGCCACCCTTCGCGCTGCGGCTCGGGTTGCAGATCAAAGGACTCCGCTGCGTCCCACCCCAGTGTTTGCGGGCGAATAAAGAGTCGACCGCGCTTGACGGGAGCCGCGGAAGTCAGCGGCCACTCGATGAGCGCAAAATCCCTCGGAAAGTAGAGCGTTTCCGATTTCGCGGATACACCAACACGCAATTCGTAGGACCGGTGACGTTCCGCGGCGAATGACTCGGTATCCGACTGCGGGTGGTAACCGGGAGCCGGCGAAGCTCCCACGGCTGGTCTCTGAGCGAGTAATACAAGAACGAATCCGACATAGAGCATCATTTCTGATCTGCCCTAGTACGATTGCTAACTCGAAGGGGCGTGGGGGCTGGCCCACGAGGCTACCCGCAAGCCCCCCACGCTCCTGTGATTCGACATGACCTCTCTACGGTGCGCTGCTGTGAATCGAGGCGCTCTCTGATCGCGACGTGGAAACCGTGTTCGCGGTCCTAGCTCTCGGAACTGCTCGCCATTCGGAATGATCGGCAAGCGGCAGCGGAGTGTACGTTGGAGCCGCCAACGCAGCGTGACAGCCCCCTCCTCCGGCGATGCAGAATCCCGTACCTTCATCGCACTGGTTATAACCCTGCGTAACGGTGGTGCAATGACGTTTGTTGCAGTTCCAGCAAATGAATTGCGCCTGAAGAGCGGTGGCCCCAAGAAACCCGATGATTGCGACGGCGACAAGTCGATAGAAGCGCATAGGTTCCCCCACCTTCGTCTGTTGAAGCGTACGATCCTTTGCGTAATGTCGTTAAGAATGCCTGGATCCTCCCCGGGAGGTGCGCGCGGCTTCGTGTCCGGGACTGGGCGGGCCAAAAATTCGTACGATCCGGCACTGGAGCGGGCCCAGTCCGTCTCCGATGAGATCGCCGAGTTGTCAGCGGACTCTACGACGGCAGCCCGAGCGTTGAACCCATGCAGCCACGCTCTTGGCTGAGGGCGTTGACGATTACTTGGCTTCTGGGGCATCAACCGCCAGCAATCGCCGTCAGGAAGTTGGGTACGCACGTCGGCCTGAGAGCGGAAAAACGAGTGGGTGAAAACGACCTGGCGATGCAATGTCACACGTCCCTACCGTTAGTGGCTGCCTGGCTGTCTGGCTGTCTGGCTGTCTGGCTGTCTACTGATGTAGTCGGCTGGGAAGGCCGTTTGGGCTACGGCGAATTTCTTTTTCTTGGTGAAGATGTGCTTTACATGACGCTTTCTTTTCGCTAAGAGTATTCTGAGTCAGCATCCTTGCGCTCGGCGTCGGGTGGCGTAACCAGGGACCACATCGATGCAAACCCGTCGTGTCATCGCGATGCCCGCTCAATACTGGCCGGAATCCACCCTTCTGCCGAGGATCGTCGCCAGGGCCGTTTTCGCGTTTCGCTTGGGCAGGGAAGATGCCGCCGATCTCTTGCAGGACGTTCGGGTCGCCGTCTTGGACGAGTCGCCCGTTGAAATCCTATCGGCGGGATGGATCTTCCTTGTCGCCCACAACAAGGCGGTCGACATCCTGAGGGCGAGGTACCGCGAAAGAGCGATAGCCGAGGGGCTGCCGAGCGACGCTTCATACTTCGAGGAAGAGATCGTCTGTCTCGTCCGGGCACAGGTGTCGCTCCTTCCCGCGGAGCAACGTGAGTTCTATGAACTGCGATACCGCCGCGGAATGACGGAGCGCGAAGTGGCGGAGCGGTTGGGAATTTGCCGCGCCTCGGTACGCTATCGGGATCGACTGGTCCGGCGCACTCTCGGGGAATCCGTCGCTCCTAAGGCAGCAAAGCGGCAAACCGCCGAGAAGGGCGCCGTCACCGATCGAGGGAATTGTGCCCCGCGTGAGAACAAGGCCGTCCGAACGTTCCGACGGGCGTCGTGAGGCCCTCCTTTTAGGTCGGTCAGCTGGCACGCGTCTTCCAAGGATGAGGAGCGTGACCCTTCAGAGGGCCTTGATCGCCGTTTCGATCCTCCTCGTCTCCGGAACCCTTTCCGCCCAGCACTCTCCGGCCCCCTCCGGGGGCCGGCCGAGGGCCCGCGAATGGTCGGCGCTCCTCCTCCGCCGGGCGTCGCTCCCGGAATCCATCCCCCCGCGCCGTCGGAGGGATCGCGGTTCGCGCCGGGACCGCCGGGCACGACGGCGACCGCGGGACCGGGTGAGGTCCTGCCCGGCGACCTCAGGACCCCCGCGGTCACGACGACGCCGGGGGCGGCGGATCGGACGCCCACTCCGACGCCTTCGCGGCGGCGCCGGGCCGCGACAAGAACGACGGCCCGTCCTCCCAGGACCTCTCCGTCTCCCCAACCCACCCCTCCGTTCCCGGGGACGATGGGGATCGCTCCGTTGCGCACCCCACCCGGGTGACGTTCCGCGCCTGCTAATCTCCTCGCAACCAGGAGGTCCACCGTGAGAAGGCTTCCGACGGTCGCCGTCGTCTGCTTCGCCTCCGCATCCGCCGTCGCACTCGCCCAGCACTCTCCCGCGCCGGACCGGCCCGCCGAGGGGCCGCTGCGGGCCAACCCCGGCTCCGGCCCCGCGCCCGGCGTTCACCCTCCCGCTCCGATGGACGGGAATCGCTTCGCGCCGGGACCGCCGCCGCGTCCCACGGAAGACATGCCGGGCGGCCGCGTCAAGACCGTCGAGACCGTGACCGTCCCGACGCCCGGGGCGACCGCGGCGGCGAGCCCCGCGCCGACGAAGGCGGCTGCCGTGTCGCCGGCCGTCACGCCCGCTTCCGCGCCGTCCCCGACGAAGGCGCCCCCGAAAAGAGCAAAGAGAGTGATGAAGCGGACACCCCGCCCCGCCGCGACCCCGCCCGCGACGCCGCGGGCTTCCTGATCCCGGCAGACGGCTTCGCTCGGGCCGATCGCGAGATCATGAGATCGCGAGATCGCGAGATGTTTTCTTGAAGGTTCTCTTTCTCGCCGCGGAAGCCGCGCCGCTCGTCAAAGTCGGCGGGCTCGGGGACGTCGCGGGGTCGCTTCCCGCCGCGCTGATCGAGGCGGGCCACGACGTCCGCGTCGCCATCCCGGGGTACGGCTCGATCGACTGGACGCGTTGGGCTCCCGAGCGAGTCGCGTCTGTCGTCGTCCGAAGAGCCGGCGGCGATCAGACCGCGGACGTGTTCTCGGCGGACGTCGGCGGCGTGCCGTTCTGGCTGATCACGGGACCGCCGATTCCGAGGGATGGCACGGTCTACGGCTCGGGAATCGGGGAGGACGGACCCAAATTCATCTTCTTCTCCCTCGCCAGCCTCTGGGCCGCGCAGGCTCTCGGCTTCCAACCGGACGTGGTGCACGCGCACGACTTCCATGCGTCCGCCGCGCTCTACTGGCTCGGGACGGAGGGCCGGGGCAACGCATACTTCCGGTCGGCCGGCACCGTCCTGACTATCCACAACCTCCCGTACTCCGGCCAGGGAGCCGGGCGGGCGCTCGGCGAGTATTTCCTTTTGAAGGCGGGCGCCGTCGGCGTGCTGCCCGAGTCGCACCACGACTCGCTCCTCGCGCTCGGAATTCTCGCCGCCGACGAGATTACGACCGTCTCTCCGACGTACGCGCGGGAGATCCTGACGCCCGAATACGGCCGCGGCCTGGACGGGCTCCTGCGCTCCCGCGCGGACCGTCTGACGGGAATTCTGAACGGCCTCGACACCCAGTCGTGGAACCCGGCGGCGGACGAAGCGCTCGCAGTCCGATACGACCTCTCGAGGCGAGAGCTTCGCCCCCTGAACAAGACGGCCCTTCAGGACGAGGCCGGCCTCGACGAAGAGCCAGGCACGCCGCTCATCGGCGTGGTCTCGCGGCTGGACTGGCAGAAGGGCCTCGACGTCGCGGCGGCGCCCGTGCGGCGGTGGGTCGAGGCCGGAGGTCAGTTCGTCCTGCTCGGCACGGGCGAGCGGGCTCTCGAGCAGGAGTACATGGAGATCGAGCAGAGGAATCCGCGCCGCGCGAGCGTGCGTCTGCGCTTCGACGGAGGTTACGCGCGGCGTGTCTACGCCGGGGCGGACGCGCTGCTGATCCCCTCCCGCTACGAGCCGTGCGGATTGACGCAGATGATCGCAATGCGCTACGGGTCCGTCCCGGTTGCGCGGCGGACGGGCGGGCTCGCCGACACGATCGTCGACGCGGGCGATCCCGGCGGAACCGGAATCCTCTTCGACGAGGAGTCTCCCGTCTCCCTGTGGGACGCCCTCGAACGCATGCTCCGGGTGTACTCTCTGCCCGCGCGATGGGCCGAGCTTCAGACGCGCGGAATGCGCACCGATTTTTCCTGGAGCCGCTCGGCGGCGCGCTATGCCACGCTCTACGAGCGGGCGCGCAGCCTTCGGGCGCAGGCGCGCTGAAGCGATGACCCGATGAAAACGCGCGCGGTGATCCTTGCGGGCGGAGAAGGCTCCCGGCTGGGAGTGCTCACGGACAAGCGCGCGAAGCCCGCCGTCCCGTTCGCCGGCAAGTACCGGATCATCGACTTCACGCTTTCGAACTGCGTGAACTCGGGAATCGCGGACGTGATGATTCTGACGCAGTACCGGCCGCATTCTTTGAACGAGCACATCGGCGCGGGCAGGCCCTGGGACCTCGACCGGGGGTTCACGGGAGGCGTCCAGATCTACCAGCCGTACCGCGGCCGGATGGTGACCGACTGGTACAAGGGCACCGCGGACGCGATCTCGCAGAACCTCTCCTTCGTCGAGCGCGGACAGCCTGACATCGTCCTCGTGCTCTCGGGCGACCACATCTACAAGATGAACTACGACCCGATGATCCGCTTCCACCTGGAGCGGCAGGCGGACTTGACCATCGCGACGCTGAACGTCACGCGCGACGAGGCGACGCGGATGGGAATCCTCGCCACCGACCCGGAGGACGCCGGCCGCGTCATCAACTTCATCGAAAAGCCCGCCGACCCGCCGGGAACGCTCGCCTCGATGGGCATCTACGTGTTCGGCCGCGCGACGCTCTCGCAGGTGCTGACGGAGGACAACCGGCGCCGGGACTCGTCGCACGACTTCGGCAAGGACATCATCCCGCGGATGGTCGCCTCCGGGCAGAAGGTCTACGCCTATCCATTCGAGGGTTACTGGGTGGACGTGGGAACGATCGAGGCTTACTGGGAATCCCAAATGGACCTTCTCGAGGATCCGCCCCCGCTCGACTTGAACGACCGATCGTGGATCGTGCACACGCGATCCGAAGAGCGGCCGCCCGTCGTGACCCGCGAGGGCGCATCAATCAAGGACAGCATGGTGACCGACGGGTGTGTGATCTCCCCCGGCGCGCTGATCGAGCGAAGCGTGCTTTCTCCGGGCGTCTACATCGGCCCGAAGGCCATCGTACGCGAGTCGGTCATCCTGACGGACGCGAGGATCGAAGCCGGAGCGCGCGTCGAGCGCGCCGTCGTCGACAAGCTCGTTCGGATCGGCAAGGGAGCGAGGGTCGGCCACATCGAGAAGTCGGGGGTCGGCCTCGGCATCACCACCGTCGGAAAGAACGCGCTGATCCGCGACAAGATCGTGGTCGCGCGCGGCGCGGTGGTGGAGGCGGATTCGGTTCCGGATTAAGCGGGCGGCCCCAAGGGGCCGCCCCTACACGCTCACGCGTAGGGCGGAACGCGCGCGCCAATCACCGGGTGCCCACCGGAGGTGTAGGGGCGGGGCTTGTCCCCGCCCGCCCGGCCGTGCTCTGACGCAGAGAATGTGAGAACCACCCCATCACCGCCTCTTCCGCCCAGTGCCTGGGCCGGATCCCTCCCCCGACGAACCCCACGTGTCCCCCTCGCCGAGTCCGCCGGAGCGTGACCGCCGCTGACTTCTCCGCCTCGACGGCGTCGAGGACGCTCGCGGGCAGGAAGGGATCGTCGTCCGAGGAAATGCAGAGCGTCGGGGTCGCGATCTTCCCGACGAAACCGAGAGAGCTCGACTTGCGGTAGTAGTCCTGCGCTCCCGCGAACCCGTGGAGCGGCGCCGTCGCGGCGTCGTCGAACTCGAAGAACGACGCGGCGCGGAGGGCCCGCGGGACGTCGATCCGTTCCGCCGCTTCCGGAAAACGCCGCGCGTGGTCCACGGCCTTCCTCTTCAGCGTGGACAGGAGGTGCGCGACGTAGCGGGGACCGAGCCCCGACTCCATATATCGGCCTCCGGCCGCGAGGTCGTAGGGCACCGAGACCGCCGCCGACGCCGCGATCGACCGCTGCTCCGGGTTCTCGCCGAGCCACTTGAGAAGCACGTTGCCGCCCAGGGACACGCCGGCGGCAAAGAGCGGCGCATCGGGACGCTCTGACGCCGACGCCAGGCGCGAGACCACGAACCCGAGGTCCGAGGTTTCGCCGGAGTGGTACAGCCGCGCCCTCCGATTGGGGATCCATCGGCCGGGGGCCGCCGGTTCGCGCGCACAGGAGCGGAAATTCAGGGCCGAGGCCCGCCATCCGAGGCCCCTCGCGGCCGCGAGCAGCCCCTGGGCGTAGACCGAATACGAGCTTCCCTCGAGCCCGTGCAGAATCAGCAGGCGCGGCGAACCGGCGGGTCCGTCGACGTGGTCGATCCAGAGCTCGTCGCCGTCCGGAGTGTCCAGGCGCTCCCGGCGGACCGGCACCGGAGGCCGGCGATGTGTGACGGTTCGCCACACCGTCTGAAGGTGGGCTCCCGGAAGCCACCAGAGAGGCCGGAAAACGCCTTCGCCCGACCCCTTCCCCGAAATAAACTCTGGCCCTCTTTGCATTGTTTGCTTTTTCTCGTCAGGAGGACACATGAAGCTTCGTTCCGGGTTCGCCGCCGCGGCGGCCCTCTGCCTCGCCTCCACCGGGGCGTTCGGATCGCCCGCCGCTCCGGGCAAAGCGTCATTCACCGTCCCGGTGGAATACCACAAGCTCGACAACGGGCTTCGAGTCGTGCTCTCGAAGGACTCGACCGCGCCGAAGGCCATCGTCGCCGTCTACTACAACATCGGGTTCCGCATAGAACCTCGCGATCGGACCGGATTCGCCCACCTCTTCGAGCACATGATGTTCCAGGGGTCGGAAAACCTCGGGAAGATGGAGTTCATCAAGCTCGTCCAGAGCAACGGCGGCCTCCTGAACGGGTCCACCCGCTTCGACTTCACGAACTACTTCGAGATCGTTCCCTCGAACGCGCTCGAGACCGCGCTCTGGGCGGAGGCCGACCGCATGAGAGGCCTCGCCATCACGCAGGAGAACCTGACCAACCAGCAGGGGGTCGTGAAGAGTGAAGTGCGGGTCAACGTACTGAACCGCGCCTATGGCGGGTTCCCGTGGCTCGACATGCCGCAGTACGCCAACACGAACTGGCACAACGCGCACAACTTCTACGGCGACTTGAAAGACCTCGATGCCGCGACCCTGGCGGACGTCGACAAGTTCTTCAAGACCTACTACGTCCCGAGCAACGCCGTGCTCGTCGTGACCGGCGACTTCGAGTCGGCTCCGACTCTGGCGAAGATCAAGGAGCTCTTCGGGAAGATCCCCTCGCCGCCGAAGCCGACGCTTCCCGACATCTCGGAGCCGAAGCAGGACAAGGAGAAGCGCGCAACGAAGGATGACAAGCTCGCCACGAAGCCCGCCCTCGCCTTCGGGTACCACGCGCCGAAGCCCAACACCCCCGAGTACTACGCGATGGGGCTGCTCGAGGAGATCCTCCTTTCCGGCAAGGACAGCCGGCTCTATCAGGCCCTCGTGCAGCGCGCCGGGCTCACGGGCGATGTGACGGGCGGGATCAACCCGGGTCTCGGGAACATGTTCAACGTCTACGGCCCGACGCTCTTCGTCGGCTCGCTCTTCTACGACAAAGACAAATCGGCCGACCAGATCCTGAAGGTCATAGACGAAGAGATCGACAAGCTCCGAAACGCGCCCGTGGACAAGGCGACGCTCGATCGCGCGCTCGTCAAGATGCGCTCGAGCTACTACGACACCCTCGAGGGGTTCGTCGGGTTCGGCCGCGCGGATCTTCTTGCGAGCTTCGCGCTCTTCTACGACAACCCGGACATGATCAACCACGTCGAGGAACAGTTCCGGAAAGTGACTCCGGAGCTTCTGCAGAAAACCGCCCGTGAGTACCTCGCGCCGACGAACCGGACGGTTCTCTTGATCGAGCCGAAGGCCGAGGCCAAACCGGACGCCCCCAAGCCGGCCGCCCCGGGCGGCGGCCCCGCGGGGAGCTCGCGATGAAGAGGAATACCGACATGACCGCCATCCCTCGATTCGGCCGCCTGGGCCGGTCCGGATTCTGTCTCACCGCAGCGCTCCTCTTCTCACTCGTCGCGCTGCCCGTCTTCGCGGAAAAGCAGACGCCGCCCCAGCCTGGAAAGGCCAAGAACTTCCAGGTCACGAAGCCCCGGACGATGACGCTCGACAACGGAATGGGCGTCACGTTCGTGCAGTACGGCACGGTGCCGAAGGTCAGCATCGACCTCGCGGTGCGGACGGGCAACGTGGATGAGACAGCCCAGCAGGTGTGGCTCGCGGACCTCGTCGGGGATCTCCTGACGCAGGGCACCGCGACGCGCACCGCGGCCCAGATCGCCCAGCAGACCGCGGAAATGGGAGGCGAGATTCGCGTCAACGTGGGCGCGGATCGCACGGACCTCGCGGCCGACGTCTTGTCCGAATCCGGGCCCGCGGCGGTCCGGCTCCTCGCGGACGTCGCACGCAACCCGAAGTTCCCCGACGCCGACGTCACGCGGTTGAAGAACGACCGCCTGCGCCAGCTCGCGATCGCGAGAACGCAACCGCAGCAGCTCGTCCTCGAGAAGTTCCGCGCCACCCTCTACCCCGAGCACCCCTACGGACGTCTCTTTCCGTCGAACGAGATGCTGCAGGGATACACGACGGCGCAGGCTCGGGCGTTTTACGACGCCAACTACGGCGCCGCCCGGTCCCGGATCTACGTGGTGGGGCGCTTCGACGAGGCCGCGATGGAGAAGGCGGTCCGCGAGGCGTTCGCGGGATGGAAGAAGGGTTCCGCCGCTTCCGTGCTCGTGCCGAAACCGGCGGGTGGCCGCAGACTCGAAGTGATCGACCGGCCCGGCGCGGTCCAGTCGACGATCTACCTCGGGCTCCCGACGATCGATCCCTCGAACCCCGACTTCCTTCCCCTCGTGGTCACCGACGCGATTCTCGGCGGGTCGTTCGGCTCGCGCATCACGAGCAACATCCGGGAGCAGAAGGGCTACACCTACTCTCCGAACAGCCAGCTTTCGTCCCGCTACCGCGACGCCTACTGGGTCGAGACGGCGGACGTGACCACGAAGGACACCGGCGCATCGCTGAAGGAGATCTTCTCGGAGATCGACCGCCTCGGGAAGGAACCGCCGACGGCGCAGGAGGTCCGCGGAATCCAGAATTACCTCGGCGGGCTCTTCATCCTCCGCAACTCGACGCGGCAGGGGATCATCGGTCAGCTCGCGTTCATGGACCTCCACGGCCTCCCCGAGGACTACCTGAACACGTACGTCGCGCGCATCAACGCCGTCACCACGGCGGACGTGCAGCGCATCGCGGCGAAGTACATCCAGGGCGGAAACGCGACCATCATCGTTGCCGGCGACACCAAGGTCATCGAGGACCAGCTCGTCCCCTACCGCGCCGGCGGATCGGGTCCGCCCTCGAAATAGCCGCGGCGTTTCTCCATCCTCCATCCACCACGGGCGGCCGAGAGGCCGCCCGTTTCGTTCCCGCGTGTCCTACACTCCCCGCGTGACCTCGCTTCTCTGGATCACGGACACGCTCCTCGGCGAAGTCTCCCGCGAAGCGCGCGACAGCCCGCGCCTGCGCAAGAATCGGAACTTCCACGCGATGTCGGACCCCGTGCACCGGCTCTTGAACGCCGTCGAGCCGGGCACGTACATCCGCCCGCACCGGCACCTCGACGCGGCGAAAGCGGAGACCGCTCTCGTCGTTTCGGGCGCCGTCGGCGTGCTCGTCTTCGACGAATCCGGCGCGATCCTCGAGAAGCGGCGCCTGACCCCACGCGGATCGAGCGTGGGAGTCGAGATGCCCGCCGGTGTCTGGCACACGTTCGTCGCGCTCGAGCCCGGCAGCGTTTTTTTCGAAACGAAGGCGGGCCCCTTCGTCCCGCTCGAGCCGGAAGAGATGGCGCCGTGGGCGCCCGCCGAGGGCACGCCGGGGGCGGCGGCGCTCGAGAGATCGTGGCGCGAGGTGTTCTCCGACCAAACCTGAACCACCAGGGGCTGTAGGGGCGGCCCTTGTGGCCGCCCGCCCGGCGGTGTCCCCCGTCAAAAAAAACGGGGCGGGCGGGGACAAGCCCCGCCCCTACATCGATTGAGACTGATCAAACGGCCTCAAATCGACAATGTTCCCGTCCGAATCAGGTATGCGAGCCTCTCCCGCTGCTCGCGATCGAGAAGCTCGTGGAGCCGCCCGAGCGCCGTCACCACCGCGCCCCGGAGCCGTTCCGCCGTCTGGAGTCGGATCGTCGCTCCGGTGTCGGCCCGCGGCCGGTCGAACTTCTCCCCCTCGATCGCGTCAGCGAACGCGGACAGCGCCCGCCGGTTGTCCACCGCGGCCTGCGCCCGTTCGGTCTTGATTTCATCGAGGATGCGGGCGAGCTGCGCGACCTGAGACTCCTGGAGCTGGAGCTTGTAGGCGAGAAACCGCAGAGGACGGCGCACACCGAACGACCCGAAGGACCCGCCGCCGAGCCCCGCGTCGGCCGATTCCTCGTCGCCGCGGGAAGCGCGATACTCCGCGTAGCGCTCGGCTCGGGAATCGCGAGATCTCGAGCCGCAGCCCGCGCCGGCGCCCGTGGACGCACGGCTGTCGCCGAGGTGATGCCGCCGCCAATGGGAAATGAATCCCGGGTACATGAGGCCTCCTTTCGCCAGGGCTCGTCGCTCCCGGCGGGAACACGCGTGGGCGACACGCCGCACGCGCCATGAGGGTACGCTTCCTCGCGGCCGATCGTCAACGCGCGCCCGAGGAGGGGCCATGCCGGACCCGGATGAGCTCCGGAAAAGCTACGACCGCGTCGCCGGGGATTACGCCGCCGAGTACGCGGACGAGATGGCGAAGAAGCCGTTCGACCAGCAGATGCTCGACTGGCTCGCCGAAAAAGCCGCCGGCCGCGGCCCGATTTGCGACCTCGGATGCGGGCCGGGCCAGGTCGCGGGGTACCTGCACTCCCGCGGAGCCTCCGTCTACGGGGTCGACCTCTCCGAGGAGATGGTCGCACAGGGGCGCCGACTCCATCCGGAGATCCCGTTCCAGCGCGGCGACATGCGCCGCCTCGAAGAGGTCGCGGATGGCGCGCGGGGAGGGATCGCGGCGTTCTATTCGCTGATCCACGTCCCCCGCGGCGAGATGGTCTCGACCCTGCGCGAGCTTCGCCGCGTGCTCGCGCCGGGAGGGACGCTGCTCGCGGCGTTCCACCTCGGATCCGAGACGATCCACCGCGACGAGATGTGGGGCAAGGCGGTCTCGATCGACTTTGCGTTCTTCGAGCGGGAGGAGATGACGACGTGGCTCCTCGAAGCCGGGTTCGCAATCGACGAGGTCATCGAGCGCGACCCCCATCCCGAGGTCGAGTACCCGAGCCGGCGCTGCTACCTGTTCGCGACGCGCTCGGCCGAGGCGGTCAGCGCGGTTCCACGTCCCGCGTCGAACGGGGAGGATGCGCGGAGCCGATGACGTCGCCCCGGTCCGTCACGGGAATGAGCTCCGCGACACCGGCGCCGATCGTCGCCGCGTAGAGGAGGCGGCTCGCCGGGTCGAGCGCCAGCGACGCCACGGTGCTCGCCGCGAATCCGGTCCCGAGCGCCGTGAAGCTCTGCCCCGAGTCGGTGCTCACGAAGACTCCGCCCGCTCCGCTGCCGAGGTCCGGCTGCGTCCCGGCATAGATCGTCGACGGAGTCGAAGGGTCGATCAGGATCGACGCGGCAGAGAGGCCTCCGACTCCGGCCACGCTCCAGGTCGCACCCCCGTCGGAGCTCCGGCAGACGCCGCCGCCGGCCGCGAGGAAGATCGTCGACCCGGACGCGTCGAACGTCATCGCGTTCAGCCCGCCGCACGCCACGCTCGTGCCGACGACCGTCCAGGTGGTGCCGCCGTCGGCGCTCTGAAAGTAACCGGCGACTCCCGAGCTTCCCGCCACGACCTGCGACGGCCGCGCGGGGTTGACGGCGATGAAGTCGATCGAAAATCCGCCGGCGCCGAGGCTCGTCTGCGTCCAGGACGTTCCGCCGTCGGTGCTCTTGAAGATGCGCTCCGGATTGGATCCGTTGTAAGGATGCGCGGTGCCCGCGTACACCGTGGCCGGCGCGGTCGGATCGGCGGCGAGAGAGGCGATGAAGGACTCGGACAGGCCCGATGTCGAGGCCGTCCACGTCGCCCCTCCGTCGGAGCTCTGGAACAGGCCTCCGCCGTAGGTGCCGGCGAGCAGCTTGCCGGAGGTTCCGGAGAGGCGCGCGAACGCCGTCACCGGGATCGTGGGAAGGCCCTGGCTCGAGTCCCGCCAGGTCGCGCCGAAATCGGAGCTCGCGGCGACACCGTCTGAAGTCGCCGCGAGCACCCGACCCGCGGCCCCGGGGTCCGGCACCACGGCGCCGACGAGGCTCGCCTGGAGCCCGGCGTTCGTCGCGGTCCAGCTCTGCGCGCCGTCGCTTGACCGGTAGACCCCGGCGCCGTACGTGCCCGCATAGAGGGTCGAGCTCTGGCCGGGGGCGAACGTCAGCGATGCGATGCGGCTGTCCCGGATCCCGGAAGAGGCCGCCGACCAGCTTGCCGCCGCGTTCGTGCTGACGAAGACGCCGTTCCCGAACGTCGCCGCGTAAACGATGGACGGACGGGAAGGATCGACGGCGAGCGCCGTCACGAACGGCCGGGACCCGGAGGAGCCGGGGAGCGACACGTTCGCCGTGGCCCAGTGGGCGCCGCTGTCCGTCGACTTCCAGATGCCCGAACCGGTGGCGTCGCCGGCATAGAGGGTGGCGGGGGTCGTCGGGTCGATCGCAAGCGCGTAGAACGGCACTCCGGCGTTGCCGAAGAAGGCCCACGTCGATCCGCCGTCGGTGCTTCGCAGCAGCCCGGAGCTCGTCGCGGCGTACACCCTCGACGAGCTCGTCGGATCGAAGACGATCGCCGGCGTCTGCAGGCCCAGCGAGTTTCCGCCGAAGGTCACCGACTGCCAGTTGGCCCCTCCGTCCACGCTGCGGAAGATCTCGGAGAAGAGCGAACCGGCGACGAGGATGGAGGGGTTGCGGGGATCGATCGCGACCGACTCGAAATCGACCGGCCCCGTCAACGTCGTCGGGTCGAAGATGCCGGCGTCGATCGCGCTCCACGTCGCGCCGGAATCGATGGACTTGTACATCCCGACGCTCGGGACGCCGTTCCGAGTCAGCGTGCCGGCGTACAGGGTCGAAGGGGTGGCGGGGTCGACGGCGAGCGCCTGGACGCGGGTGGGAGGCAGACCCATTCCCGAGAACACCCACGTCGCTCCCGCGTCGACGCTCTTGAAGACCCCCCGTTCCGTTCCAGCGTAGAGGGTCAACGGGTGGAGCGGGTCCGCGGCGACGGTATAGACGTTGCCGCCCGCGGGGCCGCGGTGCGCCCACACCGGAGTGTCCGCGCGGGCGAGGGAGCCCGACAGCGGCAGGACGAGGAGGGCTCCGGCGATCCCCGCCAGGAAGGGGAAACGCGCCCGGGAACGCCCGAGGCTGAAAGTCTCCATTGCCTGAGGCCCCCTAACCACGCCGGGGGAAAGAGGAATTCCTTAACGCCACCTGAGGCGATTTGACACGCCCGGGAGGCAGGCGGATAGTTCCCTCATCGCGAAGGAGCCCTCCATGTTCCCGAGAAGCCACGTCCCCTCCCTCCCCCGCCTCGCCGCCTCGCTCGCCCTCGCCGCCGCCGTTTCGGCGCTCGCCTGCGGCGACTCCAAAATGGTGACGTCCCCAACGACCGGAAACGTTTCGACGAATTCGGCCTCGGTCGCGGGCACCTGGACGGGCTCCTACTCGGCATTCGAATCCGCTTGCGGCGGCTCGGCCGCGATCGCGACCTTCCAGCAGAGCGGCGCGATGGTCACCGGCAGCATCACGACGGCCGACTGCGGCGTCTCGGGCTCCTTCGTCGGAACGATGGAGGGCAACACGCTCATGGGCGCGCTGCACCTCCCGGGCTGCACGGGCGGGGGCGTCTCCGGAACGCTCTCGGCGTCCGGCCTCGCTCTCTCGATCGGCGACATGACGAAGCCCCTCGTGACGGGCGACCGCGTGCTGATGTCCGGCGGCGCGGTCACGCTGCACCGCTGACCGCATCTACTCGTCGTCTGCGGGAGCCGCCGACGACGGCCGCACCCAGCCTGCGTGCACGGGCGGCGGCATCACCGCGTCTTTGCCCCGCACGAGCTTCCACAGGATTTCGTTGAAGGCGACGTCGGGGGCGCGGTCTGCCTCCTGGAGGTTCACCGCGGCGGACTCCGCGGCGCCCGGCTCGTCGGCGCCGTTTTTTTCGTCGGTCGAGACCCTCGCGGGTTTGTGCGTCCAGGGCGTTGCGACCGCCTGCGACGAGAACGCCGCGTACATCGGGCGCGCCGCGGCGTCGCACTGGCTCATGGGAGGCAGCCCGAGCACGAGCTCCATCGTCCGCAGCATCCCGCACGTCGTGTACATCGTCGAATCGACGGCGCCGCGGCGCGTCCACGGGCTGATCACGAATGCTGGCGAGCGGTGGCAGTCCACGTGATCCGGGCCGTTCTGCGCGTCGTCCTCGAGGACGAAGATCGCCGACTCCTTCCAGTAGCGGCTCTTCGAGATCTCCTCGACGAGCCGCCCGAGCGCGAGGTCGTTCTCCGCGATCATCGCCCGCGGCGTCGGGGAACCCGCGAGGGCGTAGTTCGTGTGGTCGCCGCCCAGCCGCACGATCGACAGGCGTGGCAGGGTCCCGTCCTTCTCGAACTGCCGGAACTCCTCGAGCCAGGCCTCGATCCGCCGGTTATCGGGTATGGAGAGGTCGAAGGGCGGATAGCCCGGAGCGATCTTCCCCTCGAGGCCCGGGACCGACGCCGCGTACGGCCCGCTTGACGCGCGGAACTCTCCGAGAACGGGCGGATTCTTTCTCGCCGTGGCGGGGTGGGGATCGTGCACGAACTCGCCGTAGCTCCGGACCGACACGCCCGCGCGGTTGCAGGCGTCCCAGATGTAGCCGCCGGCGGGCGCCGCGACGTTCCCGTACGGGTTGCGGTTCTCGCCTCCGCCCTCCGAGAGATATTCGCCGCCGCGGTTGCCGTAGTTCATCGGCCAGATCTTCTCGACGACGTCCGTCGCGTACGCCCCCGTCGAGAAGGCGTGTCCGTCGTAGCTGACCTCCGCGTTGACGTAGAAGTTGTCGAGCAGGACGAACTCGCGCGCGAGCGCGTGCGCGTTCGGGGTCACGTCTTCCCCGAAGAGGCAGAGATCGGGATCGCCGTTGCCCTCCTTCATGTCTCCGAGGATCTGGTCGTACGTCCGGTTCTCCCGGATGACGTAGAACACGTGCCGGATCGGAGACGCTGCTCCGACGCGCGCAGGCACGGGGGAGTTTCGCGGCGCCCGTGCCGGCGCGAGCAGGTTGGCGTCGCGGTAGGGCGTCAGCGCCCGCACCCTCGCGGTCCAGCCAGCCAGCGTCGCGTCATCCGGAACGGGCACGAAGGAGAGGGTGCCCTCGAGCGCGTCGCGCGTCGACTGGCCCGGCGCGGGCGGGATCGCCGGCTGCGGGCCGCGCGGATTGGCGGATGACACGAGCCCCTTGCCGGAGAGGACGTAGATCGTCTTGCCGTCGAGCGAGAACTGCGCGCCCGTCGGGTACCAGCCCGTGGGGATCCACCCGCGGACGCGGCTGTTCCCCGCCCGGGTTACGTCGACCACGGCGACGGAATTGTTGTCGGCGTTCGCGACGAGAAGCGTCCTGCCGTCGGGCGAGATCCCCAGCGCGTTGGGGGTGGACCCGGGAGGCGTCTTCGGCTCGAGCGCGATGGAGATCTGTTCGCGGGCCGCCCGCGTGGCGACGTCTGCCGCCCACACGGAGTTCGTGTTCGCGCAGGCGACGAAGAGCGTCGCGCCGTCCTTCGAGAAGGCCATCGCGTTCGGATGCTCCCCCGTCGGAATCTCCCCGTTGGGGGCGAGCGTCGTCGGGTCGAACAGGAGCACCTTCGCGCCACCCCAGAGAGAGACGAAGAGCGTGGCGCCATCCTTCGAGACGACGCACGTGTAGGGCTCGGCGGGAAGCGCGACGGATGCCACCACCGTTCCCGTCGCGAGATCGACCGCCGAGAGCGTCTGGCCGAGCACGTTCACCGCGAAGAGACGCTTGCCTGGCGGGTCGAGGGCGAGCCCGCCGACGAAGGACGTCTGCTCGCGGACGGCAGGCTCCGCGAAAATCGGCGGCCCGACCGGCTTCGCGAGTGCCAGCGGGTAGACCGCTCCCGGTTTCAGTCGGCCGTTCTTGTGCGTGAGCTCCCGGACCGCGTTCTCCTTCGCCGCGGAGGTGTAGACGCGGTCCCCGGCCGCGTTCCACGCGAGGCCGAGCCACGCGTTGTCGAGCGTCGTGGTCGAGCGGACGTAACGGCGGGCGAGGTCGACGAGCTTCAGCGTCGGCTTCGCGAAGCCGTTGTTCGTGACGAGGAGGTACTTCCCATCCGGGGACTCCGCCATCGCGAGCGGCAGGTCGCCGATCTGGATGTGGCGTCCCACGGGGGAGATCCGCCATCCGTTGGGCAGCAGCGTCTCGCCCGCGCTGCGGCCGGGGACGGCGCGGCGGGAGGGGGATTTCTGCGTTGGGGTTGCCCCCGCCGAGGCCAGCGCACCGAAGGAGACGAGGAACACGAGAGCGCGGCGCAAAGGCATTGGGCGAAAGGCTATACCGCGCGGCGAAGATTCGTTTGGGCCCCCCTCACCCAACCCTCTCCCCCGCCCGCGGGGGAGAGGAAAAGGCCCGAATCTTGATTTCTCTCTCTCGAACGCGCATCCTCCGTACACACGAGTTCCGGGGTAACCGCCGAAGGTGTCTTCGGCCGTTTCGTCGAAGCTCGAGAAAGGCGCACCATGGCAAGCCGCCGCTTCTCGAACCGTTCGCTTTTCGTTCTTTTTTTTGGGGCGGCCGTGCTGCTGTCCCAGACGAGCGGTCCCGTCGCAAATGGTCCCCTTCCCGGCCCCTTCCCCCTCTTCCCGGCCGACAACTGGTGGAACCTGGACGTTTCGGGCGCTCCCATCGACCCGGGCAGCGGGGGCTACATCACTTTCATCGGAACGACACGCGTCCTCCACCCGGACTTCGGGGGCGACGCGTCCTCGACGGGCCCCGACATATACGGGATGCCGTATGCGGTCGTCGGAGGCACGCAGCCGAAGAAGTCGGTCCGGTTCGCGTATTCGGACGAGAGCGACGGCGTGAACCACACGACGAACCAGAGCTTCCCGTTCTATCCGATTCCGGACGAGGCGATCACGCAGCCGAAGTGGATCGAGGACGGCTATCCCGGCAACGTGGACCGCCGCGCGATCTCCGACCGGCACCTCTTGATCGTCGATCGCGACAACCGATACCTCTACGAGCTCTACAACGTCTTCTGGAATGGCACGCAGTGGCAGGCGGGATCGGGCGCGTTCTTCGACATGAACCGCAACGACCGCCGCCCCGACAGCTGGACGTCGGCGGACGCGGCGGGTCTCGCGATCCTGCCGGGGCTCGTGCGGTACGACGAGGTCTACGGAGCGGCGGAGATCGGGCACGCGTTGCGTTTCACGGTCCGCGCGACGAACGGTTACGTCTACCCCGCGTCGCATCGCGCGGGCTCGACGTCGGGTGCGCTGCCGATGGGAGCGCGGCTCCGTCTCAAGGCCTCGAAGGACATCTCGAGTTTTCCAGCCGACGCGCAGAAGATCTTCCGAGCGATGAAGAAGTACGGCCTGATCGTGGCCGACAACGGAAGCGACATGTTCATCGGCGGCACGTACGACACGCGCTGGAACAACTCGGTCTTGAACCCTGCGTTCGGCGGGCTGACGGCCGCCGACTTCGAGGTCGTGTCACTCGGCTACCAGGGCGGCGGAGCGGCGGCGACGCCCACCATCACTTCGACCCCGACCTCGACGCCGCCCGCGCCGACAGGCACGCCGACGCGGACCCCGACGCGCAGCGCCACGGCATCGCCTCCGCCCGGTTCCACGGCGACTCGGACACCTGGGGCTCCAACGCAGACACCGACC
>JALZAT010000087.1 GCA_030948185.1 Acidobacteriota bacterium
CGTCCGGGCACCGGCGGCGGCCGCGAACTTCCACCCGGGCCAGTTCTTCCGGCTTCAGAACCTCGAGGCCCACGCACCGACGGCGGGCGGCGCTCCCCTCCTGATCGAGCCGCTCGCGCTGACGGGCGCTTGGGTGGACCGGGAACGGGGCCTCCTCTCCATGATCGCGCTCGAGCTCGGCGGATCGTCGCGCCTCTGCAGCGCCCTGCGCCCCGGCGAGCCGGTGCTCGCGATGGGACCGACGGGGAGCGCGACGGAGCTGCCGAGCGGCGGGACGGTCCTCCTCTGCGGCGGGGGGCTCGGTAACGCCGTCCTCTTTTCGATCGGGAAGAAGGCCCGCGAGCTCGGCAACCGGGTTCTGTATTTCGCGGGCTACAAGAACGCGGACGACTTCTACAAGCGCGAGGAAATCGAGGCAGCGGCCGATGTCCTCGTCCTCTCCGTCGACCGAGGCCGCAACATCCCCGCCCGGCGGCCGGCCGACCGGGAGTTCGTCGGCAACATCATCGAGTCGATGCTCGCGTACGCGGGGGGGCGGCTCGGCCCCCCTTCCATCGCCCTCTCGGAGGCGGACCGCATCATCGTGATCGGTTCGGACCGCATGATGGCGGCCGTCGCGAAGGCCCGACACGGCGTCCTCGCGCCGTACTTGAAGCCCGGCCACGTCGGGATCGGATCGATCAACTCCCCGATGCAGTGCATGATGAAAGAGGTCTGCGCGCAGTGCCTCCAGAAGCACGTGGACCCCGCGACCGGCCGCGAGAAGGAGATCGTCTTCTCCTGCATGAACCAGGACCAGCTCCTGGACGAAATGGACTGGGAAAACCTCGCCGCGCGCCTCCGCCAGAACACCGTGTCGGAAAAGCTGACCAACATGTGGCTGGACCGCCTGCTGACGACGAGCCAGATCCCGCGAATTTAAGTTTCGAATCGGCTCCGGGCTAACCGAGCCGGGCGAACTTTGAACTCTCGGATTTCGGAGCCGGGCGGGAAGGTCGAGACCGTGCGGGCCAAGCGCTAGCCCGGCTCCGCTTCAGGGCACTCCCGCAAGGAACAGCAGATACGGGTTGATCGCGAGGCCCTTGCGGAAATTGCTGTCGTCTTCCGGCATGCGGGTGATCGAGAAGTGCAGGTGGGAGCCGCCGATGACGTGGCCCGTCGATCCGACGTACCCGATCACGTCGCCCTTCTTCACCTTTCGGCCCGCGACGATTTCCGGCGCGTACCGGGAAAGGTGGCAGTAGAAGAGAAGGTACTGTCCGGTCGCGTCCTTCTGGTAGATCGAGTTGCCGCCGCGCCGCTCCTTGGCCGTCCGGACGATCTCGCCGTCCGTCGTTGCGAGAATCGGCGTGCCGCGGGGCGCTCCGATGTCGATCGCCAGGTGCTGAGCGTGCCGGCCGCGGGACGCGAGGAACGAGTCGCGCAGGCGCTGGGCATCCACTCCTTCGACGGGGATCTGGAAATCCGCGGAAATGAGCTCGGTCAGGTCCACGTCGCCGGGCCGGACCTCGGATTCACCGGACTTGGGGCGAAAGAAAGATCCGACCCGGGCCGCCATGCGTCCCAGGCTGGCGCCCGCACCCGAGCGGCGGGCGGGGGGCGCGGCGGCTTCGGTGGGAGCGTCTCCCTCTTCAGAGAGGTCCGCCGAGGCCGTGCCGGGTTCGGCAGGCCGCCACTCATGGACGTGCGCCTCGATGACCACGTCGGCGGGATAACACGGAGCCGGCGGAAAGTTCTGGAGCTCGCCGGGAGGGCTTGCCACGGGAACCGGGACGCGTTGCGCGATCCGCTCCACGACCACTTCTCCCTGCGGGTTCTGGCGGATCAGGGTCTTGCCGGGACGGCGGTGCGCCGAACGGGCAACCGGGGCGGCTTTCTTCCGCGTGTCCTGACGGGAACGGGCGGGATGGGCCTTCTGCCGGACCTTTGAGCCGGCTCGCCTGGCGCCGCGGGTGGCCGGCTCCCGGCGCGATTTCGCGATCTTCGCTGCGGCGGGGACGTGCTTGCCGGGCGCGGCCGGACGAGCGAGTGCCCGGTCGGACGTTCCCAGGAGGAACACGGCGGCCAGAGCGGCCGCCGGCAATGCCAGAGCCTTTCGCACCGGGCGATTATTGGGGAGGGCTTTCGACCCGGTCAAGGAAAAAAGCCCAATCGACTCAATTATTTGTGCTGGGACAGCATGGCCCGTCTGGACTCGCCGGAGGACAGGCGGGAACGCGCCTGGGAACGGGAAATCGGGGCGGCTACGCCCGTTCGAGATAAGAGTTGTCGCGCGTGTCGATCTTGACCGTCGTCCCGGCCTCGATGAACTGCGGGACCATCACGGAGAGCCCCGTCTCGAGCGTCGCCGGCTTGTAGGAAGCGGAAGCGGTGGCGCCCTTCATCCCCGGCGACGTCTCCGTGACCTTCAGGTTGACGGTGTTGGGCAGCTCGATTCCGACGGGATTGCCCTCGTAGAAGTCGACGTGGATGACGGTGTTCGGGAGGAGGTACTTCATCTGGTCGCCGAGCACCTCGTCGGACAGGGTGATCTGGTCGTAGTTGCCCTGGTCCATGAAGTGGTGACCCGCCGAGTCCGAGTAGAGGTACTCCATCTCGCGCTCGTCTAAAGAAGCCTTCTCGACCCGATCCGTCGAGCCGTACCGGTGCTCGGTCATCGAGCCGTTTCGCAGGTTGCGCATCTTCACCTGCACGAAGCCTCGCAGGTTGCCCGGCGTCTTGTGGACCATGTCGTGGACCCGGTGAAGCTCCTTGTTGTGGATCACCAGGGTCCCGACCCGGATTTGTGTGGCTGGGATCATCATGGGAACGGGGAATCTAGCACGGGTTTCCGGCCATGAAAAAGCCCCGGCGGCCCTTGCCACCGGGGCTGTGACGGACGCGGCGCCGCGCGACTACTGCGGGATCAGATCCCCGCGCTTCACCATACTCCCCCGTGTCCCGCGGGCGGGATGGGTCGGCGCGATCGGCGCCGAACGCTCCTCGGTCGGGAGGATGACGTCCATGTCGGGCGGGTACATGGCGAAAATCGAACGCCAGAAATCGTTGGCGGAGAGAGCCGTCGCGGCGGCGGGCGGCACGTTCGGCGTGAAGAATGCCGCCGTGAAGTTCACCTCGGGGATGTTGGCGCCGTTCACCCGGTTGATCGCCTTGATGATTTCGTCGGCGATGATCGCGTGCGCGATGTTGGAGGGGTGGAAGCCGTCCGCCGAGAAGAGCCCCCCCTGCAAGAGCGCACTTGTGAAGGTGATCCCGCCGACCGTGTAGCCGTGCGCCTTGATGTCGTCGAAGATCGCGTGGATGTCGATCAGGATGGCGTTGTTCGCGGTCGCGACCGACGCGATCGTCGCGTTGATGTCGTTCGTCCTCTGCTGGATCAGGGCGACTTCGTCGGGATAGAGGATCACGCCGGGGACGAGCCCCGTCGCGCCGACGGAGCCGTCGGGAAGCGCGTCTCCGAGCCCGCCGGCCGCCGCCGGGATGCCGTGCCCTGTCGCGAGGAGCGGACCGGCCTGAAGCGTCACGAGCGAACCCGCGGGGAGCGGGCAGGGCGCCGTCGAGCAGGTCGACGTCGTCCGGGGGCCGAGGAAGGGAATGGTGTTCGTGCCGACGGTGCGGGAGGTTCCGAGCGTCGTCGCGAACGGCACCGCGGTCACGTCCGGGACGTTCAAGACGACGAGAGTGCGGCCGGTGGCTCTGAGGCCCGAGACGACGGCGGCGTACTTCGTGTCGAAGGTCGCCTTCGGGGTCATCGTCACGTTCTCGATGGCCACGCCCGCCAGGGCCGCTCCGAGGACGTCGTTGTTCCCAATCCACACGCTGACGAGGTCCGGGGAGAGGAGGTTCGTCTCGTCGATCGCGTTGCGGCCCTCGAAGGGGCCCGTGGGAAAGTTGCGGAGCACGAGGGCAGCCGACGTCTGGACCCCTCCGCCGGTGGGATTCGACACGCGCAGGTCGACTAAGTCCTGCGCCTTCGCCGACGGCATCCCGAGGTTGTCGTACGGCCGCGGCAGCGTCGAGTTGGTCGGGGCGCCGGGCTGCGACACGGGACCGGGCTGAATCGCCCCGCCGATGATCGACGGACCGAGGCACGCGGTCGCCGCGTTCGTGACCGTGCGGCTTTCTCCAACGAGCGGCTCCTGGAAGTCCGTGATGCCGAGCGCGTTGGCAACCAGGACGGGGTACGCCGTGCGCTGGTTGCGGGCGACGAGGCAGTTGCCCTGCACGCCCGCCGTGATGCTGTCGCCGTTGGCGACGTACTTGTGAAACGTGGTCTGCGCGGCGAGGGGACCCGCGGCGAAAACAGCGAGCGCGGCGGCGGACGCCGCCCGACAGAAAAACGATTTCATCGTTCTCTCCATGGTTAGAACGCCATCCGGAGGCTGAAGGCGAAGATATTCACCGATTCCTTGTAGGTGCCGTAGAAGCGGTCGTTGGAATGCCCGACGGTATTGAAGTCCTTGACCTTCAGGTAGAGGTCCGAGATGTCGATCGACCACCGATCGCTGCCGAACCCGACCCCCGCCGTGTAGGCGTCGCGGTCGTTGTCCGCGAGGACCGGCCCGCGATCCTCGATCGGCTGCGGGGTCTTGTCTCGGTAGTAGCCGAGGCGGAACGCCCACGCGCCCATTTTCTTGTTGATCCCGGCCCGGTACGCCCAGGAGTTCTTCCAGTCCGTCTCCCGGTGGATGTCCCTTCCCGTCAGCGTCGGGAAATGGATGTCGAGCGCCTTGAAGCTCGTCCAGCGGGTATTGTCCGCCTCGAGCGAGAACGTGAAGTCCGCCGGCAGATTGAACGCCGCTCCGAGATTGAGCGTGGCGGGGAATTCGATCGACGTCGCGACCGGCGGCGTCCCCGAGGGGAGGCCCGCGGCGACGGCCGCGTCGAAGGCCGCGTTGCCCGTCAGGATCTGCGTGAACTTCGCGGTGCCCGTGTAGTCGACCTTGATCTTGCTCCGGTACGAGGCGCCGATCGAGAACTGCGGAATCGGCTTGTACAGGATGCCCGCGTTCCAGCCCCAGCCATGGTTGTCGGTGAGCTCGCTGTTCAACTTGACGTGGGCGACGTCGACGACAGATTGCGAGAAGACGTTGATCGCCGCGACGTTGCGCTCGAGCTGCACTTTGCTGAACCGGTAGTCGGCGCCGGCTGCGATGGAAAGCTCCGGGAGGAGCTGGTAGGAGAGCACGGGGTTCAAGTCCGCCGTCTGGACGACGGCGTTCTGCGAGATGAAACGTCCGGCGAACGTGTCGGGGTTGTCCCAGCGGAACCCGAGGCCGTACGGCGAAAAGACGCCGAGCCCGAAGTTGAGCTCCTGCGTCAGGGGAACGACGGCGTAAACGGTGGGCACCACGAAGGTCGTCTTGTGCTGCGTCCCGTTGTTCCCGATGCCCGGGTACGGGTTGGCGCCTACGAAGTCCCCCTTGACCTTGGTCAGGAAGGACGCGCCGATCTGCGCCTCGAAATGCTTTTGCCATCCGAGCCCGGCGGGGTTGTAGAAGATCGCGGAAGGATCGTCGGCGACGGCCGTGAAAGCCAGGCCCATGCCCATCGCCTTCGCGCCCTGCGTCATCACCTGGAACCCGGCGGGGAAGGCCGGTGACGCCGCGAAGAATGCGACCACGGCGAGCGCGACGGCCATCCGATGGAAGGGGTACCGGCGAATTGTCACGGTTTTCACTCCTCTCGATGGGGGTTGTCCTGATTAGCTGGTTGGGCAATCTACGCCCGGCACCCCGCCAAAGTCAAAATGCGGAGAGCCCGCGCGGACGGCCTTCCCACCCGCCTTGCCTCGACCGATAGAATCGCCGCACCTTGTCCCGCGAAAGCGATTCCCCGACACGAGACGGCCTCGGCGGAGGCCCCGGCTCCGACCGGCCGCTGACCTCCGGAACCCTGCTCGGCGGCCGCTACCGCATCGACGCCGTTCTGGGCTACGGCGGGATGGGCGTCGTCTACAAGGCGCGCGACTTGAAGCTCGACCAGGACATCGCCCTGAAGCGCATCCGCCCCGATCGCATGTCCCCCGAACGCCGGGAGACCCTGCGGCGGGAGATCATCCTTTCGCGCCGCGTCACCCACGAGAACGTGTGCCGGGTCTTCGACCTCGTCGAGCTGAACAACGAGGAGTTCGTCTCGATGGAGTACATCCCCGGGCGAACGTTGAAGGAGATCGAGGACGAGGAGAAGACGCTCCCTCTCGGGCGCGGTCTCGCGATCGGGAAGAAGATCTGCCGCGGTCTCGCGGCCGCGCATCGGATCGGTGTCCTCCATCGGGACCTGAAGCCAGAGAACGTGATCGTCGGCACGGAGGGAACGCCCCGGCTGATGGATTTCGGCATCGCCGTCGAGTCGGGGGTGTACCGCGGCGAGAAGGAAGACACCGTGCCGGGGACCCCGCAGTTCCTCGCGCCGGAGCTCCTCCGCGGGGACGCGCCGGGCATCCGCACGGACATCTACGCCATGGGCGTGCTGCTCTACGAGATGTTCACGGGCCAGGTGCCCTTCGACGACCCCGACACCGCCAAGCTCGTTCGGCGGGTCATATCGGAAGCGCCGCCGAAAGCGGAAACGTTCCGGCCGGACCTTCCGCCGGAGCTCCTCGGGATCCTCGACCGCGCGATCGCCAAGGACCCGGAAGCGCGATTCCCGGATGCGGACTCGCTCGGCGACGCGATGTCCGCGTTCGAGGGGCAGGTCCTCGACCGCGTGCTCGCCGAGGTGTCGGTCACGCGCGCCAAGATGGTCAAGCTCATGGTGATCCTGGAAGCAAACAAGTCGCTCGCCGCGACGTTCGATCCGACCGAGACGCTCAAGATCATCCTGAAGACAGCGACTTCGGAGACGGACGCCGAGCGCGGCACGATCTTCCTGCGCGAGCCGGGCACGGAGGAGCTCGTCAGCCAGATCCTCGAGGGTGGAGCCGTGGCGCCGATCCGGCTGCCGCTCGGACGGGGAATCGCCGGCACCGTGGCGCGGACGGGCGAATCCATCAACATCCGGGACGCCTACAAAGATCCCAGGTTCGACTCGCGGACGGACCTCTCCTCGGGGTTCACGACGCGCACCATTCTCGCCGCGCCGCTCAAGACGCCCGCGGGAGAGATCGTCGGCGTCGTGCAGCTCTTGAACAAGCGGCACCGTGCCTTCACGAAGGAAGACGAAGAGTTCCTCCGCGAGGTCGGAACCCACGCCGCGCTCGCCGTCGAAGGCGTCCGGCAGCACGAAGCGGCCGTCACACGGGCCCGGCGCGAGGGAGCGCACGAGGTCATCCGCGGGGCGCAGTTTGCTCTCGCGCCCCATGAGTGGCCCTCGACTCCGGGCTTCGAGACCGCGCCGCTCCGGTGGCGCTCCGACGACCTCCACCTCGTCGCCTACGCGGTCGAGTCGCGGCCGGAAGCGGTTGCCTTCCTCGTCGCGGAGACCTCGGCCACCTCCGAAGAGTCCCTCGGCACCCTTCTCAAGGCGCTCGCAGCGGGGCGTTCGCGCCTCGGCGCGTCGCCGTCCGACGCGGTCGAGCGCGCCATCTCGGCCGGGCCCTCCGTGCTCGCGGCCGCCGCCCGCTGGGGGAAAGAGGGCCTGCTGCTCGCCGCGGGAGGGCCTGGAAGCTCGGTGCCGTACCTCCTGCGCGAAGGCTTCCCCGTTCCGTTTCCCGTCTCCGAGCGCGGCGCCGTGCGCGAGGCAACCGTCGAACCGTCGGCCGGCGACCTGCTCGTGCTCGCCTCCGCGGGCCTGGGAGAGATGCGGTTTCCGGTCAAGCCCGTGCCTCCGGAAAAATCCATCCAGCACTTCGCGCGCACCACCGCCGGCCAGACGCTGCCCGGCGCCTTCGCCCAGCTCGTCGCCGAATGGAAGAGGATGGACGTCTCCGTCGGGCCGCGGGACGTGCTCTTCCTCGCCGCCCGCCGGAGCGCCCGCTCGTGAAGAGGCGATACGTCCTCGTCGACGTCTTCGCCGACCGTCCCCTCGCCGGCAACCCGCTCGCCGTCTTCCCGGAGGCCGAGTCGATCCCGGAGGAGCTCCTCCAGCCGATCGCCCGGGAGATGGACCACGCGGCGACCGCGTATCTCCGCCCCTCGACGAACCCGGGAGCGCAGTTCCGCCTGCGGATCTTTTCGCGGGAGCACGAGGTGCCGTTCGCCGGCCATCCCGCCCTCGGCGCGCATTTCGTCCACGCGACCGAGAGCCGGATCCCCCTCCAGGAGCCCGTCACGCGCGTCGCGCACGAGGGCAACCAGGGGCTGTTCCAGGTCGAGATCCGGGTCGAGAACGGGCGCATCGGCATGCTGCGGCTGGAGCAGCGCCCTCCGGAAATGTCGCGGCGGCTCGCACCGGAAGAAGTCGCCCGCCTCGCGCGGGCGCTCGGCCTGTCGGAGGAAGACATCCAGGCGACGAACCAGCCCGTGAAAGTCGCGTCGACCGGACTGCCGGTGCTCATCGTTCCGATCTCGACCCTCCAGGCCCTCGGCGCGGCACGACCCCGGTACGGAGAGCTCCTCGAGATCCTCGAGGGCCGCGAAGCGACCATCGTGTACGCCTTCACGAAGGAGACGCGCGACGCCCGCTCCGCCGCCCACGCCCGGGCGTTCGACACGGTGGGGGCCTCGGAGATTCCGGGAGCGGGCGCAGCCGCCGGCGCGCTCTGCGCGTACCTCGTCGCCCACTCGGCCGTCGCGGTCAAACCGGTCACGGAGCTCGTCGTCGAGCAGGGCCACGCGCTCGGACGGCCCTCCACCCTCTACGTCGAGGTGCATGTGGATGAGGCCGGAGCGAAGGGAGACCGGACCGCGAAGGGCGCCGAACGGGAGACGGGCGACCTGGGAAGGCCCAAGATCCGCCAGGTCATCCTGGGGGGGCGGGTGATTCCGGTTGGCGAGGGGTCGCTGGACGTTTGACGGGGGGGTCGGTTGCCGGTAGTCGGAAGTGGGCCGGGCCAGAGCTAGACGAGCTTCCCCTGCCCTCCGTCGTATACGACGCGGTCCCCGTCGACCCTCGCAAAGTCGGGCAAGGCGCGCGGCTTTGCCTCTTTTTCGGAGAGGATCTCGAAAATTTGCCATCGCCGCGCGATCAGCGAGTCGGCCAGAAGAGAACGGTGGCACCGCCAGGGCAGCGCCTCGGCGCACATGACGGCGGTGAACCGCGCGCGGGCCAGCGCCTCGAGCTCCGCGAGTCCTTCCCGGAACTCCGCCGTGTCCATGAGGTCCGCGTAGCCGCGGAAGGCGTCCACCCGCCACGCCGTGTGGGGCGAGTCGGGGCGGGGCTTGCGGCGGCCGCCGAGCTCGGGCATCGAGGCATAGTCGATTCCCGCGGCGGGCAGGCTCTCGGCGAGGGACGCGGCGGAGAAGTGCGGCCACCTCCGCGACGTGGGATACCGGCGCACGTCGGCGATCCTCCCGACGTCGTGGGCGCGGAGGATCTGGAGGAAGTCCTCGAAGGAACGGTTCGAGTGGCCGACCGTGGCGATCCGGTTCAGCGGTTCCGAAGCCACGGCGTCCTGCCGGCGCTCTTCACGGCAGCACTGCCACCGCGACGGCGCCGGGACCGCCGTGCGCGCCGAGAGCGGGGCCGCACTCGACGATCATCACGTCGGATTCGGGGTATCGCTCCCGGATCTCTCGCGCGATCGACTCGGCGAGCGTCGGAGCGTCGCAGTGCGCGACCCCGAAGCGGCTTCCCCCCGCACCGGCGTCAGCGGCTCGGAACAGGAGCGACATCATCTTTCGCCGGGCGGCGGCGAATCCGCGCGCCTTCGCCGCGGGGACGGCGGCGCCCTCCCCGGAGAGGGTCAGCACGGGGAGCAGCCCCAGGATTTTCGCGAGGAGCCCCTTTGCCGCCGAGACTCTTCCTCCCCGTATCAGGTGCTCGAGCGTGGGCACCGCGATGAAGAGGCGGGTCCGCTCCGCCGCGTCGTGTGCGATCCGCCTCACCTCCGCCGCGGGCTTGCCGGCGGCCGCCGCCTCCGCGGCCGCCCGCACGATCAGGCCCAGACCGACGGAGACGTTGCGGCTGTCGACGTGCTCGATCGTCGTCTTCTCGACCGGCCGCGCCCCCACGATGCCCGCCTGGTAGGTGCCGGACACGGCCGCCGACAGATTGATCGACACGAGCGCACCCGCGTGCGTCGCCGCGTTCTGGAACACCTGCGTGAAGTCCGCGGGGGGCGGCTGGGACGTCTTCGGCGCCTGGTCGGTGACCGCGAAGCGCGCGTAGAACTCGGAGGGACTGATCGTCACCTTGTCGAGGTAGTTCTCGTCGCCGAAATACACGCGCACGGGGACGACGCCGATCCCGAGCTCTTCCATGAGAGTGACGGGCAGGTCGCACGTCGAGTCCGTCACCACGGCGACGCGAGACGCGCGATTGCGGTCGAACCGCGTCTCGTGCTGCGCGTGCATGTCCTCGATCTTCGTCTGCGCGATTTCCGCGAACCGAGCGACGATCGAGAAGAGTCTTTCGGGCTCGTTGGTGTGGACGTGCAGGCGAACGCGGGAGGCGCCCCCGGCGATCACGATGGAATCGCCGAGGAGCGCCGTCTGGCGCCGCAGCTCGTCGCGGTCGATGCCGTCGCCCTCGAGCAGCGCCTCCGTGCAGTAGCGGAACAGGATCGACTCGGTAGTCCGGTCGAACACGGCCGCCTTGACTTCTTCCGGGAACGGCTCCGCGACCTCGCGGCGCGCCGCCTCCCGCAGGTACCGGACGATCCCCTCGATCATGTACACGAACGCCTGGGCGCCCGCGTCGACGACGCCCGCCCTGGCGAGCGCCTTCATCTGGTTCGGCGTGTTGGCGAGCGACTTCTTCGCCTCGGCGAGCGACTCGGGCAGCAGCTGCGCGAAGTCCTTCATCTGCCCGGCGCGCGCCTGAAGGTATCGCGACCAGTCGCGGATGACCGTCAGGATCGTTCCCTCGACGGGCCGCGCGATCGCTTCGTAGGCCGAGTCGGCGGCGCGGACGACGGCCGATCCGAACTCGGCCGCTTCGATGCGCGGTGAATCGGGCAGCCCCTCAGAGAAGCCGCAGAAGAACTGCGCGAGGATCGCGCCGGAGTTGCCGCGCGCTCCCCCGACCGCCTCGTCCGCGAGCACGCGCGACATCTCCCGGACGTTGCGCTGCCGCACGCGCGCGACTCCGGCCGCGACTTTCTGGAGCGTCGACGCCACGTTCGTTCCCGTATCCCCATCCGGGACGGGAAAGACGTTGATCTTGTTCAAGGGCTCGGCTCGATCGCCGACGAAGCGCGCCCCCGCGATGACCGCACGCGCCAGGCGCCGGCCGTCGAGGTAGCCGATCGCGATCACGGCTGGATCGGCTCCGGTGCGATGGGAGAGGAGATTTCCCTTGCGCTCGCCGTCTGGAACTCCTGCGCGATCGCGGGGAGGCGGTCGAGGTACAGGAGAACGACTCCGCAGCCCATGCAGGCCCAGGGATAGACACGCTCGACGCCGAAATCGAAGAGCTTCAGCTTCCAGGGCTTCTTCCAGAAATAAAACGTGTAGCCCGAGTTGGAGCTGCGCGAGCGAACCATCGTCCCGCTGTTGCAGAGAGGGCACTTGCGCTGGTAGTCGGTCATGGCCGGGGAGGAAGAATATCCGAGTGATGGGCGCCGGCGGGTCCTGTCGCCGGGGACCCCGGTAGCGTGCATCGGCGTTCGCCTCGTCGTCGGCGCCGGCGGGTCCTGTCGCCGGGGACCCCGGTAGCGTGCATCGGCCGGCGC
>JALZAT010000009.1 GCA_030948185.1 Acidobacteriota bacterium
CCTGAAGCCCCTTCTGGACGAGGACTTCCTCTTTCTCGCCGAGGCGCGGCGGCCCGACGGTTCTCTCGAGCCGATCGCCTTCATGCTGACGCTGCCGGACTACAACGTCGCGATGAAACCGGCGCGGGGGCGCCTGCTGCCCTTCGGCTGGGCGAAGTTTCTCCTGAACCTGAAGAGAATCCGGACGATCCGCGTGGTCACGCTCGGGATCAAGGCGAGCTGGAGGATGCGCGGACTGCAGTCCGTGATGTTTCAGAAGGGACTCCAGGCGGCCCTCGAGCGGCGCTACACGGGCTGCGAGGTGTCGTGGCTGCTCGAGGACAACGAGCTCGTGATCCGTTCCGTGAACCTCTGGGGCGGCAGGCTCTACAAGACCTATCGGATGTACGACCGGGCGATCGGAAGGTGAGGGGTCGGAGGTGAGAGGTGAGAGCGGGAAGAGGTTCAACTCTCTCCTCTGACCTCTTTCCTCTCACCTCGAGCAAGGCGCTCGTAGAGCGCGTCTCCCGCCGGGACCGTGGCCACGGCGAGCACGATGCCGGCGATCACGTCGATCACGTAGTGGTACCGGCAATACACCGTCGAGACGACGAGCAACGTCGCGAAGGGGAGGAGAGCCCAGAAAACGTCCGGCGCGCGCCGGAACGCGGCCAGGAGCACCGCCACGGCGATCATCGTGTGTCCCGAGGGGAACACGTCGTACTTCGTGTGTTCGAGCTCGTTCAACGTTCGCTCGATCGCCGCGGATATCGGCGTCGTTTCGAGCACCACGGAGTGGGCGTCCGCGAGCGCGTAACGGGGGCCGAGCGCCGGAATGGCGAAGTAGCCCGCGTAGGAAACGTAGTAGCAGAGCGTCAGCGTGAAGATGAACCGCTGCAGGTCCCGCCGCGAGCGCCGCCAGAGGACGAACCCGAGAGCGAGCGCGATGAAGTAGTAGGTGGTGTAAGAGAGGTAGAAGAGGTCGGTCAGCCTGGGGCGGACGAATCTCTGAAGCCAGACGGTCACGTCGGTGCCGAAGAGCGCGCGGTCGGCGGCGATGAGGACGGCGTCGCGAGCGTGCCCGCGCGCTGCCGCGATGAGCGGCCCCAGGGTCTCGTAGAGAACGGGGATGAACGCCGCCGGATAGAACTCGATCACGAGCCGCGCCCAGGTCGGCAGCCTTTCCGCTCGCCGGACCGCCATGGTCACGATCAGGAGCGCTGCCCCCATGATCGCGTAGCGCAGCTCCATTCCGGCGGGGTCCGCCAGCCGGTCGCGCAGGAGGACGGTCGCCGCCGACAGCAGGATCAGGGCGAGGAAGTTGAGCGCCTCCACGGGTCGAATCGCCGGGGCTGGCGGCGTCGGGCGCACAGGGGATTTATACGATATCGCTGCGTCCCGCGCGCAGCGCGGAAAGGCGCCGCGTCTCCTATTCGGGCGCGCCCGCCCCACGCGCGGCCCGAATAGGCTTCAGGAGAAGTCGCCCCGGACTCGATCCGGCGATAGACTTGCGTTCTTCCATGAAGGCGCGCCTCGCGACCCTTCTCTGCCTCGCGGCATTGGGTGCCTCCGCTCCGGCATCCCGGGCGCCCGGCGCTGCCGCTGCACCCGCGGGTCCGCTCGTCCTCGTCGGGCGCGTCGAGGGTCCCATCCACCCGGCGGCGTCGGCGTACCTCCGGCGTCTGCTCGCCTCCGCGCGCGACGAAAACGCACGGCTCGTGGTCTTGGAGCTTTCGACGCCCGGCGGACTCCTGACGTCGACGCGCGAGATGGCCACGGCCATCTTGACGTCGCCTGTCCCCGTCGCGACGTACGTCGCCCCCTCCGGAGCCTCCAGCGCATCCGCCGGATTCTTCCTGCTGCTCGCGGGCGACGTCGCGGCCATGGCGCCCGGCACGAACACGGGCGCGGCGCATCCGGTGGGGGGCGAGGGGCAGGACCTGCCGAAAACGATGAGCTCGAAAGTCGAGCAGGACGCCCGGGCTTTCATCCGCACGCTGGCCCGCCAGCACGGACGCAACCCCGAGAAGGCCGAGACCGCCGTGCAGTCGAGCGTCTCGTTCACCGAAACGGAGGCGAAAGAGGCCGGCCTGATCGAGGTGATCGCGCGCGACCTGCCGGATCTGCTTCGGCAGCTCGACGGGAGGTCCGTCTCGCCGGTGTCGGGCGACCGCCGGGCCGTGGTCCTCCATCTCGCGGGCGCCCGCGTCGAGAATCGGGAGATGAGCTCGATCCAGAAGCTGCTCGGCGTCGTCTCCCATCCGAACATCGCCTACGTCCTGTTCCTCGCCGGACTCGTGGGCCTGTACTTCGAGCTTTCGAGCCCGGGGGCGATCCTGCCGGGGATCGTCGGCGGGATCGCGCTCCTCCTCGCGCTGTACGCTTTTTCCGTGCTGCCCGTGAACCTCGCGGGGATCGCGCTGATCGGTTTCGCGGTCCTCCTCTTCGTGGCGGAAGTGAAGGTGACGAGCCACGGCCTCCTCGCGGTCGGAGGCGCGGTCGCGCTCGTCGCGGGATCGGCGCTCCTCTTTTCCGGGTCCGGTGACGCCGCCGGATACCGCGTGGATCTGTCGGTGATTCTTCCCGGCGTAGCGCTGACGCTCGCGGTGGTCGCGTTCCTCTCGTGGCGGACGGTCCGACTGCGACGCCTCCCGGTACGGACGGGGCGCGAGGGGCTCGTCGGCCAGGCCGCGCGGGTGGTCAAGCCCTTCTTCGGAGAAGACGGGCGGGGTACGGTGCTCGTGCACGGCGAATACTGGACGGCCTCCGGCGCGCCCGGCGCGCTGCCGGGGGAGAACGTCCGGGTGGTGGGGCTCGACGGCTTCACACTTCAGGTCGAACGGAGGATCGAATGATTCAGGCCCTGACGTTTCCGGGGTTCATCCTGGCGGGCTTCATCGCGCTTCTGCTGTTTTTCAAGTGGGTCAATGTTCTGAAGGAGTACGAGCGCGCCGTCACCTTCTGGCTCGGGCGTCTCGGCGCAAAACCGAAGGGCCCCGGCCTCGTCCTGATCTTCTGGCCGTTCGAGACGATGGTCCGGATGTCGCTCCGCACGATCGTCCACGACGTGCCGGCCCAGGACATCATCACGCGCGACAACGTCTCCGTGAAGGTCAACGCCGTCGTCTATTTCCGCGTCGTCGAGCCGGATAAGGCGGTCGTCCAGGTGGAAAACTATCTTTACGCAACGTCGCAGCTCGCGCAGACCACGCTGCGGAGCGTCCTCGGAGAGGCGATGCTCGACGAGCTCCTCTCCGAACGGGAGAAGCTGAACGTCGCGCTGCAGAACGTGATCGACCAGCACACGCAGCCCTGGGGGATCAAGGTCTCCCTCGTCGAGGTGAAGCAGGTGGACCTCCCCCCCGAAATGCAGCGCGCCATGGCGAGGCAGGCGGAGGCGGAGCGCGAGAAGCGCGCGAAGATCATCCATGCGGAGGGCGAGTTCCAGGCCGCCGCGAAGCTCTCCGAAGCGGCCGAAGTGATCGGCCGCCAGCCGGCGACCCTCCAGCTTCGGTACCTCCAGACGCTCACCGAGATCGGAAACGAAAAGAACACGACGATCGTGTTCCCGCTCCCGATCGACCTCCTGAAGGCGTTCCTGCCAAAGAACCCGTAAGCGGGCACGCGAAGCGTGTAGGGGCGGCCCTTGCGGCCGCCCGCCCGGGGAAGAATTCGACCGGGCGGGCGGGGACAAGCCCCGCCCCTACACCTCCGGTGGGCGCGGTCAAGGCATTGCTACACTCGGGGCTCGTGGAAGAGCACCGCACCCACTACCAGCTTTCGTTCACCGCGAAGCAGGCGCTGCTTCTCTTCGTGCTCCTCATCGGAGCATTGGGAGTCGCCTACTTCCTGGGGTTGATGACCGGTCTGTCGGGACGGCCGGCCGGTCCTGAGCAGGTTGCCGCCGCTGCTGCGACGCCGACTCCGACACCGGAGCCGCTCGAGGTCCCCCGCGCCGTCCGGGGGGTTTCGCCCGGAAAGGGGGCCGTTCATCCCTCCGCTCCCGCCGCGACCCCATCGCCCGGGCCGCCTTCGTCGACCTCGCTCGCCTCTCCCGGACCTACGCCCACCGCCGGCCTGGAGCTCTTCGACGACGGCCCTCCGGCGGCGCGTCGGACGGGGGCGCCGGTTTCCGCGACGCCGCCCCGCGCGAAAGCCCCGTCGGGGCGTCCCTCGGAGGCGGCGGGCTCGGCGTTCTGGGTGCAGGCGCTCTCCGCGAATTCCGAGAAGGAAGCCCACGCCAAGCGCGACCGCCTGGCCGCACACGGATTCCCCGCCGCGGTCGTCCCGGGGCCGGGACCGCACGGCCGTGTCTATCGGGTTCGCGTCGGACCGTTTCCCAACCGCGACGAAGCGCAGAAGGCCGCGTCGCGGCTGAAGGCGCGCGAGAAGCTCGAGCCGTGGATCGTGCCTCCCGGCAAATGACGAGCCTGCCCCTCCGCGCGCCCGAGTGGATCCGCGAAAAGAGGATCCGCCTCTCGGAGCTCCACGCGGTCAAGGGTGTGATGCGCCGCAACGCGCTCAACACCGTCTGCGAGGAGGCGCGGTGCCCCAACCGTGGCGAGTGCTTCTCGCTCGGAACGGCGACCTTTCTCCTGATGGGCGACGTCTGCACGCGCGCGTGCGGCTTCTGCGACATCGCCGCGGGCAAACCGCGCATGCTCGATCCCCTCGAGCCTCATCGCGTCGCCGCGGCGGCGCGGGAGATGGGGCTCTCGTTCGTCGTCCTGACCTCCGTCGACCGCGACGATCTTCCGGACGGCGGCGCGGGGCATTTCGCGGCCGCCATCGCCGCGCTGCGCAAGCTCGCCCCCGCTCCCGGAATCGAGGTCTTGACTCCGGATTTCCAGGGCCGCTTCGCCTCCGTGGCGCGCGTGGTCGAGGCCCGTCCCGACGTGTTCAACCACAACGTCGAAACCGTCCCGCGCCTTTACGCGCGCGTCCGCCGCGGCGCGGTCCTCGAGCGGTCGACGGGACTGCTCACCGCGACGAAGATCCTCGACCCGTCGATCACCACCAAGTCCGGTCTCATGCTCGGTCTCGGCGAGACCCGTGAAGAGGTGCGAGCGCTCCTGGAGAAACTGCGCGCCGCAAATGTCGACATCGTCACGATCGGACAGTACCTCCGTCCCTCCCGGGAGAACCTGCCGGTCGAGGAATACGTGCGGCCGGAAATCTTCGACGAGCACCGCGAGTTCGGGGAGCGCCTCGGGTTCCGCCACGTCTTTTCGGGCCCGTTCGTCCGCTCCTCGTACCGGGCGGAGGAGGCCGCCGCCGCCGCTTCCCGCAAGCCGGCCCCCGCGCCGGTTCCGTGACGATGCGCTTCGCGCGCTGGAGGACGTCCGCCGCGGGCGTGGTCTCCGGGCTCTTCTTCGCGCTCGCCTTTCCCCCGCACGGGTGGACCATCCTCGTCCCGCTCGCTCTCGTGCCGTGGTGCGCGGCGCTGGCGACCGAAGAGCGCCGCGTCCGGGCTCTCGTGTCCGGCGCCCTCTTCGGAATGGCTTTCTGGTGCGCCTCGGTCCCGTGGATCTCGTACGTCGTCACGACCTACGGCGGCCAGCCGCCGGCGATGGGCGCGGTGTGCGTCGTGCTGCTCGCGTTGATCCTCGCGGAGTGGACGGCCGCCGTGGGGTGGGGGACGGCCGCCATTGCGTCCCCCGGTTCGCTCCGTCGCCTCGCCGCGTTTCCAATTCTCTGGGCCGCGGCGGAGCACGCCCGCTCCGTCCTCTACGGAGGCTTTCCCTGGAACCTGACGGGTTGGGCGCTCGCCAGGAGACCCGTCTGGACCCAGACGGCGTCGGTGTGGGGAGTCTACGGGCTCGGGTTCGCGACGGCGTGCGTCGCGGCGCTGCTCGCCGCGGCCTCTCTCCGGCGGCGCGCCTTCTTCGCGGCCGCGGCGGGCGTTCTCGTTCTCCTCGCGGGCGGGTTCGGCGCCCTCCGGCTCGCCGGCGCTCCCGATCGGGCGAGGACGGGGGAGGCACTCCGTGTCGCGCTGATCCAGCCCAACCTGACGGAAGAGGGCCGGAAGACGGCCGCGGGGGCGGCCGCCGGATACGAAGAGATCGTACGCCTCGGGCTCGAGGCAGCGCCCGGCGCCGACCTCATCGTGTTTCCCGAGTCGGCGTTCCCCATGTACTGGGAACACAGCCCGAGGCTGCGGGAGGATCTCCTGCGCATCAGCCGCTCCTGCGGCTGCCCGGTGCTCTTCAACGACGTCACGTCGGAAGCCGACGGCCGCGTGTCGAACGCGGCGCGCGTCCTGACCCCGGACGGGCTCGCCGCCGGGATCTACCGCAAAGTCCACCTCGTGCCGTTCGGCGAGTACGTGCCGCTTCCGAAGCTCTTCTTCTTCGCCCGGCAGATCTCCCAGGAGATCGGAGAGTTCTCCGCCGCCAAAGAGCCCGTCGTCCTGCGCACCGGGCGCACGGGCCTGGGCGTGGGCGTCTGCTACGAGATCATCTACCCGCCTCTGGCCCGCCGGCAGACGTCGGATGGCGCGAACCTGCTCGCCACGATCTCGAACGACTCGTGGTACGGCCGCGCCGGCGCGCAGCAACAGCACTTTCAGGGAGCGATGCTGCGGTCGGTGGAGAACGGGCGCGACCTGGTCCGGGCGGCGATCACGGGCGTCTCGGGCATCGTCGACTGGCGCGGTCGGGTCGTCGCGGAGCTGCCGGCAAACCGTCCCGGCATTCTGCGCGGCGTGGTGCGCCTCCGCACGGACTTGACCGCGTGGACGCGCTGGGGGCATCTGCTGCCTCTCGCCGCCGATGCGGCCGCGCTCGCCGTGCTAATCTCCGGCCTCGCGCGCTGGCTGCGCGTGAAGAGACCAAGAACACCATGACCGCACGCGACGACCTGATCTCCGATCTCTCGGGCGCCTCGGAACGACTCGCGTCGCTCCGCGGCTATCTTTGATCTCGACGCCGCGCGGAGCGCGCTCGAGAAGCTGAAAGAAAAGTCCGCCGCCCCCGACTTCTGGTCGAAACAGGAAGAGGCGCAGGCGACACTCCGGGAGATCCGGTCCCACGAGCGGCGGCTCCAGACCGCCGCGAAGCTCGACGAGCTGCGAGACGAGCTCGAGACTTTCGGCGAGCTGCTCCGCGAGGGCGAGAACGCCGATCCGGACGCCCGCGAGACGCTCCGCCGCGCGACCGAATTCGGGGACGAGCTCGAACTGTCCGTCAAGATGGGCAACCCGGAAGACGAGGCGAACGCCTGGATGATGATCCACGCGGGCGCGGGCGGCACGGAGTCGCAGGACTGGGCGGAGATGCTCCTCCGCATGTACATGCGCTTTGCCGAGTCCCGCGGGTGGAAGGCGGAGCTCCTCGACCGGCAGGATGGAGAGGAAGCCGGCTTGAAGAGCGCGACGCTCCACGTCGTGGGTGATCACGCGTACGGGTATCTCAGGGGCGAGATGGGCGTGCACCGGCTCGTCCGGATCTCCCCCTACGACGCCGCCCAGCGGCGCCACACGTCGTTTGCGTCCATCTACGTCTCGCCGGAAATCGACGAGAACATCGAAATCGACATCGCGGACAAGGACCTGCGCGTCGACACGTACCGGTCGAGCGGCGCGGGAGGGCAGCACGTGAACGTCACCGACTCCGCCGTGCGGCTGACGCACCTTCCGACCGGGATCGTCGTGACGTGCCAGAACGAGCGCAGCCAGGGGCGCAACCGGGAGATGGCGATGCGGGTCCTGCGCGCCCGGCTCTACCAGAAGGCGCTCGACGAACGGAAGGCGGACGAAGAGAAGAAGGTCGGCGAAAAGAAATCGATCGAGTGGGGGAGCCAGATCCGCTCGTATGTCCTCCACCCATACCGGATGGTCAAGGACCACCGCACGGGTTTCGAGACGGGCGACACCGACAAGGTCCTCGACGGCGGGCTCACGCTCTTCGTCGACGCGTTCTTGAAGTGGGCGGCCGAGGGCTCGCGCGCGTCGACGGCCTGATCCCTGTGTCCTCGAACGATCCCCTCGCCACGCTTGCGCCTCCGCCGATGGCCGGCTGGATGGGGGAGGTGCGGGAACGCTTGTCGCGGTGGACTCGGAATCCCCCTGCCCGGATGGAAGGCCGGCGCGCGGCAGTGCTCGTTCCTCTCTTCGTCCGGGACGGCCGGCTCTGGACCGTGTTCACGCGGCGGACAGAATCGCTCGAGCACCACCGCGGCCAGATCTCGTTTCCCGGGGGGGCCGAGGAGCCGGCGGACGCGACGCTGTACCACACCGCCCTGCGGGAGAGCGAGGAGGAGCTCGGGATCCGGCCGGCCGACGCGCTGCCGCTCGGCCGCCTTTCGCCGATCGTGACCGTCACGAACTTCTACGTGGAGCCGTTCGTGGCCGCGCTGCCCTCACCCTACGAGTGGAAGCCGGCGGAGGCGGAGATCGCGGAAGTCATCGAGGTTCCGATCGCCAAGCTCGCGCTCCCCGGCGTCCTGGAAGAGCGCGAGTTTCCCGGCCGCGAGGAGCCCGTGCTCTTCTACCACCACGGAGAGCACGTGATCTGGGGAGCGACGGCGAGGATCGTCCACGAGCTGTTGAGCGCCCTCGCGATCACCTCGACATAGACCCCTGGACCCGGCCGGCGGGCTCTAGTGATCGCCGAAGTTCTTCTCACCCGCCTCGATGCGCACCGCGATCTTGTTCTGCGCGGGCGGGAGCGGGCAGGTCGCGTAGGGAGAGAAGACGCAGGGCGGGTTGTACGCCTTGTTGAAGTCGACGATCGCCGGCGCGCCGGGCGCGGGCGGCGTCACGTAGAGAAAGCGGCCGCCTCCGTACGTCTCGTGGCCGTTCGTCTGGTCGCCGAAGATGACGAACCAGTCCGTCGTGCCCTCCTCATCCACGACGTCGAGCCGGTACGTCTTACCACCCACGTCGAACGCGAGCGTCGCGAGAGATTTCTCCGGAGAGATCGCACCGAGGACGTTGGGAACGTGGATTTCCTTCGGAGGGTCGTGGCGCTCCACCCGCGCCTCGACGCGCCATTTGAGCCCGACGGGGAAGCTGTCGATTCCGTTGAACGCCTTCAACGCGGGGCTCTCGGAATCCTTCACCCGGACTCCGACCCGGTCTCCCCGGTCGATGAGGTAGAACCGCAGCGGTCCGCGCCGGACGACCGTCGGCTCGCCGGACGCGTCCGACCGGAGCCGGGCCGAGGAGACCGGATTGCCGCCGACCTCGACCGTCTCACCGGCCGCCGTCGAGAGCGTCGCTTCCTTCCCGCTGACGGTGATCGTGGCCAAACGCTCCGGCGCCTTGCCGGCGGGCAGGACGACCCGCGATCGGGGGTCGCTTCCGACCGAGTTCTCGCCCGGTTCGAGCCAGGACAACCCGACGAGCGTCAGCCAGCCGTCGTCGCGTTTCAGGCTCGCGAAACGCCGCTCGCGCCAGGCGTCGATGTCTCGCCGGTGCTGGGCGGGATCGGGGGAGGAGGGGCCGGCGCCGACGACCATGAGGCAGAGAAGAAGCCGCGTTGCTGTGAGCCGCACGCGTGGAGTCTAGCGCCGGCGATCAGATCCCGGCGCGATCGAGAGCCGCCAGCTGTTCCGCCCTCGCGAGGTTGGCCTTGGCGGGCTGGAACGAGGAGTCCTCGGCGATCGCGCGCTGGAACGCCGCGAGAGCTCCCGAGAGCGCGCCCTTTCGCGTTCGGATCACTCCGAGGTTATTCCACAGCACTGCCGAGCGCCCGTTGTTTTCGAGCGCCTTCACGAGCGCCATCTCCGCGTCGCCGAGCCGGCCCGCGTCGAGGAGGCTCCCGGCGAGCCCCGCGGCGGCCGCCTCGTTGGAAGGATCGAGATCGAGGGCGACGCGGAACGCGCTTGCCGCGTCGTCGGGCTTCTTCAGCTCCGTGCGGACCTCTCCGAGGCACTCCCAGACAACCGTCTCGTTCGGAGCCAGACGCGCCGCCTCGGAAAGCTCACGCTCTGCTTCTCTCCACATCTGTTTGCGCCGGAAGGCGCGGCCGAGGTTTTCGTGGAAGATCGCGCGCGCGGGGGCGAGCCGCACCGCCTCCATCAACTCTTCGACGGACCGGTCCGCCTGATCGGAGCGGAACAGGAACACGCCGAAGTCATTCCGCGCCTCCGCAGAGGCGGGGTCGATCTCGATAGCGCGCCCGTAAGCGATCCGGGCTGCCGACCGGTCCTTGAGCTCGTCCATCGTGCGGCCGAGGCCGAGCGCGGCCTGCACGTTCTTGCCCGAGAGCTCGAGCGCGCGGCGGTAGTGGCTCGCCGCCGTGTTCCATTTGGCCTGGCGCTCGGCGAGGCGGCCCAGGCCGAACTCGGAGCGGGAGTTGGCGGTATCGAGCACGAGGGCCGCCGTGTACTCGCGCTCGGCGTCGCCCTCCTGCCCCAGCGCGAAAGCGGCGTCGCCGACGATCCGGTGCGCCTCCGCGCTCTTCGGGTCGAGCTCGAGCGCGCGGCTGGCGGCGGCGCGCGCTCCCCGGTAGTCGGATGCCTTGAGGAGCGCCTCGGCGTTTTCGATGACGGGAACGGCGCCGGCGGCCGACGCCGGGCCCTGCACCGGCGGGCCCCCAGGTCCGGAGGGCGCCGTCGAGATGGGACCCGTGGTGACGAGAGACTTTTCGAGCTCGGAGGCACGCCGCCTCGCCGCGTCCGCTTCGGGACCCCGGGCGAGTCGCTCGAAAGCGTCCGCGAGCAGCCGGTGCACCTGGGGGTCCGTCGAGCTCTCCGCCTTCTTCAGGTCGTAAAGAGCCTCCTCCGCCTTGCCGTCGGCGAGCTTCTCGCGCGCCGTTCGCTTCAATTCGGCCATGTCGATCGAGGGCGCCGCGACGCCGCCCGCGACCTCGGTGCGCACGGACTGCGCGAGGCGCACGAAATCGGGGCTGTAGAAGTCCGCCACGACGTCGAGGTTGGGGCGGGCCAGGAAGGCGAGCCTCAGGCTGTCGCGCGCCGCCTTCGAGTTGCCCGCGATGAAGTACGCCCACCCGCTCTGGAACGCGAGGTCGGATTTTCTCTCGGGCGTCGCGGCGCTTTCGGCCGCGCGCGCGTACTTCTCTCCCGCCTCCTGGAACCGCCCCGCGTCGAACGCGCGCTTCGCGTCGGCCTCGGCGCGCGCCGGATCCTGCGCAGAAGGACCCGCCGGACCGGCCGGAGTGGCGGGAGCGGGCGTGGCGGCTGAGAGGAGGAGGCCGGCGGCGAGGGCCGCCGGCGCAAAAAAACGGCTCAGGAGGAGCCTTCCGCTCGGGCGGCGGGCGGCGGAGGTGTCCATGTCTTCTTTTCTCCTTGGGGGATTTCCACCTCCGCGGTGACCGGCTGCAAGCCGTCGCGGGAGAGGGTGATCTTGTGTGTTCCCGCCGAAAGCGGCAGATCGAGCGAGCCCGAGAGCACGCCTTGGAACTTCGAATCGACGAGCACGGTCGCGCCGTTCCACGCCGGAGCCGAGATCGTCAGGTAGCCGATCGAGAAACGGTAGGCGATCGGGGGCGACCCGTTGCTTCCCACCTTGAACTCCTTCTCGTAGGTGGGCAATCCCTGCTTCTCGAAGCGCACGGTGTGCTCGCCCTCGGAGAGCTCCACGCTTTTCGCGGGAATCGAGGATCCGATCCGCTTTCCGTCCACGAAGAGCGTCGACTCGGGGATCGAGCTGAACTGGATTCGGAACTTCCTGGCCGGACGGGCGGGCTCCGCGGGAGCCGGCGCGGGGTTCGGAGCGGCCGCAACGGGGGGAGCCCCGGCTTGACCGGCGAGGGGCGAGGGAGCGAGCGCGGTCGGCGCGGCGTCGCGGCCGAGCTGGGGTTTCGGAAACGCGAGGGGCGCCGTCGGGACGGCCGCGGGTGCCGGAAGGGCCTGGACCGCCTGGCGCGGGGCACCCGACGACAGCTTCCAGACGATGCCGGCGGCCGCGAGCACGGCGACCGCGACGCCCGCCAGAACGGGGAGCCGCGACGGCTTCGTCGACGCGGCCGCGATCGGGTCGGGAGTGCGGTGCATCGTGCGGTCGGCGGGATCCTCGAAGTGGAGAACGTCCCCCCCCGCCGCCGACGTCCGCGCGTGGATCTCGGTCGGCGTGTGGTCGTCCATCGCCGTCGCCCGGACGCGGGCCAGTGCTCCGGAGGGCGGCGTGATACGCACCTGCGGGGAGATGGTCGGCAGCGGAGGCGAGGGAGGCGGGACACCGCGCTGCATGCCCTTGCTCGGCGTGCGGATCGTGGCGTCGGGATCGATGGCCTCCGTGCTGCCGGTATTCGACGTCGCCCGCGCGAGCATGGGGGTGGGGCTCGTGGCGAACCGGCCGGTGGCCCCCGAGAGCTGGCGGTACACCGTCCCGAGGTCGTTGCGGAACGCCTCCATCGAGGGGTAGCGGTGCTCGATGTCCTTGTCCATCGCGATCGAAACGATCTGGGAGAGAGCGGGCGGGCAGTCCGGCACGATCGCGTGGACCGGGTCGGGCGTTTCGTTCAGGATCTTGTAGAGTACCGTCGAGAGATGCTCGCCCCGGAAGGGCTTGCGGTTCGTGAGCAGCTCGAACGCCAGCACGCCCAGAGCGAAGATGTCCGTCCGCTGGTCGAGCTTCTCGCCGCGGATCTGCTCCGGAGCGAGATATGCGGAGGTGCCGAGCGTGATCCCGGTCTGCGTGAGGCTCGATTCCGACAGGAGCGACTTCGCGATTCCGAAGTCCATGATCTTCACCGCGCCGTCGTCGAGGATCCGGATGTTCGAGGGCTTGATGTCCCGGTGGATGATCGAGTTGCGGTGCGCGTAGTCGAGCCCCTCCGCGATCGCCATCAGGATCTCGAGCTTCCGCGCGATCGGCAGGTCATCTCCCCGCTTGACCACTTTGTCGAGGTCCTCACCGGTCAGAAACTCCTGCACGATGTACGGGACACCTTCCTCGACGCCGAAGTCGTAGATCGTGGTGATGTGGCGGTGGTGGAGGTTGCCCGCGAGCTCCGCTTCCCGAAAGAACCGGCTTCGGATCTCCTCGTCGTTCAAGGAGCAGGTCTTGATGGCGACCGTCCGCTTGATGAACGGATCGCGGGCCCGGAAGACGGCTCCAAAGCCGCCGACTCCGATTTGTTCCGCGATCTCGTACTTGCCGATCTTTCTCGTGGTCATGGGCAAATGGGGGGTCACCAAGTTTAATCGAAAGGCGGCGCGAGGGCAGGCGGAAGGGCGTTTTTCTCCGGTAATCTGGCGCGCGTGAATCGCGCCCGCCTCCCCGTCCCCGCAGTCGCCGGAATCGCGCTGGCACTCGCGCTGGCGCCGGCCTGCCGCGGCGGCGCTTCGCGCGCCGAGCTCGAGCGGCTCGCCCGCCAGTCCCGGGCGAGACTGGACGCGACGCTCAAGTTCAAGCCCCCCGCGGACGGGATCATCACGGACGCGCAACTCGAGCGCTACATCCGCGTGCGGCGGGCCGCCAAAACCAGATCGGATTCGGACGCGGCGAGGGCCGTGGGCGTCGACCCGGACGAGGTGGCCTGGGTCCGGGCCCGCGTCGACGAAGCGTTGATCGAAGCCGACTCGCGCCGCGTCCGGGCGGCCTCCGACGAGGTCTACGCCCGCACGATCGCGTCTCTGCGCGAGACCCGCAAGAGCGTCAAGGATCCCGCGATCGCGCGTTCCGTGGAGGACCAGATTGCCGGGCTCGAACGCGAGCGCGCGACGTTCAAGCGAGGGGCCGCCGGCGCCCCGGCCGCGGTCGCCGAGAACGCGCGCAGAGTCGCGGGCAAGCGCGCCGACCTCGAAGCTCCGCCGGGCCTCGCGCCCGAATGACGGAGCTCGCGTCCTTTCTCGAGGAGGAGATCGCCGCCGGCTCCTTTCCAGGCGGGTCGGCGCTCGTCGGTTCGTCGGACTCGGTTCTCGCGGCCGCCTCGGCGGGACACGCCGCCCTCGTCCCCGCGCCGTCGCCTCTCGGGTCGGAGACCCTGTTCGACCTGGCGAGCCTGACGAAGCCCCTCGCCGCGGGCGCGCTCGCTCACGCGGCCATGGAGGCGGGGCTCGATCTCGCGTCGCCGCCGGGGCGTTTCTTCCCCGCCTGGAAGAAGACCCGCTTCGACGGGATCACCCTCGAGAGTCTTCTGACGCACACGGCAGGTCTTCCGGCCTGGTTTCCTCTCTACGTCCGGGGGGAGGGGGTCGCGATGTATCGCCGGACGCTTTCGGAGATCGAGCCGGTCGCGCTGCCCGGCTCGACGGTCCTGTACAGCGACCTCGGCCTTCTCGTGTTCGGCGAAGTGCTCGAGACGTTCTTCTCCTCTCCGGTCGACCGGTCCTACGACGAGATCGTCGCCGCGCCCTGCGGCTCGAAAGCGCTGTACCTCCCCAACGCGGCAACGACCTCCGCGGCCACGGAGGAGGGGGACGCCACCGAACGGAAGATGACGGCGGAGCTCGGACTCTCGTATCCGCGGTTCCGCACGGGCGTCGTCCGGGGGGAGGTCCACGACGGAAACGCGCTGCGCCGCGGCGGCGTGTCGGCGCACGCAGGACTCTTCGGCACGGCCGAGGACGTCTGGCGCCTCTCCCGGCCCTGGCTCGCCCCGGACCGCCGCGACCTGGTGCGGGACCGGACTCCCGGCCTCGCGGAGGCGCGCGGGATCGTCTGGCAAGGGGCCCGGGGCGCCCGGTCGCTCTCGGAATCCGTCGAGCTTCCCGGGCGTATTTCCGAGAGGGCGTTCGGCCACACGGGCTTCACCGGCACGTCGGTCTGGCTCGACCCGGAAATCGACCGGATCTACGTCCTTCTGACGAACCGAGTGCATCCCCGGGCGGAGGGGGACTTCAATGCCGTGCGGCGTCGGTTTCACGCGCTCGTGGCCGCCGGGGAGGAGTGGGGGGCGTCGTGACGCGTTTTTCGTTTTTCTTGCAGATGGTAAATTGCGAAATTCGGGGGTTCTCATGGAAATCGTGATTCTCGACGGCGTCCGGACGCCGATGGCGGAGTACAACGGCGCCTTCTCGGACGTCTCCGCGATCGAGCTCGGGGCGCACGCCGCGCGCGAGGCGCTCGCTCGAACCGGAACGGACCCCGCTGAGATCGACCACGTCATCTTCGGCAACGCGCTGCAGACGTCCGGCGACGCGATCTACGGGGCGCGGCACGTCGGCCTGAAGGCCGGCGTTCCGAAAGAGGTCCCCGCCCTCACGGTGAACCGGCTTTGCGGCTCGGGATTCGAGTCGATCGTGCAGGCGGCGCACAGGATCCTGCTCGGCGAGGCGAAGACCGTTCTGGCCGGAGGAATGGAGAACATGTCGCAGGCTCCGCACGTCATCCGCGGCGCGCGGAAGGGTCTGAAGCTCGGGCAGGGGGCGCTCGAAGACTCCCTCATGGTCTCGCTCCTCGACACCCAGTGCGGACTGTACATGGCGCAGACTTCCGACCGCGTCGCGGCGAAGTACGGGGTGACGCGCGAGGAGCAGGACGAATACGCGCTCGAGTCGCAGAAGCGAGCGGCGGCGGCGTGGACGGCGTGCCGGATCTCGGAAGAGGTCGCGCCGATCGAAGTTCGCGCCGGACGAAAGACGATCCGTGTCGAACGGGACGATCACATGCGTCCCGACACGACGCTCGAGGCGCTGGCCGCGCTGCCACCCTCCTTCGGCAAAGGGAGCCACGTGACGGCAGGAAACGCGTCGGGAATCGTCGACGGCGCCGCCGCGGTGGTGGTCACGTCCTCGGACAACGCCCGGGAGAAGGGCCGAAAGCCTCTGGGGCGGCTGGTGTCCTGGGGAGTGGCGGGCGTCGAGCCGGAGCTCATGGGCCTCGGGCCGGTTCCCGCAGCCCGCCAGGCGCTGGCGAAAGCCGGACTCTCGATCGCCGACATCGATCTCTGGGAAATCAACGAAGCGTTCGCCGGCCAGATCCTCGGCGTCATCCGCGAGCTCGGCCTCGACCGCGAGAAGTTGAACGTCAACGGCGGCGCGATCGCGCTCGGCCACCCGCTGGGGGCCACGGGCACGCGGTGCACGCTCACCTTGCTGAAGGAGATGCGGCGGCGGGGAGCGCGGTATGGCCTGGCTGCTGCCTGCATCGGCGGCGGGCAGGGAATCGCCGTCGTTCTCGAATCCGCCGCGTGAGGCCGGACGCTGGACTGGCCGCAACGGATCCTCGCCTTTCCCGTCCGCACCGCCGCGGTGGATGCGTTCTTGAAGGAGCTCAAGGCGAAGCGGGCCGCGGACTTGAACGCGGTCCTCGTGACTCTGAACGACGGGAGGCTCTGCCGCCTCGCCCTTCTTCACTGGGTATCCAGCGGATGGGTCGTCGTCGCGCCGCACTCGCCGCTGACGGCGCTTCCGGGGCCCGCTTTTCATTCGGGGATCGGACTGAACGAGTTCTGCGGCATCGAACCGGAGAACCCACGCGAAGACGAGAGAGGGGTGGAGCGCGATGAAGATTCGTAAGGTGGGTGTGCTCGGCGCGGGCCTGATGGGATCCGGCATCGCCGAGGTGGCCGCGAAGAGCGGATATGAGACAGTCGTGCGCGAAGTCAACGAAGAGCTCGGGCGCAAGGGCATCGCGCGGATCGAGGGCTCTCTCGCGAAGGCGGTCGAGAAGGGAAAGCTCTCCGCAGGGGACCGGGACTCGGCGCGCTCCCGCCTGTCCGCGACGACCGACCACGCGGTGCTTGCCGACTGCGACATCATCGTCGAAGCGATCGTGGAGAACCTCGAGCTGAAGAAGGAGACGTATCGCGAGCTCGATCGCCTCTGCAAGCCCGAGACGATCTTCTGCTCGAACACCTCGTCGCTGACCATCACGGAGATGTCGGCCGCGACCGCGAGGGCGGACCGCTTCGCGGGGCTGCACTTCTTCAACCCGGTGCCCGTCATGAAGCTCGTGGAGGTTGTGCGAACGATCGCGACTTCCGACGAGACCTTCGAAACGGTCTTCGATTTCGCGAAGTCGCTCGGGAAGGAGCCGATCCGCGCGCGCGACAACTCCGGGTTCGTCGTGAACCGGCTTCTCGTCCCCTACCTTCTCGACGCGGTGCGCGCTCTCGAGGAGGGCGTCGGGTCCAGAGAGGACATCGACCGGGGGATGGAGCTCGGCTGCGGACATCCGATGGGCCCGTTGAAGCTCCTCGACTTCGTCGGACTCGACACGACGTACTACATCGCGGAGATCATGTTCGACGAGTACCGCGAAAAGCGTTTCGCTCCGCCGCCGCTCTTGAAACGGATGGTCCTCGCCGGCCGGCTCGGCAAGAAGTCGGGGCGGGGGTTTTACGAGTACGGAGGCGAAAAGTGACCGACTTCGTCCGCGTCGAGACCGCCGACGGCGTTGCCACGATCACCGTCGCCCGTCCGGAGAAGCTGAACGCGTTGAACTCCGAGGTCGTGGCCGGGCTCGACAGGGCAATTTCGTCCGTCGCCGTCGACGAGTCGCTCCGGTGCGTCATCGTCACGGGTGCCGGGGAGAAGGCGTTCATCGCCGGCGCCGACATCGGGGAGCTCGCGAAGCTGACCCCCATCGAGGGGCGCGAGCATGCGAGGCGCGGCCAGGCGGTTCTCGACCGCCTCGAGCGGCTTTCGGTGCCGACGATCGCGGCGATCAACGGGTTTGCCTACGGCGGCGGCCTCGAGCTCGCGATGGCGTGCACGCTCCGCGTCGCATCCGAAAACGCGCGCATGGGCCTGCCCGAGACGTCGCTCGGCATCATCCCCGGGTACGGCGGGACCCAGCGGATGGCGCGATTGATCGGGACGGCGAAGGCCTACGAGCTCGTCCTGATCGCCGAGAAGGGTCTGACCGCCGCGGAGGCAGAGCGGATCGGACTGGTCAACCGCGTGGTTCCCGCGGGGCAGGCGCTTTCGGCCGCGATGGACATCGCGAAGAAGATCGCCGCGAACGGTCCCGCCGCCTGCCGCTACGCGCTCGACGCGATCCGGAGCGGCGTCGAGATGCCGGCTTCGGAAGGCCAGCTCTTCGAGGCGACCCTCTTCGGCCTGTGCGCGGCGACCGCCGACATGAAGGAAGGCATGACCGCGTTTCTCGAAAAGAGGCCGGCCAAGTTCACGGGGAGGTGACAGGTGACAGGTGACAGGTGACTGGTGTCGGGTGTCGGCAGAGACCCGGTTTCCTGTTGCTGTCACCTATCACCCGACTCCCGTCACCTTCCGATTGAGCTAAACTTTTCCTCCGAGCCACCATGAGCAGCCACCCTCCGGAATCCGACCTCATCTACGACTGGAACCGCACGGGCGGCGGGGCGTCGCCGGCGCGGGGGACGGTCGAGCTCGACGACGAGACGCTTCGCGACGGGCTTCAGTCTCCGTCCGTCAAGAGCCCGACGATCGACGCGAAACTGAAGATCCTCCACCTGATGGAGGCGCTCGGCATCGACTCCGTCGACATCGGCCTGCCGGGCGCGGGCCCCCATGTCGTCTCGGCGGTCACGAGGCTCGCGCGCGAAATCGTCGACGCGAAGATGAAGATCCGCCCCAACTGCGCCGCGCGGACCGTCGCGGCCGACATCCTCCCCGTGATCGAAGTCTCTCAGCGCGTCGGCATCCCGATCGAGGTCGCCTGCTTCATCGGTTCCTCGCCGATCCGGCAATACGCGGAAGACTGGGACCTCGACAAGATGCTCCGCATGACGGAGGACGCCGTCTCCCTCGCCGTCAAGGAAGGGTTGCCGGTCATGTATGTGACCGAGGACACCACCCGGGCGCATCCCGACCACATCCGCAAGATGTACACGACGGCCATCCGCGCCGGCGCCGGACGCGTGTGCGTCTGCGACACCGTCGGGCACGCGACGCCGAACGGGGTACGCAACCTGATCCAGTTCGTCGTGGGAGTCGTCAACGAGACAAACCCCGACGTGAAGGTGGACTGGCACGGCCACCAGGACCGCGGACTCGGAGTGACGAACGCGCTGTGGGCCCTGGAGGCGGGGGCGCACCGCGTGCACGCCTGCGCGCTCGGAATCGGCGAACGCGTCGGCAACACGCCCATGGACCAGCTGCTCGTGAATCTCCAGCTCCTCGGCTGGATCGACCGTGACCTGACGAAGCTCCACGACTACTGCTCGGTGGTGTCGGAGGCGACCGGAGTGCGGATTCCCGACAACTACCCCGTCGTCGGCCGCGACGCGTTCCGAACGGGAACCGGCGTGCACGCCGCCGCGATCATCAAGGCTCGGAAGAAAGGCGACGAGTGGCTGGCGGACCGCGTCTACTCGGGGGTCCCCGCGGCGATGGTCGGCCGGCGGCAGTTGATCGAGATCGGCCCGATGAGCGGACTCTCGAACGTCCAGTGCTGGCTCGAAGACCGGGGCATCGAGCCTCGGCCGGAGCTGGTCCAGTCGATCTTCCGGCGGGCGAAAGAGAGCGATCGAATCCTTACGGACGAGGAGATCCGGGCGATGGTGCACGCTCTGGCGCCGGCGCCGCTCCCGCATTGACCTGATCCGCCGCACGGCCTCGCCGCGTCTTCCGCCTTCCAGCCCGCAGGGCGGCGCCCGTTCCGATTTCCTCGACCGGCAGTTGCCGACGTTCCTCGACCATCTTGCCGTCGAGCGCGGGCTCTCGTCCGCCTCGATCTCCGCGTACCGGAGCGACCTCTCCGCGTTCGGGCGTTTTCTCCAGAAGGGGAAAGTTCTCGCCGAGCGGGCGGGCCGCGCGGACCTCGGCCGGTACCTGGCCTCGCTTCGCGCGCGCGGGCTCTCGGCCCGCTCCGCGTCGAGGGCGCTGTCGGCGCTTCGGACGTTCTACGGTTTCGCCGCACTGCATCTCGGGTTCCGCGAGGATCCCACCGCGGATCTGACCAGCCCGAGGCTCGGCCTCTCGCTTCCAAAGGCGCTCGGGGAAAGCGACGTCGGCGCTCTCCTCGCCTCGCCGGACTCCTCCGAGCCGCTCGGCCTCCGCGACCGCGCGATGCTCGAGTTGCTCTACGCTTCGGGTCTGCGGGTCTCCGAACTCGTCGGGCTGCCGCGCGACGCCGTCGATCTCGACGCGGGAATGCTGCGGGTCACGGGAAAGGGGGGCAAGGAGCGCCTCGTCCCCTTCGGCGCCTCCGCCGGACGGTGGATTGCGCGTTACCTCGCGGACGCCCGGCCCGCGCTCGACTCCCGGCGGTCCGAAGCGCTTTTCCTCTCTTCGCGCGGAGCCGCGATGACGCGCCAGCGCTTCTGGCAGCTGATCGAGGCTTACGGGCGCAAGGCGGGGGTCCGCGGCCACCTGACCCCGCACGGGGTGCGCCACTCGTTCGCGACGCACCTCCTCGAGCACGGCGCGGACCTCCGCGCCCTCCAGATGATGCTCGGCCACGCGGACATCTCGACGACGCAGATCTACACGCAGGTCTCGCGGTCGCGCCTGCGGAGGGTTTACGACGAGTTTCACCCCCGGGCATCCCGGCGGGGCAAGAAGAGGTGAGAGGAGAGTAGGAAGAGGGGGGAAGGGAATTGTCCGTTCGCCGTCGCTGTTCCCGGACACGAATGCCGCGTCCATGCCGACTCTCTCTTGCCGCCGCGGCGTTTCTCGCGGCTTGCCTTCCGGCGCGCGCCGAGCTCGTCGTGTTCGAGGATGGGCGCGCGGTCAAGGTCGCGTCCTACCGCGTTCGGGGAGACGAGCTCGAGATCGGCCTCCCGGGCGGGGGAAGCTACCGGGTGGCCCTCGAGCGAATCGAGCGGATCGTGGACGACGAGGTCGTCCCGGCGGCGGTCGTGGCCAAAGAGACGTCGCTCCCCGCTCCGAAGTCCGTGGCCTACAACCTGGGCTACGACGCGAAGCGAAAGCCGCTGTTCGGCAGCGCCTACGATCGAGTGATCGACGCGGAAGCCCGGCGCTACAACGTGGACGCGGCACTGGTCTCGGCGCTGATCCGGGCCGAATCGAACTACGAGGCCTACGCGGTGAGCCGGAAAGGCGCGCGCGGCCTGATGCAGCTGATGCCGGCGACCGCGCGGCGGCTGGACGTGCGGCGACCCTTCGACGCCGCGGCGAACGTGCGGGGCGGCGTCCGGTACCTCCGGGAGCTCCTCGAGCGCTTTGACCAGAAGCCCGAGCTCGTGCTCGCGGCGTACAACGCCGGCGAGGGCGCCGTCGAGTCGTACGGCGGCGTGCCGCCCTATCGGGAAACGGTCGGCTACGTGAAGCGGATCCTCTCCTGGTGGACTCCGGCGATCGCGACGGCGAGTGTCGAGAAGGGGAGCACGACGAAGTCGGCTCCGTGAAAGAGGGCTGGGTCTACTCCATCCCCAGCCTCGACAGATAACCCTTCTCGCGCACGCGCCCGAGCATCCACCCGAAGAAGGCCGCTGCCGCGGCGAGATAGACGGCGTTCAGCCCCACCGCGGCGACGAGCGTCCCCGTGTCCACCCGCCCGGTCTGGAGCGCGGCGCGCATTCCCTCGAAGACGTGCGTGGACGGGAGCGCCTTCGCGATCGCCTGGAGCCAGGGCGGCAGCACGGCCAGCGGATAGAAGACCGCGGAGACGGGCTGAATGAGGAAGGGGATTCCCCAGATCAACGCCTCGGCCGCCTGGCCGAACCGCAGCACGAGGGCCATGGTAAAAATCCCCATCGCCCAGCCGAAGAGGAGCAGCGAGAAGTAGAAGGGCACCAGAGGCAGTCCGATCGCGAAGAGCGGGAACCCATAGAAGAGGCGCGCCAGGATCGCCAGGATTCCCGCGGACACCGTGGCGCGGAAGACCCCGATGAGGGATGTCGCGACGAGCAGCTCCCAGGTCCGCACCGGCGCGACGAAGATGTTCAGGATATTCCGTGCCCAGATCTCTTCCGTGATCGAAAGCGTGATCGCCTGCTGCGCGCTGTAGAAGATGTCCCAGAACACGACGGCGCCGAGGAGGTAGACGACGGCGGACGGGGCGGCGAGCTTTTCGAGGTAGGAGGTGAGAAAGCCCCACACGAGGAGGTCCATGACGGGCCAGAAGAGGATGCCCATCAGACGCGCGGCGCTGCGCTTGTAGAGATAGAGGTAGCGAAGGAGCAATGCGCCGATGCGGGACGTCACGTCTCGCTCCGTTCGCCCGAGCGATCGACGACGTCGCCATCCCGCGCGATGGCGATGAAGACGTCCTCGAGCGACGCGCTGTGCGCCCGCGCGATGACGTCGCGCGGCGGCCCTTCCGCGACCGCACGGCCGCGGGCGAGGAAGAGGACCCGGTCGCAGAGCAACTCCACCTCCCGCATGTTGTGGGACGTGTACACGATCGTCACGCCCCGTTCCTGCCGGAGGCGCCGGAGAACGCTCCGGACCTTTTCCGCGATGTCGGGATCGAGGCTCGCGGTGGGCTCGTCCAGGAAGAGCACGTCCGGCTCGTTTAAGAACGCCTTGCAGAGATTGACGCGCGTGAGTTGTCCCGAGGAAAGCGCGCCCGTGATCCGCCCCGCGGCGTCCGTGACCTCGAAGAGCTCGAGGAGCGAATCGATCCGGGCTCGCGGCCGCGCGACCCCGTACATCCCGGCGAACACGCGCAGGTTCTCGCGCACCGTCAGGTTCGACGGGAGCGAGATGTAGGCGGAGGAGAAGTTGACGCGGGCGAGGATCGCGAGGCGCTCCGACGGCATGCGCATGCCGAGGACCTCGATCTCCCCGGAGGTGGGCGTCGTCAGGCCGAGGAGAAGCTGAATGGTCGTCGTCTTGCCGGCCCCGTTCGGGCCGAGGAGCCCGAAGATCTCCCCGCGGGCGACCGAGAACGAGATCCCGTCGACGGCGGTGACGTCCCCGAAGCGCTTGGTGAGCTTCCGGACCGCAATGGCCTCGTTCCCGGCCGCTTCGGGCATTCCGCCGTTCCCTCCTCGGGCGCGCGATTGTACGGTTCCCGGCGGCCGTCCGCCGGCCGGGTCTGGCAGGCTTCCTGCTCGGGCAGCCTGCGGCGAAGAATGCATGCGGAAACAGGAGGGACACATGAGCCGGACACTCCAGAGGTTTTCCATCGCGGCTGCGGGACTTGCGGTCGTCCTGTCGCTGATTCCCACGACCGCCCCGGCGGCTCCCCGCATTTACGTCCGCGTTCCGCCACCGCCCGTGGTCGTCGAGACGCGGCCGACGGCGCCCGGTCCGCGTCACGTCTGGGTCGAGGGCTACCACCGCTGGGACGGACGCGGGTACGTCTGGATCCCGGGGACCTGGCGCCGGGCGCCGAGGGCCCGGGCCGCGTGGGCGCCCGGACACTGGGTCCACGGCCGCCGCGGCTGGTACTGGGTCGGCGGACACTGGCGCTGACCGTTCCCGGGGTTCTCGGGAATCCGAAAGCGCGGCATAATCACCGAAGGAGGGAAAGCATGAACCGTCAGCTCCAACGGGCCCTTCTCCTCGCTCTGGGCGTCGCGGTCGTCGTGTCGCTGCTCCCCGCGACGGCTGCCGCGGAGCCCCGGATCTACGTCCGCGTCGCGCCTCCTCATCCGCCCGCCGCCGTCGTCGTCCGCCCCGCGCGGCCGAGTGAGCGGCACGTCTGGGTCGACGGATACCACCGGTGGGACGGCCACGCCTACGTCTGGGCCCCCGGCGAATGGCGGGAGGGTCCCCGCCGAGGAGCCGCCTGGGTCCCCGGCCACTGGAAGAACTCCCGGCATGGTTGGTACTGGGTGGACGGCCACTGGCGGTAAGAACCAGGCCGGAACCTTAGCCGTTTCATTCGAGCGTCACGACGACGAGAGTCCGGTCGTCCTCGGGCGCCGCCCCCCGCGTGTGCTCCGCCACCGCGGCCAGGACGGCGCCCTCAATCCTCGCGGCGTCCGACCCCGCCTCCGCCTTCAGAAGTGCCTCGAATCTCTCGAAGCCAAACGGGTCCCCCGAGGGGTCGGTCGCTTCGATGATCCCGTCCGTCAGAAACACCAGCCGGTCTCCCGGAGAAAAGGTAAAAGTGTGCGTCGGGAAATCCGTGCGCGGCGACATGCCGAGCGGAAACGATGGGAGCGAGAGGCTTTCGACGTTTCCCTCCGTGATGCGATAAGGCGCGAGCTGTCCGGCGTTGGTCAGCGTCGCGGACGAACGTGACCGGTCGTATGCGAAGAGCGCGAGCGTCATGTAGTTGCGCGAGTCCGTGGACCGGTGGATGAGCTCGTTCAATTTCACGAAGAGCTCCGTTCCCTGGAACCCCGACTCGAGCAGCGTCGACAGACCCGCCTTCGCCATCGCCACGATCAGGCCCGTCGAAAGCCCGTGGCCGGACACGTCTCCGATCGCGACCACGCTTCGCCCGTCCGGCGACTGCGCGTAGTCGTAGTAATCGCCGCCGATCTCCGCGAGCGGCTCGAACCGCGCCCTCAGGGACATTCCGGGAAGGGCGGCTTCCGCGGGAGGGAGCAGCTTCTGCTGGAGCGTTCTCGCGATCGCGATCTCGCCCTCGAGCCGCTCCTTGCGGGCGGTGTCGACGAGCAGGCCCTGGATGGAGGCGGCCATCCCGTCGAAGGACCGCGCGAGATCGCCCACCTGGTCGCGCGACTTCGAGTTGACCCGCACGGAGAAGTCGCCCCGCGCGACGGCGGCGGACGCGCTCGTCAGGCGGTTGATGTTTCGGGCGAGATTGCCGACGAGCGTGAACGCGATCGCAAGCGCGACGAGGTAGACGACGAGCAGGCAGGCTCCGATGAAGATGAACGCCCCCCAGAAGACACGTCCGACCTCCGGGATCCCCTGCGCGAAGAGCTGGTCGAAGAGGACCCGCGGGGAAGTCCTCGCGATGTAGAGGACGATCTTGCGCCCGTCCTCGTTGGAATGAAGAACGGCAGCCGGCGTGTCGACGTAGACACCCGCAACCCAGCGCTTGTCGAGGAGGCCTGACCCGGCGGGGAGTTCGGTATCCTTGCTGCGGCGAGCCCGCGCCTCCGAGGCCGCCTTCTTCTTCTCCGGCGTTTTCCGCCTGTCGGCCGAAATCGAAAGCCCTTTCCGGCTGCGGGACGTTCCCGCCTGAATGGCGACCGTGTAGCCCGTCCGCTGTTCGATGCGCCGTTCGAACTCGGGATCCGCCATGCGTATGAGGGAGAAGCGCCGCGGCTGCGACGGAGGACCGGGCACGACGAGCCATGCCTCGTCGCCCTCCACGACGGGGCGCGGCGTCGAAAGCGAAGCCGCCCAGGGCGCGGACGTTCCCGCGGGCAGCCACTCGGCGTCCGACGAGGTGACGACGCCGCGATCGTCGACCTCGAATCCCGGCAGGTTTCCGGACCCGGCCGAGGCGGCGAGCTCGCGACCCGCGCCGGCGATCTCCCGCTGGGCGCGCGTCGCGACGATCTGGTGCGCCACGAGATACGCCCCCGCGAACAGCAGGAGCATCAGAAGCGGTATCGGGACGATTCCGATCAGGAAATAGGAGAACGCCAGGCGCAGGGTGAGCTTGCGGACGACGGCGCGAAACGCGGTGACGAGCCCGCGCACGAGGAGCACGAGCAGGGCCGCGATGGCGAGGTTGATCGCGATGACGCGGGCGCACCCCGAGTCGCTCTGCGTCGCGCCGAGGACGATCGCGACGACGCACGACACGCCAAAGACCACGAGCCAGATCCGCGTCGATTTCCGAAGTGCCACGGCGGGCAGATTGTACGGGCGGAAGCCGGCGCTCGAAGCGATTCCGTCAAGAGGTGAAGCGGTTCCGTTAAGATGGGCGCGCCCGTGAGCTTCTTCCGCCAGGCCGCGTTGCTCCTCCCGTGCGGCTTCCTGCTGGGGGTCCTGCTCTTCCTCCTGACACACGGCCGTCAGGACCCGGGATTTGCCGCGTATCCATTTCTGGCACAGTTTGCGGGGGGCGCGGTCGCCTCCGCGACACCGGAGGGAAGGTTCGTCGTGCAGGCGATGATCTTTTTCATCCCGAGTTACCTCGTCACGCTCCTCTTCATTCTCTTCGTCGTGCTCGCGGAGAGGGGGCTCCTGGGCGCTCCCGGGCCGGCGCGGGCCGACTCGCCGTATCGCTCCGCCTTCGGCGGCGTTTTTGCGGCCGTTTTCCTCATGGTCGCCGGAATCCTGGTGTGGGCCGGCGACCGGGTGGCCGCGCGGGTCGCGCCCGGATCACTCGTGGCGCCGCTCCTCGTCGCGTTCGTCCCTTACGCAGCCGCCGCCATCGCGGCGGGGCCCGCCGCGCTGCTGGCCGCGCCCTTCGCGTTGCTGCGCAAGGTGGACCCGACGTGACGCCCGCTTCGAGCGCGGTAGTGGTTCTCGACTTCGGAGGCCAGTACACGCAACTGATCGCCCGCCGCGTCCGGGACGCGCGCGTCTTTTCGGTCGTCCTGCCGCCGAACGCTCCGCAGGAGGAGATCCGCCGCTGGAACCCGCGCGGGGTGATCCTTTCCGGGGGTCCGCAGAGCGTCTACGAAGAGGGCGCCCCCGTCCCGGTTCCCGGCCTCCTCGAGCTCGGCGTTCCGATCCTCGGCCTCTGCTACGGAATGCAGTGGATCGCGCACGCCGAAGGCGGCGAGGTGCTCGGCGGCAAGGGGCGCGAGTACGGCCGCACGTCGGCGCGGGTCGCCGGCGATTCCGCCCTGTTTCGCGGGCTCGAGGAAACCCAGACGGTGTGGATGAGTCACGGCGACTCCGTCACGAAGCCGCCGCCGCTTTTTCGCGTGATTGCTTCGACGGACGGAACGGCGATCGCGGGATTCGAAGACCCCGCCCGCGCGATCTATGCGCTGCAGTTCCATCCGGAGGTCCGCCACACGGAGCACGGCACCGAAATCCTCCAGAACTTTCTCTTCCGTGTCTGCGGCGCACGGCCCGACTGGAACATGGCTTCCTTCCGCCACGAGAAGGTGGAGGAGATCCGCAGGACCGCGCCCGACGGCGCCGTGATCTGCGCCCTTTCGGGTGGGGTCGATTCTTCCGTGACGGCGCTTCTCCTGCGCGAGGCGCTCGGCGACCGGGTCCACCCGATCCTCGTGGACCACGGCCTGATGCGCGCGCACGAGGCGTCCCAGGTCGTCGAGGCGTTCGGCCGGCTCGGCATCTCGATCCATTGCGTCGACGCGGCTGAGCTCTTCCTTTCGCGGCTGGCGGGCGTCGAAGACCCGGAAGAGAAGCGGCGGATCATCGGCCGGACATTCATCGAGGTGTTCGAGCGGGAGGCGCGGAGCATTCCCGGAGCCCGCTACCTCGCCCAGGGGACGCTTTATCCCGACGTGATCGAGTCGGTTTCCATCAAGGGCCCGTCCGCGGTCATCAAGACGCATCACAACGTCGGCGGACTTCCGGAAAAGCTCGGTTTCGCTCTGATCGAGCCGGTGCGCGAGCTCTTCAAAGATGAGGTCCGGCTGCTCGGCGCGGAGCTCGGACTTCCGGGGGACTTCCTGGGCCGCCATCCGTTCCCCGGACCGGGGCTTGCGGTCCGGATTCCCGGCGCCGTCTCCGTGGAGAAGGTGGCCCTCCTTCAGCGCGCGGACGAGATCGTCCTCGAGGAGATCCGGGCCGCCGGTCTCTATGACGCGATCTCGCAGGCGTTCGCGGTCCTCCTGCCGGTCAAGTCGGTCGGAGTGATGGGAGATAACCGCACGCACGACTTCGTGCTCGCTGTCCGGGCGGTGCAGACGTCCGACTTCATGACGGCGGACTGGTTCCGCATGCCGCACGACGTCCTCGATGCGATCGCCTCCCGCGTCGTGCGTGAGGTCAAGGGAATCAACCGGGTGGTTTACGACGTGACCTCGAAGCCTCCCGCCACGATCGAGTGGGAGTGACGGGCCCGCCACCGGATCGTCCGACCCTCGCCTTTCGCGCGCGCTGGTTTCTCCGCACGCGGCCGACGCTTCTGCGCCGCTCCCTCCAGAAAATTCTCGCCGCCGGGCCGCTGCGCTTCTCGCGGCAAAGGGTGCGCGAGCGCTGGAGCCCCGACGAGGCTGCGGGCCTGGCGCCGCGTGTCTGGACGAGCTCGCGCGTTGTCCGCGAGTACCTGCACGAGCGGGTTTCGGGGAATCCGGCGTGCGACTGGGTCACGTGGATGCTGCACCGCCATGCGGCGGGCGAGACCCTGCGGGCGCTCGTGCTCGGATCGGGCGAGGGGTGGCTCGAGCGCGCGCTGGCGGCGCATCCGCGGATCGCGTCCGTCACCGCGATCGATCTGTCGGAAGCGGCCGTCGCACGGGCGAGGGAGGTCGCGGCCCGCGCAGGCCTCTCCGCGCGCGTTTCCCACGCGATCGTGGACCTCGAGCGCGATCCTCTGCCTCCGGGCCCGTGGGATCTCGTCCTCGCGCACGACGTCATCCACCACGTGCGCGGCCTCGACGCGCTCTTTTCGCGGATTTCCGGGGCGCTCGCGCCGGGGGGACGGCTCCTCTTCTGCGAGTACGTCGGACCGGCGCGGTTCGACTACGGACGGCGGCGGGAGGCGATTCTCGACGAGGCGCTGCGGTCGCTCCCGGAGAAGTACCGGCGCCTCCCGGGTGGCCGGGGCATGGCGACCCGGGGAAGCAGGACGGACCCGGGCGACCTCGCCCTGCGCGATCCGTCCGAGGCGGTGCGCTCGGACCGGATTCTTCCGACGCTGCGCGCCTCGATGGACGTCCTCGAGGAAATCCCCTACGGCGGAAGCCTCCTCGCGCCGCTCCTCTACGAGCTCGTCTCTAACTTCCGCGACGGGGATCCCGAAGACGAAGCCGTGCTTCGAGGGCTCTGCGAGAGGGAGAGCGGGCTGATCGCGAGCGGCGATCTGCCTTCGGACTATGTGGTGGTTGCCGCGGCGAGAAAAGTGAGTCGTTAGCAAGTCGTCAGGAGGCGAGCTCTTCGGCGATCGCGTCGAGGCCGCGAGCGAGCTTCGCGGTCGCTCCCGCGAGCGAGACGCGGAAGTGAGAGGGCGCTCCGAAGAAGGAGCCGGGCGCAATTGCGACGCGATGCCGGGCGAAGAGGCGGGACGCGAACGCGGCGGCGTCCCGGCAGTCCCGGAACCGGGGAAACACGACGCTTCCGTCGGGGGGGACCCATTCGAGCGCCGGCGTCCGGCTCGCGAAGGCGAGCCACAGCGCCCGGTTGTCCGCGAGGATCCGGCCGGCCCGATCCCGCAGGGCTGGGAGATTCCGGAAGGCGAGGACGGACAGGCGATCGGCCGGAATCGCCGAATGCACGTCGGCGACGTCGCGCGCCCGCCGGATCGCCTCGGCCGTCTCCGGCGAACCGACCGCCCATCCGCACCGCAGCGCCGTCAGCCCGTAGGCCTTCGTGAGGCTGTTCGTCGAGACGAAGGCGGGGCGTCGTGCCGCGGCGGGCTCCGCGCTGCCGCCGTGGACGGTCTCGAGATACACCTCGTCGATCAGCACCGAAAACCCCCGCCGCTCCGCGAGCTGGCCCAGGCGGTCGAGGGCTTCCTGCGACGCGAGCACGCCCGAAGGGTTGTGCGGGGACGACAGGACGACCACTCTGGTGCGGTCCGTCGCGCCGGCGGCGATTCGATCCGGGTCGACCGCCCAGCCGTCGTCGAAACGGCGCTGGAAGAAGCGCACCTCGCCGCCGAGCATGCGCGCCGCCGCGATCAGCGGGTCGTATCCGGGCCACTCGATCAGGGCCTCGTCCCCCGCATCGAGAAGGGCGGCGAGCGCCAGGAAGTTCGCGCCGGAGCACCCGCCCGCGGTCGAGACCCGCGCCGGATCGACGCCCGAGTGGCCCGCGATCGCCGCCACGAGCGGAGGGTAGCCGTTCGAGCTTTCGCCGGCGATGTCCACGGCGTCCCGGGCTCCCGGCAGGTCTTCGAGCGTGCAGGCGAGGAGATTGCTTCCCGCAAGATCCACCTCGGCGCGCGGACGCTTCTTGGCCCACTCCATGTAGGGCGCGCGCGCCCGGGTCACGCCGCGGCCTCCGGGGCTCCACTCCGGCGCCGGGCGAAGAAGAAGTAAACCGGCACGCCCAGCGCGAGAAGGGCGGCGCCGAACGCCGAGCGGCCCGGGCTCGAGCCGATCGCGCTCGCCACCGCGACGACGGATGCGGCGACGAAGAGCAGCGGCAGGACGGGATAGAAGGGCGCCCGGAAGCGGCCGGGCGGCGCCGGGCCCCGCATCCGCAGAACGAACACGGCGGCGGCCGAGAGTCCGAAGAAGATCCAGTCGGCGAAAACGACCGAGTCGACGAGCCCGCCGTAGTTCCCGGCGGTGACGAGGCCCGCGGACCAGACCGCCTGAAAGACGATCGCGAGAGCCGGCGTGCCGAACCGCGGATGGACCCGCGCGAGGGCGGGAAAGAAGAGGCCGTCGCGCGCCATCGCGTAGGAGATCCGCGTCGGAGCGAGGAAGGAGAGGTCGAGGAAGCCGAACGCCGAGACGGCGATGGCCGCGGCCAGGAAGCGGTCCGTTCCGGAGCCGAAGAGCTCCCGGACCGCGTCGGCCGCGGGCGTGAGCGTCGCGGCGAGGCCGTCCCGTCCGAGTGCCCGCAGGTAGACGACGTTGACGGCGACATAGACGAAAAGGACGATCAGCGTTCCGAGGATGAGCGCCCTCGGAAGCGTCCGGCGCGGGTCGCGGGTCTCCTCGGCGACGACGTTGGCGCTCTGCCAGCCACCGTAGGAAAAGAGAATCGGCACGAGCGCGGCGCCGAAACCAAGCAGCCCCGCGGCGGGCCGGGAGGCAGCCGGCTCGACGGCCGGCGCGCCCCGGGACGCCAGGAGGCCGGCGACGATCAGAGCGCCCAAGGAGCCGATTTTCAGGATCACGAGCCCGTTCAGCACCCGGCTGCCGGGCTTGACGCCCAGAACGTTGATTCCCGCGAGGAGAGCGATCGCGGCTATGGCAAGCGGGATCGCCGCCGCGTCGCCGCGTCCCGTCAGGCGGAGCGCGTACTGGGCAAACGTGATCGCGACGGCGGCGATGCCGCCTCCCTGGATGAGCAGCAGCGATGCCCACCCGAACAAGAACGCGACGAGCGGATGGTAGGCCTCGCGGAGATACACGTACTCTCCCCCGGCGAGCGGAATCGCCGCTGCGAGCTCCGCGAACACGAGCGCGCCCGCGAGCGCGATCGCCCCCCCCACGACCCAGGCCGCGAGCACGAGGCCGCCGGAGGGGAGCCGCGAGGCGACGACGGCGGGATTGACGAAGATTCCAGCGCCGATGATTCCGCCGACGACGACCATCGTGGCGTCGAAGGTGTTGAGCTCCCGGCGGAGGGGCATCGGAGTGGGAGAATATCGGCTTACAATCGAGCACCCAAATGCCCGGCGACTTCGTCCATCTCCATCTTCACAGTCAGTACTCGCTTCTCGACGGCGCGAACCGCCTGCCGGAGCTCTGCAAGCGGGTCGGGGAGCTGGGGATGAATGCCGTCGCCGTGACGGACCACGGCAACATGTTCGGCGCGTTCGCCTTTTACCACGAGGCGGTGAAACAGGGTGTCCGGCCGATCATCGGCGTGGAGGCGTACATCGCTCCGGCGGACCGGCGCGACCGCGAGGCCCAGGCGGCGAGCGAATCGGGGGAGGGATACGCGTACCACCTGACGATCCTCGCCGCGACGCAGGCGGGCTATCGCAATCTCGTCAAACTCGTCTCCGAGGCGTACATGACGGGCTTCTACCACCGCCCGCGCATGGACAAGGCCCTGCTCCGGCAACACGCGGAGGGGCTCATCGGCCTCTCCGGGTGCCTCAAAGGCGAGGTCGCGGGAGCGCTCGCGCGGGGCAACTTCGCCTCTGCGAAGAAGGCGTTCTACGAGTACGAGGAGATCTTCGGCAAGGGCAACTTCTACGTCGAGATCATGGACCACGGTCTGCCCCAGCAGACCGCGATCGTCCCGGATCTGCTGCGGCTCTCGACGGAGACGGGTGCCCCCGCCGTCGCGACCAACGACAGCCATTATCTTCGCCGCGACGACGCGTTCGCGCACGAAGTTCTTCTCTGCATCGGCATGGGGAAGACGCTCGAGGACGAGCGCCGCATGAGGTTCTACAACGACGAGTTTTACGTGAAGAACCCGGACGAGATGCGGACTCGTTTCCAGAACTGGTCCACGGAGGCCGTGCGCAACTCGGTCGCGATCGCCGAGCGCTGCGCCGTCACGTTCGACACGGAAGGTCTCCACCTGCCGACCTTCACCGCCCCGCCGGGAATGACTCCGGCCGAGCACTTCACCGACCTGGCCCGCGAAGGCCTCGAGCGCCGCCTGGCGGAGCTCTCACTCGAAGTGGGGAGCGGCAAGTCCCTGATCCCCTCCGAGAAATACCGGGAACGGCTCGAGTACGAGATCGGCGTCATCGAGAAGATGGGCTTCCCCTCCTACTTCCTCATCGTTTCCGACTTCATCCGCTACGCGCGCGAGAACGGCATCTCGGTGGGGCCCGGGCGGGGGAGCGCCGCCGGATCCATCGTGTCGTGGGCGCTTCGCATCACGGAAATCGACCCTCTCAAATACGACCTTCTCTTCGAGCGCTTCTTGAACCCCGAACGGATCTCCATGCCCGACATCGACATCGACTTCTGCCAGGCGCGGCGCGGAGAGGTCATCGAGTACGTGACCCGCAAGTACGGGCGGGAGAACGTCGCCCAGATCGTGACGTTCTCGCAGTTGAAGCCCAAGCTCGCGGTGCGCGACGTCGCGCGCGTGCTCTCTCTTCCCGTGGCGCTCGGCGACCGGATCGCCAAGCTCGTGCCGGACGGGCCGGACGTCAACTTCGAGCGGGCCCTGCGGGAATCTCCCGGCCTGAAGGAGGCGATCGCCTCGGACGAGTCGGTGGCGAAGGTCGTCCAGATCGCGGAGCGCCTCGAGGGACTGTCGCGGCACGCGGGGATGCACGCCGCCGGCGTCGTGATCGCACCGAAGCCGATCACCGAGTACCTGCCGCTCTACCGGACGAACAAGGACGAAATCACGACCCAGTTCGACATGAACGCCGTCGAGAAGATGGGCCTCCTGAAGATCGACTTCCTCGGTCTGATCACGCTCGACATCATTGACGCGGCGCTCGCCGCGATCACCGCGCGCGAGGGATCGCCGCCGGACCTCGATCACCTTCCCCTCGACGACGAGAAAACGTACGAGCTCTTCCGGTCCGGAAAGACGGCCTGCGTGTTCCAGTTCGATTCCTTCGGAATGCGCGACCTGCTCCGCCGCGCGAAGCCCCGGGTGTTCGCGGACCTCGCCGCGCTGAACGCCCTCTACCGCCCGGGGGCCCTCGACGCGGGCACCGTCGAGGACTACGTCCGCCGCCGCAACGGCACGAGCAAGGTCACCTACCCGCTGCCCGAGATCGCGAACATCCTGGAGGAGACGCTCGGGATCCTCGTCTACCAGGAGCAGGTCATGCGGATCGCCTCGGTCGTCGCCGGCTATTCGCTCGCGGAGGCCGACCTGCTGCGCAAGGCGATCGGCAAGAAGAAGCGCGAGATCATGGTCGCCGAGGGGGAGAAGTTCCTGAAGCGCGCCGGGGAGCACGGCACGAGCGCCAGGAAGGCCAAGGAACTCTGGTCCCTCATCGAGCCCTTCGCCCGGTACGGTTTCAACAAGTCGCACGCGGTCGCCTATGCGCTCGTCGCTTACAAGACGGCGTATCTCAAGGCGCACTATCCGGTCGACTTCCTCGCGGCCACGCTCTCGGCGGAGATCGGCTCGACCGACGGGATCGTGAAGGTGATCGGGGACTGCGTCGAGATGGGGATCGCCGTATTGCCGCCCGACATCAACGAATCGAGCAAGGCCTTCGCCGGCGTGGGCGGGTCGATCCGATTCGGGCTCGCGGCCATCAAGGGCGTCGGCGAAGCGGCGGCGCAGGCGATCCTCGACGAGCGCGTCAGAGGAAAGTTCGTTTCGTTCACCGAGTTCGCGCTGCGCCTCGACTCCCGGCTCGTCAACAAGCGCACGCTCGACGCCCTGATCGCCGCCGGCGCGTTTGACTCTCTCGGGAAGAACCGGGCGACCCTCTCCGCGGCCTCCGAGCGCGTCGTGGCGCGCGCCGCCTCGCAGCGCGATGACGAGGAGCGTGGTCAGTCGAGCCTCTTCGGCGGGCCTTCCGCCGAAGACGGTCCTCCGCGCGACGACTTCCCGGAAGTTCCCGAGTGGACGCTCGAGGAGCGCCTGAAGGGCGAGAAGGAAGTGCTGGGGTTCTACGTGACAGGGCACCCGCTCGCGAGGTTTCAGGACGCCATCGCCCGTTTCGCCGACGCGAAGGTTTCCGAGCTGCCGTCGCGCGTCGACCAGACGGTCCGCATCGGGGGCGTGCTCACGAACCTGAAGAAGCAGAAGATCAAGAAGGGCGCAAACGAGGGCAAGACGATGCTGAAGGCGTCGCTCGAGGACACGAGCGGCACCGTTCCGATCTGCGTCTTCGCGAGCGTGTTCGAAAAGGAGGGCGGCTGGCTCACCACCGACCTCCCCGTGCTCGTGACGGGGAAGGTTCGCGAGTCGGGTGCCGCTCAGGAGATCACCGTCGAGCAGATCGTCAAGCTCGAAGGGATCCACGAGCGCCGGGCGCGAGAGATGAAGATCCGCGTGAACCTCGCCCTCGCCGACGAGAGGGTCCTCGCGCGGTTGAAGGACAGCCTGCGTTCCAACCCGGGGACCACCCCCGTCTCGATCCGTCTGTTCCGTCCCGGCGAGTTCGAAGCGACCCTTCGCGCGGCGGACTCGATGCGGATCGCTCTCTCGACGCGGCTCACCAGCGAGATCCGTGCGCTCGCCGGAGAGGACTCCGTCGAGTACGTCTTTGAATGACGCCGCGAGGCTCGCGCGCCTTCCGCGCGGGCTCGAGTCCGCGCTTGCCCCCGTCCGCCGCGCCGCCGCCTCGTCGAACGTCCGGGTCGCGCTCGTCGGCGGCGCCGTCCGGGACCGTCTGCTGGGCCGGCCTCTGGCGGCGCGCGAGGCCGACGTCGCCGTAGAGGGAAGCGCTCCCGAGCTGGCGCGCGACGTCGTCCGGCAGGAGGGGTCGGCGAAGGTGCGGATCTTCGAGCGGTTCGGGACCGCGACGCTCGAGATGTCCTCCGGGTGGCGCGTCGACGTTGCCGGAACGCGGCGCGAGAGATACCGCCACCCGGGGGCGCTGCCCGACGTCGAACGCGCGACTCTCGAGGAGGACCTCGCCCGCCGGGACTTTGCGGCGAACGCGATGGCCTACGAGCTCGGCCGCCCCGGAAGACCGGGCGTTCTCCACGATCCGTTCGGAGGAGCGGACGATCTTCGCCGCCGCCGGTTGCGCGCCCTGCATCCCGCATCGTTTCGCGACGACCCCACGCGCGCCTTCCGCGCCGCTCGCTACGCGAACCGGCTCGGATTCCGGATCGACAGGCGCACGCGGGGCTGGATCGCCGAAGCGCTTCGCGCTGGCGCGCTGGCCGCCGTCTCGGGAGACCGCGTGCGGCGGGAGCTCGAGAAGGTCTTCGCGGAGCAGGGCTGGGCGGCTCTCGTCCGAGCCCTCGCCGCGCTCGGAATCACCGCGGCGATCCATCCCGCCCTGGCGGCGGGTCCCCGGACCCTCGCGGCGTTGTCGCGCGCGGAGCGCCTGAAGCGCGACCGCGCGGAGACGACGAGCGGGGCCCTTCCCCTCCTCGTGTGGAGCGACTCCGTTGCCCCGGAAGAGCGGGGCGAGCTCGCCGTGCGGCTCGGCCTTGCAGGCCGGGGACGCGATTCTTTCGTGCGCTGGCCGCAGACCCGCGACGCGCTCGCGCGCGGCGAGATCGGAAAGGCCCGATGGGACGAGCGTCTGGCGGCCGCGGCGATTCTCGGAAGCGGCCGCTCCGGCGAAAAGGTCCGCCGGCGGATCCTGGCGGCCGACGCGTTGCTCTCGATCCGCGGGTCCGATCTGCTCCGGGCCGGGGTTCCGGCGGGCCCCCGGGTCGGCCGCGCGCTCGCGCGCACGCGGGAGGCACTGGCGCTCGGCAAGATCGACGCCCGCGAAGAGCTCTCGTACGCCCTCGCCGCCGCCCGCTCCGACCCGTGAAGAGGCTCACCGCCGCCGCGCTCGTTTTCGCGGCCGCGGCGCTCGCGCAGGCGGCGGCTCCCCCCGAAGCCTCCGTGACTCCGGCCGCCTCCTCCGCCGCCTCTTCCGCTCGGCCCCTGCGGACTTTCTGCGCGGAGTGGGTGCGCCAGTCCCGGGAGGGCTACCAACGGCTGACCCTCTTTGCGGACCGCACGCTCGTGTGGAAGCGCAGCCGAAGCGGGAAGGACGACCTGCTTCGCCGAGAGATCGCTTCCGAGGAGCTCGACTACTACTGCAGCTTTTTCGGGCGTCCGGAAGTCTGGGCGGCCGAGGAGGACGCGAGGACCGGCCTGTCGGGAGACTTCACGGTGCAGTCTTCCATCACCCTCGTGCGGCCCGACGGCACCCGGAAGACCTTCCGCTTCGACGACCTCTCTCCCTTGCCGGGCGAGACCGCCGCGGTCCGCGCGGCCCTCGAGGGACTGCGGACGTCGATGACGAGCCCGCTCGCTCCGGCGTCCCGGTTCGCGCCCGACACGCTGTCAGAAGGCCAGGTCTTGAAGCGGTTTGACGGAGCGTTCTTTCGCATCGTGAAGATCGAGAGGGAGAAGGGTGTCGTCGAGCTCGAAGGCGTGCGCGAGCCGTACCGCCAGTTCCGGAAGATCGACGAGCTTCGATTCCAGTTCGCGCCGCCGCAATGAAGCAATGAGGCGCAGGGGATCCGTCCGGATCTCCGCCGGCCGCTGGAAGGCGAAGGCGCTCGACGTCCCCGGAACGGCGCGGCCCACCGCCGCGCGGGCGAGAGAGGCGCTCTTCGACCTGCTCGGCTCGCAGCTTCCCGGAGCGCGCTTTCTCGACCTCTACGCGGGAAGCGGAGCCGTCGGCATCGAGGCGGTCTCGCGCGGGGCTGCGAAAGCGGTGCTCGTCGACCGCGACTCGTCCGTCCTCGAGAAGAACGTCGAGCGGCTGGGGTATCCGCCGGACGTCGCGGTTCTCCGGCAGGCGGCCGACGATTCCGTGCGGGCTCTCGCGGCGCGCGGAGACCGCTTCGACGTGGTCTTCGCGGACCCTCCCTACGGCGGGGAGCCGGGCGTGCCGCCCGGTCTCGAGGGGATCCTCGCGAGCGGCGGCGTCGTCGTCGTCCAGCTCGACGCGGACGCGCAACCTCCGGAGCTCGAGCTCCTCGCGCTCGAGGACGTGCGCGCCTACGGGCGCAACCGATTCGCTTTTTACCGCCGGATTGCCGAAGGAGGCCCGCGCCCCCGCACAACTCGTTGACCGGCAGGGGAGGGGATGTTACCCTGACCGTTTCGAGCCGCCCACCTGCTTTTCAGGTTTTTCGAAGGAGAGACGATGCTTCAGAATGGCCGCCACTACTTCACCTCGGAATCTGTGACCGAAGGGCATCCCGACAAGATTGCTGACCAGATTTCGGACGCAATTCTCGACGCCGTGCTGCGCGACGATCCGAACGGCCGAGTCGCCTGCGAAACCCTGGTGACCACGGGTCTCGCCTTCATCGCCGGAGAGATCTCGACCAAGACGTACGTCGATTTTCCGTCCGTCGTCCGCCACACGATCCGGGAGATCGGTTACACGCGGGCGAAGTTCGGTTTCGACTACGAGACCTGCGCCGTCATCTCCTCGATCGACCCCCAGTCGCCGGACATCGCTCAGGGCGTGGACACGGGAGGCGCGGGTGACCAGGGACTCATGTTCGGCTACGCGGTCCGCGAGACCGACGAGCTGATGCCTCTCCCGCTGACCCTCGCGCACAAGCTCGTCGCCCGCCTCTCCCAGGCGCGGCGAAACGGCGAGCTCGACTTCCTCCGTCCGGACGGGAAGTCCCAGGTGACGGTCGAGTACGAAGGGAGCCGCCCGATTTCGGTCGAGACCGTGGTCGTTTCGACCCAGCACGCGGAGGCCATGAAGCATCCGGCGCTCAAAGAGGCGATCATCGAGGAAGTCATCAAGCCCGTGATCCCGGCGTCACTTCTGACGAAGGACACGAAGTTTCACGTTAACCCGACCGGCCGGTTCGTGATCGGCGGCCCGCAGGGAGACGCCGGTTTGACCGGACGCAAGATCATCGTCGACACGTATGGGGGCAGCGCTCCGCACGGCGGCGGCGCGTTCTCGGGGAAGGACCCCACGAAGGTCGACCGGTCGGCGGCGTACATGGCCCGGTACATCGCGAAGAATCTCGTGGCGGCCGGCCTCGCCGAGCGTGTGCTGATTCAGCTCGCCTACGCCATCGGCGTCGCCGATCCTGTTTCGGTCCACGTCGAGACGTACGGCACCGGGAAGATGCCCGAGGAAAAGATCGTCGCGCTCGTGCGCGAGCACTTCAAGCTCACCCCGAAGGGCATCATCGAGAGTCTCAACCTCCGCAGACCCATCTACAAACAGACGGCGGCCTTCGGCCACTTCGGCCGGGCGCTGCCCGATTTCACGTGGGAGCGCACGGACCTGGCCGAGACCCTGTCCCGGGCAGCGGGCGTGAGCGGGGCCGTCACGGCCCCGGCGGGCCGATGAGCACCACGGTGGCGGCGGCCGTTCCGCACGACGTCAAGGAGCGCGGTCTCGCCGAGCGCGGCCGCCTGCGGATCGCCTGGGCCGAGGCGAGCATGCCCGTGCTCCGGCAGATCCGCGAGCGTTTCGAGAAGGAGAAACCGTTTCGCGGTATCCGCATGGCCGCGTGCCTTCACGTGACGACCGAGACGGCGAACCTCGCGAAGACCCTCGCCGCCGGCGGGGCCGATCTCGTGCTCGTCGCCTCGAACCCCCTCTCGACCCAGGATGACGTCGCCGCGTCGCTCGTCGTCGATTCGGGCATCTCCGTCTATGCGATCAAGGGTGAAGAGCACACCACGTACTACGAGCACATCCGCGCGGGCCTCGCCCACCGCCCGAACATCACGATGGACGATGGCGCGGACCTCGTCTCCTCGCTCCTCTTCCTCGCCCTCGGCAAGGACGCCGACATGGACCCGGTCATTCGCGAGTGGGCCCGGAGTCTCTCCCCGGCCGACCGCAAGGGTCTGCTCGACGGAATCGTGGGCGGGACGGAGGAGACGACCACCGGAGTCATCCGCCTGAAGGCGATGGAAAAGGATGGAGTCTTGAAGTTCCCCGTCGTCGCGGTCAACGAGGCGCGCACCAAGCACCTTTTCGACAACCGGTACGGCACGGGGCAATCCACGCTCGACGGCATCATCCGGGCGACGAACCTCCTCATCGCCGGGTTGAACGTGGTCGTGGCGGGCTACGGCTGGTGCGGCCGCGGCGTCGCGAGCCGCGCCCGCGGTCTCGGCGGCCAGGTCATCGTGACGGAAATAGATCCGACGAAGGCGATCGAGGCGGCGCTGGACGGATTCCGTGTCATGACGATGGAAGAAGCGGCGCGAATCGGCGACATCTTCGTGACCGTGACCGGAAACAAGGGCGTCCTGCGCGAGGAGCATTTCCGAGAGATGAAGGACGGGGCCGTGATCTGCAACTCGGGCCACTTCAACGTCGAGATCGACATCCCCGCGCTCGAGAAGCTCGCACGCGGACGCCGGCTGATCCGCGAGTTCGTCGAGGAGTTCGAGTTCCCGGACGGGCGCCGGGTCAACCTCCTCGCCGACGGCCGCCTGATCAACCTTTCCGCCGCCGAGGGGCACCCGGCCTCCGTCATGGACATGTCCTTCGCGAACCAGGCTCTCGCGGCCGAATTCATGGTCAAGAACCACGCGAGTCTCGAGAAGAAGGTGTATGTCGTTCCCGACGAGATCGACCGGGAGATCGCGCGCCTGAAGCTCGCGGCGATGGGCATGGGCATCGACGTTCCCACCGCGGAACAGGTCCGCTACATGAGCTCCTGGGAAGAAGGCACGTAAGGAATCGGGGGGTCGGGGTGGTCGGGGGGTCGGAGTGATCGGCACGGACGATCACCCGATATTCACGCGACCGCGTTCCCGGATTCCCATTCCCCGATGATCCGGTCGCTCATCGGCGCCTCTCTCCTGCTGCTGGTATCGAACGTCGGGCTCGCGCAGGAGGCGCCCGCCGAGCCTCCCCGGATCGGCACGATCAGCGTCCGCGCTCTCGACGTCTTTTCCCCCGAAGAAGCGGCGCGGGGGTGGCTGTATCGGACGGCCAACGCCGTGCGGTTCAACACGAGGGAATCGGTGATCCGCAAGTTTCTGCTCTTTCGCGAGGGGGACGTCTTCGATCCGCTTCGGCTCGACGAGACCGAACGCAACCTCCGCGGCCTGCCGTTTCTGAAGAGCGCTCTGGTTTCCGCCGGGAAGCCTCACGACGGGATCGTGGACGTCCAAGTGATCACCCAGGACGCCTGGACGACGGAACCCGGAGTGTCGTTCGGCGGAAAGGGGGGGGTGACGACCTACGGGTTCGACCTCAAGGAAAAGGACTTTCTCGGAACGGGGCGCACGCTCGCGATCGCGTACGACAAGCGCGCGGAGCGCAGCAACCGGAGCTTCGAATACCTCGATCCCTACTTTCTGGGGCAGTCCTACGTTCTCGGCGACTTCCTTTATGCGAACAACTCCGACGGGGAGGAGGAGCGGGTCTCGATCGGGCGCCCGTTCGCCGCGTTCTCCTCCCGCAACTCGGCCTCGATCCTCTTCGACCACCTGACCTTGAACTCCCGGATCTTCGCCGACGGCGACACCCTGTCCCGTTTCCACCAGCGCCACACCGAGGGAGACGCAGAGTACGGCTGGGCCATTGCCGCCTCGGAGACGCGGGCGCAGCGGGCCTTCCTGCGGTTTCGTTCCGTCGAGGACCGGTTCTATCTCCTCCACGACAGCCCGGCGCCCGTCCTTCCGGAGGATCGGCTCTTCCGGTTCGTGACGCTCGGGTACCAGGACGTCCAGAACGACTTTTTGAAAAAGAACTTCGTCAACCGCGCCGAGCGATACGAAGACTTCAACTTGGGCCGTTCGTTCGACGTGGAGGCGGGCGTTTCTCCCTCCGCGTTCGGGGTACCGAGGACGACGGGCCTGCTGCGGCTCGCGTTCGGCGAGGGCTTTCGCCTCGGTCCCCGGACCTTCGTGCTGGGGTCGCTGTCCTACCGGACCCGCTACGACGGACATTTTCAGAACGAGATCTTTTCCGGGAACGGATTTTTCGTCCACGAGTTCTCGAGCACGCTGCCGCGGCAGACGTTCGTCTCCCGAGTGACCTTCGACCGGGGATGGAACCTCGATCGCGACGTGCAGTTCTTCGCCGACGGGGACAACGGGCTCCGCGGGTACCACCTCTACGCGTTCGAAGGGGACAAGCGCGTGGTCTGGAACGCCGAGCAGAGGATCTTCCTCGGGCGGGAGATCCTCCAGCTCTTTTCCCTCGGCGCTGCGGCCTTTTTCGACACGGGAGCGGCGACGCCGGCGGGCGAGCCTCTCCGATTCCGGGACTTCAAGACGGACGTCGGAGTCGGGCTGCGAATCGGGATCACCCGCGCCGCGACCAACAGCACTCTCCGAATCGACGTGGCGTACGCGTTGAACCGAGATGCGAAGGGGCGGCGCGGCCTGCTCGTCTCGTTTTCGAGCGGCCAGGGATTCTGACGAAAGAGGTGAGAGGAGTGAGGAAAGAGGTCAGAGGGGGGAGGAAAGAGGTGAGAGGAGGGAGGATAGAGGTGAGAGGAGAATGAGCTCAGGGGTCCTCTGTCCTCTGACCCCTCTCCTCTGACGTCGATCAGGTTCTGAGCCTCAGCAGGAGCCACGTCGAAGCCGTCAGCGCCAGGATGTTTGGCGACCAGGCGGCGAGCAGGGGAGAAAGGGCTCCCGCTTCCCCGACCTTCGTGAAGAAGGCGCCGGCAATCAGGAAGACGATCCCGAGCGCCAGGCCCACGCCGATTCCAGCGAGGGTCCCCCTCTTGCCGATCCGGAAGGCAAATGGGATCGCGAGCAGGGCCATGAGCGGAATGAGCAGGGGAGTCGAGAGCTTCGACTGGAGGGCCGTCTCGAGGTCCCCGGTCGGGTAGCCGCTCGACTTGAGACGCCGCGCGGAGCGCTGGAGCTCGCGGAATCGCATCTCCTCCGCCCCGCGGTATTGCCGGGTGAAGGAGGTCGGCGGGTCGCCCGGCAGGCGTTCCTCCAGAAACGTTCTGTAGCTGGCCTCGGAGACGCCACCGAACGTGCGCGTCCACCCCTGTCGGAAAATCCACAGAGACCCGTTCCAGTTCGCCTGCCGGGCGGAGTCCCGCCGAACGAGGTCGAACGCCGTATCGAACTCGAATACGGAAGGGGAGGCGATCACGCCCCGGTCCCGCTCGATCGCCTCCTGGTGCCAGATGCGGGCCCCGGGCCCGTAGTGCCACCGCTGCTCGGCCGGCGTGGCGATGCCCCAGTCCGCGGGACGTCCGTAGATCAGGTTCTTGAAGCGGGCCTGCTCCCGCTGGGCGAGAGGCAGCATGTACTCACCCGCGGTGAAGGCGAGGACGGCGGTGGCGATCGAGGCGGCCACGATGGGAGCCCCGAGCCGGTAGAGCGAGACGCCGTTCGCCTTGAAGGCCGTGTCCTCGTTGTTCTTCGACAGGATGCCGAGAGAGATGAGTGTCGCGATCAGGATCCCGAAGGGCGCCACCTGGAGCGAGATCGTCATGAGGAAGTTGCGGTAATAGCCGACGACGACGCCCGCGGCAGGGCGGTTTTTTGCGATCTTGTCGACGTGCTCCGCGTAGTCCACGATGACGGCGAGGAAGAGGACGGAGGCGAGCACGAGGGCCAGCACCGCGAGAAAGCGCGCGAGCACGTACCGGTCGAGGATGATCGGGAAGCGCAGCAGCCCCCTCCAGGCCGTCTGGCGCGCGGCCCCGGAAATCTCGCCGGCTCCGGCCGGGCGGACAGCGGGCCGGCCGGGAGCGAAACGCACGCGTGGGAACCGGCGGATCCGGGATCGTTCGCGTCCCGAGGAGGCCATCGCGATTCCTCCGAGCACGAGGAGCACCGCGTTCGGGAGCCAGATCGCGACTCCGGGCGGCAGGCGGCCCTGCTGGGCCCACGTCTCGCCGCTCGACAGAAGGACGTAGTAGAGAACGATGATCGCGAGCGAGATCGCGAACCCGCTCCCTTTCCCACCGCGCCGCGACGTTTCGGCGAGCGGGATTCCGATGACCGCGAAGGTCAGGCAGGCGAAGGGGATCGAGAGCTTCTTGTGGATCTCGACCCAGGCGAGGCGGTAGTCCTCCGCGGACTTCTTCTTCATGCGGGCCGCGGTCGCGAAGAGCTCGCGCAGCGACTGGGCCCGGAGGCCCTTCTGGTAGGAAACCCCGCCTCCGGCCGGGTTTCCCACGTCGCCCGCGATCAGGATTCGCTGGGTCTGATTCCGGTTGGTGCGGTACCGCGACGGATCGGACGGGTCGTAGTCGTGCAGCACGGAGCTCGTGAGGTCGAGCCAGAGGTTGTCTCCCTCGAGCGAGAGCGCCCCGCGCCGCGCGACGATCACCTGGTCCTTGTGCTCGTCGTCTTCGCCGAGCTTCAAGAAGACGCCCTCGAGCGACCGTCCGTCGGCCCCGGTGCGGTCGAAGAAGAGGGTCATGCCGCTTCGGACTTCCCGAAAGGTTCGGGGGTGGACCACGTTGACGACGGACGTCGCCGCGACCCGGGCCATCTCGCGCGTCAGGGTGTCGTTGGCCCTCGGGAGGACGACGTTGTAGAGGTAGAAGACGAGCCCCGCCAGGAGCGTCGCCGCGACGAGAGCGGGCCGGGAGATCGCGCCGGGGCCGACGCCGCAAGCCCGCATCGCGATGACCTCGGAGTCGGCCGACATCCGGCCGATCCCGATCAGGACGCCCAGGAGAAAGGCCATGGGGATCGTCAGGACGACGATCCATGGCAGCGAGAGGACGACCAGCCACAGGACCTTTCCCAGTGTCGCGCTGCGCCGGACGAAGAAATCCGCCAGGAAGTAGATGGTCCGGACGAGGAGGATGAACGTGTAGGCGAGAAACCCGAGGAGGAACGGCGGCCAGGTCTCGCGGAGCACCGAGCGGGAGATGAGGCGCACCCAACGACGGTATCAGGGGAATCCGGTTATCGGAGAATCGGGTGATCGTCGGCAGATCTCACCATCGGGTCCTCGGGTCCTCGGGCCATCTGGCCATCGGGTGTCCGCTTCGCGGAGCCGTTGTCCGGTCGAGGGGCCCAGCGAAGCGAAGCGAGCGCCCCCGGTTATGTAAAGGCCAGCGAAGCGGCTGAATCCGTTCCGCAGATGTGTCCAGCAGGCACGCCGTCGCGCGGCGAGGTCCGCGGCCTTTGCATAACCGGGGGGATATTATGCAAAATCGCCCGGCGGGCGAGGCTCTCGAGCCCCTGCGTCTTGGAGGTCCATCCCGTTCTGCCGGCGGCACCCCGTCTGGCGATTTTACATAATATATCTTATCGGACACTGCGAATCGTAAGCCTTCTATGGGGTACCGCCGCCCTTGGACTGTTGAGCGTGCCTCCTTATCGAGTCGCCCCGGTCGCCGCCGTCCGCCTCCCTCGTCGGCACGCTCCGTCCCTGCCTCTGAAGAGAAGACCGGGCCTTCGCTCGTCGCTCGGTCGCAGTCGCAGTGTTCGGAAAGTCCCGGTCCGGTGTGCTCCCTCGCTCATGGCCTCCTCCGGGAGGCGGCCGCGTCGCCGGGGCTCACAGCGTGGCAGTTGCCTCACTGCGAGGCCGGGGCGCGGGGTCCGGCGGAGGGAGCCTCTCGGAGGTCGCACACCACTCTCGTAATGACGAGTGACTGCGTCTGCGACCTCCGAGCGGAGCGGCGGCCCGGTTCTTCCTCCAGCGAGTGGGCCGCCGCGTCTCCCGGAGACGGATCCCGGCGACACGGGCGGCTCGACCAGCCGCTACTTTTTCTTGTGGATCGGGATGTCGCCCGCTTCGAGCTGGCGGATCACTCCGCGCAGCGCGTCGATGAGCTCGCTCTTGTCGACGCGGGATTTGTGGAACGAGAGATTCAGCTTGAAGGGGCCGCCTTTGGGTTTGTAGATGAAGGAGAATCGAGAGGGGCGCTTCGCGGATCCGTCGTCCTGTTTTTTCCTCGTGCGCAGATCGTCGCGTGTGGAGCCTGTCGCGACCGACGCGATCGCTTCGCTCATCTTCGCCGGATCTTCGAGCCGCGCGATCTGGAGAAGCACCGACTTCGCCATGATGTCGGCGCGCCGACATTCGTCGCGCACGGCTTCCGGAATCTCCAGAAGCGACATCGTCTCGGTGATCGAAACGCGAGATTTTCCAACGGCATCCGCGATCTGCTGTTGCGTGTATCCGTGGCGGGCGGCGAGAGAAGAATAGCCTTCCGCTTCTTCGAACGCGTGGAGGTCGCGCCGGTGCAGGTTCTCGATGAGCGCGATCTCGACGACCTCGTTTTCCGGCACCTCGAGCTCGATGCAGGGGATCTCCGTCAAGCCGGCTTCCATTGCGGCGCGGAAGCGGCGCTCCCCGGCGATGATCCGGAACCTTCCGTCGGCGATCGGCTTGACGAGAAGCGGCTCGAGGACTCCCTTCGATTCGATCGAGCGGCGCAGCTCGGTCAGGTCGCCCACGTTCGTCCTGGGCTGGTCCGGGTTGGTCTCGATCTCGTCCATCGAGATCCAGCGCCCGAGCGATGCGCCGAAGCGCGCCGAAAGGGATTCGACGAAGTGCGAGTCGTGCTGCATCCGGGCCTCGGTCGGCAAGCCTCTTCGTTTAGACACGGGACAGGACCTCCTCCGAGAGCGAGTAGTACTCCGCCGCGCCGCTCGAACGCGGCGCGAACGTGAAGATGGATTCGCGATGCGCCGGACTCTCCTCCAGGCGCACGCTCTTGGAAATCGTCGTCTTGAACACCTTGTCGCCGAAGACGGCCGCGATCTGTTCGTAGACGTCCTTGCCGATCACGGTCCGCTTGTCGTGGAGGGTGATCACGACGCCCAGGATCCGGAGCGTCGGGTTGGGCCTCGCCTTGATCTTTTCGATCGTCTCCAGCAGATCGTCCGTGCCCTCCAGGGCGAAGTAGGAGGACTGAATCGGAATCAGGATATGGGTGGACGCGACCATCGCGTTGACGGTGATCATCCCGAGGGTCGGGGGCGTATCGATCAGGATCGCGTCGTACGTCCGGCGGAACCCGGAGAGCTTGTCCCGCAGCCGGAAGTGACCGTCGATCTCGCCGAGAAGCTTCGACTCGATCTTCGCGAGCGAGATTCGGGCGGGCGCCACGTCGAGGTTCGGCAGCTCCGACTTCCGGATCACGTCCTTCAAACCGACGCTCGTCTCGGTCAGGACGTCGAACATCGACTTGTCGAGTGTCTTGCGGTCGAGGTACGACATCGTGCTGTTCGCCTGCGGATCGAGGTCCACGAGCAGGGTCTTCATCCCCTTGGTGGCGAGCGCGGCGGCGAGATTGATGGCGGTGGTCGTCTTGCCGACGCCACCCTTCTGATTGGTGATGGAGATGATCACTATGGGGAAGGTATCAGGTGAGAGAGGTCACATTCTGTATTTTCCGAGATCCTCGGGATTCACCTCTTCCAGCCATTTCTTGAGGCGCTCGGGATCCGGCTGCGAGCCGTCCGCCCGGAGAGTCTTGCTCTTTTCGAGCACGTCCTCTTCCACGAAAATCTCCGCCCGCGCCCGCAGCGCCAGGGCGATGGCGTCGCTCGGACGGCTGTCGATGTTCCAGCGGTCCTCGCCCCGCGCCAGGTGGATGCGGGCGAAGAAGGTGTTGTCGCGCAGCTCGCTGACGACGATCCGCTCCACCCGGATCCCGAGCTCCGAAATGACGTTCTTCAAGAGGTCGTGGGTCATCGGGCGCGGGGCCTGGACCTTCTCCATTTCGATGGCGATCGCGTTCGCTTCGAAAAGACCGACCCAGATCGGGAGGAAGACGCCATCGTTCTCGTCGCGGAGGATGACGACCGGCATGTTGCTCACCGGGTCCATCAGCAGCCCTTTGATCTCCATCTTCACCATGGGAGGTCCTTCCGGGGAATTCAGGCCATCGGCCCGATGTCAGGCCGTCCGGCGGCCGGAGGTTTCGACTCGGGACAGAAGGGAGTTTGGCAGGCCCTTGACGATTCGGACGAGCGCGTATTGCCCGGACACGAGCTCTGCGCCGTCTTCGACGTGCACGACCCGGTTGCAGGCCGTGCGTCCGCGGCTCTGTCCCTTTCGGTCGCGGTTCTCGATCAGCACTTCGAATGTTCGCCCCTCGAGTCCGCGGTTGATCTCGGCCTGGATCTGGGCCTGGAGTGCCAGGAGCCGGGCAAGCCTTTCCGACGCGACCTCGCAGGGGACCTCCTGCTCGCTCCCCCACCGCGCGGACGCGGTCCCGGGGCGAGGGGAATATCGGAACGCGAAGACGTTGGCAAAGCGGGTCTCCCGGATCAGGGAGAGCGTGTCTTCGAAGTCCGCCTCGGTCTCCCCCGGAAATCCCACGATGAAGTCCGACGAAATCGCGATTTCGGAAACGCGCTCCCGAAGGCGGCGCACCACGGACGCGTAATCCGCGCGGCCGTACCGGCGCTTCATGCGATAGAGCACGCGATCGGATCCGGACTGCGCCGGCAGGTGCATGTAGGGCGCGATGTTCGGGGCCGACGCGAGCGCCTCGATCAAGGCGTCGTCGACGAGAGCCGGATGTGACGTGATGAAGCGCAGCCGGCGGATTCCCGGCACCCGTGCGACGCGAGAGAGCAGCTCCCCGAGCCCGAACCCTTCCTCGGGGTCGGTGTACGCATTGACCGTCTGCCCGAGGAGCATGACCTCTCCGAATCCCTGTCGAGCGAGCGAACCGACCTCCTCCACGATCTCCGCAAAACGGCGGCTGCGCTCGCGGCCGCGCGTGAACGGCACGATGCAGAACGTGCAGAACTGGTCGCAGCCCTCGATGACCGTGACGGACGCCTGGAACGGAGATCCGCGGCTGATCTGCCGGAACTGGTAGACCGGGGAATCCTTCGGCAAGTCGAGAGCCATGACGCGGCGGCGGTCGCGGCGGACCTGCTCCACGATTTCGCCGGCGCGCTCCACCTGCCCCGTACCGAGGACGAAGTCGACATACGGCGCCCTCTCCAGGATGTCCTCGCCGGAAACCTGGGCGACGCACCCCGTGACGCCGATCACCATTTCCGGGCGCTCGCGCTTGCGCCGCGCGAGCACGCCGAGCGCGCTGTACACCTTCGATTCGGCCTTTTCCCGCACGGCGCACGTGTTCAAGACGACGACGTCCGCCTCCTCCTGATCTGCCGCGCGGCGAAGCCCCCGGTCTTCGAGCTGGCCCGCGATCCGATCGGAGTCCAGGACGTTCATCTGGCAGCCCCACGTCTCGACGCGGTAGGAGCCCGCGCAAGTCCCCTGTTCCGAGGGCTTTGCGTCATAGGCGGGCAGAGTGGTCATTCTCGCAGCCACCCCGGCAGCGCGCCGGCTTTGCGAGCCCGCTCGGGAAGGTCCGCGAGCTCCGCCTCGGCGTCGACGAGCTGACGCCGGCGGGTCTCGAGATCCTCGCGCTTCTTGTCCCAGGAAGGCTTGATCACTCGATCGCGGTATTGGCCGTCGTCCCATCGGTAGAAGTCCGTCTCGAGCTGCTTGGCGTCCGCCTCGAGCTGTGTGATCTCCGTCTTCAACTCTTCCACCCTGCGGCGCGCGGAGCGAGCGCGTTCCCTCCAGACCGCCTCGTCCCCCGCGGTGGCGGCAGGAGCCGCGGCCGCGGCGGGCGCTTCGAGCGCCCTCCCTCCCGGCGCGGGCGAAATTGCGGGCGGCGGCGTGGGAGGCCGAATCTGCGACGTGGAGAGCCGTCCCCGGTTGGGATCCTTGACGAGGCTCTCGTTGGTGATCGCGACCCCCTTCGGGGTTTTCTCCTTCGGGGAAGCGGCCTCTTTCTTCGGCGTTGCCGGCGGCGGAGCAGGCGAAGACTCGGCGGGCTCCCCCGCTTCTGTCGCCGCCGGGGCCGGGGGGGCTTCGGCGCGAGCTGGCGGGGGAACGGGCGTCCGGCCGAAACCGCCTGAGAGCCGGGGGCGGTGGGTCGGAGTCGGAGTGGGGCGGGGTGCAGGCGGAGCGGCCGCCGAGAGGCCGGCGGGTGTCAGCCCCAGGATGAAGAGCGCGAGGACCGGGAGGGTCCGGGCAGGGATTCGGCGGTTCATGGCGCGCTCGTACCCTCCCGGCCGTAGCGGTCCTCCAGCCGGACGACGTCGTCGAGCTCGGGCGAGGAGACCTCGACAAGGTCGCAGGGCGCGGCGGCGCTCATGCGGTGCCGCACACCCGGCCGGATCCGGTACGAATCCCCCGCCGCGAGCGTCACCTCCGTCAGGGTCCGGTCCTTCTCGGCGACCGCGCCGGTGTCAGCGTCAGAGTCAGCGTCCACAAGCAGCGTCACCTCGCCCTTCAAAACGTAAAGAGTCTCGTCTTTTCTTTCATGGTACTGCAGCGACAGCGCGTGGCCGGCGTCGACGTGCAGGATCTTGCCGGCGTACCGTTCGTTCTCCGCGAAGACGATCTCGTAGCCCCAGGGTTTTTCGACTCTCCTCAAGGAACCTCCTCCAGTTTGTCTCTCCACACGCGTCCGCCCGCGCTCTCGCCCGTTTCCGGCTCGTGCGCGAAGCTCGCGGCAAACAGGCGCTCCACCTCGTCGGGATCCGCGCACTCGAGCGCGCGTTCCGCGAGCCGCTGCGCCGTGGCGCAATCGATCCGTCCGATCCGCTCCTTCACCGCGGGAATGGCGACGGGCGTCACGGAGATCTCCCGGATTCCCAGCCCGAGGAGCGCCGCGATTCCGGTTTCGTCCGCCGCCGTCTCTCCGCACACGGCAACGGGCCGGTTCCGGGCGGCGCCTGCCAGGACCACGAGGCGCATCATCTTGAGAATCGCCGGGTGGAGCGGCCGATAGAGCGAAGACACCTCCGGGTTCGCGCGGTCGACCGCGAGACCGTACTGCGCGAGGTCGTTGGTCCCGATCGAGAAAAAGTCCGCGTCGGCCGCGAGCCGGTCGGCCAGGAGCGCGGCGGAGGGGACCTCGATCATCACTCCGAGGGGCGGCGGTGCGGGAATCTTGAGGCGGGAAGCGACGGTCTCGAGATGCCGGCGCGCGGCGGCGATTTCCGACGCGGAAGTGACCATGGGCAGAAGGATCCGGAGGTCGCCCTTCTGCCCCGCGAGGCAGAGGGCGGCGAGCTGCTCTTCGAAGAGCTGAGGCCGCGCCAGGCAATATCGCAGCCCGCGCAGGCCGAGCGCGGGATTCTCACCGAGCGCGGGCTCGATCCCTTTCTCCCCTCCCAGGTCGTACGTGCGCACGACCACCGGATGGGGCGCCGCGGCGGCGAGGAGTTCTTCGTACGCGGCTCTCTGCTCGTCGATTCCCGGCCTCCGGGGAGCGGCTTTCAGGTAGAGAAACTCGGAGCGGAAGAGGCCGACGCCTTCGGCGTGGAACCGCTCGAGCGCGGAGACCTCTTCGGGAAGCTCCAGGTTCGCGCGCACGACGATCCGCACGCCGTCGCGGGTGACCGCGGCCCGCGCGGTCCGGTTGCGAAGCCGCCTGGTCCGCTCGTGCGCCTCCTTTTCCTGGCGAAGCGCGGCGCGCAGCCGGGCCTTCGAAGGCTCGGGCTCGACGACCCCGCGGTCGCCGTCCACGACCATGGCCCGCTCCGGGGAGACGAGGTCGCACACCCGGTCGAGTCCAACGACCGCCGGAATTCCGAACGACCGCGCGATGATGCTCGCGTGCGAGGTCGGGCCGCCCCGCTCGAGGGCGATCGCCCGAACGCGCCGCGGATCGAGGCGGGATGCGTCCATCGGCGACAGCTCGTCCGCCACGAGGATCGATCCGCGGGCGAGGTTGTCCGGGCGAAGCTGGCCCTCTCCTGTCAGGTGTCTCGCGATCTCGCGCGCGACGTCCGCGATGTCCGTCGCGCGCTCGCGCATGGCCGCGGCGTCGGCCTGCTCGAGCCGTGCTGCGAACTCCCGCGTAACCCCCGCCAGCGCCCATTCCACGTTCACCCGGTCGCGCCGCGTGCGAGCGACCACCGCGGCGAGAAGGGTCTCGTCCGAAGCGATGAGGCCGTGGGCCTCGAGGATCGCCGCAAACTCGCTACCCATGGTCCCGTCGGCGCCGCTCGCGCTCGCGGAGTGCTGCAGGAAGTCTTCCGATGCGCGCCGCGCCGCCTTGCGCAGCCGCCGTTCCTCCGCCTCGAACTGCGACGGCTCGATCGCCCGCCGGAAGGCCGGGAACCCGCCGAATCGGATTACCACGGCCCTGCCGACGGCCAGACCGGGAGAAACGGGGAGTCCCTGGAGGATGGCCATGGCGGGGTCGGGGATCACCCGATGGCGTTCATTCTTCCTCGTCGAAGCTGCGGGCGAGCAGATCTTCGACGGCCGCAAAAGCCTCCGCTTCGTCTTCGCCGGTGACGGCAACGACGATGTGGGTTCCCTGGGAGGCGGCGAGGAGGAGGATCCCGAGGATGCTCTTGCCGTCGACCTCTTCGCCGTTCTTGCGGATCTTCACCGCGGAACGAAACCGGCTCGCCGTCTGAACGAATTTGGCCGCTGCCCGCGCGTGGAGCCCAAGCCGGTTGCGGATGGCGAGCTCCCGCTCGATCAATGTCCAGCTCCCTCGCCGAGCCCCGCGGAAGTGCTCGCCTCCTCGTCCGCCAGCAGGTCCGAGGCGACGCAAATCGACCTCTGCCCGCGGTCTTTCGCCACGTGAGCGATCTCGACGACGGACTTTCCGCTCTTCTGGAGGGCGGCGCACTTCAACACCATCGGCAGGTTGACGCCCGTGACGATCTCGACCCGGTCCTTCTGAAGAAAAGAGAGCGTCAGGTTCGTCGGGGTTCCTCCGAACATGTCCGTGAGGATCACGGCGCCCTCTCCATCGTCCGCCTCCCCGAGACCTCGCGCGATCCGTTCGCGTGCGTCCTCTCCCGTCTGGTTCCACTCGAGCGCGACGGCTACGATCCGCGCGATCTCCGGCTGGATCGTCAGCGCGGCGTCCTTGAGCTCCTCCGCGAGCCTCCCGTGCGTCACGAGCAGCACCCCGATCACGGGAGCGAGGTACCCGTCACTGCCTGGTCGCGTCGCGGTGGGACACTCGAACCGGATACCCACGTTCCTTCATGAGATCCGCAAGGCGTTCGGCGATGTACACGGACCGGTGCTTTCCTCCCGTGCAGCCGATTCCGATCGACAGATAGCTCTTGTGCTCGCGCTCATAGAGCGGGAGCAGGTAGTCGAAGAATTCCGTGAGCTTGTCGAGGAAAGGCGCCGTCTCGGGGTCACTCTCGATGTAGGCGGCAACGGCTGGATCCGAGCCCGTCTTCCCCTTGAGCTCCGCGACGAAGTGCGGATTGGAGAGGAAACGAACGTCGAACAGGAGGTCCACGTCGTGCGGCACTCCGAACTTGTACCCGAAGGACGTCGCGGAAATGACCATCCGAGCCTCGTCCGGGTTGGCCGCGAACGTCTTCTGGATGAAGGACCGCAGCTCGTGAACGGTCATCTCCGACGTGTCCACGACGACATCGGCCACCGAACGGACCTCTTCGAGCATCTGCCGCTCGCTGCGTAGGGACTGGAGGAGCGATCGAGTGCCCGACAGCGGGTGGGGACGGCGCGTTTCGGAGAACCGCCGGATGAGCGACTCCTCGGAAGCGTCGAGGAAGAGAAGCCGGGTGCCGGGAACACGCTGCCGCAGCCTCCCCAGGATCTCCGGAAAGTGCGGCGCGAAATCGGGATTGCGCACGTCTAAGATGATGCCGACCCGCGGCGCGTTCACTTTGGACAGAAGCGGTTCGACGAGCTCGAGCGGGAGGTTGTCGACGCAGAAGTAGCCGACGTCCTCGAGGCACTTGTTCACGTAGCTCTTCCCGGAGCCCGAGAGCCCCGTGACGATCACGAGCGTCTCCGGCACGGATGCCGGACGGGGTTCCGGAGAGGGTAGCAGCTGGCTCAACTGGACCGCGTCGCGCGCATGTTCCGGGCGATCTGTTCGTCGACTTTCAACGCGAATTCCTTGGCCGCATCGTATCCCTGGCTCTTCAAGAGCTCGTTGCGGGCGGCGATCTCGATCAGCAGGGCGATGTTGCGTCCCGAAGCCACGGGCAGACGCAGAAATGGGCGGGGCCGCTCGAGGATCGAATACGTCTCGCCGTCCAGGCCGAGGCGGTCGTACCGCTTCGTGGGGTCCCACCGCTCGAGCTCGATGACGAGCTCGATCGACTTCGATGCGCGGACCGCCGAGACACCGAAGAGGTGCTTGATGTTGATGATCCCGATCCCGCGAAGCTCCATGTGGTAGCGGATCATCTCCGCGGCGCGGCCGACGAGCGATCCGTTCGGGTATTTGCGGATCTCGACGACGTCGTCCGCCACGAGCCGGTGCCCTCGCTGGATCAGGTCGAGCGCGCACTCGCTCTTTCCGATGCCCGAGTCTCCGAGGAGGAGCACGCCCATCCCGTAGACATCGACGAGAACGCCGTGGATGCTCGTCGACGGTGCGAGCTCGTCCTCGAGGATGCGCGTGATCGACTGGATCACGACCGACGTCGTCTGGTCCGACACGAGGAGCGGAACTTCCTGCTTGCGGCATTCGCGGGTGAGATCTTCCGGAACCGCGAGCCCCTTGGTCACGACGAATGCCGCGACGGGCAGCGCGCAGATCGCGGCGATCCGTTCGGCGCGGAGCAGCGACGGCATCGTGTCGAGGTACCTGAGCTCGCTCTCGCCCAGAATCTGGATCCGCCCCGGCTTGATGAAGGCCTGGTACCCCGCGAGGGCGAGGCCGGGCCGCTGGATGCGACCCCAGGAGATCACTCGATCGAATCCGTTTTCTCCCGCGACGGTTCGCAAGCCGAGATCACGCAGGACGGGAGACCTCAGGATGTCGGCGGTCAAGGACCCGCGGGCGGCCGTGGCCTGGCTCATGACTGCACCGCGGTCACGGGAGCGGACTCCGCCTCTCTCAGCGCGGCGACCAGCTCGTCCGGCGTCGAGGCGTTCCGGAGAGTGTCCGTGACGCCGGGCGCTTTCAGAAGCCGCGAGATCCGCGCGAGCGCCTGCAGGTGAAGCGCGGGCGCCTGCGCGGGCGAGAGGATCAGAAAGACGAGCGTCACCAGGATGCCGTCGGGAGCGGCGAAGTCGACGCCGCGCGGAAAGGAAGCCACGGAAAGCACGATCTCGTCGATTTCCTTCAGCTTGCAATGGGGGATTGCAATTCCTCCCCCGAGGCCGGTGCAGCCCAGCCGTTCGCGCTCGAGGAGGCGCCGCGTGAGGTCGGCGGCATCGTGCACGACTCCCACAGCCGAAATCCTGCGCGAAAGATCCGCGAGCGCCTCTTCGAGGGAGGCGGTCTCGAGACCGGTGAACACGAGCCTGCGGTCGATGAGGCTCTGCAGGAAGCCGCTCGGCTCGGCGCTCATCGCCGAGCCGCCCCGGCGCGGCCGCCTGCGGGAAGGGCGCCGCGGCTCAGCATTCGGGGACGATCAGTCCGAAATCTCCGTCGCTGCGTTTGTAGAGCACCGAGAGTTTTTCGGATCCCGAGTCGCGGAAGACGACCACGTCCTCTCGGGAGCCCTCGATCCGCATGGCCGCCTCTTCGACGGACATCGGTTTGGCGGCCGCCCGCCGGCCGAGCCGCACGATCCTTCGTGTTTGCCCCGAGCGTGCGGGCTTCTCTTCTTCGCCGGCGGCGTTGCTCCGGCGGAGCGGGATGACTTCCGCGGCGCCCCGGTGCTTGCGATCGCGGCGGCGCTCCGAGTCCTTCTTCGCCTGCGCGTCCACCCGCTCGAAGGCGATCACGAGAGCCGTCTTTGGATCCGCCGTCTCCTCCTGGGCCGTCCAGCGGCGCCGCTGGTGGGTGGCGATCACTTCGGCAACGAAGCGATGCTTTTCGTGGGAGAGCACCACGCGAACCTTCGCCGGACCACCCAGGTGACGCTCGAGGCGCGCCGTGCGCTCTTCCGCGAGGGAGCGGAGCTGCGGCGTGACCTCGACGTTGCGGCCCGTGCATTCGACTCCCATGATCCCTCCAGGGCGATCTTAGAACGTCTGTTTTCTCTGCGATGAAGAGGGGATGCGGAGCTCCTCCCGGTATTTCGCGACGGTCCGGCGGGCGATCTGGATTCCCTCCGCGCGGAGCCTCTGCATGATGCGGGCGTCCGAGTGGGGCCGGCGCGCGTCCTCGTCGGCAATCAGCCGGGAGATCTTGTTCTTGATCGAAACCGACGAGACGTCGTTACCCGTCGTCGAGTCGATGCCGCTGTGGAAAAAATACTTCATCGGGAAGAGTCCGCGCGGCGTGTGGATGTACTTGTTCGACACGACGCGCGAGACCGTGGACTCGTGCATGCCGATGTCATTCGCCACGTCGCGGAGCACGAGAGGCCGCAAATGCTCGATTCCGTGATCGAGAAAGCCTCTCTGGTGTCGAACGATCGAGTCGGCGACCTTGTAGATGGTGCGCTGCCGCTGGTCGAGGCTCTTGATGAGCCAGACGGCGGACCGCATCTTGTCTTTGAGATACGTGGCGGCTTCTTCGCCGATCGCGCCGTTGCCGCCGCGGAGCATCTTGCGGTAAGAAGCGGAGATCCGCAGTTTCGGCAGGCCGTCCTCGTTCAACTGGATCACGTATTCGTCGCCGATCTTTCGCACGGCGACGTCGGGCTCGACGTAGATCGTCCGTTCGTTCGAGTACTTGCGGCCGGGCTTCGGCTCGAGGTTCTTGATCACTTCGACGACCGCATGCATATCGGTCATGCTGACGCCGAGCGCCTTACAGAGTGGCTGGAACTGCCGGTTCAGGAACTCGGTCCAGTGTTCCGTGATGACTTTGTCGATCAGAGGGTTCTCGATCCCGAGCGCGCGGATCTGGAGCGTCAGACAGTCGGGAAGATCGAAGGCGCAGATGCCCGGGGGATCGAAGGAACGGACCAGGGCGAGGGATTTCTCGACGTCCGCGTCGTCCTCGTAGCCTGCGGCACGGATTTCGTCCCGGGTGACGCGCAGGTAGCCGTCTTCGTCGATGTTGCCGATCAGGTAGGTTGCGATCTCGCGGATCTCGGGAGCCGCGTCCGACATCGAGATCTGCCAGGTGAGGTATTCCTGCAGGCCCGGCGGGCGGGAGATGATGTTTTCGAGCGGTACCTGCTCGTTCTCCTCGTACTGGCGGGGGTTGTAGGACGTATCGAGGTACTCCTCGAAATAGGAGTCGAAGTCGATTTCGTCGAATGAGTCGCGCTCCTTCTCGGCGGGAGCCTCTCCTGGCGCCTCCGCGGCGGCGGCGGACGCTTCCGTCTCCGCCTTCGGCGCCTCGTTGTCGGCCTCCTGGCGCTCGGCGGCCTCCGCTTCGGCGGCCTCCTCCTGCTCTTCCTCGAGGATGGGGTTCTCGACCATCTCCTGGTTCAAGACCTCCTCGAGCTCGAGCTTCGACATCTGGAGAAGCTTGATCGCCTGCTGGAGTGACGGCGTCATCACCAGCCGTTGCGAGAGCCTGAGATTCAGTTTCTGTTCGAGTGCCATTTCGCTCGATGTGTTTCTAGGCGCGTCGTTTCAATCCGTCGGCAGCCATTCGTCGGTCAGTTCAGCTGAAAAGCCTCCCCGAGATAGATCTTTTTCACGACGGCGTCGCTCGAAAGAGCAAGGGGCGTGCCCGCCCTCAAAATCTCGCCGGCGTGGATTATATAAGCCCGGTCCACGATGGACAAAGTCTCGCGAACGTTGTGGTCCGTGACGAGCACCCCGATCCCGGAAGATGCGAGCCGCCGGGCGATTGCCTGGATGTCGAGGACGGCAATGGGATCGATTCCGGCGAACGGCTCGTCCAAGAGCAGGAAATAGGGGGAAACGACCAGGCTTCGGGCGATCTCGACGCGGCGGCGCTCTCCGCCCGAAAGCGTGTACGCGCGGTGGTCGCGGAGCGCCTCGAGGCCGAACTCGGCGAGGAGGCGGTCGGCGCGTTCATGGCGCTCCGCCCGAGTCAAATCGAGCGTCTCCAGGATCGCGAGGAGGTTCTGTTCGACGGTCATTTTTCGGAAGACGGACGGCTCCTGCGGGAGATAGGAGATGCCCGCCCGGGCCCGCCGGTACATCGGAAGGTTCGTGACGTCGGAGCCGCCCAGCCGGACCTCGCCCGCGTCCGGCCGCACGAGGCCGACGACGATCGAGAAGGTGGTCGTCTTCCCGGCGCCGTTCGGGCCGAGAAGCCCGACGATCTCTCCTCCGTTGACCTCGAGGGAGACGCCCTTCACGACGGCACGACCCCCGTACGTCTTGATCAATCCCGTCGCGGAGAGAACGCTTCGCTCGACCGTCTCGGCGGCCGAGCTCACGATTTCGCCGTCGTCTTGTGGATCGTTTCCGTACGGCCCCCTTCCGGCGCGGTCACTTCGACGCTACCCCCCCGCTTGGAGATCGTCAAGGTGGCCCCGGCAACGCGGTTGCCTTCGCGGTCGACGACGGAAGCGGGCGAGCCCTCCAGGATCGTCTTCCCCTCACGGGGGTGATCCGTGGCCCGCTCCGCTTTGCCGGTCCGGCCCGCTCGCGGGTCGAGGAGCGTCACGTCGCCCGTGAGCACCACGCGATCGAGCTGCCGGTCGGCGCCGATGAACGCGGTCGCCTCGTTCGCCGTGGCGCGCCAGTCGGCGCTGGTGACGACGACGGAGCCCTCGAACGCCGCGGTCGCGGGGCCCGGCGCCGCCTTCTCTTTTTCCATTTCGCGGTAAATGAGGCGCCGGGCGGTCACGACGGACGGGCGCCGCTCCCGTTCCTTCCCGGAAGCGGCGGCGGGGGAAGCGGCGGGGGCAGAAGCCGGCGCGAAAACGGTCCGCGTGCTGCCGACGGCGACGAGCGTCCGCTCGGCGTCGTTCAACGTAATGTCGTTGCCATTCACCGAGGACGCACCCTGCCAGAGCGTCGCGTTTCCGGAGAGCGTCGCCACTTTCGTCGCGTCGTCGAGCGTCATCCGGTCGGCTTTGCCGAACGTCGGCTTCGAAGAGTCGCCGACCGGGCTCGTCGCGCCGCGGCCGCCTTCCCGCGGCGTGAGCGTCGCGCGCACCGCTCCCTCAGCCCGCAACCCCCGGCGCTTCTCATCGATCTCGATTCGCGCGGCCGAGATCTTCGAGCCCTCTCCCTCCGCGGTGGCAGACCCCGCAGAGCCCGCCTCTCCGGGGTTCGCGGTCAGGATCCACACTCCCCGCGAGGCGACTTCGACCGCCCGGTCTGCCGACGCCGTGCGGTTCTGGCCGGTCATCCGGACCGCGCCGGTGAGCTCGGCGGTTTCCAGCTCTCCTGCCGGCGTGAGCGCCATCGTGGCATGCGCGGCGTCGGCCCGGCTCTCCTCGGTCTCGATGTGGACCTTTCCGTCGGCCTTCGCCGAGCGTGCCCGCCCCGCCTCGAGCGTGATTTCGATCGAGGACGCGCGGATTTTTCGGGCGGGTTCGTCCACGGCCGCGGGAGAACCGGAGAGCGAAAGCGTGCGGACGGATCCGTCGGCCGCGAAGAGCAGGCCCGCGCGCTCGCCGGAATACTCCTGCGGCGGCCGGACCGCGCCCTTGCCGGCACCTCCCGGAACCGGGAGAGCTCCCGAAGCGATCTTGCCGCGCACGTGCCCCTCCGCGCGCGCCCAGTCGAGGCGATTCGTCTCCGCTTCCGTCTTGAGCACGAGGCGATCGGCCTCGACGCGGTTTCCGTCGGACGAGCCGCCGGAGACGGAACCGGACAACTCGATCAGGTTCTCGTCGCGCCGGTAAACCGCGGAGTCCGCGGCGAGGGAGGAGATCCCGCCAGTGCCCTCCCCCGTTCCCGCGCCGCGCACCGGCCCCTGCAGGCGCGCCTCCCTCGCCGGAAGGTCGTAGACTCCGGAGCGGGCGGTCAGGGCAAAGGTCCCCTTCGTCAACCGCACCGCCGAAGGCGCGAGGAGCTGGCGGGTCGCAGGCTGGAAATCCATCTTTTCCGTCTCGCCGAGCGCACCCTTCCCGTCGAGCCAGCGCACGTTGCCGGCGAGGTGCGCCTCGTTCGTGCGGTGGTCGTACGTCGCGCGATCGGCGTTGACGGTCACGGGAGCGCCGGTCTCTGGATACAGCGTCAGGGTGACCTTCTCGAGCGCGTAGAGGTTCGGAAGAAGGCCGGCCGCGGGACCGTAGCCGATCGTGCGCTCCGATTGGATGTGAAAGAGTGGCTTGCCCTTCACCGTCTCCGTGTAGTCGAAGCCCTTCAGCACCGTTGTCGCCTGGCCCGCGTCCGCGGAGGCGGCCGGCAACGCGTCCTTGCCGGGCGGTCCGGCGGAGGGGCGGCGGCCCGGCCGGAACGAGATTCCCAGCAGGACGATGAACGCCACCCCGAACACGGCGACGATCCACTCACTCCTGCGGCGGATCATGCGGGCCTGCGGCGGATCATGCGGGCCGGCGGCGGATCATGCGGGGACGCGCTCCTCGCGCACTCGTGCCGCGGTCGGCGCGGTGAGTGCGAGCGGAAGTGTCGCGGGCCTCGCCGCGACGATCTCCGCCTCGGGGACCGAGCCGGCCGGCTCGCGCCCGCGCCGGTTGCGTCGCAGCGAAAAGTGGATCTCGATCCGCCCGTCCGGCGAAGCCGAAGGAAAGTCGCCTCGCCTCCATGTCACGAAGTCGAGCTCCGCGCCGCCGTCGGCGTGCAGCCTCCCCCGAAGTCCGGACTCTCCGATCGGGCGAACCGGGCCGGCCGCGCGAACGGTCGCGGCGAAGACCGGCCGCGGATTGGCCATCCCGTGCGGTTCGAGCCGCGCGAGCCATGCCGCCAGCTCTCGTGTCACGTCCGCCGGATCGAGAGCCTCGTCGGCCTCCTCGACCGGCCGCCGCGCGCTCTTCGGGACGAGCCTCGCGAAGGCCTCCCGAGCGGCTTCCTGCAATTGCCCGAATCGCGAAACGGGCAGCGAGGCGCCGACGGCCTGGTCGTGGCCGCCGAACTCGTCGAACACCGATGCGATGGTCTTCAACGTTCCGTGCAACGACACGCCGGGCACGCTCCTTCCCGATCCGCGCGCGACATCCTCGTCGAGCGCGAAGAGGAGAACCGGCCGGTGCCACTCCCTCGCGAGCCTGGAAGCGGCGATCCCCAGCACGCCCCGGTGCCAGCCTGGCGCGCCGAGGACGACGACGGCGTCTCGCGCGGGATCCCCCTCGCGGGCATACAGCGCCCGCGCCTCGGCGGTGACGCGCCTCTCGATCCCCTGCCGCTGGGCGTTTCTCGCGGAAAGCTCCGTCGCGATCTGCCGCCCGCGCGCGGCGTCCCGCTCCTCGAAGAGCGACAGCGCGAGGTGCGCCGTGTCGAGCCGCCCCGCCGCGTTGAGGCGCGGCGCAAGGCGGAACGCGACCTCCTCGGACGTCGGCGAGACCCCTTCCGGAATGCCCGCTTCGACGAGCAGGGCGCGGAGCCCGGGAGCGCGAGCATCCGCGAGCGCCCGAAGCCCGAGCGCGGCGATCGTCCGGTTCTCCCCGCGGAGCGGCACGAGATCGGCGATCGTCCCCAGGGCGGCGACGCGCAGCAGCGACTCGAGGGACAGCGGCACACCCGCCCGCCGCGCGATCGCCTGCGCGAGCTTCAGCGCAATCCCGCAGGCGGCGAGGTCTTTTTCCGGGTAGGGGCATCCCGGCTGCCGGGGGTTGACCACGACGGCCCCCTCGGGAAGTTCGTCCGGCACGAGGTGGTGGTCGGTGACGATCACCTCGACGCCCGCCCCCCTGGCGCACGCGACGCCTTCGAGGGCCGTGATCCCGCAGTCGACGGTGACGATGACGCCGGGACGGTGCTCCTCGAGAACCCGCATCACCGTCTCGGGGCGCAGCCCGTACCCGTCCCGGAGCCTGTGCGGCAGAAACGCGATCGCCTCGGTTCCCGCGCGGGTCAGGGCGGCGCGCAACTGGGCCACCGACGTCACGCCGTCGACGTCGTAATCGCCGAAGACGACGATGCGGCGGCCGGACCGGGCCGCTGAGACGAGGATGTCCGCGGCATGCTCCATCCCCTTCATACGAAGCGGATCGTGGAGGGCGTCCGGGTGCGGTGAGAGAAATGCGTGCGCCTCGGCGTCGGTTGAGACTCCCCGTCCCAGGAGAAGGCCGGCGATGACCTCCGGGACCCCCGATCCGGCGGCGAGCGCGGACGCGGACGGGTGGCGGGGGCGAAGGCTCCAGACGGGGTCGAGCGTCGTTTCCATGCTTGCGAGTTTCCGGGGCCGCCACGACAAACGGCGTCCAAGCACGTCGACTCCGCTGCGCTTCGCTCCGCTCCGGCTCCCGCGACGAAAGGCTCCTCCCTCCCTTCGGTCGGGAGACTCCTTCCGTCGCGGGCGGATGAACGAGTCAGGCTTTGCCGGGGCTCCCGGGAGGAGGCTCCCGGAACCGGGACCTGTCACGACGCGGGCGAGGACTCGAATCGCCCGAGCGCGCGGAATTTCCGGTAACGGCCGTCCCGGCGCTCGTCGGGAGGCTGGGCGAGAAGGGGGCGGAGGTGGCGCTCGATCGCCTCCCCCACCGCGGCGGTAGCCCCCGCCGGGTCCGCGTGCGCGCCCCCCGGCGGCTCCGGGATGATTTCGTCGACGACGTCGAATCCCTTGAGATCCGCCGCCGTCAGCTTGAGCGCGTCCGCCGCCTCCTTCTTGCGCGCCGCGTCCTTCCAAAGGATGGCCGCGCAGCCCTCGGGCGTGATGACCGAGTACACGGAATGCTCGAGCATGAGGACGCGGTTGCCGACGCCGATCGCGAGAGCCCCCCCCGACCCTCCCTCACCGGTGATCGTGACGATGATCGGAACCCCGAACGACGCCATGGCGCGCAGGTTGACGGCGATCGCTTCCGCCTGCCCCCGCTCCTCCGCGTCGATTCCCGGGTAGGCGCCCGCGGTGTCGACGAAGGAAAGGATCGGGCGTTGGAACTTGTCGGCGAGCTCCATCACCCGCAGGGCCTTCCGGTATCCCTCCGGCCGGGGCATTCCGAAGTTGCGGCGGATCTTCTCCTTCGTGTCGCGTCCCTTCTGGTGGCCGATGACCGCGACGTTCACCCCGCGGAAGCACGCGAAGCCCGCGACCACGGCCGCGTCGTCGGAGAACTTGCGGTCTCCGTGCAGCTCGACGAAATCCGTCATCAGCGCCGCCACATAGTCGAGCATGTAGGGCCGGGCGGGATGCCGGGCGACGAGAGTCTTCTGCCAGGGGCTCAGGGTCGCGTAGATCTCACGGGTCACGCGATCGAGCTTCTCCCGGAGCTTGTCGAGCTCGCGCCGGTGGGCGGCGTCGTCCGGAAGGGCCGACAGCTCCTCGATGCGCTGGCGGAGCTTCAGAATCGGCTCTTCGAAAGCGGACTCCTCGGAGTGCATGTTTCCGGATTCTAGCCGTCTACAGGAGGTCCTGCGGGTCGACGTCGGCGGCGAGCTGGACCCCCGCCGGGGAGCGCTCGGGGACGCAGGCCTCGAGGGCGTCCAAGAGCGCCTTTCGGTCACCGGCCCGGAGAAGGATCTGGAACCTCCATCGTCCCTGGATGCGCTCGACGGGGGCCGGCGCGGGGCCCGAAATGAGAAGGTCTTTTCGCCCCCTCGCGGCGGTCCCGATCGCGTCGGCGGCCTCTTGCGCCCGCTCGCGGTCCGGCGAGGAGACGAGAATCGAGGCGAGCTCCGAAAATGGTGGATAGCGGAAAGCCCTGCGGAACTCGAGCTCCTGGCGGCAGAAGCCGTCCACGTCGTGGAGCGCGGCGCTCCGGATTGCGGGGTGTTGCGGGTGAAACGTCTGCACGTGCACGGTCCCGGGAAGGTCGCCGCGGCCGGCGCGGCCCGCCACCTGCGCGACGAGCTGGAACGTCTTTTCCGCTGCGCGGAAATCCGGGAAATTCAGGAGCGTGTCGGCGGAGAGGACGCCGACCGCCGTGACGTTCGGGAAGTCGTGCCCCTTGGCGACCATCTGCGTGCCGATGAGGCAGGATACGCGCCCGGCGAGGACGTCCTCGACGACGGCGCCCGCTCCGCCCCGCCGGCGGCTCGTGTCGCGGTCGAGTACCGCCCACGGCACCCCGGGGAAGATCTCGGCGAAGCGATCGGCGACGCGCTCCGTGCCGAAGCCAATCGCCTCGAGGACCGTCCCTCCGCATTCCGCGCATCGCTCCGGCCGCGGGAGGCGCTCCCCGCAGTAGTGGCAGATGAGCTTTCCCCCGCGCGCGTGGACGGTTCGCGAAACGCTGCACCGGGAGCAACGGAAGTCGTTGCCGCACTCGCGGCAGAGGAGAAACGGGGCGTAGCCGCGGCGGGGCTGGAGGAGGATCGCCTGCTCTCCGCGGGAGAAGACCTCGCGCAGCCGATCGACCAGGACACGCGAGAAGAGAGGGATTCCCTTCTCGTTCGGCCGGGGGATCTCGCGCCGGAGGTCCACGATCGTCACCTGCGGCAGGGGCCGCGAGTCGATGCGCGCCGTCAGCAGGAGCCGGGTCAGCCGTGACCTCGCCGCCGCGGAGTACGCCTCGGCGGAGGGCGTCGCGGAGCCGAAGATCAGGGCCGCGTTCGCGGAGCGGGCGCGCAGCGCCGCCACGTCGCGCGCGTCATAGCGCGGAGACTCCCGCTGCTTGTAGGAAGCGTCGTGCTCCTCGTCCACGATGATGACTCCCGGGTCGGAGACCGGCGCGAACACGGCCGAACGGGGTCCGATCACCGCGCGGGCGTCGCCTCGGCGGACGCGGTCCCACGCATCCGCGCGCTCTTTCTCGGAGAGCGCGGAATGGAGCAGCGCGGCGCGGCCGCCGAACTGCCGCTCGAGCTCTCGGGCGAACACGGGCGTCAAGCCGATTTCCGGCACGAGCCAGATCGCGCCGCGGCCGACGTCCAGGGCCGCGGCGATCGCCCGCAGGTACACCTCGGTCTTGCCGCTGCCCGTGACGCCCTGCAGGAGCGCGGGAAAGTACCGGCGCTCCCGGATCGCTGCGCCGACCGCCTCGACGGCCGCGGATTGCTCCGCCGTGAGGGCGAAGGGAGCGCGCGCGAGGGATCGGCCCGGCAGAGAAGCTTCGGCGCGCGCCTCCTGCTCGAAGGCGCGCACGTGTCCCTGCCGGACGAGCGTTTTCAGGACTGCCGGGCCGGCGCCCGTCTCGAGCCGCGTTTCCCCTGCCGTGGCCGGCCGGCCGAGCGCGCGCAGCCAGGTGAGCACGTCGGCGCCGCGGGCGCTCGGCCGGGGCCGGGAGGTGTCGTCCTCCCCGGCGCCCGCTTCATACGCCGTTTCCACGCGCCGCCGCTTTTCGGGAGCCGCCGAGACGGTGCGGATCCAGCCGCGCTCTTCGAGCGCCCGGACCGCCTCGGGCCTTCCCTCCCGGGGAAGCTCGGTCGCGCGGACCGACGCTCCACCCGCGAGCGCGGCGAGGATGGCCGCCTCCGCCCCGGATGCGCGGCCGAGGGCGCCCTTCTCCGTGATGCGGTAACGGATCGCGCCGGCGGCGGGCAGCCGGGCGGGCAGCGCGCTCTTCAAGACCTCTCCGGTCGACGCGAAGAAGCGCGCCGCCGTCTTCCGCGCCAGATCGAGCAGTTCCGGAGGACAGACGGGTTCCGGATCGAGCACGGCGACGATCTCGCGGAGCCCGGGACCCGGATCCCCGCCGGCGGCGACGACGATGCCCGTCATCGCTCGCTCGGCGAAGGGGACGCGCACGCGCGACCCGGGCGCGGGGGTCTCGACGCCCTCGGGGACGAGGTAGGAGAACTCGCGCCGGATCGGCAGGGGGAGGGCGACGGAGACGACGGACCGGACCCGCTCTCCGCCCGGGGCCGTCCCGCCGGTCAGAGTCCGACGCTCTTGTGCGTCCGCGAGACTCCCGGAGCCTCCGGATCGGAGTCGTCGTCGCGGACGAAGAGGAACGAGCGCGTCGCGAGATCCCACCGGTAGCGGCGCACGCTCTCATCGGCCAGATCCGGCGTGATGACCACCGCGTCCCGATCGACGGCAAGGTCGCCCCGGGCGATCGAGACGTCTCGCTCGAGAAACGTTCCCGAAGAGAACGAGCCGCTCCCGTCGCTGCCCGTCCGTCCGGTGAAGACGACGACGGAGAACCAGGGAGCGCTCTTGCCGGAATCCTTGCGCACGAATCCGAGCACGAAATCGAGAACTCCGTCGTCGTCGAGATCTCCCCGCACGAAGTAGGGGTGATAAACGCCGTACAGCCCTCGGAGCTCGGCGTCGGAATCGGCGCCGCGATGGCGGTCCTCGTCCGTTGCGACCCGAAGGGTCGGATTGCGGCGCAGGAAATCGTCGACGGCGGCGCGCTCGGCCCGCGTGAAGGGGTATCCGGGGACTTCCGCCCTGGGGGCCGGCCTCGCCGCATCGGCGCGCCCCGGTCGCGCTGGTTCGCCGCGCGCCTCCGGCCTCGAGGCATCGGCGCGCGTTTCGGGATCCCGAGCGCACCCCGGCGTTCCGGCGAGGGCGGCTCCCATCCCGAGCAGGATGAGCGGAAAAGCGAATCGGCGGTGGAGAGATCTCGGTGGCATCGGGTCGCGGGCCGCCTCGATTCTATGGCATGCGACCGCCCTCTCCCTGTCCCGCGAGGCGGACCACGGACTCGGAGCGCTTCTGCTAATGTTGCGCCGCTTTCGTTGGCCGACGGAGGTAAGTCCCTGCGACAGGAAAAAGACAGCCTCGGAGTTCGCGAGATCCCCGACGACGCCTACTGGGGCGCCCAGACGTCCCGGGCGGTCGAGAACTTCCCGATTTCCGGGGAGCACGCGCACCCGGAGATGATCCGCGCCTACGTCCGGATCAAGAAGGCCTGCGCCGAGACGAACGGGAAGCTCGGCCGGCTCCCCAAAGAGAAGGTCGACGCGATCGTGGCCGCCTGCCAGGAGGTGCTCGAGGGCGGCCACGCGGAGCAGTTCGTCGTGGACGTCTACCAGGCAGGGGCGGGCACGTCGTTCCACATGAACGTCAACGAGGTGATCGCCGGGCGCGCCGCGGAGATCCTGGGCAGGAGCCGGGGCGACCGGGACGCCGTCAACCCGAACGACGACGTCAACCTCGGGCAATCGACCAACGACACGTTCCCGACCGCGCTCCACATGGCCGCCGTGGCGGTGGGCCGCCCGCTCGCGGAGGAGGTGGGCCGCCTCGCCGCCTCCTTCGACCGGAAGGGGGCCGAGTTCGCCGGGATCGTCAAGTCGGGCCGGACCCATCTCATGGACGCGGTTCCGGTCACGCTCGGGCAGGAGTTCCGGGCGTACGGCGCCGCGCTCGCGCGCCGGCGGAAGGCGATCGAGGGAACATTCGGCGGCCTCCTCGAGCTCGCGCTCGGAGGCACGGCCACGGGGACGGGCCTCAACACGCCCACCGGCTTCCGCGAGGCCGTCATCTCGCGGCTCGCCGCGGACACGGGCGAGATGTACGTCCCCGCTCCCGACCCGCGGGAAGCGATGCAGAGCCGGGCGGCGGCCGGCGACTACTCGGCCGCGCTGCGCGGCTTTGCGGTGGAGCTCGGCCGCATCGCCAACGACCTGCGCCTGCTCGCCTCGGGGCCCACGACGGGGCTAGACGAGATCCGACTCCCGGCGGTGCAGCCGGGCTCCTCCATCATGCCGGGCAAGGTCAATCCCTCGCTTCTCGAATGCCTGAACATGCTGTGCTTCCAGGTACAGGGCATGGACGCCGCGAACGCGCTCGCCATCGGCGGAGGCCAGCTCGAGTTGAACGTCATGATGCCCCTCCTCGCCTACAACCTCACGAAGGGTCCGCAGCTCCTGACGAACTTCCTGCCCCTCGTGCGCATCCGGTGCGTGGACGGGATCACGGCAAACGCGGAGAAGTGCCGGCACTATCTCGAGGAGTCGCCTTCCGTCGTCACCGCGCTCACTCCGAAGATCGGGTACGCCCGCGCGGCCGAGGTGTTCAAGAACGCGGTGTCGCACGGGGTTCGCGTCCGGCAGGTCCTTCTCGACGAAAAAATCGTGACCGAGGAAGAGCTCGACCGGGCCATGACGCCCGAGGCCCTGCTCGGTCCGCTGAAATGAACGAGTCGCCGATTCGCAAGGAGGCTTTATGAGCTGGCCCCAGGACTTTCCGACCAATTTCCAATTCCTGTTGCGTTGGCTGCATTTGCTCGGCGGCATCACCTGGATCGGAATGCTCTATTTCTTCAACCTGGTCAACGTTCAATTCCAGAAGGAGATCGACGGGCCGACGAAGTTGAAGGTCAACCCGCCGCTTCTCTCGCGAAGCCTGTTCTGGTTCCGCTGGGGCGCCGTGGTCACCTGGGTCACGGGGTTTCTCTATTACTTCGTGATCGCCAACACGGAGAAACCCGGGCACAAGGTGCTCGCGATCTTTCTCGTCGGCTGGGCGGTCGCTTTCGTCATCCTCGCGGTGCTCTTCCGGATGTCCGTGGCCGGCGGCGCGCTCAAGGACGGTCGGGTGCTGGGGGTCGTGATTGCGGTCGTCGTGACCGTGATTGCCTGGGTCCTGACGTACTACGGCCGGGAGTGGGGCTCGAGCAGCCGGACTCTCTCGATCCTGATCGGCGGCGGGCTCGGGACGATCATGTTCTTGAACGTGTGGATGATCATCTGGCCCCTCCAGAAGAAGATCATCGCGGCCGTCCGGGCGACCGCGGCGACGGGCGCGCCCGCGCCTGCGGAGCAGGCACTCTGGGCGCGCCGCGCTTTTCTGGCGTCGAGGACGAACACGTGGCTCTCGGTCCCGATGCTCTTTTTCATGGGCGCCGCGAGCCACTTTCCGATCTTCAGCACGATCGGAAGTTAGAGCGTCGGTCGGGCTTTGCCGGAGCCCCCCTCACCCTGCCTCTCCCCCGCGTGCGGGGGAGAGGAGTTCTCTGGCTAGTTTGCGGCGAGATAATCGCGTACCAGCTTCATGTCGTGCCACACGTCTTTCTTGCGGTCCGGGGAACGGAGCAGGAAGGCGGGGTGGAACGTCGGCATCACTCGGACGCCGCGCGCGGTCTGCCAGCGCCCCCTCAGGCGCGAAATGGACTCGTCCGTTCCGAGGATCGCCTGGGCGGCGAAGGTTCCGAGCGTCACGATCACCTTCGGCGACACGAGGCGGATCTGCTCGTCCAAAAACGGCCGGCACGTGTCGATCTCGTCGCGCTCGGGGTTGCGGTTGTTCGGAGGGCGGCACTTGAGGCAGTTCGCGATGTAAACGTCGTCGCGCGTCAGGCCGATGGCCTCGATGATCTTCGTGAGGAGTTGGCCCGCTCTCCCGACGAACGCGAGCCCCTGTTCGTCCTCGTCCCGGCCCGGCGCCTCGCCCACGAACATGAGGTCGGCGTTCGGGTTGCCCTGGCCGAAAACGATGTTCGTCCGGGTTCCGCCAAGCTTGCACCGCAGGCACCCGTCGAGAAACGTCTGGAGCCCGGGCAGATCCCGGCTCGTTCCCGGAACGAGGAGGGGCGGTCCCGCGGCGGTACCAGACTTCTCGACCTCGACGAACAGATCGCGGACCCCCAGATCGCGGAAGAAACCGAGCTCGTCCGCGGCCGGTCCGGTGAGCTTCACGCCCGCGATTCTACGGTCTGGGGTTCAAGTTCGCCCGGCCGGCCGGGTGGCGCCTGCCTGCGAGCGTTCGCGCGTCCCGAGGAAGGCATCCCAAACCGCGTCCGCCACGTCTCGCTTGGGCCGTCGCGAGATTCGCCGCGGCTCTTCGCCCGGCGCCAGGATGACCACCTCGTTGTCCGGTGACTCGAAACCGGCGTCGGGTCTGCTGACGTCGTTGACGACGATCAGATCGGCGCCCTTGGCCTCCATCTTCCGGCGGCCGTTGGCCTCGAGATCGTCCGTCTCGGCGGCGAAGGCGATCACGGTCTGTCCGCGGCGTAGCGGCCGCAGCGAGGCGAGCACGTCCGTGCCCGCGGTCAGGCGCATCGTGGCGTCTCCCGCGCTGCGGTGGAGGCGTTCGCGCCGCGCTTCCGGGACGAAGTCGGAGACGGCCGCCGCCATGGCGAGCCCGTCCGAATCGGGAAAGGTCTCGAGAAGCCTCGCGTGCAGGTCCGCGGAGGTTTCGAATGGGACGAACCGCACGCCCTCGGGACGCGGGAGACCGGTCGGACCCGACAGCAGGGTCACGTCGGCGCCGCGATCGCGCGCGGCCTCCGCCAACGCATAGCCCATTTTTCCGCTCGAGCGGTTCGAGACGAAGCGCACGGGGTCCACGGGTTCGCGCGTCGGGCCCGCCGTGACGAGAAGGCGCATTCCCGCGAGGTCGCCGGGACGCCGCGACAGGATCACTCGCGCCGCGTCGAGGATCTCACCAGGCTCGGCCATCCGGCCGACTCCCGCGCGGCCGGAGGCGAGGAACCCGGATCCCGGGCCGACGAACCGGACGCCGCGCGCGGCCAGGCGATCGCGATTGCTCTTGACCGCCGGCTGTTCCCACATCGCCGTCTCCATCGCGGGCGCGAGGAGGACGGGACCGCGATGGGAGAGGAAATACGTGCTCAGGAAATCGTCCGCGAGCCCGTTGGCGAACTTGGCGAGCGTGTGAGCGGTCGCCGGCGCGACGATGAGAAGGTCGGTCCGGTCGGCCAGCCGGACGTGCTCGACCGCAGCGCGGTTGCCGTCGCCCCAGACCTCCGTCAGCACCTCCCTTCCGGAAAGGACCGCGAAGGTCAGCGGCGACACGAACTCGCGGGCCCCGCGGGTCAGGACCGCTTGGACCTCGAAGCCGTCCGAGACGAGGGCCCGGCAAAGCTCCGCGGCCTTGTACGCGGCGATGCCGCCGGAGACCCCCAGGACGACGCGTGTCCGGGTATTCAGCATGCGATCCGGCGACGCGGCGAGGCAGTCGCCGTCGCCCTAGACGGCGGCTTCTTCCTCGACTTCCGCTTCGCTCTCGGCGTTTTCGCCGTCGCCGTCTTCAAGCACGCCGCCCTCGGCGCCGTAGTCCCAGCGGATCCGGTCGTCCTCGAACTCCTCCGCCGCCAGCCGCGTCGGCTTCATGGGCCGGTCGGTGTCGAGCTTCGGCCGCGCGCCGCGCATCAGCTGCTCGGCGCGCCGGGCAATCAGGAGGACCAGGCGGAACTTGCTGTCGACCCCTTCGGGCATGTTCTGAATCATCGGGTGGACCTCTCTCCTAACGAAATTCCTTGCGGATGCGCTCCAGGCGCAACGCCTGACGGGCCGGCGTGAGCCGCCTCGCGCGAACGATGGATTGTAACTCAAGAGTCGCCCGATCGAGGTCGTCGTTTACGATAACGTACTCATACTCCGAGGCTTCCTGGATCTCCTTGGCGGCGCTGATGAGCCGTTTCCGGATCACTTCCTCGTCGTCCAGGCCCCGCAGGAGCAGCCGTTTCTGGAGCTCCGGCTGGGAGGACGGGACGATGAAGACCATCACGGCGTCCGGATAGACCTTTCGGAGGTCCCGGGCGCCCTTCACGTCGATGTCGAGCACGACGTCCTCCCCCGCCGCCAGGCGCGGCAGGACCTCGGCTTTGGACGTCCCGTAGAAGTTGTCGTGGACCTCGTTGTGCTCGAGGAACTCGTCCCGGCCCACCATCTTCTGGAACTCGGGCAGGCTGACGAAGTGATACTCGCGTCCCTGTGTCTCTCCCGCCCGCATCGGCCGGGTCGTGTGCGAGACGGAAAAGTGCAATGGGGTCCCCGGCGGGTCGGCGAGCAGACGCCGGATCAGCGTCGTCTTCCCGCCTCCCGAGGGGGAGGACACGATGAAGAGGTCTCCCCGCGGCGCGGCGCTCATTCGACGTTCTGAACCTGTTCGCGGACCTTCTCGGTCTCGGATTTCATGTCGAGGACGTCGCGCACGAGCTGGAGGTCCTTCGCCTTGGATCCCAGTGTGTTCAGCTCCCGGAGGATCTCCTGGGACAGGAACTCGAGCTTCTTGCCCACGGGCGCAGTCGATTCGAGGAGACCGGCGAACTGGGCGAGGTGCCCCTCGAGCCGTTGCAGCTCCTCGGCGACGTCGGAGCGGTCGACGGCGATCGCCGCCTCCTGCTCGAGCCGCCCCGAATCGAAGGGGACGGTGGGCGCGAGCGCCGCCAGCCGATCCCGGAGGCTCGTCAGCAGCCGGGCGGAGATCTCTTCGCGGCGAGCGGCGAGCTCGCTCGTTTTCTTCCGCAGGAAATCCATCCTCCGCGCAAGCTCCGCCGCGATCTCCCGGCCCTCGATCTCCCGCATGGCGACGAGCGCTCCCGCCGCTTCCGACGCGATCTTCTCGATCGCGGAGACCTCTTCGGCCGAGAGCTCCGCGGCGGCCCCCTCGAGCGACAGCGCGCCGGGAATCGCGAGCAGGTCTCGGGCCTCGAGCCGCCCGGAGAGGTCGAGCCTTCCTGCGACTTCGCGGATCCGGTCCACGACCGCGGCAAGGAGCGTTTCGTCGACGATCACGTCGTCGCGCGCGCCGGCTTCCCGACGCAGGCGCACGGCGATCTCGACCTTCCCCCGCGAGACGCGGCTCGAAAACGCCTTCCGGACCACGGGCTCGAGAGCGGCCTCCGTCTCGCGAAGCTTGACCGACAGGTCGAGGAACCGGTGGTTGACGCTGCGAGCCCAGACCTCCACGGTCGCTCCATCTCCCGCCGGGCCCTGCGCGCGGCCGTATCCCGTCATGCTGCGGATCATCCGATCAACCGATCAACCGATCATCCGATCACCCGGGTCACGAGTCGCCGTCGCCGTCGCCGCCGCCGGGGCGCCCGTTCCCTTTTTCTCCGCGGGCGGCCGGGCGTCGGAGTTGGCGTCTGCCGGCTCCATGAAGTACTGCATTTCGTGAAGCCGATGGTACAGGCCCGGGCGAGTCAGGAGCTCCTGGTGGGTGCCCGCTTCGACGATTCGGCCCGCCTCGAGGACGAGGATGCGGTCGGCGCGGCGCACGGTGGAAAGCCGGTGGGCGATGACGAGCGTCGTGCGGCCCCGCATCAGGTTTGCGAGCGCGCGCGCCACGAGCGCCTCGGACTCCGTATCGAGCTGGGACGTCGCCTCATCGAGGATCAGGATCGGCGCGTCCTTGTAGATCGCCCGCGCAATCGCGAGCCGCTGTTTCTGCCCGCCCGAGAGCCGCGCGGCGTTCTCCCCCACGCGCGAGTCGTAACCCTCCGGCAGCTTCACGATGAACTCATGCGCATAGGCCGCCCGCGCGGCGGCCTCGACCCTCTCCTGCGCGGGCGCGCTCTGTCCGTACGCGATGTTGGAGCGCGCGGAGGAGTCGAAGAGGATCGTGTCCTGCGTGACGAGCGACACCTGGCCGCGCAGGGACGAGAGCGTGACGTCCCGCAGGTCCACGCCGTCGAACGTGATCTTCCCGGCGGTGGGGTCGTAGAGACGCGGCAGCAGGTTCGCCAGCGTCGTCTTGCCGGCTCCGGAAGGTCCGACGAGGGCGACCGTTTCCCCCCGGCGGATGGTGACGTCGATTCCCTGCAGGACGGTTTCATCCCCGTACCCGAAGCAGACGGCTTCGTAGCGGATCGTCTCGGAGAACGGGGGCAGCGACCGGGCGCCCGGCTTTTCGACGATCTCGCTCTCCGAGTCGACGAGCTCGAAAACGCGCGCCGCAGACGAAAGGGCGATCTGGACGGCCATGTTGATTCGCGTGACGTCCTTCAGCGGCTTGTACATCATCATGAGCGCAAACAGGAACGAGAAGAGCTCGCCGACCTGCATCCGGCCCGCGTGGATCTCGGATGCGGCGTACACGAACAGCGCCGAGAGCGCGATGCCGCCGAGGATCTCCATGAAGGGCGCATTGCGCGCCTGGATCCGCACGGTGCGCCGGTTCACACGGAAATAGTCCTGATTCGCCTCTTCGAACCGCCCGGCCTCGAACTCTTCCATCGCGTACGTCTTGATCACGCGGTTTCCCCGAATGGTCTCGGAGAGGATGTTTCCGAGCTCTCCGATCCGCTCCCGAGCGAGGCTCGCCGCGCGGCCGAGCCGGCGCGTATTCGTGGCGATCGGCAGCAGGATGAGCGGCGTGAGCAGAAAGACGACCGTGGCGAGCCGCGCGTTGATCGAAAAGACGTACACGAGGAGGAGGATCAAGGTGAGAAAGCCCTGCACGAGGTCGGCGAGCTGGTGCCCGAACGCGGTCTGGATCTGCTCGACGTCCGAGAGCATCCGGCTCATGAGGTCGCCCGAGGGGGTCTGCGTGTAGAAGCGGGTCGACTGCCTGAGGAGCTTTTCGTACGCCTGCCGCCGGAGGTCGCGAACCATGGCGACGCCGATGCCGTTCAGCTCGAATTCCGAGAGGTACGAAAAGACGTTCTTCGAGACGAGCGAGAGAAGCATGAGGAGCGGCACGGCGAAGCGGATCGGGACACCGCGCGCCTCCGCCGCCTCCCGGGCGGACGCGTAGATCCCTTCCAAGACCTTCAGGAGCGCTCCGCGGGCTCCAGCGACGGCGCCCGTCCCCTGCCCCATCAGATTCCCGGAGGCCCCGGGCCCGAGCGTGTCGTCGATGACTTTCGCGAGCAGGAACAGCATCGCGACCGTCGAAACCGAAACGACGACCATGGCGAGGAGCGCGAGAACAGCCCGGACCCGGTACTTCGCGAGCGCGAGCAGGAGCCGGCGAAGCGGCTTCATCGGACGGCGCTCCCCCGTGCCGCTTCGGCGGCGGGCTTTCGCTTCTCGATCGCCTCGAGCACGGCGTCCGCGGCGCGATCGCTCGCCCCGGGGGGCCCGAGCTTCGCGGCGACCGCGGCGAGCCGCTCCCGCATCTTCGCAGAGACCTCCGACGACACGAGGATCCGCTCGCCCTCCGATTCCAGCCGCGCGGCCGTTGCGTTCCCCTGCAGCAGCTCGACGACCACCTCTTCGTCCGCGACGAGATTGACGAGCGATATCCACGGAACGCGGATCAGCAGGCGGCCGATGGCCGCGCTGGCCGCGGAGGTCCGGTAGATCACCACCATCGGAGCGCCGCAGAGCGCCGCTTCGAGCGTCGCCGTTCCGGAGGCGACGAAGGCGAGGTCCGCGCTCGCGAGCAGGGGGTGCAGGCCCTCCTGGACCACCCGGATGCCCCGTCGATCCGCCCCGGAAAAGAGGGACTCCGGAAGGCCCGGGGCGCGCACCGCCACGACTTCGAGATCGAAGCGCGCTGCCAGACGCCCGGCGGCCTCGGCCATCGGCACCCAGTGCCTCGAGATCTCCCCCCGCCGGCTTCCGGGAAGGAGCACGAGCCGGCGCTTCGTCCTGGCGGGCAGGGGGGAGGGCCGGGCGAGACCTTCCCGGACGTCGTCCACGATTGGGTGGCCGGCGCACACGGCGTCGGCGCCGAGCGCGCGATAGATCTCCGCCTCGAAGGCGAAGAGCGTCACGATTCGAAGCGCTCGCCCCGCGATCGTCCGGGCGCGGCGGCGGCGCCATGCCCAGACCTGCGGGCTCACGTAATAGACGATCGGAACACCCAGCCGGCCGAGCCGGCGCGCGAGCAGCGCGTGGAAGTCCGGAAAGTCGATCAGGACCGCGGCGTCGGTCCGGCGCCCCCGCGCTCCCCGAACCAGGGCTCGAAGCGCGGCGAAGATGGCGGGGAGCTTCGCGAAGACCTCGAAGATGCCGACGACTGACAGCGACTCGGAGGCGGCGAGCCTTTCGAGACCGGTCGCGGCGAGGCGCGGCCCTCCCATGCCGAAAAAACGGGCGTCCGGGCGCCGCGCGGCGAGCGCCTGCACGAGGCGCGAGGCGTAGATGTCCCCGGACGCTTCCCCGGAAGAGACGAGCAGGTTCAAGACGGTCCAGAGTAGCAAAGGGGCGGATAGAATCCGCCGAGCGGAGGATTCTCCATGCCCTCTCCGTCGCGGGAGTTCGTGGTCGGTTGGGGAACTCTCGCCCTGATCAACGCGGGACTCGCCCAGGGCAAGAACCGGAGCGGCTTGAACTGGTTCGCGATCTCGCTCTTCCTGGGGCCTCTCGCCACTCTGCTGCTCGTGACGATGCCGAGAAGGCCCGGAGCGGCCTGAGCTCGAGTCCCGGCTGTCAGCTGTCAGCTCTGGACTTCTTCCCCCGGATCCATCTCCGGTACCACGCTTCCAGATTCAGGAGCAGCCAGACTTTGTTGTTGCGGCGTTGCGTCCCCCGGGCCACGAGGCGGCGAAGCTCCTTCGGGCGAATGACTCCGTCCGCCGCGAGGTCGCCTTCCTCGAGGTAGCGGAAAGCCGCTTCGCGGTTGGGGCCGCCGACCCACCGTTTGAAGGGGGTTGAAAACCCCGACTTCGGGCGCCGCAGGATCGACTCCGGCAGCCACGGCGCGATCGCTTCGCGAAACGCGATCTTCGTCGAGCCCGGCACGAACAGCCGCTCCGGCGGAAGGGAGAACGCGTATTCGACCAGCTGCCGGTCGAGCAGCGGAACCCGGGCCTCGAGGCCCACCGCCATCGTCGAGCGGTCGACCTGCATCAGCCCGTTGTCCGGAAGATACGTGTGGAGGCCCAGGTGAGAAGCCGATGGGCGAGGGGCAGGTCCGGCCGGTCGAATTTGCGAAAGAGCCACGCCGGATCCCCGACGCTCCTCCCCAGGACCCCGCGCTGCTCGGACGCCGTGAAGAAGCCGCGAACGGGAAAGTACCGGTCGATGAACTCGGGTGCGAGGAGCCGCGCGGTCCCCGCGGCGCGGGACGCCGCCGGGCGCGCCGAGAGCGGGCCGACGATCCCTCTGTAAACCCCCGAGAGGAGACCCCTCCCAACGGGACCGAAACCGGCTCGCATCGCCTCGTACCGCATCACGGTCTCGTCCCATCCGTACCCGCCGAAGATCTCGTCGCCGCCGTCGCCCGTGAGAACGACCTTCACTTCCCGCTTCGCGACCGCGGCGACGGACGCGACGGCGAGCGCGCTCGAGTCGTAGAGCGGCTCGTCGTATGCGTCGGCGGCGTGCGCGAGGACGTGCGGGAGGTCCTCCATGGCCACGATCTCTTCGCGGTGGCGCGTCCCGAGGGCGAGAGCCGCCACGCGCGAGAATTCGAGGTCGCTCTTGTCGCCCTCGACGTATGCCAGGGTGAACGTCGGGAGCGAGGGCAGCTCCCTCGCCGCGCGCGCCACGACGGTCGTCGAATCGAGCCCACCCGAGAGGAATGCGCCGAGGGGGATGTCCGACACGAGATGCGACCGTACCGCGTCGTCGAGCCGCTCGCGGAGCTCGTCGGGATCGTCGCGCACGCTCTGCCGCTCGAGCTCCCAGTATCGAGAGACCGCGGGGTCGCCGGTCCGGCCGTCGTAGAGGAGGCGGTGTCCGGGAGGCAGTTTCGAAATCCCCGCGAAGAGGCAGCGGTCGAAGCGCACGTATCCGTAGGAAAGAAAGTCGGAAAGCGCGTCTTCGTCGACGCGGGCCGATATGCCGGGGAACTCCAGGAGCGCCCTCGGCTCGGACGCGAACGCGATCCCCGCGGTCGAGATCGCGTAGTAGAGGGGCTTGATTCCGAGCCGATCGCGCGCGAGCAGAAGGCGGCGGTCCGTCCCATCCCACAGCGCCAGGGCGAACATCCCTTCGAGCTCCGTCAGGCCGTCGGGTCCCTCGCGGCGAAGGAGCCGGTGCGCGACCTCTCCGTCGCTCTCGGAGACGAACCTCTCTCCCCGCGCTTCCTGCCGCCGGCGCAGCGCGCGGAAGTTGTAGATCTCCCCGTTGTGGATGAACGCGGAGCCTCCGTCCGGCGCGACGGAGGGCTCCTCCCCGCGGATGGACGTGTCAAGAATCGCGAGGCGCCGGTGCCCGAGGCTGACGAGACCGTCGGGCGAGGTCCAGCGACCGCTGCCGTCCGGGCCGCGGCGGTTCAGGCTTTCGAGGGCGCGATCGATAACGGACGGTCCGACCGGCTGCCGGCCGGCCCATCCGACGACGCCGCACATGGGGTAGGTGAGAGGTGAGAGGGACAGGATTCCTCGAGAGCCCCTCTCTCCTAACTCCTCTCTCCTCTCACCTGGGGCGCTTCCCGGAACGCACGTCAGGAGGGAAAGGGGTACATCAGCCAGGCGACGGCGAGGCCCCCGACGACCAGAGCGGCAAAGATCTTTCCGAACAGAACGAGGCGCTCGCGGCGTTCGTTGCGCCAGAGGAAGGCGAAGAAGATCGACACGAGCAGGGCATACACCGCCATGATGAGGAAGTGGTCGACGGGCAGGAGGGCGGCGAGGACCGTCATGACTTGCGCCCCACGGCGATGTCCGACGCGTCCAGCATCAGGAGAAGGTTCATCAAGCCGGCGGTCAGGAGATACGCGCAGCCGTACTCGTACGTGACGGACAGGACGGCGCCGCCGGGGTTGTCCGAAAGAACCCGCGCCGCGAGGTTCAAGAGGCCCGTCCCCGCCACCGCGAACGTCGCCAGGATCGAGAGGGGCTGGCCCGGTTCGACGGAGTACAGGCGTCCCTGGAACGAGAGTCCGATCAGGAACGTCACGGTGACCACGGCCGCATAGACGAGCGCGGTGCGCTTCTTGCCGAGGTAGAAATGTCCCAGGCCCGGGAAGAGCCACGCGAGCACGACCGCGATCGAGCGCCGCCGCGAATCGGCCGCGGGCGCGGAGCTCATTTCGCCTCTCGGGCGAAGAGGGGCCGAAGACGGGCGAGGGTCTCCGCCGGCTCCTCCGGCACGACCCGGACGTTTCCGGCGACCGTCATGAAGTTCGTGTCCCCCTTCCACCGCGGGACGAGGTGGACGTGGTAGTGATCCGCGACGCCCGCCCCGGCGGCGGAGCCCAGGTTCAATCCGACGTTCAATCCGTCGGTCTTGTAGGCATCCGTCAGGATGCGCTCCGCCCTGGCGACGGTCTCGACGAGCTCCTGGCGCGTTTCCCGGGAGGATTCCGACAGCCTCGCATCGTGCGCGTACGGCGCGACCATCACGTGGCCATTCGTGTACGGATAGCGGTTCAGGATCACGAACACCTTCCGGCCGCGGTGAACGATCAGCGTCCCGGCGTCTTCCTCCGACGCCGCGGCCTCACAGAGAAAACAGGCGTTTCCGGATTTGTCAGACACCAGATACTCGTAGCGCCAGGGTGCGAACAGGACGTCCGGCATCGATCAGGCGAACCGGCTCTAGCGGTTGATCAGCTCTTTCAGCTCTTTGCCGGGCTTGAAGTAGGGGATCTTCTTGGCCGGAACGGAGACCTTGACGCCCGTCTTCGGGTTGCGGCCCATTCGCGCTCCCCGCTCCCGCAGGCGGAACGAGCCGAATCCCCGTAACTCGATCTTCTGCCCCTCTTTCAGCGACCGGACGATCGCGTCGAACACCGTGTCGACGATCGCCTCGGCCTGCTTCTTCGTCACGTCCGTCGCGACGGCGACACGCTCGATCAGTTCGGCTTTGGTCATGAACCTGTCTCCGCCGGCAGGACGCGGCGGGTCGTTGTTCCCGCCGCGCAGACAACACCCCGAGTACCCGCGATCATGTTCACAGGATCGCGCTAGCTCTTCGAAGCGACGTCTTCCGCTTTCTTGCGGGAGCGCTTCTTCTTCGCCGCCGGCTCGGCCGCCGGCTCGGCCGCCGTTTGCGCCGGCTCTGCCGCTGCGGCCGGCTCGGCCGGTGCCGCTTCCGCCGCGGTTTCCGCCGCGCCTCTCACCTCCGGGGCCTCGTCCGACGCCGGCGCCGCCTCGTCCTCCACGTTCTGCCCGGACAGGCCGACCTTCATCTCCGCGTCTTCGATGCGAAGAATCCGGGCTCGGACGGGATCGCCCTCTTTGTAGTGGTCCTGCGGCTTCTCTCCCCTGCCGAGCGCGGTCTCCGAGACGTGCATGAGGCCCTCGACGAGGCCCTCGATCTGCACGAACACGCCAAAATCCGCCACGCGCGTGACGACGCCGTTGACGAGGTCTCCCGCCTGGAACCGCTCCTTGAAGGTCTGCCAGTCGTTCGGCTGGAATTCTTTGATCGAGAGCGAGATCCGGCGGTTCTCCTGGTCGATCGACGTGATGATGGCTTCGACGTCGTCGCCCTTCTTGAGAACTTCGGACGGATGCTTGATGCGCTTGGTCCACGACATGTCGGAGACGTGCACGAGCCCGTCGACGCCCTCTTCGATCTCGACGAACGCGCCGAAATCGGTCAGGTTGCGGACCTTGCCGCTCACGTGGCTTCCGATCGCGTATTTCTCGACGACGCTCTCCCAGGGATCCGGGAGGGTGTCCTTCAGAGAAAGCGAGATCCGGCGCGCGTCGCGGTTGACGTCGGAGACGATGGCCTCGACGGTGTCGCCCGGCGAGACGACCTTCGAAGGGTTCTTGACCTTCTTCGACCAGGACATCTCCGAGACGTGGACGAGTCCCTCGACGCCCTCTTCGAGTTCGACGAACGCGCCGTAGTCCGTGACGTTGGTGACGCGGCCCGTCACGCGCGATCCGGTGGGATAGCGCTCGGGGACGTGGCTCCAGGGATCTTCCGTGAGCTGTTTGGTCCCGAGCGAGACGCGCTCCGTCTCCCGGTCGAACTTGAGGACGACGACGTCGATCTCATCTCCGACTTTTACGAGGTCCGAGGGGTGGTTCACGCGGCCCCAGGACATGTCCGTGACATGGAGCAGGCCGTCGAGCCCGCCCAGGTCCACGAACGCGCCGTAGTCGGTCAGGTTCTTGACCATGCCGCGCAGGACACGCCCCTCTTCGAGGAGTTGCAGGGTTTCTTTCTTTTTCGCTTCCTGCTCGACTTCCACGACCGCCTTGCGCGAAAGAACGATGTTCCCGCGCTTCTTGTCGACGGAAATCACCTTGAAATCGAGGTCCTTGCCGCGAAGGGACTCGAGGTTCTTCACCGGCTTGACGTCGACGAGCGAGCCGGGAAGGAATGCCTTGACGCCGATGTCGACGGCGAGGCCACCCTTGATCCGGTCGATCACCCGCCCCCGGACGGTCGACCCGGACCGATACGACTTCTCGACCTCATCCCAGACCTTCATCTTCTCGGCTTTGTCCTTGGAGAGGACGACGTAGCCGTTCTGGTCCTCGGTGCGCTCTAAGAGGACATCCACGGCATCGCCCGGCTTGACCATGACGTTGCCGGAGAAATCGGTGAACTCCGAGACCGGGATCATCCCCTCGGACTTGTAGCCGATGTCGACGATCACTTCGGATGGCGTGACGGTCAGGACGCGGCCCCGGATGATCTGGCCCTCCTGCAGATTCTTGAACGAGTTTTCGTACTGAGCCAGGAGGTGCTCGTATTCCTGGGGCGACATTTCCTGATCCATTTCCATCGACTCGGTTTCCCGACCTCCTTTGTCGTTTTCAGCCTTCATGGGAAGGAGAGTCCCCTCTCATAAGTATTTGAGATGCAAAAATATAGTCTACTTTGGGCCCGCGAGGCTCGTCAACCCGCCGGGGAAGCCTCCGGGGGCCCGGCGGCCACCCGTTTCGCCAGCCGTTCGACCACTCCTTCGGGCGTGAGCCCCTCCGTGTCGACGAGGATGTAGCGCTCGTCGAAGGTCAGGGGCGAGTCCGCCCGGGTGGCGTCATCGCGGTCGCGGGCCTCCATTTCCGCCAGGACCTTTTCGTAGGGCTCCGGGCGTCCCCGGCGGGCGAGCTCGAGGGCCCGCCTCAGGGCCCGCACCGAGGGCGGGGCCGTCAGGAAGAACTTGAACGGCGCATCGGGAAAAACGCGCGTCCCGATGTCTCTCCCCTCCATTACTCCGCCCCGCAGACGGCCCAGCCGCTGCTGCTCGGAGACGAGCCGCCGGCGGACGGCAGGGACCGCCGAGACGGCGGAGGCATAGAGGGAGATGTCGGGCTCCCGGATTTCTTCCGTGACGTCCCGGCCGTTCGAGAGGACGCGCGCGCCCCGGGGATTCGGAACGAGCTCGACCCCGACCGAATCCGCGATGACGGCGACCGCGTCGGGATTCGTGATCGGAAGCGTGAGGCCGGCGTCCCGCACGGCGAGTCCCACGGCCCGGTACATCGCTCCGGTGTCGATGTAGGGCACGCCGAGCCGGTCGGCGAGGGCCCGCGCGACCGTGGACTTCCCGGCTCCCGAAGGGCCGTCGATGGCCACGAGGAGCGGAGCGGCGGTCACCGGTTCTTCGCAGGAGGACGATGGGCTCTTGCTGGGCGGCGCGGCGCTTTCGCCGGGGGCTTGCGGCGCGCGGGAGCCCTGGCGGCCGCCGGCGGAGGCGTCCGCGCGAGAGAGGCGCGCAGCGCCGCCACTTCTTCCGCCGTCAGGCGCCGCATTTCGCCGGGAAGGAGCTTCTCGTCCCGGATCGGTCCGATCGCCACCCGCTTCAGCTTGGAGACCTGATGGCCGATCGCCTCGAACATCCGACGGATCTGCCGGCTCCGGCCCTCGCGGAGCGTGACCGTGAACCAGGCGTTGCCCTCTCCCCGACCCGCGGTCGTGCGCATCGGCTCGATCTCGCACGTGCGCGTCGAGCGTCCCTCGAGCGTGATTCCGCGGCGCAGCCGATCGAGGTCCGACTCGGGGGGCACTCCGGAGACTTTGACGCGGTACTCCTTCGCGCATCCCATCGACGGGTGCGTCACGTCGCGGGCCAGGTCGCCGTCGTCCGTGAGCAACAGCAGGCCCTCCGTCTGGACGTCCAGCCGGCCGACGGGGCGAACGCCGGCGCGGAGGCTTCCCGGGATCAGGTCCATCACCGTGTCGCGCTTTTCCGGGTCCGACATGGTCGTCACGTAACCGCGCGGCTTGTTCAGAAGAAGGTAGGTCTTGTCCGCCGCCGGGGGCCGCACCCGCTTGCCGTCGACCCGGACGGCGTCCGACTCCGGGTCGGCGCGCTCGCCCAGGGAGGCGACGCGGCCGTTGACCTGCACGCGGCCCTCGCGGATCCAGTCTTCCGCTTCGCGTCGAGACGCGAGCCCGGCGCGGGAGAGAAGCTTCTGCAGTCGGATGGGAGGCATGGAGGTGCTCAGAAGATGAGAAGGCGCGTGGAGTCGGGAGGTGCCTGGTCCTCTACTTCTTCTTCTTCTTCTTCTTCTTCTTCGTCTTCTTCTTTTCCTCCTCGTCGTCCTCGTCGTCGTCATCCTCGTCCAGGTCGTCGTCTTCGTCGTCCTCGTCGAACTCGTCTTCCTCTTCGAACTCGTCGTCGTCCTCGAACTCGGGCTCGGCGACTTCGGCGATCTCGCGGACGACCTCCTCGTCCTCGTCCGGATCGTCGTCGTCGTCGTCGCCGGCCGGACCGCCCCCGGTTTCCTCGCGGGGGCCTCGAGGCGGAAGCGCGGCGGCCGTCTCGTCGGGGAGGGTCGCGGCGAGGTCCTCTTCGATCTCTTCGGGCTTCGGCAACTCCTCGAGCTCGTTCAAGCCGAACCGAACCAGGAAATCCGGCGTCGTCCGGTACAGGAAGGGGGTCCCGACCACAGCCTTCTTGCCCGCCGTCGTGATGAGCTTCTTCTCGAAGAGGGTCTTCAGAACGGAGGAGGAGTTCACTCCGCGGATCTCCTGGACTTCGGGAAGCGTGATCGGTTGCCGGTAGGCGATGATCGCGAGCGTCTCCAGGGCGGCAAGGGAGAGCCGGCTGCGCTCGGTGACGTCATGGTACTTCCGCAGGAGCGAGTCGAACTCGGGACGGGTGACGTACCGCCAGCCGCCGCCCACCTGCTCGAGACGGACGCCGCGTCCCGGGACGTCCGCTTCCGCGGCGAGGCCCCCCAGAGCTTCCCGGACGGCCTCCGGGGTCGCTTCGAGCACGTTGGCGAGGTCGCGTTCAGCGACGGGCCGGGGTGAGGAGAACAGGAGAGCCTCGACCGCGTCCCGGATCTTCGCGGCGCGGGTCTCTCGAGGCCTCGGCGGCGGTTCGGGCTCGTCGGCCGGAGGCGTCCCGGCGCTTCCGTCGCCGTCGCCGTCCCCCGGTGCCGTGCCTGGAGCCGGCATCGCGGGGGGCTGTGCTTCTTCCGAAGGAATTTCCGACATGCGGGATGGCTCCTCAGGTCTTCAGGTCTTCAGCGGTAAGTATCGCGCACCTGCTCGGGAGAGAAGGGCGCCTCCGTCCGTGTCGCGTGGATCTCGCCGAAGTGGGCCGCCTGGAACACGCGAACGATCCCGAGCCGAATGAGCTCCAGCGTCGCGAGGAAGGATGTGACGGCCTCCGCGCGATAACGCATCGCTCCGAGAAACTCCAGCAGCGGGAGCGGTGTCCCCGTCTTTTCGAGCCTCTCGACGAGCTCGAGCATCTTCTCGCCGACCGAGAAGCGCAGGTGGTGGATCTCCATCGCCGGCGGATGCGCCAGGCGGTACCGGTCCGTCACCCGGCGGAAGGTGTCGATCAGGTCGAAGAGGGAGACCTCCAGCGTCTCTCCCTCGGCCGAGCGCGGGACTTCCGTTCGGGGACGGGACCAGAGACCGGCCCGCAGCGAGTCGATCTCGTGGAACGACTCGGCTGCCTGCTTGTATCGCTCGTACTCCAGGAGCCGCCGCGCAAGGTCGAACCGCGGGTCTTCCTCGGGCTCTCCTGGAGCGCGCGGCAGGAGCATCCTCGATTTGACGTAGATGAGCTCGGCCGCGAGCGCGATGTAGTCGGACGCGACGTCGAGGTCGAGCTCCCGCATCGCGTCGAGGTACGCCGTGTACTGCTCGGTGATCTCCGCGATCGGGATGTCGGTGATCGAGACCTCGTTGACGCGGATCAGGTGCAGGAGGAGATCGAGCGGCCCGGAGAAGGCGGGGATCTCGACGGGAGGCAGGCTCTTTTCGACGTCGTTCTCCGTCACACGACGAGTGCCTCGATCACCCGGAAGATGGCATTCATGATTGGTCCCATGAAGCGGTAAAGGATGCCGGTATAGGAGAGGACGAGCAGGATGAGAAATCCGAACCGCCCGATCTGCTGGAAGAAAAGCCGTACCGGCTCGCCGAACGCGGCCGCGAGCACCCAGCTGCCATCGAGCGGAGGAATCGGGATCAGGTTGAACACGCCGAGGCTGACGTTGACGCGGACGAAAGCGACAGCAACCTGCCACAGTGGAGCCTGCACCGAGGGGCCGAGAGGCAGCCGGCGCAGGATGACGAGACCCAGAACCCCGATGATCGCGAGGAAAAGGTTGGACAACGGTCCGGCGGCCGAAACCGCGAGGTCGGCGAGCCGCGGATTCTTCGTGTTCTCCAGCCGGACCGGAGTCGGTTTGGCGTACCCGAAGAGCAGGCCCGACGTGAAATACAGGAGGATCGGAAGGATGACGCTTCCGAACGGATCGATGTGCCGGATCGGGTTGAGGCTAATCCGGCCGAGGTCCTTCGCCGTGGAGTCGCCGAACTTCAGCGCCATCCACGCGTGCGCCGACTCGTGGAAGGAGATGGCGAACAGGATGACCGCGAGCTGGATCGCGAAATCGACGACGTTGAAGTTGGCGCCCACGCGGCGGACTATACGCGCCGACACGGCAGGTCAGTGGAGAGAGGTCAGAGGACGAAAGCAAATCCGCCGCCCTCTCACCTCTCACCTTCCTCCTCTCTCCTCCTTCGGCAGGTCCGCCAGCCCGAGGCGGCGGCGGATCGCGCGGAAATATTGAACCGGCTCCTCGCGCCACGCCTTTTCCTGCGCCCACGCCGGGAACTTCCCGCCGAGGTCGCCGAAGTAGAGGTAGGTCACGCGGCACGCCTCTGCGCCCGCAGGCTCGATCCGGGTTTCCCCCTCCACCCGTTCGATGCGCGTGCCTTCCTTCGGGTCCCCGGGGCGGGCGTCGTCGCGCCACGAGATGCGGTACGCGCCGTTCACTTCCCCCGCCTCGTACCGGACCACGGCGTCGCGGTTGGAGTAGGGAAACGGGTAGGGCCAGACGAAATGCAGGCGCGCGGCGTTTCCGCCTCCCTGGGACTCCAGCACGTCCGCCTTCTTCACCGCGGGAGCGAACAGCTCGCGATACCGCCGGAAATCCGAGAGCGCCGCGGCGACCTTCGACGCGGGCGCCGGGATTTCGCCCCGGCCGCGGATCCAGGGCGGCCCGGACGACGATTTCGCGATCTCGACGGACACCCCGCGCGATGCGAACCAGGGGGCGAAGGCCGAATCGGGAGGCATCTCCGCTCGGGCCGCCGCGGCGAACAGGGTGAGAGCGACGGCGGCGATGGCGACGGCGACGGCGACGGGGCGTCTCACGCGGACCTCGCCGCGCTCGAAAGGGCGGACCGGGAAAGGGCCGCGAGCGTGCCGCACAAGAGCGCCATCACGAGGTCCTCCACGACCGTCGACCAGCCGAGCGGCCGCGGCAGAAACACCCCGAAGCACCCGCAGTTGGACAATTTGAGTCCCCTCGCGAGAGCCGACGCGGACCACGCGGCGTATGCGACGTGCATGGTGAACGCGGCCATCGCCGCCGAAAAAGGCCTCCGTCCCGAGAACAGCCAGACGCCGAGAACGAGCTCGGCGACCGGCACCACGACCGCGAGGGGAAACAGGACGGCATCCGCGAAGACCCGGTACGTTCCGATGACCCTGGCGAACCCGGACAGGTCCAGGAGCTTTCCCACCGCCGTCACGACGAGGACCGTCCCGATGAAAAACCGAAGCGCTTTCCGCGCGAGCCTCACTTCTGGTTCAGGATCCAGTCGTACGGGATGAAGTCGACTTTGTACCCCTCCGGGATCTTCGATTCCCGATACTGGTTCGCGTAACCGATCAGGCTGGGCGATTTCTTCAGGAAGTCCTCCGTGTAGAACTGGAGGATCTGTGAGAGCCGCACGGTCTGCTTGTCGGCCTGCACCTCCACGTTACGCGGCTCGTTCAAGAAATACTGGGCCGTCGCCTGGAGCTCGAGCTCGAGCTGGTCGGCGCGGAACGGCTCGCGCGGCAGGCGCGGGCAGCCTCGGACCATGCAGTTCAACGCGAAGTGGACGCGGGGATCACCCATGGGCCGGATGATCTTGTTCTCGAGGTCGTAGAGCGACATCTTCTCGCCGCCGATCCCGAGCTTGTTGCGGTAGAAGAACCGCACCTTCACCGCGTTCAAATCCTTCGGCATTCCGGATTCGAGCACGTTGTACATGGCGAGCGCGTTGTAGGCGTTGATGTAGTACGCGAGGCGAGCGTCTTTCGTCGGAAACGCGGCGGGCGTGTTCGCGGGCGAGACCCGGCCGATCCACCCGACGTAGGCGTCGAGATCCGCGCGGTCCTTCGACACCCCGACGAAATCGATCTTCCCGGAGTCGTCGACGTACCGCGAGAGCACCCTCGCCCAGCCCTTTTCAACGGAGGCCGCGTCGGCATTTGGAGCCGGGGCAGCGGCTCCCGCGGCGGCGGCCGTCTTCGGCGGAGGAACGTTGACGGCGCATCCGGCGAGGGCGAGAAGCAGGACGGCGGAAGCGGGCGCGACGGCGCGTCTCTTCATGCGAGCTCTCTTTCTCCATGGGTCGGGGATTGGGTCGCGCCGGAAAGAACCGGCAGCGTCTTTCCGGACAGGGGATTCCAGATCGCGGGCCCGGCGTCCGTCGTCAGGGGAACGGGCTTCAGGATGAACTCGTCGCGCCGCGCGTTGTGCGCGCACATGGAGATCGGGCCGTTTCCGGTCATCACCATGAATGAGCAGGCATGGATGCGTTCGGGTTCGAGCGCGGTCGCGTCCATGAAGTTCTGCACGAAGAACGAGAGCTTGTGGACACGGCCCCGCGACGCGACGAGGTCGCGCCGCATCTTCCAGAGCTTGGGGAGAAAAAACGAGATAGCGCGGCCTACCCACGCGGGCCGGCGCTTGAGCTCCCCGAGCAGCGCGCCGACGGCGCGCCTCGGGTCCCGGCGGTCCAGCATCACGTGCTGGAAATCGGAAAGAAATCGATTGAAGAACGCAGGGTCGTCGTTCAAGTCGTAGAGGTTGCCATTCGCCTCGAGCGTGATCCCGATGCGGTGGCACGCCGGGTGGCCGATCAGAATCGTGTCCCACGAGATCGGCGTCCCCGCGCCTTCCACGATCTGCGCGCGGACGGTCTCCAGGGAGATCACCCGGTCCCGCTCGCGGAGGACGCCCCGGCCGGTGTCGGCCTGGAGCTGGAAAGAGGCCATGCCGACGACGTCCGCGTGCCGGCGGAAGAAGCGGATCAGCCGCGGGATGTCGTCGAAGTTCTCGCGACAGACAGTCGTGTTGAAAATGACGGCGATCGGAATCCCCCGCGCCCGTTCGATGTACTCCTCCCGGACGGCGTCGAGATCCTCCTCGGACGCGTAACCCTTTCGTTCCTGGGTCATGTCGACGTGGTACGCGACGTCGTTCAATCCGGCCTGCGCGAGCTCCTCGAGAAGATCCCTGGTCGCCTTGATCCCGTTGGTCATGAGCGTCGGGAGAAGCCCCCGCTCCCGCACCCGCCGGACGATCGCCACGAGCTCCTCCCGCTTTCGGAGTGTGGGGTCTCCGCCGGTGATCTGAACGGCCGTCGGGGCGCCGAACTGGCCGGCGATTTCGTCGATCCGGCGGTACACCTCGGCGAGCGGTATGTCCTTGACGCGTTCGGAGTTCTCCGACAGGTAGCAGAGAGTGCAGTCGAGATTGCAGCGCTGTGTGATCTCGAGCGCCACGCAGCCGATCGCGTTGCGCCGGCCGAGGACCTGGTTCGGCTGGAAGAACGTTCCCATGCGCCGGCGGGCCTTGGCGAGCGCCGCCGCGCGGCCGTCGCTACGCGCTGGAAAACTTGCGCTCATCGGACCTCCCAATTACGAGCGTTGACGGACCGGGAAAGAGCCCCTGGAGGCTTTCGGACATCATACGGTTGAAAGGAGAGGCCGGATCCCCGGGATTTGCGGCCGCCTCGGTGGGCGAAACCTTCGCTCCCGCCTGGCGTCTCCGGGTATGCCGTGCCGGACGGATGGTGAAGGACCTGACCGCGGGCTCCGAGGACCGGAGACTGCTCGAACGCATCCGCCGGGGAGACACGGACGGGGCGGCGGAGCTCTTCGAGCGATATTCGCCCGCGCTCCTTCGCTTCGCGGATCGGCTTCTTTCGGACCGGGGCATGGCCGAAGAAGTCACGCAGGAGGTTTTCGTCAAGGTGATAACGCGGGCGCATCAGTACGACGGGCGGGCGGAGGTTTCCTCCTGGCTCTTCGCCATTGCCGCCAATGCCTGCCGCGACCGTCGCCGGCGCGACCGCCGGGCGACCGTCGTCCCCCTCGAAGCGATCCCGGAGCCGTCCCAGAAAGGGGATGGCGCGGAGGCGAAGCTCCTGTCCCGGGAGCGCCGAGCCGCGGTCCGGGAGGCGTTGAACGGCCTCTCGGAAGAGCAGCGCGAAGCCCTCGTGCTCGCCCGGTACCACGGACTCCCCTACTCGGAGATTGCCGATGTCCTCGGCATCTCCGTCGGCGCGGTCAAGACACGGATCTTCCGGGCCGTCGAGACGCTCAAGGCCCGTTTTTCGGAAGGAGACACCGCATGGAATGCCGCGAACTGATCGCGTTCGCGATCGATGACCGGATCGGCGTGCTTCGCGACGCCGCGGGCCCGGAGCGCCGCGAGCTCGCCGAGCACCTCGAAACCTGCGCCGCCTGCCGGGCGGAGCTCGAGAAGATCGACGCGGCATGGTCCCTCCTCGGGGAGGATCCCGACCTGCCCGTGTCGCCCGATTTTCGGAGAAGGACCCTCGCCCTGATCGACGACGAGATGCTCCGGATGCGCCTGAAGGAATTCTCCGCGAGACCACGCAGGCGGTTCGTGAGGCCGCTCGCGGAGGCGGCGGCGGTCGTGATCGCGGCGCTCGGCGGATGGTGGGCGGCGCACGGGCTCCCCGCCCGCGGCGGGTCAGCTCCGACTACGGCATCCCTCACCTACCCGGCGGCGCTCGAGAAGGCCGGCGCGCTCTCGAACGTCTCGTACCGTCCCACGGATCGGGAGGGGCGAATCGGCGTGAGCTTCGACGTCACCGCGCACAGGACGGTGGTCGGCCGGCCCGACGACCCGCAGATGGCGAGCCTCGTCGCCTACCTCGTCTCGCGCGGAGCGCAGACGTCCGGCGAGAAGTCCCGCGCGATCGAGCTCGTCTCGTCCCACTACGGCACCGGCGAGACGCCGGCGTCTCCCGACATCGTGCGCGCCTTGACGGCGACGCTGAAGAAGGACCAGAACCCCGGTGTGCGGAAGAAAGCCGCTGACGCGCTGGCGGGCTTCCGGATGACGCCCGAGATCCGGTCCGCATTCCTCGACGCGCTCTCGAACGACTCGAACCCCGGCGTCCGGCTCGTCGCCGTCGACGCTCTCGCCGCCGCGGCGAAGGAAGTGCCGGACGCGAAGACCATCGAGTCGCTCCGGGAAAAGGCGTTCGATCCGACGGAGAATGGATACGTGCGGGCGAAGGCCGCGTCCGCCCTCAAGGGCATCGAGTTCTGACTTGCGTAACTCCATGCCCGTTGTCGCGTCTCCAGAGACGATGAACCGAAACTCCCGCAGCTCGTTCTTCGCGCCCGTGCCCTCCGACCCGCGCCGCTCTCGACCGCGCCGCGATCCGCTGGCGGGCCCAGGGCCCTGGATCGCGTTCGCGATCGGGCTGCTGATCATGCTTCTCACGGCGATCCTTCGCGCCGACGACGCCGTCGCGCGCCGGACCGACCGTTTCAACGGAACGCTTCCTCCTCGCTCGACCCTCCGGGTGGAAAACGTGTCCGGCGACGTCGTGGTCTCGGGCGGCCGCGAGTTCTCCGCGGTGTGCAATACGACCGTGACGGCTTCGACATCGGCCCGCGCCGACGAGGCCCTCGCGAAAACGCGGATCGTGCAGTCCCGGGACGGCGACGAGCTCTCGCTCGAGACCGAGTGGCCCGAAATGGAAGGCGAGCGCCACCGCGAACGCCCGAAGGACTCTGTATGGCGCGGAAAGCGTTCCGCGCGCTGCCCGGACTGCCGGATCAGCATCCGGTTCGACGTCGTCGTGCCCCCGGGCGTGATCGCAATCCTTCACACGGTCAATGGCGAAGTCCGCGTCCAGGGCGTCGACGGCCAGCTCGAGGCGCAGAGCGTGAACGGCAACGTGGTCGTTCGCGGCTCTCGCCGGGACGTGCGCGCGCAGACGGTGAACGGAAAGGTCGAAGTCGCCGCGGATGCCGCTCCCTCGGGATCCAATTTCGAGCTCAAGACGATTTCCGGCTCCGTTTCGCTCGTTCTCCCGAAGGACGCGCGGTTCGACCTCACGGCCTCCACGATGAACGGCAGCATCGAATCGAATTTCCCGCTGCCGGCTCAGGCGGCGGCGGTTCCGCCGGAGCCGCCGGAGGCGCCTCAGCCCCCGAAGGCGGAAATTCCCCCTCGGGCCGCGCGCACTCCCCGGCGTGTCGTGATCCAGCGCGACGGCTCGGACGCGATCCTCGACGTCGAACAGCTCCAGAAGGAGCTCGAAGAGGCGATGAAGACCGTCGACGTGCAGGTCCGCGAGTCCATGCGGGAAGTCGAGCGGGAGACCCGGCGGATGAAGTTCGTCATCCCCGGCGGCGAGTACCGCGGATCGATCGGCGGAGGCGGAGCGAAGGTCCGACTCTCCAACCTGAATGGGCGCATCGCGCTGCTCGCGGCGGGCTCGAAAGAGTCCGACGTCCGGCAGCTGCTCGCCCGGCGCACCTGGGCGGTTCGCGTGCCCACAGTGTCGATTCCCGCCCCGCAGGTCCGCGTGATCACGCGTCCCCGTGCCGTCGTCGCCCCTCGCGCCCGGCGGCACGGAGAAGTGGACCCCGACGAAGAAATCGTCAAGGGCGACGTCGCCGGCGACTTCATCGCGACGGAGGGCACGGGGAGCTACCGGATCGGACGGGTCGGCGGCAGGGTGACGATCTTGACGCACTCCGGCGAGATCCACGTCGCCTCGGCGGCGGGCCCGGCGGACCTGAAGAGTTATGGCGGGGACATCGAGATCGGCCCCGTCGGCGGCGAGCTGCACGCGCAGACGCTCGCGGGCGACATCCACGCCGGCAACGTGGCGGGCGCCGCCGTCGCCCAGACTTCGGGCGGCGACATCCGGCTTGGCCGGGTCTCCGGCTCGGCGCAAGCGAAGACGGCGGGCGGGGACATCGTGCTCCAGGCGGTCGAGGGAAGCGTTCACGCGGAGACGGGCGGGGGTGAGGTTCGCGTCACGATCTTGACGCGCGAGCCCCGGGGCGGCATCTCCATCCGAAACGCCGGCGGGGACGTGACGCTGATCGTCCCGGCGAACTTCAAGGGCGACCTCGACCTGACGGCGCTCGACGCCGACCTCGACGAAACGGCGATCCGCTCGGATTTTCCGGAGATCGCCGTGACCCGCCGCTCGGGCTCGCAGCAGGGCTCGGGGAGCCTGAACGGCGGCGGCCCCAAGGTGACGGTCCGGACGTCCTCGGGTTCGATCCGCATCCGCAAGGGTCCTTCAGCCGGTTCCTGAGAAACGGGACCGATTTCCTCCTCCGCGCGCGGCCGGTGCCGCGTTTCTCTTTCTGTCATGTCGAGGGAGCTCCGTTCGCCTAAATGAATCAGCGAAGGCGACGGTCGGGATAGGCTTGCCGGCGCAGAAGGAGATTCCATGAAAACACGCGCTCGTCTCATCGTTCCCCTCTTCGTAGCCGCGTTCGTCGCGGCACTCCTCCCCTCGGTGGCTCAGGCGGCGAAGGCCAAAGTGGATCTGAATTCGGCGTCCCAGCAGGAGCTCGAGGCGCTGCCGGGCGTCGGCGAAGCGACGGCGAAAAAGATCATCGCCGGCCGTCCCTATTCCTCGGTTGCCGACCTCTCGAAGGCCGGCGTTCCCCAGGCGACCATCGACAAGATCTCCGGCCTCGTGAAGGCCGGCCG
>JALZAT010000088.1 GCA_030948185.1 Acidobacteriota bacterium
CGGGGGAGAGGAGTAATGCGCCTCACTCGTTCATCCGCTCGCCGCGTTAGGAGTCTCCCGACCGAAGGGAGGGAGGAGCCTGACGCGGCGGGAGCCGGAACGCAGCGAAGCGGAGTGAAGGCGACGTTTATCGGACAGCTCGTCGCGCGGCGACCGTTCGGCGGCGCGCTGCGGCGGCGGTTCGGCGCGTGCGGACCTTGCGCGTCGGGTCGATCCCAAGGTCTTTCAGGATCCGGAGGTCCTTGACGTTGATCCGGAAGGCGGCGCGCTCTTCGACCAGCGTCTCTCGCGATTCCGTTTCTCCGCCGGCGGCTCGCAGCCGCTTGCGGCCGGAGCGCGGCTCCCGCTTGTTCACGCCCACCTTGGCGTCGAGCACCATGTACAGGTTGTAGCCCTCGTCGCGGATGCGCTGGATCGACTCGTGGACGCGCCCCGAGCCGGAGATCGACTCGTTGATCGCCTGTCCCAGCTCCTTCAACATCTCGCGCAGGTGGTCGTTCAATTCCATGGCCGCTCGCGATTATCCCTTCCGATTCTCGAGAGCGTCAAGCTATCGAGGATCGATGATTGCTGGTATACTTCGTCGCGCCGAATCTCCGTTCCGCCGTTCTCCCCCACGTCTCTCTCCCCCTCCTCCTGATAGCCTCTCGCGCGCCATGAGTGCGTTTTCCTCATTCACCCACCTCGAATGCACGCGCTGCGGCCAACGGGCCGAGCGCGATTCGGGCGCGAATCTGTGCGCCGTCTGCGCCGGGCCCCTCTTCGCGCGTTACAAACCGCCGCCGCTCGATCGGGATTCCAGCGTCGGCCGGCTGCGCTCGATGTGGAAATGGCACGAGATGATGCCGGTGCTCGAACCGGGCAACGTCGTCTCGCTCGGCGAAGGCGCGACGCCCCTCCTTCCCGCGCGGCGGCTGGGCTCACGCCTCGGCTTCACCGACCTCTGGATCAAAGACGAAGGCAACAATCCCTCCGGTTCGTTCAAGGCGCGGGGGCTCTCCGCCGCCGTCTCCCGGGCGAAGGAGCTCGGCCTCGCGGCGATCGCGCTTCCGACGGCGGGCAACGCGGGCGGCGCCGCGGCGGCGTATGCCGCCAGGGCGGGCATCGCGTGCCACGTGTTCATGCCGTCGGACACGCCGCCCGTCTTCCGCGTCGAGTGCGAGCGGCACGGCGCCTCGGTGACGATGGTCGACGGGTTGATCGACGCGTGCGGGAAGCTCGTCGCCTCCCGCGCGAAGGAAGAAGGATGGCACGACGTGTCGACTCTGAAGGAGCCGTACCGCGTCGAGGGCAAAAAGACGATGGGGTACGAGCTCGCCGAGGATTTCGGCTGGGAGCTTCCGGACGCGGTCCTCTATCCGACCGGCGGCGGCACCGGTCTCATCGGGATGTGGAAGGCGTTCGACGAGATGGAGGCTCTCGGCTGGATAGGAAAAAAGCGCCCGCGGATGATCGCGGTCCAGGCCGAGGGGTGCGCGCCGATCCCGCGCGCCTTCGAAGCGGGAAAACCGGTCTCGGAGAAATGGGAGAACGCGACGACGTACGCGTCCGGCCTTCGGGTCCCGAAGGCCTACGCGGACGACCTGATCCTCTCCGCCGTGCGGGAATCGAACGGCACCGCGATCGCGGTCTCCGACGACGCGATGCGTCTCGCCTGCGACGAGATCGGCGCCGCGGAAGGCCTGTTCGTGGCGCCGGAAGGCGGCGCGGTATGGGCCGCAGCGAAAGCGCTGCGGGATTCGAACAAGCTCGACCCGGACTCACGCATCGTGCTCTTCAACACGGGGAGTGGGTTCAAGTACCTCTAAGCCGGCGCTTCGTCCGTTCCAAGCGAAGCGCTCTCTCGGCCGCCCGTTCGCGAAGCGAACGCCGCGGCCGAAAGCCTATAATCGCGGGTTCCATGAAGTACGCCTCGCTGCGCTCCCGTCTCGACCCGATCCTGCCGACGGTCGAGAAGCCCGGCCGGTATATCGGTCTGGAGCGCAACGTCGTGCGCAAGGATCTCGGGTCGGCGGCCGTCACGCTCGCGCTGGCGTTCCCCGACACGTACGAGATCGGGATGAGCCACACCGGGTTGAAGATCCTCTACGAGCTCGTCAACCGGCGCTCCGACTTCGCGTGCGAGCGCGTCTACGCCCCATGGACCGACCTCGAGGCGAAAATGCGCGAGCGCGGCATCCCGCTGTTCTCGACCGAGAGCTTCGCTCCGGCGGCGGACTTCGACGTGCTCGGCTTCTCCCTCCAGGCCGAGGTCAACTACTCGAACATTCTGAACATGCTCGATCTCGCGGGGATCCCCGTGTGGCAGCACGACCGCCGCGAGTCGGATCCCATCGTTCTCGGAGGCGGGCCCTGCACCGCGAACCCCGAACCGATCGCCGATTTCTTCGACGCGTTCCTGATCGGCGACGCCGAGGAGGCTCTCACCCTCTTCCTCGACGCGTACCGCGAAGCGCGCGGAGCGAACCTGTCGCGGCGCGACCTCCTCGCCCGGCTGTCGCAGATCGAGGGCGTCTACGTCCCGAGCTTCTACGACGTCGCCTACCGCGAGGACGGGCGGATCGTCTCGATCGCCCGCAACGACGCGCGCGCGCCCGAACGGCCGAAGCGCACCTGGGTGCCCGTTCTCAAGTCCGACTACTACCCCGAGAAACCCATGGTGCCTTCCGTCGAGATCGTCCAGGACCGGCTGGGACTCGAAGTGATGCGCGGGTGCACGCAGGGTTGCCGCTTCTGCCAGGCCGGCTACTGGTACCGGCCGGTGCGGGAGCTCGACCCGGCCGACGTCGAGCAGATGACGAAGAAGTTCATCGCGGAATCGGGTTGGAGCGAGGTCGGGCTCCTCTCCCTCTCGACGGCGGACTATTCGCAGATCGAGCCGCTCGTGAAGTGCCTCGCGCCGCAGCTTTCCGACCGGCGCGTCTCCATCTCGCTGCCGTCGCTGCGCGCCGAGGCGTTCTCCGTCGGGCTCGCCGACGCCGTCTCGGAGGTCCGCAAGTCCGGGTTCACGTTCGCGCCGGAGACCGGATCCGACCGGCTGCGCCGCGTCATCAACAAGACGTTCACGAACGCCGACATGATCCAGGCGGCGGACTTCGCGTTCTCGCGCGGATGGGACCTGATCAAGGTTTACACGATGATCGGCCTTCCGACGGAGACCGGGCCGGATCTCGAAGAGCTCGTGACGCTCGTCCGCGGGATCCTGCAGCAGGGACGCAGGCACGGGCGCAAGGAAGTGAACGTCTCCGTCGGTTCCTTCGTGCCGAAATCGTGGACGCCGTTCCAGTGGGCGCCGTTCGACGCGGTGGACGTCCTCGAGCGAAAGCTCGCGTACCTGAAGGACCGCTTCCGCGGAGTCCGCGGAGCGAAGCTCAAATGGCACGAACCGCGCGAGGCGGAGATCGAGTGCGTGCTCTCCCGCGGGGACCGGCGGATGGCGCGCGTGCTTCACACGGCCTGGAAATCGGGCGTCAGGTTCGACGGCTGGAGCGAGCACTTCCGCTACGACCTCTGGATGAAGGCTTTCGAGACCGAGGGCATCCCGAAGGAGTCGTACCTCCGCGCCTACGAGCTCGACGAGATCCTTCCGTGGGACATTCTCGACGTCTCGATCCGCAAGCGCTTTCTCCAGATCGAGCTCATCAAGGCGAAGAAGGAAATGCGGACCGAGGACTGCAAATGGGGACACTGTTACGCGTGCGGGGTACCCGGCAACGGCGAGGACACCGTGCTCGCCACGGCGATGCCCTCCCTCGGGGTCCCCGAAGCCGGCCCTCGCGCCGACGATCCTTCCGCCTACCGCGACGTGGCGAAGGGCGCCGCCTACCGGCAGAAGGCGATGCCGGATCTGCCGTCGGCGGCCGGGACGCCTCGCGTCTTCACGGGGACCCCGCGCCGCTACCGCATTGCGTTCGCGAAAGCCGGAGACGCCCGTTTCCTTTCGCATCGCAATACCATGGACGTTTTCGAGCGCGCCATTCGCGCCGCCGGGCTGCCGGCGCGCTACTCCGAGGGATTCAATCCGCACATGAAGCTCTCGATGGGCCCGGCCCTCCCGCTCGGCCTCGAGAGCCTGCACGAGGTGTTCGACGTCGAGGCGGTGTCGGGATTCCCCGCCGACGCAGCCGCGCTCGTCTCCGCGAAGCTCCCGGAGGGGATCTCCGTGCTGGAGGTCCGCGAACTCGGTCCCGCGGACCGGTCGCTCTCCAGGGTCGTGAAGTCGGCGCGTTACGCCGTCCGCCTCGACTCGGACGAGCAGATCGCGCGAGCCGGCGAAGCGCTGGCCCACGGCTGGCGCGAGGCGGTGCCGGCGCTGCGGGCGTTGTCGCTCGAGACGGGCCCCGGAGGATCGCGCTTGCGGTTCGAGGTCAACCTCGACCAGTCCGCCGGCGAGACGACGACGCCCAAAAAAGTGCTCGAGCGCCTGCTGACGATCCCGCCCGAAGCACAGGCGGGAATGTCCGTCACACGCGAGGCGACGGTCCTGGTTGGCTGATCACTGACAGCTGACGGCTGATACCTCTCGCCATGTACCGCGTCACGGTCTCCGCCCGATTCGAGGCCGCGCACAACCTGATCGAGTACGAGGGAGGGCCCGAGCCGCTCCACGGGCACTCCTATCGCGTCGAAGCGGTCCTCGAATCGGACAAGCTGCAGCGCTACGACATCGCCGTCGATTTCGTCGCGGCACGCGCGGCGCTCGACGCGATCGCCAGGGAGCTCGACTACACGTACTTGAACGAGCATCCCGCGTTCACCGGCCGGAACACTTCCGCCGAGAACCTCGCGAGGCATTTCGCGGAGCGTCTGGAGTCTTCCGGCGCGCTCGGCTGGTCGCGCGTCGCCGAAGTGACCGTGTGGGAAGGCCCGGAAAACCGGGCAACGTATTCGCCCGCCGGGCGCACTTGAAGGGTCTCTCGAGCCCGCGGCGATAATCTTCCCCGGCGCCTCGCTCGACAGGAGAACCGAATGGAATTTCGCGAACTGGCGACCGACATCGAGCTCTCCGAGGCGTTTCCGCTGATGTCGCAGCTGCGCGACCGAATCCGGCGGGACACGTTTCTGGCCGACGTTCGGCGGCAGCAGGTGGAAGGCTACCGGATCTACGGCGGGTTCGAAGAGGGCCGGCTCGTCTCCCTGGCGGGCGTCCGGAGAACGCACACTCTTTTCCGGGGCGAGCACCTCTTCGTCGACGATCTCGTCACGTCGGAGCACGACCGGGGAAAGGGCCACGGCCGGGCGCTGCTCGCCTGGCTCGCGGAGCAGGCGGAGGCGCAGGGCATCCGGCGCGTCTACCTCGACAGCCGCTTCACCGCGAAAGGCTTCTACGAGAAGGTGGGCTTCACGCTCCAGACGTCCATCCCCTGCTGGATCGACGTGGACAACGAGACCCTGCGTCCCCGCGCCAAGGAGAGCGCCGGGCAGTGAGCGGCTGGTTGCGGGGGCCCCGGGCCGCGCTCGCGGTCCTGACCCTTCTCAACCTCTTCAACTACCTCGACCGGTTCGTTCTCTCCTCGCTCGTCGAAAGCCTCAAGAGCTCGGAGCTCCGGCTGACGGACACGCAGCTCGGCGCGCTCGCGACCGGTTTCATCCTCGTCTACATGCTGACGTCGCCGATCTTCGGAACGCTCGGCGACCGCAGGGGAAGGCCTAGGCTCCTTGCCGCCGGCGTGGCCATCTGGAGCGTTGCGACCGCGCTCGGTGGAGTTGCCCAATCCTTCGCGGGGCTCTTCGCCGCACGCGCGAGCGTCGGCATCGGAGAGGCGGCGTACGGGACCATCGCGCCCGCCCTGCTCGCCGACCATTTTCCGATCGAGAAGCGGGGGCGGATCTTCGCCGTTTTTTTCGCGGCGATCCCGATCGGCGCCGCGCTCGGATACGTGCTCGGAGGACTCGTCGACGCGCGGTACGGCTGGCGCGCCGCGTTCTTCATCGCGGGGATTCCCGGGATCGTGCTCGCCGCCCTCTGCCTCGGACTGTCCGATCCACCACGCGGCGCCCAGGACCCGGGCTCGACCGCGCACGGCGCGCTTCCCCGCGTCGGCGCGTGGGCGTCGTACGTTCGCCTTCTCCGCAACCGCCCCTACGTGCTGACTGTCCTCGGCTACGGCGCGTACACGTTTGCGCTCGGCGGAATGGCGTTCTGGGCGCCCGCCTTCCTCGAGCGGGTGCGCGGGATGCCGCGGACCGACGCGACGGTGCAATTCGGCGCGATCGTCGTCGTCACCGGGTTCCTCGGCACGTTCGGCGGCGGCTGGCTCGGCGACTGGTGGCTCAAGCGCTCGAAGAATGCCTACCTGTGGGTGTCGGGGTTGGCCACGGTGCTCGCGGCGCCGGCGGCTTTCATCGGTTTCACCGCGGAGAGCAAGTCGATCTCGATGGCCGGCATCGTCGTGACCGAGCTGCTTCTCTTCGCGTCGACGGGGCCGATCAACTCCGCGATCGTCAACCTCGTCGAGCCGGGAGAACGGGCGACCGCCCTGGCGCTGTCGATTCTCGCGATCCACCTGCTGGGCGACGTGCCCTCTCCCCCCTCATCGGAGCCATCTCGGACCGGACGTCTCTCCAGACGGCGTTCCTGATCCTCCCCGTCGCCATCGCGATCTCGGGAGCGATCTGGCTCTTCGCGGCGAAGACGGGCGACCGCCCGGCGTGAGAAGGCTTCTCCGCGTCCTCTTCTCCCGCGCCCTTCGGATCTTCTTCCGGCGCATCGAAGTGGAGGGCGTGTCGCGCGTACCCCCGGTTGGGCCCGTCATCTTCGTCGCCAACCATCCGAACAGCCTCGTGGATCCCCTTCTCCTCCTCTGCTTCGCGCCCCGCCCGGTCTCTTTCCTCGCCAAGGCGCCGCTCTTTCGAATGCCGCTGATCGGCCCCTTCGTGCGCGCGTTCGACTCGATCCCCGTTCACCGGCAGCAGGACGCCGGGACCGATCTCTCGAAGAATCGGGAGACGTTCGAGACGGCGCGGCGCCTGCTCGCCCGGGGAGGCACTCTGGCGCTCTTCCCCGAGGGCGCTTCGCACGACGCGCCGAAGCTGCTTCCCATGAAGACGGGTGCGGCACGGATCGCCCTCGGCGCCGCCGCCGCCGGCGATCCGCCGAGGATCGTCCCCGCGAGCCTCTACTACACGTGGAAACAGCGGTTCCGCAGCGACGCGCTCGTGGTCTTTGGCGAATCCCTCGCCGTCGAGCCCGTCCCGCTCGACGAAAGCGGCAACCCTCCCGGCGCCGCGGTTCATGCGCTGACGGACTCGATCGGCGCCGCGCTCGGCGCCCTGACTCTGCAGGCCGAGACGGCGGAGACGCTCGCCCTCGTCCAAACGGCGGAACGCATCTTCGCGTCGGGCCCGGAGCCGCTGGCGGACGAGCTTGCCCTCCGCCGGCGCTTCGCGGACGGCCACAGGTCCCTCTCGGTCGGCAACCCCCACAGACTCGCCGCGATCTCGCGCCAGATCGAGCGGTTCGAAGCGGGCCGCGTTGCCGCAGGCCTCTCTCTCGAAGACCTCGAACCCGGCGAGCTCGGGGCGAGAGGCGTCGCCCGGCTCGCCGGACAGAATGCAGGCGCCCTGCTTTTCCTCCCGCTCGCGCTCGCCGGCGCGCTCATCCACTATCCCGCGTATCGCCTGGCGGGAATCATCGCGAAACGCATCGTCCCCCCCGGCGAAGACGTCCTCGCAACGGCAAAAGTGTGCCTGTCGATGCTCCTCTTTCCGGCGACGTGGCTCGCATGCGCGGCCGTCGCCTGGCACTTCGCGGGCTGGGCAACAGCGGCGGCGGCCCTCGTCGTCGTCCCCCTCGCGGGCTGGTCCGCCCTGGCCACCGGAGAAGCGCTCCAGACCGTCGCCGGCCGAGCGTGGGCGCTCTTCCACCTCGTGTTCCGCCGCCCGGCGATGCGCCGCCTTCTCGCCCGGAGAGCCGCAATCCGCCGGCAGATTCTCGAGCTGGCGGAGCTCGTTCCATGAACGAGTAACAGGGAACGACCGGGCGGGCGGGGACAAGCCCCGCCCCTACAGCACGGGGCAACTGCAGGTGTGCGGGCGATGTCGTCACCCGGCCGGCGCCACCGCACCGCCGGTGTCCGGGCGATGTCGTCACCCGGCCGGCGGGCCGCACCCGCAGGTGTGCGGGCGATGTCGTCACCCGGCCGGCGCCACCGTACCGCCGGTGTCCGGGCGATGTCGTCACCCGGCCGGCGGGCCGCACCCGCATGTGTGCGGGCGATGTCGTCACCCGGCCGGCGCCACCGTACCGCCGGTGTCCGGGCGATGTCGTCACCCGGCCGGCGGGCCCCGCACCCGCAGGTGTGCGGGTGATGTCGTGCTGGCGGGCCGCACCGCAGGTGTAGGGGCGACCCTTGTGGTCGCCCGCCCGTTTACGAGGGCGACTTCTGTGAGGTCTTTCTCTTGCTGTGATCCAGGATCCTCTTGCGGACGCGGATCGACGCCGGCGTCACCTCGACGAGCTCGTCGTCGTTGATCCATTCGATCGCCTGCTCGATGTTGAGCTCCCTGGGCGGTGTGAGCTTGATCGCCATGTCCGAGGTGGACGCCCGCATGTTGGTCAGGTGCTTTTTCTCGCACGGCTGAATCACCATGTCGCCTTCCTTGACCTGCTCGCCCACGATCTGCCCGCCGTAGACCTTGTCCATCGGCTTGACGAAGAACGTGCCCCGGTCGCCGAGCCGGTCGAGAGCGTAGGCGGTGACGTCGCCGCCTTCCTTGGCGACCATGGCACCCTTCGTCCGATTGGGAAGCGGCCCTCTGTGCGGGCCGTACTGGTCGAAGAGGTGGTTCAAAAGTCCCGTGCCCTTCGTCAGCGTCAGGAACTCGAGCCGGAAGCCGAGCAGGCCCCGCGAGGGGATCGTGAATTCGAGGCGGGTGCGGTCCCCATGTTTTCCAAGGTGCTTCAGCTCGCCCTTGCGCTCTCCGAGCGCCGCGATGACCGGGCCGGTGAACTCGTCGCCGCAGTCGATGACGAGCTCCTCGTACGGCTCCTGGAGCTGGCCGTTCTCGTCGCGGCGGAAGATGACCTGGGGCCGGCCGAGAGCGAACTCGAAGCTCTCCCGACGCATCGTCTCCGCGAGAATCGCGAGGGAAAGCTCTCCTCTTCCGAGGACGAGGAAGGAATCCGGTTCCGGGGTCTTCTCCATCCGCAGCCCGACGTTTCGCTCGAGCTCCTTCTCGAGCCGCTCGAGGAGGTTGCGACTCGTGACGTATTTCCCGGACATGCCCGACATCGGGGAGTCGTTGATCCGGAACTCCATCGAGAGAGTGGGCTCGTCGACGCGGATGCCCGGCAGCGGCGTCGGCTCCTCGAGGTCGAGGATCGTGTGGCCGATCTCGATGTCCGGAAAGCCCGAGATCATGCAGATGTCTCCGGCGGACGCGTCGGTGACCTCGACCCGCTCGATCCCTTCGAACATGTAGATCTTGCCGGCGCGCCCCTTCTCGACGATCGTGCCGTCCGGGCGCACCGCGGCGAGGTCGATGGCGCGCGACAGGCTTCCGGAGTAAATCCGGCCGATCGCGAGGCGGCCGAGGTAATCCGAATAGTCCGTGTTCGCGACAATCATCTTGAAGGGCGCGTCGCCGACGACGGGCGCCGGGATGTGACTCAGGATAGTGTCGAGCAGCGGCTTGAGGTCCCCGGACGTCGCGTTGGGGTCTTTCGACGCGAATCCGATCCGGCCCGATCCGTACAGGACCTCGAAGTCGAGGTGGTGGTCTTCCGTCGCAAGCGACAAGAAGAGGTCGTGGATCTCCTCCTCGACTTCCGCCGTCCGGGCGTCGGCACGGTCGATCTTGTTGATGAGCACGATCGGCCGCTTGTTGCCCTCGAGCGCCTTCTTCAGGACGAAGCGCGTCTGCGGGAGGGGCCCCTCCGAAGCGTCGACGAGCAGCAGCACTCCTTCGACCATCGTCAGGATGCGCTCGACCTCCGAACCGAAGTCTCTGTGGCCCGGAGTGTCCACGATGTTGATGATCGTGTTCCGGTACTTGACCGCGGTGTTCTTGGCGAGGATCGTGATTCCCCGCTCCTTCTCGAGCTCCCCGGAGTCCATGACGAGGTCATGCACGTGCTGTCCCGCGCGGAAGGTTCCGCACTGATTGAGCAACGCATCGACGAGCGTGGTCTTTCCATGGTCGACGTGCGCGACAATCGCGAGCGCCCGTCGATCGGCGCGACGTTCGAGCGCAGAGGTATCGTTGGTCTCGACCGACATGGTTTCCATATTTTAGGAGGTAGGTGGTAGGAGAGAGGTGGTAGGGACCACCTGTCGCCGCCAACCGTCGCCCGCAAGGCGAGCATAACAGCATGATTCCAGACTCCATTCCCCCCCGTCGGAACGCTGAGCCGGGCTCCGCCCTCCTCCGGCACTTCGGGCATTCGAGCTTCCGCCCGGGCCAGGAGGACGTCGTTCGCGCCGTGCTCGCGGGCCGCGACGTGCTCGCGGTGATGCCGACCGGATCCGGCAAGTCGATCGGCTACCAGCTGCCTGCGCTGCTCCTGCCGGGACTGACGCTCGTCGTCTCGCCGCTCATCGCACTCATGAAGGACCAGGTCGACGATCTCCTGCGGCGCGGAATTCGCGCTGCCGCTATCCACTCCGGCCGCGGCGCGGACGAGCGCCGCGACGCGCTGCGCGCAGCCCGGGCAGGCGAGCTCGACCTTCTCTACGTCGCGCCGGAACGCTTCGCGTCCGGCGGGTTTCGCGAGCTCCTCGGCGACGTGCCGCTCGCGCTCTTCGCCGTGGACGAGGCCCACTGCGTTTCCGAGTGGGGACACGACTTCCGCCCCGACTACCGAACGCTCGCGGACGCATCCACCGCGTGCCGCCGGGCCGACGGCGAACCGGGACGGCCGCCCCTCGCCGCCTTCACGGCGACGGCGACTCCCGAGGTCCGTGACGACATCGTCGAGCTCCTCGGGATGCGGCAGCCGGCCGTCTTCGTCGCGGGCTTCGACCGGCCGAATATCCACCTGGACGTTCAGCGCGTCTCCGGAGAGATCGAGAAGCGGCGGCGCCTTCCCGCGATCGTCGGGAGCCGCCGCGCGCTCGTGTACGCGGCGACCCGGAAGAGCGCGGAGCGCGCCGCCGAAGCCCTGAGCAACGCGGGGCTCGCGGCCGAGGCGTACCACGCGGGCCTGGACGAGCGCGCCCGCACGCGGATCCAGGACGCGTTCGCGGCCGGAAGGCTCCAGGTCGTCTGCGCGACGAACGCCTTCGGGATGGGGATCGACCGGCCGGACATCGAGGCGGTGGTGCACTTCGAGATTCCGGGATCCCTCGAGGCGTATTAC
>JALZAT010000128.1 GCA_030948185.1 Acidobacteriota bacterium
GGCTGGGTGAGGGGGTCCTCACCCCGGGAGTTCTCTCCCTCGATGATCCAGGAACTTCCCGCTCTCGTTTCCCGGCTATTTCTTCTCCTATGAGATCTGACGCGCGCCGGGGCGCGCGTCTGTCGGGCGCGGAGTCGCTGCAACGTCGGCGGGGAAGAGAACCCCCTTTGCTGTGTCAATCTGGCCCGGAAGTCGCGAACTTTGTCCAGTGTTATCCGTTAGAGAGAGGGAATGAACGCACTTCCGATCGAGGCCCGCGGGCTCAAGAAGGCCTATTCCGGCCGCTGGGGCGGACGGACGATCCTCGCCCTGGACGGCCTCGACCTGGACGTCCGGCCCGGCGAGCTGTTCGGTCTGCTGGGGCCGAACGGGGCGGGGAAGACGACCACGGTGAAGATCCTGCTGGGCCTGACCCGCCCGACCTCGGGGGAGGCGCGCCTCTTCGGGATCCCCGCCGCGGACCCGCGGAGCCGAAGGCGCGTCGGATACCTCCCGGAGGGGCACCGCTTCCCCGGGTACCTCACGGCTCGCGAGACGCTGGCGATCTTCGGCCGCATGTCGGGCGTCGACCGGGCGACCCTTCGCTCCCGCATCCCTCCGCTCTTAGAGCGCGTGGGCCTCGCCGCGTGGAAGGACGTCCGCGTGAAGAAATTCTCGAAAGGTATGACCCAGCGGCTCGGGCTGGCGGCGGCGCTGGTCCACGAGCCCGACGTCCTCCTGCTCGACGAGCCGACGGACGGCGTCGATCCCGTGGGCCGCCGCGAAATCCGCGATCTCCTGCGCCAAGAGGCCTCGCGCGGGCGTGCCATCCTCGTCAATTCGCACCTGCTCTCGGAGATCGAGCGCACCTGCGACCGTGTCGCGGTTCTCCGCTCCGGCAAAGTCGTTGCCGAGGGGACGATCACCGAGCTGACCGCGGAGACGTCGCGATACCGCATGACCGTGTCGCCCCTCGACGAGAGCCTGCTCGAGTCGGTCCGGGCGACGGGGGCGGAGGTCACGCGCGTCAACGGCCATCTGGAGCTCTCCGCGCGCGACCTCGCCCAGTTGAACGCCGTCGTCGACACCGTCCGCGCGCGCGGGTCACTGCTCTCCGAGCTCGCTCCGCTGCGGGCGAGCCTCGAGGACGTGTTCGTCGATCTCGTTCGTCCGGCCGAGAGCGTGCCGGGCCCTGCGGACGCACGGGAGGAGAAATGAGAGCGCTGACCGCAAGCATCGAGGAGGTGTTTCGCGAGGCCGCCGCGAGGTGGACGCTCATCGCGTACTTCACGCTCTCGACGCTCTTCATCCTGATCTTCGCCACTGCCGTCAACCTCGACATCGTCAACGGCGCCCTCGCCGGCGCGAAGCTCTTCGGGCAGTCCGTCGAGATGGGGAGCCGCACGATCGACGTCGACCGGCTCGTCCTCGGCTTCGAGTCCGGATTCTCAGGATTCCTCTATCTGGTCGGGACCTTCCTCGCGCTCTTCGCCACGGCCCATCTCGTCCCGAGGCTCCAGGAGAAGGGGACGATCGACCTGTATCTCTCGCGTCCGGTCGGGCGTGTCCCGCTGCTTCTCTCCCGGTACGCGGCCGGGTTGATGCTGTCCGCCGCCAACCTGATCTACCTCATGGGATCGCTCTGGCTGATCATCGTGTGGAAGACGCACATCGCCAACGGCCGCTTCTTCTATGCGGGCATTTCGATCCTGTTCACCATCGCCACACTGCTCGCCTTCGCCTTCCTCGTCGGAGTCGTCACGTCTTCGACGGGCGTCTCCCTCATGGCGACGTACGCCGTTTTCTTCTTTTCCGCGATCCTCGCCGCCCACACGAAGATCTCCGCGGCCATGTCGAAGGAGTGGGCCGCGCGGCTCGTCGACGGTCTCTACTGGGTGTTCCCGAAGACCGCCGAGCTTGGCCGCGCCACGGTCGCCCACGTGGCGGGCAACCAGACCCTTCACGGAATTGGAAACATGAACCTGATGGCGGTCTATGGATCGACCGCGATCTTCGGACTTGCGACGTTGACCCTCGCCTGCTGGCTCTTTTCCAGAAAGGACTTCTGAAATGAAACGCTCGCGCTTCGGCTTCTCGGCCCGCCTCCTGGCCCTGCTCACGGTCGTGGCCGCGGCCGGATTTGCATCGACCGCTTCGATCTCGGCCGCGACGCGCGCGTCCGACGACGCGCTGTCTCTCGTCCCCGCCGACGCGGCTTCCATGGCCGTCATCCGATTCAACGAGCTCCGTTCGAGCCCGCTCGCGAGCCGCCTCTTCAACGACGCGGACCACGTCGGAGGCAACGGCGAGGCCGCACGCTTCATGGAGGAGGCGAACCTGAAGCCGCGCCATGACGTGGACACGGCGGTCGTGGTGGGCCTCATGCCCTCCGGCGGATATGGTGAAACTCCGGTTCTCGCTCTCTTCGAGGGGCGCTTCGATCCGGAGCGGCTCTCCGCGGCGGCGGTCACGCGCGGAGCGACCCGCGTCTCGACCTCCGCGGGCGACTACTTTCTCTTGCCCGAAAAGAACTCTTCCTCCAGCCACGGCAAGGGCGCCGTCGCTTTCGCGAGCACGCGCCTCGTGATCGGCGGGACGGAGTCCGCGGTGGCCTCGGCTCTCGCGGCGCGAAGCGCGGGAGGCACCGGCTTTCTCTCGGGCGCCGGGCTCGGCCGGCAGCTCTCCCGCGTGGACCGCGGCTCTTCCGTGTGGGCGCTCGTCGACGTGGGCCGCTACCCGCAGGTCCAGAGCGGGTTCAACCGCGGCGGGAGCGCGCACCACGGAAGCGAGGCGGGCGCGGCTCTCTTCGGCGCGATGAAGTCGGTCACGTTCTTCTCCTTCCAGGCCACCGTCCACTCCGACGACCTCGCGCTCGTCGCGACCGGCGTGAGCCCCGACGCCGAGACGCGGCAGCTGCTCGAGGACTCCCTGAAGGGCGTCGTCGCGATGTGGCGGCTCGCGGTGCAGGAGAAGCAGCCCGATCTCGTCACCGTATTGCGGCGGTTCAAGATCGACAGCTCGGGAGACGCGGTCACCGTGTCCGGGACGCTGCCGGCGAGTGTTGTTCGGTCGTTGGCGGAGAAACGGTCCGCGGCGAAGTAGAGTCAGGCCTACTCCTCTCC